>DYNM01000080.1 GCA_020721065.1 Thiocystis violascens | reverse complement strand
GCTGCGCTTATCCGGCCTACGATACTTTTTTGCCTCAAATGGGTCTTTAAACCGTTGTAAAACGCATTGACAAATCAATCGCCTGAATATCCTTGGTCAGCACACCAATGGAAATAAAATCCACTCCAGTTTCGGCAATGGCACGCACCGTGTTTTCGTTGACCCCGCCGGAGGCTTCCAAATGTGCTTGCCCACGGGTAAGCAGAACTGCTTGGCGCAGGCCGACTAAATCAAAATTATCCAGCAAAATGCGTGGCGCACCCGCCATCAGCGCCTCTTCAAGCTGGGTGAGGTTTTCCACTTCAACTTCCAGCGGCACGTCTGGGTAGAGATGACGTGCATGTACAATCGCGGCGGTCATCCCGCCAGCGGCTGCAATGTGGTTTTCCTTAATCAAAATCGCATCGTATAAACCCAAACGATGATTCCAGCCGCCGCCACAGGTCACGGCATATTTTTGCGCTAAACGCAGGCCGGGCAGGGTTTTTCGGGTGTCAAGAATCCGTGCATTCGTGCCGTTAATCAGGCGCACAAAATGATTCGTCTTAGTAGCGGTGGCCGATAACGTTTGTAAGAAATTCAATGCACTGCGCTCACCCGTCAAGATGTTGCGCGCCGAACCGCGCAAGGTGCAGAGCAACGCATTGGCAGCGAGGTGGTCGCCATCGCTTGCCGTCCATTCGATATGAATCTGCGGATCAAGCTGAGTAAATACTTCGTTAAACCAGGCGAGACCCGCAAGCGTCATGGGTTCACGGGTAATGACCTGTGCATGGGCCTGAGTGCTTGCGTCGATCAGCATGGCCGAAACGTCACCCGTACCGACGTCTTCGGCGAGCGCAAGGCTGACATTTTGGGCTATCAATAGGTGAGAGGGAAGGTTCATAGCGGGGTGCTCTCTTGAATATGAAAGATGATTTATTAGGACTTACGCAAAACCCGGATTTTCTCCCTCCCCCCTCGCGGGAGAGGGGGCTAAAAACCAATTTTGCTTAAGTCCTTTTATGACAAAAACCAATAAAATCTTTGTCTGCTGTCATTCAATCGTCACTTGATTGTCGTAAATAACAACACTATGTGCGACAACCTGTGCATCATCATGCTGACTCAGGCCTGAATGATTGCATTTTTCCGGGGAAGGATGATGAGCGGCAAGAATATTTTAATTGTTGAAGATGAGAAACCCATTCGTGAAATGGTGGGGTTTTCCTTGGGGCGCGCTGGATTTACAGTGACCGAAGCCGGTGATATTTCAGAGGCGTTTGAGTGCCTTGCGCACCAACTTCCCGACTTGATTCTACTGGATTGGATGTTGCCAGGAGCGAGTGGCCTGGAGCTGGCGCGCCGCCTCAAGCGTGATGAGTTGACGCGCGATGTGCCAATTATCATGCTGACGGCGCGTGGCGAAGAAGAAGATAAAGTAACCGGTCTGGAGGCTGGTGCGGATGATTACATTACCAAACCATTTTCTCCGCGTGAGTTGCAAGCGCGCATTCGTGCCGTGTTGCGCCGCAGTT
>DYNM01000039.1 GCA_020721065.1 Thiocystis violascens | reverse complement strand
GAAAACCGATTGAGAATAAAAAATGCCCGTCTATCGGAGGGCGCTTCCGCCTGTATTTGAGGTTGTCACGCCTCTTGCACCATAGAAGACCACAATCATTAAAAGCTGTCAACAGCGATCAACAAAACTTCGATTAAGCCCGCTGCCGATATTGTCGCTTTTGCGGAGCAATGGACGCGATGAATTGTTGATACTGCTCGAATAAAAAACTCGCGTGTGTTGAATTGGTAGCGAGTGTTATTGCGCATCACCACTGATTTAATTTGGCCACCATTCAGTGAAGACTTGCTCAATAGTAAACGGTAAGTCCGCTGGCAAATTATCTTCCGCGCAATCCATTTCCCGCGCTGCCATTAACACCGCATCGCCATAGACTTCAGTGATGATTTCCGATAATCGCGCTTGCAAGGATGGATTTTTGCATAACAAGCGATCAAGACGCCGGCGTTGTTCTTTAATTGTCAAGCGCCAACTATTACCGCGCCGTTCAGGTTGAATAATCCATTTCAAAAGATACGCGGTATCCAATGCTGACAATAAACCGGCTTGCTATTGCGTCCAAAGATAAAAATCCGTGTGATATGTAGTCATTATAATTTGTCCCTGCAATTGTTTGTATTCTGGCACAGCTTAAAAATGTCACTATTTTGTTACAGTATTGATCGCCAAGCACATAAAAAACCTCGCACTCATTTGAATGAGGCGCGGGTTTTTTCGTGGTATCCAAGTGCTATTTGTCAATGACGGTCGTTTCTAACCGCAACCAAGTATTTGGAACCAGCGAGTGCTCGTTAATAAAAAGTTGCCCGCCGCTATACAAACGGACAAAAACGTTGTCATCAGTAAAGACTAACAGTGTGCCATTGACGCTGGGGTTAATCGCAATTTTAATGAGCGCATCATGATCGTCGCGTTGAATTTCTAACGTATTGCCTTGTTGCTGAACTGAATACGCTGTCAGTGAATCATTCAATTCAACCCGCTCAATGTTTTGATCTAGCGTACAGTTGATTGGATTGTGAATGACAACAGTCTCGTAACCTTTTTGACCATAAAAATTTCCGTCTTCCGCTGCTGTAAAACGTGCATTCGCAGATAAAAAGACCCGATTGGGTTGCGTGTTGGGGAAAAATTCGGCATCAACGGCACGAATTGTGGTATTCAAACTTTCATTGAACACTGCTGCCGTAAAACGTTGCGGAGTGCTATTTAAAAGTTGATCACCTAAATACATCTCTGTTCCTAACAAGCGCAAATACAATAACCCTTCGATAGATAATATCTCAGTGCCAATGCCTTCGCGCACGGTAATGGTTGCTTCTAAATCAGTGCCCGTAATTCGCGCAGAATTACCCATTTGCCGCCATTCGTATTGATCTAATGTCTTTGGTAAGACAATGCCGTCAATGTTTTGGTCTAAAATAGTACCCATGCCGCGATTTAAGCGCACACCTTCTTGACCGCGTTGACCATAGATTTTTAAGCGTTCAAAAACGCTTAATCCGTTGTTACGCGGCAGAAATACTATTCCTGAAGCGCCGATATAGCCTGGGCCACCCGGATCACTAATGCTACCGTTGATAGCGCCATCGTTATCAAATGGTCCGCCGTCTTGAATGGTAAAATTCAATTGTGTGCCATGTTCATCAGTCACAATTGAACCGCCATATTCAGCACTGGCTAAATTCGCCCAACCGCCACCAGCAGTTTGTTTCCAATAGCCATTGGTTGCTATCGCCGCCGGTACAGTTAATTCAAAGTTTTGACTATCAGCTTCGGGCGGTAATTCAGAAGTGAAGCGAATTAACCCTAATGGAAGTCGTGGCGCTGCTGGATCATCTGGTAAATCAGGCGGCGCATCTTCTTGTGATACATTGGTTAACTTTACACCGTCGTTATTCAGTCCAGTTGCAGCTAAAGTGACGTATACTGGCGGTGCATTTCCAGGATTAGTTACTGCCGTATCCGTGTGTAAAAATGGTAATGAAGTGACATTGGGTTGTAATGTGTCAGTTATGCCATCGCCATTACCGTCACCAATCACAACATCGCCATTTTCATTTGGACGCGGTGGCACCTGCGCTTCAATTACGGAATCAATACCATCATTGTCGTCATTCGGGTCAAGATTATCAGGAATGCCGTCATTATCATTATCACGACCGGCTTCAATTGCGTCATCTTGACCATCATTATCGGTATCAGAATTAATAGGCGCTTCAATAATTGGTAGCTCAATAACTGGTGGCGTCACAATTGGCACTTCAATAACCGGTGGTGTTATTGGCGGCGTAATTGGTGCAGGATCGGGCGGGGGTGGCGGTGTATAGCCACTGCTAACGGTCTGAGTTTGATTGCCGGTGCTGATCAGGTGCTGACTGTCACCGCTATAAGTGGCGGCGATGGTATGAGCGCCTACGCTCAAGCTGGCGGTAACGCAAGTCGCCGCACCGCTGTTCAAGGGCTGGCTGTTGCATCCAGTGAGGTTGTTGCCGTTATCTTTGAAGTCCACTGTGCCGGTCGCAGCGCCGGGTGAGACGATGGCAGTGAAAGTCACGCTGCTGCCATAGATTGAGGGATTTGGCACGCTGGTTAGGGTCGTGACAGTGGCGAGTTTGCTGGCCTGCACCAACGCCACCCGCAAATTTTCCGGTAATGTTGCCAAAGATGCAGCCGAGAGGGCGTTGATAATGCGAGTAGCCACAGCACTCTGCAATTGGGGAATAACCGCAACGGGTAAATTGATTAAAATATCTACGACTTTATCGTCGGGCACCAAATTAAAATCGAGATTAACTGTATTGATCAATTCTACCAAGCGCACACTACCCAAGGTAGCAATCTCAGCTCCGCTAAGAGCATTCAGCGCACCCATTAATAACACCATTAACTGCGTGTTAATTTGATCCAGTGGTAAATTCGCCATATTGAGCAATCGCTCGGCATTGGTATACATCCCCTGAATTCGATCATTGCGGGTTAAAAAATCGGTTTCACTGAAAATAAAAATCAGATTATTTTTAACTATCAGCGGCAATGCCACTAAATGAGCATCGTCTAACGCATCGAAAATCCCAGCAGTCACAGCACTCTGCAATTGGGGAATAACCGCAACGGGTAAATTGATTAAAATATCCACAACTTTATCGTCGGGCACCAAACTAAAATCGAGATTAACTGTATTGATCAATTCTACCAAGCGCACACTACCCAAGGTAGCAATCTCAGCTCCGCTAAGAGCATTCAGCGCACCCATTAATAACACCATTAACTGCGTGTTAATTTGATCCAGTGGTAAATTCGCCATATTGAGCAATCGCTCGGCATTGGTATACATCCCCTGAATTCGATCATTAAGTTCTAGGAATTGGATTTCCGTCAAACCAAAGGCAAAAAGATTTTTACGATCTAGGGTTAATCTGGATAACTCACTAGCATCTGCATTTTTCAATACCTCATAAAAAAAGCTATTACCTCTTGCGGCTAACTCGATGATTGAAATCGCATTAATTGCATCAATGTCTACAAAAGCAGTGGTCGTTACATCTATTTTTATCACCGTTGCCATCACATTTGGCGTTGTTTCATTATCTTCGGCTACAACATAGCTGTCATAGGCGGTGCTGGCTGTCAAACTGGTGATATTAAAAGTTACGTCGAAATTGCCGCCACTGGTGGCGCTATTGCCGCTGGTGATTTTAATGACACTGCCATAATTCGCACCGGCTTTAACTTCAGCAGCGGTGGGCGCGGTTTCACCATCAGCAACAATTAAATAATAAATTTTGCCGGATTCATTAAGACTTGCAGCGAGCGTTAAAGACGTTCCACCCACGTTGCTGGTTACTGGCGTCACATCAAAAACAGGTGGTGTTGTATCAGGCACATTATTAGTGACGTTGATTGCAGTAAAACTCATTGCATCACCACCGACAGTATTTTGAATGGCACTCATATCATTACCCGTTGTTGGATCGGTATAAGCAACGGTGATAGTTTGCGCATTAGCAATTGCGGTGGTGAGTGTTAATTCAATTGTGCTACCAATAACAGCAACTGCGGTCACTGCATTGTTATTAACATTTACATTGACGGTAAACGCAGAAGTAGCGGCGGTGGCTGCATTTAATGCAACATCATAAGTCAAGATCACTTTTGTGCCATCAGTATTGGTGGCGGCAGATTGAAATACTGGCAGATCAGGAACAATAATCGTAAAAAGATGATCTATCTCATTGTCACCATCGCTCACCGTTAAGCTCACCGGATAAACTCCGGGGGCTGTAGGAGTTCCAGTTAAGCGGTATCCAAATTCAATTTTGCGAATAGTATTATTATAGTGATCTGCCACATAAACATAACCATTTTGATCAGTTCCTAATCCGATTGGACGACTAAATGTTGAGTTTAATCCGTCATTCAGTGGTCCAGCGGTACTGCCAACCAATATCGACAACGTATAAACAGTTCTATTAAAGTTTGGTGTTAGCTTAAAAATCTTGTTAGCATTCCAGCCCGCAACATAAACGTTATCAAAGTTATCAATCATCACATCATAAGGATTGGATTCGTTCAAAGTAGCGATGGTGCTGACAGTGCCGCTGATACGACTCGTCATCGTGATTTTTTTAATCCATCCTGTTCCTGGTGTAGTTTCTGTTCCATTACCGCGTTCAGCAACAAACACATCTCCTCGACTATCTACTGACACTCCAGTTGGTTCATCAAAATCACTGATTAGTGTCGAAACAGTATCAGTAGCCATATTAAGGACACGAACTTTACCGTTATTACGATCTGCAATATACAGATAGGTCGTACCTGAATCAGTATAAAACACAAGACTATTTGGGTTGTTAAACTTTGCTGCTAAACGTGTTCCTTCAGTACTTCCTGATAATCCTGATACACCAGCATAAACTGTTTTATTGCCAGTGCTATCTAACTTATAAATAACATCTGTACCCGTGTCTGCTACATACAGCATTCCATCTGGACCAATAGCGACATCTTTTGGTTCACCAAAACCGGTTGCAAATGTAGTGACAACTCCCTCTGGAGTGACTTTGCGAATCGCGTCATTTTCCCAATCAGCAACAAATAAGTTGCCCTGATCATCAATGGTAAAACCATAAGGCAATTTAAATCGAGCATCGCTACCAGTACCATCAACAAATGCGCCATTTCCTCTAGCAGCGGCAGATGTTTCGATGTTAGTAGTAGGCGCTTGCCCTGCCAAAGTTGAAACGACCATTGTATCGGTTAAAGTGAGCCACGTTGGCAAGGTTGTTCCAGATTTTACTGACCAAGTAAGCAATTGGTTATCGGCATCTGTTGCTTTAGGTGCATAACTGTAAACAGCTTGATGACCAATAGTAGTCATTGGCGTACTCACAATGGTTGGAGCAGCTAAGATGTGTAAATATCCATTGACCGCCAGCATTTTATTTTTAATGAGACCAAAATGGGTTTCTAATAACCAATCACCACCTAACTGACTATTGCCCGTTAAATTATTCGATGCTGCTATATCAGCACCGGTCAGTTGCGCTAATCGACTGACAAATGTGCTGCCAGTCTGACCTGCCGCCACGTCACAACTATAAAGTAGCAAATCGCCACTTTTGTTCAATGCTGCGCCAATATCTGCCAATTCCTCAGCGCGTGCGTTTATTGTATGTTGATTCAAACTAAAATCGCCTAATTGTAGGGTTCCTACCGAACCGTGACTAAATAAATGAATCGCATCATATCCCGCCCGATTTTGCGCCCACATTGCCATTTGTGCCAAACCATCTGTATTTGCATCAAATACCACCACCTCGATTTGTGGCGGAATGCTATCACGCAAAAATTGCCAATTGCTCACATTGGCATCAATAAACACTACTTCACGCGGTGCGATATGAATGAGACAATTCACGCCACTGGTATAATGACGCAATGAATCTTGGCTTGACTCATCACCAACAAGCAATAAAACAAAACAAACAAATAAAGTCGCGGTATTGAAAATAACTGTGTGTAGCAACTGTTTAAGCTGAGACATAATTATCACTTATTTTAGTTCACTGAAATTTGACATTAACACAGTCGACTATTAGTTCCCTTTTGGTTTGCAAGCCACTTAGCATCACGATATTCTTCAATCGTTTATGTAATTTAGTAGTGTTTAAGCTGCTAATGTCATTTTCAAAAATCATGAAGCTGCTTAAATTTAAACTCTAAACTCAACTAGGAGTAACGCAGTTGAAAAAAGTTGGTGGGTATCCATTATCAAGGATAACCATGTTTTTTACGGACAATTAACAACCGCCAACTTAATCATTATCTTATATCGCAGCTGCGTCACTTCTATAAATTACTAAACGCCTTATCACTCTGTTTCAAGCACTGGATAACTCTACTGTTGACAACCCCGATGAATGATGATGTTGAGCATTCGCAATGTCGCAGCAATTGCTGCAAACACCTGATTAGCATGAACTCCACGAGTGCGCAATTCGCCTTGTTCTGTATTCCAACTAATACTACATTCAGTCAAGGCATCAGTACGTCCACCTTTAGGAATACGCACTTCATAGTTGACCAGCGTTGGTAACGTTAAACCGCGCCGCTTCACGACTTTACCTAACGCATTAACAAACGCATCAAAACCACCATTTCCTGCCCCCACTGCCGTATACATCTCATCATCAATGCGCAGCCGAATACTCGCAGTAGATTCTAAATCCAGCGTTGATGCAACGGAACACGCCAATAATTCGGCGTGATTATGATCTTTACTTTCTAATACTTCAGCGATAATAAACGGCAAATCTTCTAAAGTGATCGACTTCTTTGAATCACCTAACTCAATAATGCGCTTTAATACTTTGCGTTGATTTTCTTCTGACAAATCAATATCAAGACGCTCTAAATTCTTTGCTAACGATGCTTTACCCGCTAATTTACCCAACGCATAGTTGCGTCGCCGCGCAAACCGCTCTGGCGATAACCGACTGTGATAAAGACTGCCTTTTTTATCACCATCAGCATGAATCCCAGCAGTTTGTGTAAAGACATCAGCGCCAACAATAGGCGCATTTTCCGCCAGCCGTTTACCAGAAAAGTATTCGACCAATTCACTGACGCGCACTAAATGCGTTTCATCAATGCCAATCTCAAAACCGAGTTGATCGCGCAAATTGACCGCCACTTCTGCTAAGGACGCATTACCGGCACGTTCTCCTAAACAATTCACGGTACAATGCACTGCTGCTGCACCAGCTTGTGCCGCTGCTAATACATTAGCAGTTGCTAAACCATAATCATTATGTGGATGAAAATCGAATTGCAACATTGGAAAACGTTGCACCATATCGGTAATCGCAGCAAAAACACGATCTGGAGTCATCACGCCTAATGTATCTGGCAACATGACATGCCCAATACCGCAATCAGTTAATTGCGCAACCAATGCAAATACATACTCTGGAGCATCCCGATAACCATTTGACCAATCTTCTAAATAAAGATTGACAGACAAACCATGCTGTTGTGCTAAAACGATATTGTTGCGCACGTCAATGACGTGTTGTTCAAGTGTTTTTCCTAATTGCCCATAACAATGTTTTTCACTACCTTTTGCTAATAAGTTAATAACACTTCCGCCCGCACTGCGAATCCATTCTATACTTAAACCATGATCGACAAATCCTAAAACCTCTACGCGATCTGCTAATCCGCGTTCATTTGCCCAAGTGACAATGCGTGCTACTGCATCAGCTTCTCCAGAGGAAACTCGTGCCGAAGCAACTTCAATCCGATCAACGCGCACTAATTCTAATAACGCTTTAGCGATATTGACTTTTTCATCGGGTGAAAAGGAGACGCCTTGCGTTTGTTCGCCGTCGCGTAAAGTTGTATCAAGGATGCGCACATAGCGAGTAGTTTCAGTCATTGTGTTGGGTTCTCAATCTATTCAGTGTTATTGCACAATTCGCGTGAAAAAGCGGTTATTTGTGCGTTGCGTTGCATGATACAACGCAACGCACCGTAATTAGGATGCGATGGGAACTAATGTTGCTTCTAAATGCGCTTTAATTGCTGTCACCGTTGCTGGCAACTCAATACAGCGTGATTCTTTTTCCATTAACCCTTGCAATGAAGGCGGTAAAGGCGCTTCATGTCCAATGGCATTACACACTGCATCATTAAATTTAGCAGGATGCGCAGTTGCTAAACACACGCAATCGGGTTGCCCGTGCGCAGCATGAACACCTACTGCCGTATGTGGACATAAAATATAACCACTATCCGCAGCAGTCGCTTGAATTTGTGCCAAAGTTTCTATATCGGTTGCCGCACGCGCAGCAAAATCAAGTTGCACTTGTTGATGATGTTGCGCATCAATTGTTAAGCGCCCAGTCTGTTGAAAATCAGCGAGTAAGGCCCGAATTTGCGCAGTATCTCCGGCATAAAGATCATACAGATACCGCTCGAAATTCGAGGCAATTTGAATATCCATTGCGGGGCTAATGGTTTGATGTACGGTATCGCCACTTGCATAAATACCGGTCTGCACAAAGCGAGTTAAAATATCGTTGCGATTGGTGGCAATGATTAAGCGGTCAATCGGTAATCCCATGCGCCGCGCTAAATGACCCGCAAATACATCACCAAAATTTCCAGTGGGCACTGCAAAATTGAGATGGCGCGAAACGTCGCCACCAGTAACACGTCCCCACGCATAAAAATAATAGACGGTTTGCGCTAAAATCCGCGCCCAGTTAATTGAATTGACAGCGCCAAGTTGGTATGCCGCTTTGAACGGCAGATCATTAAACAAGGCTTTAACGATGTTTTGCGCGTCATCAAAGGTGCCATGCACGGCGATATTGTGGACATTCGCATCCTGCACGGTGGTCATTTGCCGTTCTTGAATAGGCGACACGCGATCTTTAGGGTGCAGAATAAAAATCTCAATTCCCGCTTTACCACGCACTCCATCAATGGCTGCTGAACCTGTATCACCAGAAGTTGCACCGATGATATTTAATTGCCCTCCCGTGCGAGATAACAAATACTCAAACAAGTTACCAAGGAATTGCAGCGCCACATCTTTGAATGCGGCAGTTGGGCCGTGAAATAATTCGAGGATTTTCAGTGTGCCAACGTCAACAACTGGTGTTATTTCAGGATGTGTAAAGCGTGAGTAAGCGCGTTCAATTAACATCTGTAAATCATGGCGCGGAATATCACTGCCAATAAAAGGCGTCATTACCTCTAGCGCCAATTCTTGAAAGCGTAAAGTTGACCATGTTTGCAGTGTGGCGCTATCAAGGTGTGGAATTTCAGCCGGCATCAGTAAGCCGCCATCATTCGCTAAACCCATCATTACCGCATCGCTGAAGCCAATAGGCGTAATGCCGCCGCGAGTACTTAAATAGTGCATGTGTGTTCTCAACTCAATTCACGATGATGGTGAAAATTTTAGACAACAACTGCACTACAATAAGTGCAGTTGTTGTGTGATTAAATCCCGTTAGCGCCTATGTTTAAGGTGCCAGCGTTGCAACATGCGGTTGCCAACCCAGCGTCAATAGTAACGCTGCAAAACCAATGATATATGCCAGCGTGACATGCCAGCCCTGCCGCAACCATGCGCCAACTGATTTTGCTTCTGGATACAGATTTGATAATGCCACACCTGCGGAACTCCCAAACCAAATCATTGAACCACCAAAGCCGACTGCATACGCCAACATGCCCCAATCAAATCCGCCTTGTTCAATTGCTAATGCAGTTAAGGGAATGTTATCAAATACTGCGGAAACAAATCCTAAAGTGAACGCGGAATACCACGAGGCTTCAGGTAAACGTTCCACTGGCATCATGGATGCGCAAACGACCAGCGTTAATAAAAACAAACTGCCTTTGATTGCTTCTGGCAATAAACTCCATTCTGGTTTGCGCAGCGGTACTGCAATTAAAATCGCAACCCAAACGGCAAATCCTAACACCGGAAATTGATTTGCTAAATCCTTAAAAGCAGAATTCATGACGATATTGGTTGTGACCGCTGCAATTAAAATCCACGCCACAATACCAATTCGCGGCCAATCAATCTGACTTCCCGCAGGAACATCGCACACAATTGGTGAAAAGCGATGCTGTTGTAATGCGGCTGGAATTCCAAATACAATTAACGCAACAATTGCGGCAACATACGCATGAAACACGTCTGATGGTGCAATACCAGAAATCCACATCATGGTCGTTGTTGTATCGCCAACGACGCTGCCTGAACCACCTGCATTTGAGGCGGCAACAATGGCGGCGAGATAGCCGATGTGGACACGGCGTTGAAAGACGGTTAAAGCGATGGTGCCGCCAATAAGCGCGGCGGCGATGTTGTCGAGAAAGCTGGAGAGCACAAAAATTGCTACCAGTAACGCGAATCCGCCCAGCCAGCCGGCTGGTAAATAACGCGGCAATACCAATGGGACGCCGCTGTCCTCAAAATGTCGCGCCAGCAGGGCAAAACCGAGCAGTAATCCCAATAAATTGGTCAAAATCACCCACTCGCCCGCCATATGTCCGGCTAATCCCGCCAAGCCAGTGCCGGCGTGAAAGCCGGTAAATGCCAGTTTATAAAAGACAATTGCCGTTAATCCGCTCAGTGCCACCGGCAAGGTGTGGTGGTGAAACATCCCCACGCCCAGCAAAGTGCAGGCAAATAAGATGAATTCGACGGGAATTCCGAACACTGTGAGCTCCGGCAGACCGGTGGCGGCGCTGGCGGTGACGGGCAGCAAGGCTGCCGTGATAGCAACTGCGGCGATGATGACGCGCTGCGAATTTTGAAGCGATAACACGTTCAAACGCTTAACCTCTGTAACTAAATTTTTAGTGTTTCAATTGGCAGTTTTTACTGGTATCAATCACAGTTTCTGCTGTGATCTGACGCAGTTGTATGGCGTGATATTGGAGTTTTCACTCCAGCTTTTCACCATGTCAATACTGACAATGATCAATAGCGCCAGTAGTACGCGCTGGGCGCACTGCTGACGGTCATGGGAATGAAACAAGCGGGTGAATCCCAGTTGCCAAAAGAGCGAACGCTAACGGGTGATGTCAACGTCCGTTGCGGCTGGGGGCGGAGGTGTAACCGGCGCAGCAGTGCTGACCGGAGTTGAGGCGGATGGCGGCGGCGTGAGTTCCACAATCGTCTCCACCGACTGCGATACCGCTTGTTGTTTAAGAATCTCAGCTAATTCTCCAGCTTTTAATTCGCGGTCAATTTCCTGTTTCACCGCGCCGAGCGTGCGTCGCGCTCGCCCCAGCCACAGCCCGGCGGTGCGAGCGACTTTGGGCAACCGTTCGGGGCCGATGACGATCAGCGCGACGACAGCGACTAAAATCAATTCTGAAAAACCGACATCAAACATGGGCTTAACCTATTTGTGTCAGCAGTTTATGACCGCGCTGCGGTGTCCCGATCCTTGTCGAGCGGATTGGGTTTTGCTGTGGCGTTGGCATCCGCTGCGGGATGAACGCTGGCAGCCGGAGCTGCGGGCGCGTCGTCTTCTTTCTCGCCATTGGCCATTGAATTGCGAAAACCACGAATGGCGCTGCCTAAATCAGAACCGATATTTTTTAAGCGTGAGGTGCCAAATAACACCACAATGATTGCTAAAATAATCAGCAATTGCCAAATACTGATACCACCAAGTCCCATTGTATTCTCCGTAGTGTCTTGTGAATTGAACACGCATTGCGTAGTTGCCGCAACAGCGAATAGACTCACTATTCAGATTCTGTCGCTGTGAGCGGATTATAACCGATCAATCCGTAGCGTTTACGTTCGCCGTCTTCTTTTTGAGCAAGTGATTTTTTTCAAATTATGCGGATTCATCTAATCAGTGTTGGACAACGGATGCCGGCGTGGATTGCGGCGGGTTATGCGGAATATGCCAAACGGCTGCCGCCGGAGTGTGCGTTAAAACTGGTTGAAATTGCGCCGCAGCGCCGGGGCAAAACCACCAGCGCGACGTTAGCGCGTACCGTTGAGGGACAGCGGCTGGTGCAGGCGATCCCCAAAGGTGCGGGCGTTATCGCGCTCGATGGCGGCGGTCAACAGTGGAGCACGGAGCAATTGGCGCAGCAGTTGCGCCAGTGGCTGGCTGCCGGGCGCGATTGCGCGTTGTTGATCGGTGGGGCGGATGGGTTGACGCCAGAGTGTCTGGCTCGCGCCGAGCAGCGGTGGTCATTATCGGCGCTGACGTTTCCACATCCGCTGGTGCGGGTGATCGTGGCGGAACAATTATATCGGGCTTGGAGTGTGCTCAATGGCCATCCCTATCATCGCGGCGACTGAAGCGCAGATTTATCTCGCCTCGCGTTCACCGCGCCGTGCCGAATTATTGCGCCAGATTGGGGTGCGTTTTGCGGTGGTGGACGGCGATTGCGACGAGCGCCAACTGCCAACCGAGTCGCCATCGGAATATGTACAGCGGCTGGCGCTGACCAAGGCACAAGTCGGCTGTGACCAGCTCACGGTGCTGGCGCTCCCGCCGTTGCCGGTGCTGGCGGCAGATACGGCGGTGCTTTGCGATGAGCGCATTTTGGGAAAACCGCGTGATCGGGATGAGGCGCTGGCGATGCTGCGGCTGTTATCCGGGCGCACGCATCAGGTGTTGACGGCAGTGGCGCTGGCGCTGCCGACGCCGATGGAATCGCGCCACTGGCTGCGCTTAAACACCAGCCGCGTCACTTTTCGCACGCTCACGGAGGCGGAGTTGGAAGCGTATTGGCAGACGGGAGAACCGCGTGATAAAGCGGGCGCATACGGGATTCAAGGTCGCGCCGCGTTGTTTATCACGCATTTAGACGGCAGCTATTCTGGCGTGATGGGGTTGCCGCTGTGCGACACTGGCGACTTGTTGGCAGAGATTGGTCATCACCATGCTGTTTACTGACAACCGACAACTTTTTGCAACTGATTCACTCAGAATTCTGTTAAGCGACGCCGCGCCATGACTCACGTCACCCATCGTTTATCGCTGTATCGCACCGACGATCATCCCTGCGCATATCTCCCCGGACGCCTTGCCCGCACCGTTTTTGTTGATCCGACGGCGACCATTGACAGCGCCAGCTATCAAACCCTGATGGAGCGCGGTTTTCGGCGCAGCGGCACTCATGTTTATCGACCTGATTGTCGGCGCTGCGCCGCCTGCGTCCCGCTGCGGATTCCGGTTGCTGCGTTTCAGCCGAATCGCTCGCAACGCCGTACTTGGCAGCGCAATGTCAATGACATCACCTGGATCGTGACGGCTGCGACCTTTCAACCCGCACATTTTGCGTTGTATTGCCGCTATCTGCGTGCCCGCCATGCGGACGGCAACATGGCAGACGAGGCGACCGAGGACAGTTATCGCCAATTTTTGCTGGCGGACTGGGGCGGCGACACACGGCTGTTGGAATTTCATCTTAATCACGAATTGGTTGGCGTTGCCGTCACCGATTTGCTGCCGCGCGGTTGGTCAGCGGTGTACACCTTCTTTGAGCCAACATTGGCAGCGCGAGCACTCGGCGTATTCGCAGTATTAACACAGATTCATTTATTGCAACTATTACAATTGCCGTATTTATATTTGGGTTATTGGATTCAAGAAACGCGCAAAATGGCGTATAAAACCAATTATCGTCCTTGTGAAATGTGGACAGGAGATCATTGGCAAGTACTGGAATAAAATTGCGTTTTATCATTCCCGTTACAACGACAAGATCGTCATCAAAGTGCTGTAAATGGGTGCCATGCCACGCGCAATTGCTTCCGCGTACAAAGATGTTATTGAATTCATCGCCTGACAACTCAACCACTCAACTCCCGCTTCATTTCAATCAGGATTGTACTCATGTTGATTTACGACCATTCACGTCCCGGTCGCCGCGCTCCCACACAAGCCCCGCTCGCCCCACCAGCCGCCACTGACATTCCGCTGCAATGGCGACGCCGCACCCGTCCGCACTTGCCGGAAGTCTCGGAATTGCAAGTGGTGCGGCATTACACGCGCTTGTCACAACAGAACTTTTCGATTGACACCCAGTGTTATCCGCTCGGCTCCTGCACCATGAAATACAACCCCCGCGCCAGCCACACGTTGGCGATGCTGCCGGAATTTTTAGCGCGACATCCGCTGGCACCCGCCAGTCACGGTCAAGGTGTGCTCGCTTGTTTGCACGAGTTGCAGGAAATGTTGAAAGAACTGACCGGCATGGCGGCAGTGTCGCTGGCTCCATCCGCTGGGGCGCAGGGCGAATTTGCTGGCGTGGCGATGATTCGCGCTTATCACCAAGCGCGAGGCGATCTGGCGCGTACTGAAATGTTGGTGCCGGACGCAGCACATGGCACCAATCCGGCGTCAGCGGTCATGTGCGGCTTTACGGCGCGTGAGATTCCGACTGGTGCTGATGGCGATGTCGATTTGACGGCGCTGGCGGCAGCAGTGGGACCGCAAACAGCCGGCATCATGTTGACCAATCCCAGCACGGTCGGCGTGTTTGATCGCAATATCCAAGCCATTGCCAGCACCGTTCATGCCGCTGGTGGGCTGCTGTATTACGACGGCGCGAACTTCAACGCCATTCTCGGCAAGGTGCGCCCCGGTGATATGGGCTTTGATGTGATTCACCTGAATCTGCACAAAACGTTCTCCACTCCGCACGGCGGCGGCGGTCCCGGCGCGGGTCCGGTTGGCGTATCGCCGCGTTTGGAACCGTATTTGCCGGTGCCGCTGGTGCAGCGCGAGGACGACGGCAGTTATCGCTGGCTCACCGAAGTTGACCGCCCCAATAGCATCGGACGCTTGACCGCTTTTGGCGGCAACATCGGCATCTTGCTGCGGGCCTATGTTTACGCTCGTTTGTTGGGACGCGACGGCATGGCACGAGTGGCGGAATTTGCCACGCTCAACGCCAACTATTTGCTGGCGCGATTGCAAGCCATTGGTTTTGAAGCAGCTTATCCGCAGCGTCGCGCCAGCCACGAATTCATCATCACGCTGAAACGCGAGGCAAAAGACTGGGGCGTGACGGCGATGGATGTTGCCAAGCGGCTGTTGGATTACGGCTATCACGCGCCGACGACCTATTTTCCGCTGTTGGTGCCGGAGTGTTTGCTGATTGAGCCGACCGAAACCGAGAGCAAAGAGGAATTAGATGGTTTGGTGGCGGCGTTGACTGCGATTCGTCAAGAAGCACAGGAACATCCCGAACGTTTGAAAACTGCGCCGCACACGTTATCGCGTCGCCGTTTAGATGATGTTCGCGCTGCGCGGCAATTGGATTTAGCGTGGACGCCGAATGCCGTTGAGAATGCCGATGGCTAATCAAAACGTTAAAGGTTGGCGGCGCGTATTATATGCGTTTCGTTATTCAATGCAGGGCTTAAAAAGCTGTTTTGAATTAGAAGAAGCATTTCGTCAAGAAGTGTTTTTATTAGTGCCATTATTGCCGCTGGCGCTGTGGTTAGGGGAAACACCACCCGAACGAGCAATTTTAATTGGCAGCTTATTGATTGTGCCGATTGTGGAATTATTAAATTCAGCAATTGAGGCGAATGTGGATCGGGTGGGTTTAGAACGGCACGAATTATCTGGACGCGCCAAAGATATTGCGTCCGCTGCCGTGTTCGTGAGCATCACTTTGTGCGTGGTGAGTTGGGCGCTGATCTTGGTGCCGAAGTGGTGGTAAACCATCAGTCACAACTGCGGTACCATTTTGGCGGCGACTCGTGTATATTTCCGCTCGCGTTGCCGGGGTGGCGAAATTGGTAGACGCATCAGACTCAAAATCTGACGGTGGTGACACCATGCCGGTTCGAGTCCGGCCCTCGGTACCAAATTAAACCAAAAGCAAACAAGGAGTTAGGTCAAAAAACCTAACTCCTTTTTGTTTGCCTGCGACTTGCCAACACCAGCGCAGTTACGCGCTGCGCAGCTCAAAATCGTGCGTAATCGTCGCGGTCGCTCCCAGCATGATCGACGCCGAGCAGTATTTTTCCGCACTCAGCCGAATCGCCTGCTCCACCCGCTTTGCATCCAAATCGCGCCCGGTGACGATGAAATGCGCGTGAATCTGCGTGAACACCTTCGGATCGGTTTCCGCCCGCGTCGCCTCCAGCTCCACCACGCACGCGGTCACGTCCTGCCGCCCTTTGCGCAAAATCAGCAACACATCAAACTGCGTGCAGCCGCCCATCCCCAGCAGCAGCATTTCCATCGGACGCACGCCGCGATTGCGCCCGCCCAGCTCCGGCGGCCCGTCCATCAGCACCTCGTGACCGGAATCAGACTCGCCCACCATCGCAACGCCATCAAGCCATTTTACCTGTGCTTTCATACGCTTACCTGTATTAGCTGCGAAGATTGCGATCCCGCAAACGCCATTGAAAATGGCTCAAGAGCTTGGAACGCACCTTTTTTTCCTTGTGTTTCGCAGCCGCTGCGAGACGTTTTTCCGCCACTTCAATTAAAGTCTCTTGTGCGCCCTTGGTATTATCATCAATAGGCGTGCGTTGAATATATTCACCCGCGCTATTCATTTCCCATGCCGAGCGCGTATCGGCAAATTGCACATCTAAAATCAAGCGCAATTCCTGCCGCAATTCAGGATTTTCTACCGGCGCATGAACTTCCACGCGGCTATCGAGATTGCGCCCCATCATATCCGCCGAACCGATGTAATACTCCTCCGCGCCATTGTTATGAAAATAAATAATCCGCCCGTGTTCTAAAAAGCGCCCCACAATACTGACTACCCGCGCTTTTTCACTGATATTCGGTAAACCCGGACGAAAGCGACAAGTATCACGAATAATTAAATCAACCTGCACTCCGGTATGGCTGGCGCGATATAAGGCGCGAGTAATATCCGCATCTTCCAGCGCATTCATCTTCATTTGAATCAAACCGTTGCCTGTGCGCTTTTGATGCGTGATTTCACGGTTGATTTTATCAATGATGCTACGTTTCAGCGTGTAGGGTGCAGCGAGGATTTTGCGATAACTCGGCGGTGGTGAATAGCCGGTTAAATAATTAAACAGCTCAGTTAAATCCTGTCCAATGTCTTCGTCACAGCCGAGCATTCCTAAATCAGTATAGAGTTTTGCTGTGCCAGCGTGATAATTGCCGGTGCCAATGTGATAATAGCGCCGCAATTGCGCATAATCGCGCCGCACGATGAAAATCAATTTGCTGTGGGTTTTTAATCCCATCACGCCATAATTAACGTGAATGCCTTCTGCTTCTAAACGCCGCGCCCATTGAATGTTGGCCGCTTCATCAAACCGCGCTTTTAATTCCACCAAGACTGCAACCTGTTTGCCATTCCGCGCTGCTTGAATCAAGGAATCTAAAATCGCGCCAGCCGAAGTGCGATACAGCGTCATTTTAATTGCCAATACTTTCGGGTCTTCGGCCGCTGTGCGCAAAAAACGTTCAACGGAAGTGCTAAATGGTTGATACGGATGTTGCAATAAAATCGGGCCATTTTCGCGGATGATGTGAAAGATATTGCGGCGATCATTCGCCAATAACGGATGATCCACTGGGCGATGTGGTTTATCGTGCAATTCCGGTTGATCAATTGCCGCTAATTCAAATAAATCGCGCAGCGCCATCATGCCCGCAATTTCAAACACATCTTCATCTTCATTCAAACCCAATTCGGCCGCCAACATGCCGCGCTGCGTTGGTTCCATTTTCGGCTCGACCTCCAGCCGCACAATCGGCGCGAAATGGCGCTCACGCAGCTCGGTTTCGATCATCTCCAGCAGATCATTTGCCGTTTCCGCGTCCGGTTCGACAATCGCGTTGCGCGTGACGCGAAACAGCGCACAGGAGACGATTTCCATGCCCGGAAATAGCATGTCCAGATTGTTGACCATCAAATCTTCAAGCGTAACAAAGGTATAGCTGCCGTCCACCGCAATCAGTCGCCGCGACACATCTTTGCTCACCGGCACCTTCACTCGCGCCATGTACACCTCGTTGCCGCCGGGAAAACGTAGCGTGACCAACAAGTTGAGCGTGAGATTGGAAATAAACGGGAACGGATGCGCCGGGTCCATCGCCAACGGCGTGAGCATCGGAAAGATGTTGGCGCGGAAATACTCGCGCAGACGGGCGCTGGCGGCGGCGGATAAATCGGCATGGCGAATGATGCGGATGTCGTGCGCAGCCAGTTCGAGAATCAGCGCCTCATCAATGCGCCGTTGCTCCATTTGAAACGCTCGCGCTGCGGTCTGGCAGGCTTTCAATTGCTGGAGCGGGGTGCGGCCATCAAGGCTCGGCGTGTGGACAGCGGCGGCGATTTGCTGCTTCAACCCGCCGATGCGTTTCATAAAGAATTCATCGAGATTGTTGCTGACGATGGCGAGAAATTTTACGCGCTCTAACAACGGGTTACGCGGATCATCGGCTTCGTGCAGCACCCGTTGATTGAACGCCAACCACGTCAATTCGCGGTTGAGATACAAACTCGGATCACTCAGATCAAGGGTGTCGGTAGGCGACAGCAGGCTGTCATCGGTGGGTGCGTTCATGTGGCAAATCCCAAAGCGGCGCGGTGAAAGTTGATCATCTTAGCAAGTGGGCGGCGTGTGATTACGGCAGTTTGATGACGGCTGGCACGATCAACCAAGCGATGGGTGTCATCAATTCGGCGTGACCGAATTAAATAATGCACGGGATTGGGATAGTCCGGCGCGATCTTGCTGAATTGCTTTGGTTAATGCGTTGGCATTGGCGGGTGTTGAAAGCAAATATAGAGTTTCCATTAAACTATTGTAATGATCCAGCGACATCACCACTGCATCACCTTCATCCGCATGACGGCTAATAATTGTCACATCAGCATCATGCACCACGCGATCCAATACAGCTTTCAAAGCTGTGCGAGCATAAGAATAGCTAACAATGTTCATAGCAATAACCGGTTGAATGATTAAAAAGATGTCGTATTTAGAATTAAAACCCCAGTCCGTTAATATCCTCATTGAGTGCTGAATTGATTTTCCGGCATTCATTCCGATTGCAAGGCATTCATTGAGCACGCTGCGCTGGCGACAATCTGATGACGGCAGCGCCCCGCCAACCCATAATTAGCGCCATGAATACTGAACCAGACAACTTATTTGATAGCGCCGCAGCGCCGGTGCGCCCCTTTCGTTTTGACGCAGAAGTGGCGCGAGTTTTTCCTGACATGGTGCGGCGCTCAGTGCCGGGTTACGCCGAAATGGTGGAATTAACCGGCTTGCTGGCGCGGCGCTTGGTGCCAGCCGACGGCGTGTGTTACGACCTCGGCTGCTCGCTCGGCGCAGTCACGGAAGCCATCGTGCGGCAAACGCCGGCGTCGGTGCGGGTGATCGCGGTGGACAACGCGCCAGCGATGATCGCCAAACTCACTGCGCAGCTTAAATCCCCCTCTGCCCCCCTTTTCCAAAGGGGGGAAGAAAAGCCCCCCTTAGAAAAAGGGGGGTTGGGGGGATTTGAAACCCGCATCACGCCGATCTGCGCCGATGCGGAAACCGTCCCGATTCACGATGCCGCGCTGGTGGTACTCAATCTCACCCTACAATTCATCGCCACAGAACGGCGGCTGGCGCTGCTGGAGCGGATTCGCGCCGGTTTGATTCCGAGCGGCGCGTTAATTTTGGTGGAGAAAATCGCGCTGCCGAATGATCGCGGCGGCGCGTTATTGACTGAGCTTCACGCCGATTTCAAACGCGCTCAGGGTTACAGTGAACTGGCGATCAGCCGCAAACGCGCGGCGCTGGAGCAGGTGCTCATTCCCGATCAGATTGAAATCCACGCGCAGCGTTTGAAAACAGCCGGTTTTACGGGTATCACGCGCTGGTATCAAAGCCTCAATTTCGTGGCGTGGATTGCATGGAAATAACTGAATTTCAACCTTTTTTTGCGCGATTGCGCGGCACGGCGCTGGCGGAATGGGGCGCAGCGTTGGCAGCCGCTACCGCTGCTCGCGTGAGCACCGGAGCGCACGGTGATTTAGCACGTTGGGAGCTGGCGCTCGCCGCCTTGCCGATGATCGCGCCAGACACGATTGCATTGAACTGCGCCAGCGTTGGTTGCCAGTCCGCGCAGCCACTCGCGCCCGATCTCGCGCAGCGCCTGCACGAGACTTTGCAGCGGCTGCATCCTTGGCGCAAAGGGCCGTTTTCCATTCACGGCGTGGAGATCGACACCGAATGGCGTTCGGATTGGAAATGGGAGCGGCTCGCCAACGCGATTGCGCCATTGGACGGACGGCTGGTGCTGGATGTCGGCTGCGGCAATGGTTATCACGGCTGGCGGATGCTCGGCGCAGACGCAGCACTGGTGCTGGGAATTGATCCAACGTTGTTGTTTGTGATGCAATTTTTGGCGATTAAGCGTTATCTTCAGCGCGATGAATTGGCGGTGCTGCCGCTGGCGCTGGAGGATTTACCGCCGTTGCTGACTGGCTTTGATACCGTTTTTTCGATGGGCGTGCTGTATCACCGCCGTTCACCACTCGATCATCTCGACACGCTGCGCCGCCTGCTGCGACCGGGCGGCGAGCTGGTGCTGGAAACGTTGGTGATTGATGGCAATGCGCAGCAGGTGCTGGTGCCGCCGGGGCGCTACGCGGGAATGCGCAACGTGTGGTTTATTCCGAGCGTGGCCGCACTGACTTTGTGGTTGACGCGCTGCGGTTTTCAGCGCGTGCAGGTGCTTGATGTCAGCCGCACAACCACAGATGAACAACGGGCAACCGCGTGGATGCGCTTTCAATCGCTGGCCGATCAGCTTGATCCAACGGATGGACGTCGTACCCGTGAAGGTTTGCCAGCGCCGCTGCGGGCGATTGTGATTGCGGAGCGCGTTTAGTTTTTCAGTTTTTAATTGGCTAGGAGTTACGCAGTTGCGAACAAGCCATACAATGGTGCTGATAAATAAAAT
>DYNM01000079.1 GCA_020721065.1 Thiocystis violascens | reverse complement strand
AGGTTTTCGTTGCTCGCATCACATCAATATCCGCAACATCTAACGTGCTCATAAATACATTGCGGTGATTAGAATGCTTGACTTCTAAATTGCCAACGCCGCAGCACATATCCCAGACGAGATAGTTTTGCTGCCAGTTCTTTCCCAACACCTCGGCGAGTTTGTCATAAGCCCGCTCCACCACAGTGAGCGGCGTATAATACGCGCCCTTAAAACTGCGCTCATGCGCTGGAATGAAATTATCGCTGTGCTCTAATAAACACTGCGGCGGCAGTTGTGTCTTGCAAGCGGCTTCGGAATCAATGGCTGTGATCATAGTGTTCATCGTCTTAAAAAGCCCAATTCATACACCAGCGGCTGCAATTTATCGGTCAAGGTTTTATATGCCAATTCAAACGCAGCAAAACTCACCGGCAAGTCATTGCCGCTGACATTGCGCTGTTTCAAAGCGTTGCGGAGTTGATACCAACCGACATCAGGGCGATTGAGTTTTAATGCACTGCGCACAGTGTGATTATCAACCTGAGCGAAATATGCCAGCCACAGTTGTTTGCCTGCTGCGAGCACCGCTTTTGCTTCAGATGACTGCTTTTTGCCTTTCAAATAGTACACCATAAAATCAGATTCAAACCGCGCTGGTGCGTTGACCTCGGTTTCCGTGAACGGAATAAAATGGTTGACGATTGACCACGTTTTCCCATTCCATTCTAAACCATCGGCGCTGGCGGTGAGATTGCTGCCGTTAAACAGCATCCAGATCAAACAATCGTGTTTGAATTCATCCGTTAATTCACCCGTCGGCTGTAAAAATTGATCGCGGTCATTCAACCAAGTGGGTTTAATTAAACGGCGCACAGAAAAGATGACGGCGGCTTGCCAAAGATTGTCGGGATTGACATAAAAACCGCCATCATGCCCAACTCTATACACAGAAGAAAACAATGCTGTTTGGCTGGCGTGCTGCATATCATTGCTATCACACAGCATGTAAGCAATTGCATCATCTGACCAAGTTGTCCTGCTGATTTGTGATGTTGCGCACGAAACCGCATTTTTCAAAGCTACAGCATCCGCTTTATTAGGCTTTGGTCGAATGATCCAACTGTTAAGAAAAGTGACATTCGGTAAATTGTAAAAAACTTTCTCTCCAATCGGTCGTGTATTTTTATCAAAAACTTCAATAGAAATCTCTCCGATCAATCGCTTTTTTCTAGCGACTTGATTGGTTTTCCACACCAAAAAGCCAATCGGAAAATCACCTTTTAAGCCATCAAATGCCTTGCTATGCACGACAAAGCCACCGAGATATTCAGCGTTCCAAACCTGTCTAAACTTCTCAAAATTCGGCGCGTTGATATACTTCAACTTACTGAATATCGCTACAGTTGCTGTTGGTATTTCTAGCGCAATTCGCGCTAAACACTGCGTAAACAATTCATTGCTGGCTTTGCCATAGTTATCCATTGCAGTTGCGGCAAATCTCGTTTTTGCCACGCTGCGCTTGTTACCGCCACCAATACCCAATCCAGATTCCGCATACGGCGGATTGATTAACACCACAATCTTTTTTCCGGTTGCAATTGCAT
>DYNM01000078.1 GCA_020721065.1 Thiocystis violascens | reverse complement strand
AATACGGTTTGCAGCGTGCCGAAACCGCGCTCCAACCGTGCCTTGCCCGTTGCCTCGTGTGCCAGGCTTACACGCACGCCGGCGGCTTTCAGGTTATTCAACATGTCTTTGCCTTCGGGCGAGTTGTGCCCCGGAAAGCGGTCGAAAATGAGTTCAAACGGCAGATACCCGGCGTATTGCACCGCCGATTGCACTGCGGACATGACAGACCACCTATCTTCTTTATAGTCGAGCGACCAGCCCAGCAAGTCGCCGCTGTGCACGTCGCGCACGGCTATAATGTAGAGATGTTTCCATGTGCCTGCATCCGTTTTGTGAGCAACAAAGTTTACGCGCGTGCCGTCCACCTGCCAGCAGTCGCCTGCATACAGCGCGTTTTGCAAGGGTATGTAACTGCCGTGCCGCCAACTGCGACCGTTGCGTCGCCCTTGCCGCGCTTCCGCTGCAAGATATTGCACCTCTTGGCTTTCGAGGATGCTGCCTATCCAACGCTCACTCGGCACGGGCTTGCCTGCCGTGCGGGCAGCGGCGCGCAGTTTTCGGATGATGTAAGCGTCCGAAAAGTTGGCATCCATGCCCCGCAGTTGATATATCCAACTCACAAGCTCGGTGTCGTTATCGTCGAACAGGGCGGCATTGCGGTTGCCGGTATTTTTCGGTTTCAGCAGTTGCACTATGTTCGTGCCGTTGAACGCGCTTAGTATCTTTTCTTTCAAACGCACCGGGTGGGTAGGCACATGCGTGATGCCTAACTCTTGCACTACGCGGCTCAGATGCTCAAAAAATCGGTATTTCTTAGCATTTGCCTGCCCCGTTTGCAGGGCGCGCACGCTGTAATCCAGCACCGCGCACGCGCGGGCGAGTGCCTCGCGGCTGTCTGCGGCTTCCGCTTCCACGGCGGCTGTCCATTCGGGGTGATACTGCTCTATCCACGCCGACAGTTCGTAAAACAGAATATCGTATTCCGTGCGCACGGCTGCCGTGCTCAGCAGTTGCAGGTAGCTCTCCTCGGTGCCGAACAGCGCGCGAAAATAGCGCGGTGCACGGTTCGGAATGCTATTTAGCGCATACCAAAACAAGCCGTCTGCACGCCCCCAACGCCACGCCTTGCCCGTGTCCGGTAAAAAACCGCGCTCACGGAGCGATTCGGATACTGTATTTGAAAATCGTAATCGCGCAATTCGCATATACTCATCGTTGATTTCGCAGGCATTCAGCACGGCGTTGTGGGCAAGCCACACGTTGCGCTGTCCGCGCACATTAAGCACGTATATGTCCGTTGCACTTATCGGCATAGCGTTTTTAGCTCAATTTTTTTCACACCCAAAGCCATAAGCTCTTGGCGCAGTTTCATTTTGGCACGCAAACACTGCTCGGCGGTGCGCAAATGCGTTACATCGCCCGTGCGCTTATAATTCGCCAGTGCCGCTTCCTGCACCGTGCGCAGTTGCACTATATTTCGCTCAAATGTGGACTTACTCATAATTGTCAATTGATAATTGATAATTGATAATTGATAATTGATAATTGAATTGTGCCCCCGCGCGTTCCGATGGTTGCGCTTACAAAATAATTTCTTACTTTCGGGGCT
>DYNM01000077.1 GCA_020721065.1 Thiocystis violascens | reverse complement strand
CAAGTGGGACGGGTCCACATGGATCGCACTCGGTTCAGGAATGAACGGCGACGTCTTTGCCCTTGCGTTTGACAGTGCGGGCAATCTGTATGCGGGCGGAAGTTTCACCAGCGCAGGCGGTGTTGCTAATACAATACGTATTGCCAAGTGGAACGGCTCGGTTTGGAGTGCGCTCGGTTCAGGAATGAATGGCGATGTCTTTGCCCTTGCGTTTGACAGTGCGGGCAATCTGTATGCGGGCGGAAGTTTCACCAGCGCAGGCGGTGTTGCTAATACAATACGTATTGCCAAGTGGAACGGCTCGGTTTGGAGTGCGCTCGGTTCAGGAATGAATGGCGATGTCTTTGCCCTTGCGTTTGACAGTGCGGGCAATCTGTATGTAGGCGGGTGGTTTACCACCGCAGACGGCGTATCTGCAAATAGAATTGCCAAGTGGAACGGGTCGGCTTGGAGTGCGCTGGGAACTGGTATGAACGACAGCGTCAATGCACTAGCGTTTGACAGTGCGGGCAATCTGTATGCAGGCGGAAGGTTCACCAGCGCGGGCGGTGTTGCTGATACAGGAGGTATTGCCAAATGGAACGGATCAGCTTGGAGCGCATTGGAAACCGGCTTTCCCGTATATTATTGGACAAATTCTATAGTATTTGACAATTCCGGCAATCTGTATGTCGGTATATCATACTCCCCACCAAAGAGGTACACTCCGACGCAAAAGATTGCCAAATGGAACGGCTCGGCTTGGAGCGCGCTGGGAACTGGTATGAACAACAGCGTCCATGCCCTTGCGATTGACAGCGCGGGCAATCTCTATGCGGGCGGAAAGTTCACCAGCGCGGGCGGTATTCCTTCTTCCCGTATTGCCAAATGGAACGGGTCAGCATGGAGCGCGCTAGGTTCAGGAATGGACTTCGATGTGAACGAACTAGCGGTTGACAGTGCGGGCAATCTGTATACAGGCGGACAATTCACTACCGCGGGCGGTATTCCTTCTTCCAATATTGCCAAATGGATTCCGCCAGTTATAGGATACGGCTCAACGCCTGCGCCCGGCAGCACAATCAGTGTAGGATCGGCGTTAGTCGGTTCTCCTGTAAGCAGCACTCTGGCTGTCAGCGAGACCGGCAATACGGCACTGACCGTGAGCAGTCTTGCCATCGGCGGTACAAATCCGGCGGATTTCAGTGTAACGCCGTCTTCGGGCTTCACCATCAATGACGGCGGCGTGGCGCAGAATGTAACGATTCAGTGTACGCCTTCTGTAGCCGGAGCCAGAACCGCCACGCTTACCGTAACGCATGATGCAACGGGCAGTCCGGCAACATACACGCTGAACTGCACAGGGACAACCGCCGTAACCGCAGGCGTAACGCTGACCGGCATCAGCAACATCACCGGCAGCACAGTTCTTGCCACCGGAAATGCAACCGGAACCGGCATCGGTGAGCGCGGCTTTTACTGGTGGATTCCGCCAACCACCGCAACCCACTTCGGCGGCTCCGAATCCGGTCTCATACCGGAGGGCTACGGCGCGGGCAGTTTCAGCCTGACAGTGACCGGATTGAAACCCGGTAACACTTATCACCTGAAAACTTATGTGAAAGTCGGCGGGCAGAT
>DYNM01000076.1 GCA_020721065.1 Thiocystis violascens | reverse complement strand
CATCACCTGATCACTGACAACGCCAAATTCCGGCACATCGGCTACCGCAGTAACATTAACCGTGAACGTGGTTTTGACCGTTGCATTTGCCGAATCTGTTACTGTCAGCGTAATGATTGCCGGACCTCCGGAAATGCTGCCATTGGCATCTTTAGCCGGAGTAAGGCTCAACGAAACCGTTGCGGTCGGATTCGGCGTTACCGTTGCCGGTGAAACTTTGGTGTTAATCAGAATATTAGCATTCGGAATCAGCTTGGTATTACTTGACGCGGCAGAAATTGTCAGCGCGTCTCCGTCCACATCCGTAACCGTAAAATTAATCGGACCTAAAACAGCGTCTTCATTGATCGTCTGAGTGCTGATCGTAGTTACTGTCGGCGGATGATTGACCGACGACACCGTAAGATTGAACGTTTTCTGATCCGTCAACGCGCCGCCTTTGCTGGCAGTTACCGTAATCACTGCCGATCCGCTTTGATACTGCTTCGGCGTGATGCTCAGATTCAGCGTTGCGGTTGTTGCACCGGCTAAATTCAGAAAATACGGCGAAACAGCCCCGTTGATTTTTATGCCTGAATCCGGTGTTAAGCTCGGATTGGATGAGGTTACAGATATGGTCATGGAATCCTTATCCTCATCCGTAATCGTGAACGGAATCGGTCCCATGCTGCTGTCTTCATTGATGGTCTGACCGTCAATCGTGCTGATGACCGGCACATGCGCCACATTCAGCATAAATGTTCTGCTGCTTTGCTTATTAGCGCTGTCTTTTACGGTTACAGTAATATTGGCTTTCCCGAATTTGCCTGCTGCCGGCGTAAGCGTCATATTCACCGTAACAGGGGTTTTATTGGACACCGGCACGGAGGTTGTTGAGAGCGTGATACCGGATGCCGGGAGAACGGTTGTGTTATCAGATGTGGCAGATAGCGTCAGATTTCCATTTTCTTCATCGCTGACAGCAAATGACAGAGGAATCGGCGAAGAGCCGCCTGCATATTGATCGGGAATCGAAGATATGGTTGGCGTAAAATTGCACGATGCTGCTGTACAGGTCGCGCTGATATATGCCGCGCCTTTGTTGCCGCTTGCGCCGATAACAAAATAATCGCCGGATGTCCCTACTGCCCCACCGAAATAGTCATTCGGATTAAGCGCGGGATCATCAGGAGAAAGTTGATTTTTAATGGGATATTTATCAGGACTTGCTGACCACGCTGCTCCGTCATATTTAAAGACATAAGCCGTGCCGGTATCAACAGCGGCACCGTCTTTTCGATTTGCACCGACAATGGCGGTTGCGCCGGATACTGATACCGATGTGCCGAAATAATCATTGGCTGAACCATCAGCGGCGGCTGTAAGTATTTGCTGCTGCGCTCCGCTCAATTGAAATAAATAAGCCGCGCCTTTGTTGCCGGATTTTCCCGGTGCGCCGATAAGGATATTATTGCCTGAAACAGATACCGAAGTGCCGAACGCATCTCCGGCAGCGCCATCGCTGGCACTTATTTTCTGCTGAACCCAACTGCCGTTGGTTGTATTCAGCTTGAAAAGATAAGCTCCGCCCGAACTATCGCCCTTATCATCTCTGCCCGGTGCGCCGACAACGATATAAT
>DYNM01000075.1 GCA_020721065.1 Thiocystis violascens | reverse complement strand
ACTAAGTTGTCGACAACGGATGGGTCGGCGAGGGTTGAGGTGTCGCCCAATGCGCTGACTTCGTTGGCGGCGATTTTGCGCAAGATGCGGCGCATGATTTTGCCTGAACGGGTTTTTGGCAAGCCTGGTGCCCATTGAATTACGTCTGGAGATGCAATAGGTCCGATTTCTTTGCGAACCAACGCGACCAATTCTTTTTTGAGTTCGTCGGTGGGTTCGATGCCGCTCATCAACGTCACATAAGCGTAAATGCCTTGACCTTTGATGTCGTGTGGATAACCAACCACCGCTGCTTCCGCGACTTTTTCGTGTAAAACCAACGCGCTTTCAACTTCGGCAGTTCCCATGCGATGACCAGAAACGTTAATTACGTCATCGACGCGACCCGTGATCCAATAATAACCGTCTTCATCGCGGCGTGCGCCATCTCCAGTGAAGTATAAGCCTTTGTAAGTGCTGAAATAAGTTTGGATAAAGCGTTCGTGATCGCCGTACACTGTGCGCATTTGAGAGGGCCAAGGACGTGTGATGACTAAATTACCTTCGGCGGGATTGCCTTCGATGAAGTTGCCGTCGTTATCGACTAACGCTGGGACAACGCCGAAGAATGGGCGAGTTGCAGAACCTGGTTTGAGTTTGGTTGCACCGGGTAATGGGGTGATTAAAATTCCACCCGTTTCGGTTTGCCACCAAGTATCCACAATTGGGCAACGGTTTTTGCCGACCACGCGGTGATACCATTCCCACGCTTCGGGGTTGATGGGTTCGCCGACGCTTCCCAACAATCGCAATGAGCTAAGATCATGTTTATCAACGAAACTTTCGCCTTGACCCATCAATGAACGAATCGCGGTCGGTGCGGTATAAAAAATGTTAACTTGATGTTTTGCAACGACTTGCCAAAAACGACCTGCGTCGGGATAAGTTGGAATCCCTTCGAACATTAAAGTGGTCGCGCCGTTTGCCAAAGGTCCGTACACAATATAAGAATGTCCCGTCACCCAGCCCACGTCCGCCGTACACCAATAAATATCACCTTCATGATAATCAAAGACATACTTGTGGGTCATGGCAGCGTAAAGGATATAACCGCCAGATGTGTGCAATGCGCCTTTGGGCTTGCCAGTTGATCCAGAAGTGTAAAGCGTGAATAAAGGGGCTTCGGAACTCATTGATTCTGGTTCACATTCAGCCGCTGCTTGAGCCATTAATTCGCCGTATTTAACGTCACGACCTTCTTTCCAATTGACTTTGCCGCCAGTGCGTTCGACGACGATAGAAGTGTGAACGTTCGGGCAAGATTCTAAGGCTTTGTCTGCATTAGCTTTTAAGGGAACACGACGACCACCACGCAAACTTTCGTCAGAAGTAATGATCACGCGGCAATCCGAATCGATAATCCGATCTTTAAGTGCTTCGGGAGAAAATCCACCAAAAACAATTGAATGAACTGCGCCAATTCTCGCGCACGCCAACATAGAAACAGCGGCTTCTGGAATCATTGGAAGATAAATACAAACTCGATCGCCTTTTTGAACGCCGCGTGATTTCAAAACGTTAGCAAATTTGCACACTTCCGCGTGTAATTCTTTATAAGAAATGTGTTTAGATTCATTAGGATC
>DYNM01000074.1 GCA_020721065.1 Thiocystis violascens | reverse complement strand
ATTGATTTCGGGGAAGTCCTTGATTTTCTTGCCTCTGATCCGCAAACCGGCAGCATTATTTTGTACATCGAAGGCATTCAACAAGCCCGTACTTTTATGAGTGCATTAAGAGCCGCCGCTCGAATGAAACCTGTGATCGTGATGAAGGTTGGGCGCGAAGAAGCCGGTTCAAAAGCCGCACAATCGCACACAGGGGCGTTAGTGGGTCGTGATGATGCGTTTGATGCAGCCCTGCAACGAGCAGGCGTGGTGCGCGTTGAAACCTTCGGACAAGTGTTTGCGACCGCTAAAACCTTAGTTTCTCGTTATCATGCGTATGGTCGTCGTTTGGCGATTATCACAAACGGCGGCGGACCGGGCGTAATGGCGGCGGATCGGGCTTCGGAATTAAAAATCCAACTCGCCACCTTATCCCCAAAAACGATGGAAGAATTAAACAAAGTCCTTCCGCCAACGTGGTCGCACGGCAATCCTGTCGATGTGATTGGAGATGCCGATCCCGAACGTTATAAATTAGCGTTATCGATTGTTTTAAAAGACGAAAATGTCGACGGTGCGCTGGTGATGTTGACCCCGCAAGCGATGACCGAACCGACAGCGGTTGCGAAGGAAGTCGTTGAAATTGCTGAAAAATGTATTAAACCCGTGTTAACTTGTTGGATGGGCAAAAAAGAAGTCCAAGAAGGTCGAAACTTATTCAATCAAGCGCGGATTCCCGATTTTAGAACGCCCGAAGCGGCGGTTGAAGCATTCTCTTATTTGGCAAAACATCATCATAATCAAAAACTTCTGATGCAAACGCCTGGTTCGTTGGGGACATTGGAAGAACCCGATGTTGAAGGCGCGCAAATCATCATCGAAAGCGTGTTAACCGAACGTCGAAAAGTGCTTTCTGAAATGGAATCAAAGGCTTTGCTCGGTGCATTTCAAATTCCCACCATCGCCACCGCGATTGCCAAAACCCCAAACGAAGCGTTGGTGTTAGCCGAAGCGATGGGCTTGCCCGTTGCAATGAAAATCAATTCGCCCGACATTACCCACAAATCTGACGTGGGCGGCGTGCGGTTGAATTTGAACAACGCTCAAGCGGTACGCACTGTTTTTAAAGAGATTTTAGCTGATGCAGCGCGTCATCGTCCGGGCGCGCGTTTGGACGGCGTGACGGTCGAAAAAATGAGCGCGAAACGTCATGGTCGTGAATTGATGGTCGGGGTGATTCGTGATCCGATTTTTGGACCGATCATCACGTTTGGCGCGGGCGGAACGAAAGTCGAAATCATTGCGGATCGAGCTGTTGCGTTGCCGCCGTTGAATCTTTATTTAGCGAAAAGTCTGATTCAAAACACTAGAATAAACAAGATGTTAGGCGAATTTCGTGGAATGCCGCCAGTCAACATGGACGCGCTTGAAAATGTGTTGTTGCGGGTTTCTGAGATGGTTTGTGAATTGCCTTGGCTGCACGAAATGGACATTAACCCCTTGATTGCAGACGAAAATGGGGTGGTTGCGGTTGATGCGCGAGTGGTGGTCGATTATTACACGCCGTCGCCTGATCGTTATGCGCATATGGCGATATATCCCTATCCAAATCATCTAGTTACGCATTGGCAATTGGCAGATGGCACGGATATTACGGTTCGCCCGATTCGTCCCGAAGA
>DYNM01000073.1 GCA_020721065.1 Thiocystis violascens | reverse complement strand
ATGGACAGCGCGTGTTTGTGTCGGATACGGTAGCACCCATTCACGATGTCAATGGTGAGTTAAGTGGCGTAGTGCTGGCGATTCAGGATGTCAGCGCCAAACATGAAATGTTGGAAGAAATACACTGGCAGGCCAATCATGACAGCCTAACGGGCTTGATAAACCGACGTAACTTTGAGACGCAGCTGCATCAGCTCATCGACATGGAAAAACTCGACAGCGATACGCATGCCGACCATGCCATGATGTATATCGACTTGGATCAATTCAAAATTGTGAATGACACCAGTGGGCATATGGCCGGGGACGAATTGCTGCGTCAAGTGACGTTTTTAATGCAGCAGAACTTGCGTAAAAGTGATGTCTTCGCACGCTTGGGCGGGGATGAGTTTGGTGTGTTGCTGCCCAATTGCCCAGAGGAGCATGCTCTGGATATTGCTAATGCCTTGCGCGAGGCCATCCATGATTTCCGTTTTGTCTGGCGCGATAAAGTGTTTCAGATCGGCCTGTCGATTGGTCTGGTGATGCTAAGTCGTGATTTGCACTCCACCGCTGAAATATTGAGTGCGGCGGATGTGGCGTGTTACTCGGCCAAGGAGGAAGGGCGTAATCGGGTGCATGTGTACCGCGCGGATGATGCGGTTACTTTGAGTCGGCGAGCAGAAATGCTGGTGGCTTCAGGTTTGCGCGAAGTGCTGCGTGAGGATCGATTCGTGCTGATGGTGCATGAAATTCATGCCGTAAGTCCTGCCGCCAAATCTTTGAATAGGCGACATTTTGAAGTGTTACTGCGCTTGCGTAATCAAAACGGTGACATTATGTCGGCGGATAGTTTTATTCCCGCTGCCGAGCGATATGGCGTGATGCCGCATATTGACCGTTGGGTTATACGCCATACACTCCGCCAAGCCGCGCAGGTGTGCGCCAGTGGTCGTGTGCATGTGGCGATCAATCTTTCCGGTTTGTCGATGATTGATCCGCTGATGCCGGAATACATACGCACGGAAATGATGGCGAATAATATTGACCCACAGATGATTGGATTTGAAATTACCGAAACTGCGGCGATTAGTTATTTGAGCCAAGGTGTGGAGTTTATGCGCCAGATCCAGGCTATAGGCTGCCAGTTTGCGTTGGATGATTTTGGAAGTGGTATGTCGTCGTTTGGTTATCTTAAAACCCTGCCGGTACAGTGTCTGAAGATTGATGGTTCGTTTGTTCGCGATATGTTGAATGACCCGCTGGATCGCACCTTGGTGGTGTCGATTCAACATATTGCTGAGGCCATGGGCATGAAGACCATTGCTGAATACGCGACGAGTATGGAGCATGTGGCGGCGCTGGAAGCGATTGGGGTGGATTATGTGCAGGGTTATGCCTTGTCCAAGCCGGAGTTTATGAGCGAGGTTTTTGCGGATATTCGCGATGAACAAGTCTTGATACCACTTCCGAAGACTAACGACCCAGTTTGATGACTATTGATCCGGCACGAATATATGTTGACTTGTAGGAGCGGGCTTGCCCGCGAAAAGCCGCATGTTGAAGCCTTCGCGGGCAAGCCCGCTCCTACCGTGTGTCATGTTGTGACAGGCCGAACCTATAAGACACCTTGGTTTCCCGCCGGGCAGGCCGCGCGCGAGCGTCATGCCGTGGTGATCGGCGC
>DYNM01000072.1 GCA_020721065.1 Thiocystis violascens | reverse complement strand
CGAAAATATACGGGTTATCCAGGGTATCCCGCCCCGGCGCAACAGCCGCACCACCCACCACGGCGGCATACACATCAGGATACATCTCAGCACGGCGCGCCTTAACCAGCGAACGCAAGGCGGTCATCCCAGCCTCAACCTGCGCCATTTCCTCACGCTGCGCCAAAGCGACTTTGACCATCTCATCCACTGAACCTTCGGGCAACGCCACCGGCTCGATGTGTGCGTCAGCAACGTCCAACTGTGCCGAAAGCGGTACGCCGACGAGGGTTTTCAGGCCGTCCATCGACACGGCTTCAATGGCCTTGGCCTGGGCGAGATAACGCCCAACCGAACCGCGCACGGCTTGCACGGCGTACAAATTGCCTTCGGAAACGGTTTTGCCGGCTACCTTGCGTTTTTCAATCCCCGCAATCACCGTATCCACTTTGGCAAGCAAATCGACTAAAAATACTTTCGTATCACGCGCCGTCAAGTAGCCATAATACGCACGACGCACGTCCAACTGCGTTTGCGCCCGCGTTAAGCGCACATCACCCTCGCGCACCTGAATATTATTTCTGGCTGCATCGGCATAGTTGTCCACTTTACCAAACGTAAACAGCGGCTGAATCAGGGCAAACTGCAAACCTGCTAACACTGAAATGCCGTCATCAAATTTGCCCGCATCATCCCGCAGGGTGCAGGTAGTACAGGTCGTAGCACCGTTTTGAAAAATGCCGCCCTGTACGCCGGGAACAGCCGAAACATACGCATTGGCATCAATACGCACGCCTGCGCGCCCATAAACCTCATCCAAGAGACCGCGTGCGCGCTCGACCACCGCCTCACGCTCCCTGATACGCGGGTCGGCGTTCAGAGCCATGTCCACCGCCTGGTCTAAATTGACGCTCAGCGCCCACACAGCGCCCGGCGTTGTGCAAAGTAATGCAGCCAGCAGGACAGGACTCAAACGATACTTAAGATTATTCATAAGCTTGACCCCACGTTATTTCTTGTCGCCCTCGGCGGCTTTGTTGAACAAAAACTGACTAATCAAGGTTTCCAAAACAATGGCAGATTGCGTCAAGGCTATACGATCGCCTGATTGCAATACGGCATCCTCTGCGCCCGGCGAAATACCGATATATTGCTCACCCAAAAGACCCGAGGTATAAATGGCCGCAGAACTGTCTTTGGGGAAAATCGTATATTTTGCTTCGATATTCATACCCACGACGGCACGAAAGCTTTGCGGATCAATCGAAATGCTTTCGACACGCCCCACCACGACGCCACTGAGTTTAATCGGCGCACGTACTTTCAGGCCACCAATATTATCGAACTCTGCGCTCACAATATAACCCTTGCCTGAAGGCAAGCTCAATAAATTACTCACGTTTAACGACAACAAGGTCAGCGCCGCCACACCAAGTACGACAAACAGCCCGACCCAAATATCACGCATATTATTTTCTTGCACTTAAAACCTCTTGGCCATGATGGTTTATACGTTAAACATCAGCGCGGTCAGAATAAAATCCAAGCCCAATACCGCAAGCGAGGTATTCACCACGGTACGTGTCGTTGCCCGGCTCACCCCTTCAGCCGTCGGCAGGCAATCATAGCCCTCAAACAGGGCAATCCACACCGCCACCACCCCAAAAACGATGCTTTTAATGATGCCGTTAATA
>DYNM01000071.1 GCA_020721065.1 Thiocystis violascens | reverse complement strand
TGCCGAAGCGCGGGACATTGCCGAACAGGCGCTACAGATTGGCGCAGATGCCGCGTTACTGCACACACTCGCCTTGAGCGAACATGCGCTTGGCGAGAGCAAGAAGGCCATGACGCATCTTGAACAGGCCTTGAAACACCTTGGTGAAGCGGCGGATGCCCAAACTAGCGAGATGCGCAGCGATATGCTTGAGCACCTTGCGCAAATCCAGCAGAGCCAAAATCAGCATTTACGCGCCATCCAAAACCTGGAGCGTGCCGCAGAATTACTGCAAACTCAGCAGGAAAAGGAAGGCTATATTCGCGTTAAAACCCAGCTCGCCACATTGGCGCATGAGTTGGGTGACGCGATCCAGGCGAGTGAACACTGGATGGACGTTTTAAGCGTTGCGCGTGCGCCCGCAATGGGCAATACCTATTTTGAACACGCCGCACGCGCCCTGCTTCAACTGGCCGACCTTGCGCGTGAAGGCGAAAACACCGAGTTGGAAAATAATCTGCGCCGCGAGGCTGTGGGCGTATTGGCTGAAGCTGGCATGCTCAAAGAGCTTGCCCAGACTTTATTTAGAATGGCTCGCAGCCAGGAGCAACGCGAAACCATGTGGCAAGCCGCGTGGCTAATGCTTGCGGTAACGCAAAACATTGAAGGCTTAATCAACGCCCACGCATGGTTATATATGCGTGAAGAGCAAAAAACCGATCCCGATGCGACGCTTTTGGCTGCTGCCATTTGGGCGAGTATTGAGAGCACCCAAAATATGGAAAAGCCTGACGATATGGCGCAGCACGCGCGTATCACACGCATGGCCTTATCCCAGCTATTTACCTGCGCGCGTATTCAGGGCATCCACGAAAGCGAAATCAAGACATGGATGGAGCGCGAAAAACTTCGCCTAAGCGATGGTGTGATTCAAACCATGCTCAATCGAATTGAAAGCCAGATTGAATCCTCGGCATGGCTGTTTGACCGATACCACATTAAATAACTATTTTTTTCAAATGTCTTTTATTTGCACTCAAGCTGATTTAGACTTTACCCGCCTCAACAATCACGCTTGAGTATTTAAACTTAGGGGAAACTTCATGAACATTGAAACACTCGACTTAAACGCCTATTCCATTGAACAACTCGCTGCCTTAATTACTCGCTCCGAGGCGACTATTCGCCACAAAAAAGCCGAAACTGCCGATGTCCTGCGCAAGCAGGTTGAGCAAACTGCGGCTGCGCTGGGGATCAGCGTGAATGAATTACTGGGCTTGGATAAAACAGCCAAACGCAGCGCGGCTACAGGCACGAAAACCACGGCTAAAGTCGCACCTAAATATCGCGATGCGCACGGCAACACCTGGACAGGACGCGGTCAAAAGCCTGTTTGGATGCGCGATGCCATCGCCCAGGGCGCGAAGCAGGAAGACTTCCTGATTGGTTGATTCCAACAGGCGTTAAATGTCGATAGGTACGCACCCCGCTTCAGCGGGGTTTTTTTATGCGCAAAATTTAACTCAAAACCAGATGCTATCGTCACAACATCATGCCGTGCTTCAAGTGCCCGTGTGCTTGAGCATGTTTTTGTAGGAGGGGATTTATCCCCGACAACAGCTTCACACGAACAATGACCTTGCCTTCGGCGCAACCACGCCAAACAAGACAGGTTTGAGCCGCATGTGAGGATAGTGTCGGGGATAAATCCCCTCCT
>DYNM01000015.1:8624-68357 GCA_020721065.1 Thiocystis violascens | reverse complement strand
GTGGATCGACTATATTCTAAAGCTATTTTTGGTCAACTGCGTAACTCCTAGTAAGTTCAAGCTGCCTGAGCGATTGTTGTTAAGCGCCATTCAATTGCATCCCAAGGAATTGCTACGCCTTCTGGCGTCTGTGCGATTAAATCAAGTGCCAATAATGCCGTAATATCCGCTTGAACAGCAGGATAGTCACGCTGCAATTTTTGTGCTAATTGCTGAATGCGCACGGTTCCAAGTTGCTGGAGCGTTTGCAATAAAACAAATCGTTCAGGTGTGATTGCACGATACGCATCGAGCGGATCAAGATAATTCAAAATATAGTCCGTTTCTGGTATGGATTCACCAGCATCAGCACGGCGGGCAATATCAAGTGTCCGCGTCATCATTTCTGCTTGACTAAAGTTTGTAATGATTGCTTTTGGCATGTTTTAAGCTCCGATGTGAGGACGAATTGCAGCAGCAAAATCATTTAGTAATTGGGTCAAGGTGCTAAAGATATAAGGTCGCTGCGCATTGCCTTCATGGATGTGATCGCCTTTGCCAGTTTCGTTATCGAAACGAATTAGCGTTACACCGGCACGAGTGCCACAATGCAATTGATAAATATAGCCATGTGGTGCGTGTTCGCTAGTAATGGCAAGTTGATGAATCCGCTGCACAACAATAACGCCATTCGGATAGTCGATACGGGTATTCAAGATCAATGTGGCTTTACACATATTTTGTGTGATCGTAATCCAATTGATTGGGTTGCATAGTTGTTGTGGTGGTATTCATCAATTGTCTCCGTTGTGCCGCATATATCATGCGACTTTATCCAATACTGGCAACTTGGTTTGCTGACTCACTGAGAGAATTTCAAGACCAATTAAACGTCCATCGACATCATAGTCGGCGAGAATGCCCGGCTCAATTTCTTTGGTGCTTGCCACCCCTGCCGGGAAAATCTCGAAATAGGCTGCATCTGCAATGGGATCAAGTTCGAGTTTCATCAATTTTCACCTCTTCATCAAAGTAGGCGGTGACGATGGTCGTTTTAATCGGAAATTCAAACGATTAGGTAATCACATCAATTGAATTACAATCATTAAACAATCAAAAGGATCAAAATCACTGTCCACCGCGGACGAGGCGAACGTGGTAGTCGTTGCTCCGATTGCTGCTGTCGGCGTAGCCATAGCCGAAATGCACGCCCCACGCGCTGCCCGAGTAGCTGGCATTCGGAGAACCGGACCAAAACCATGCACTCAGCGTATTCGGAAAAGCCTGCTGGTTAATCGTTGGTTTTTGACCTGTAACGATCAGCGTTTTTAATTCATCAATCGTCGGTAAACGCCAATCTGTATATCCAGCATAGCGCGTTTCTTTAGCAATCTTAATGGCATCATTCCAATTAAATTGTTTAGCCTCGCCAACACAAGTTTGACCATTCCAAGTCTGCCCCAGAGCACAGCGCATCCATTGCAAATTGGTTTGCGTATCTAACGCCACTCCATCGCCTAAATCACGATAACGATCACCGATAAGCGGCTGGTTGTAAAAAAGCATCTTATCAATTCGTTTAATTTGTATCGTCTGTTGCCGCAACTCCTTTTCAAATCGCTCAAAACGTTCATTAAGTTCCTGCAAATACTTATCAACATGCGCCGTATGCGTTGATAACCGCCGCAAATACTCATCAGTACGCGTATCAATTGATAAGTCGAGAAACCGCACAATATCTTCATCTTGCATGTTTTTAGTCTCCATTTCTGTAAACCATTAAACCATGATGAACTATAATTCATCTTTTTTGCGTAACAAAACACTTTTTCATCCATTAAAAACTGGCGAGCAAAATTGCTGCGCCAGCATTGATGACATGCAGCCAGCGGTTTTTAATCGACATTCAAGCTGCTATTACAAAAGCACGGTTTACGCAGTGCGTTGATAAATTTTCCAACAATGATGAATCCGAGGATTTCGCGCAAAATCTCGCGGCAATGTTGCGGCGCTCAAGTCTTCAATCGCTAAACCCTCTAACGCTTCGACATCCATCTTAAAACGCCGCAAGTTGTTAGAAAAAATCAACACGCCTTCCGGTGCCAATAACCGCAGCACCGCTTGAATCAACAACACATGATCGCGTTGAATATCGAGCGTGCGCTGCATTCGTTTGGAGGTGGAAAAACTTGGCGGGTCTAAAAAAATCACGTCATAAAACCGGCGGCCAACGGCGTGATCAATCCAGCGTAAACAATCGGCTTGCACTAATTCGTGCTGATTCAAATCAAGATCATTTAAGAGGAAATTGTTTTGCGCCCAATCTAAATAGGTGTTGGATAAATCAACCGTCGTGCTGGCAATTGCGCCAGCCGCAGCGGCATAAACAGTTGCAGTGCCGGTATAGGCAAAAAGATTGAGAAAACGTTTGCCAGCCGCCAAGCGCCCCACCAGCCCGCGTACGTCGCGGTGATCTAAAAACAGCCCGGTGTCGAGATAATCTTCAAAGTTGACCAGAAAACGGTGCCCCGCTTCGACAACTTCGTGAAAATGGCGCGTTTCAGCCAGCCGTTCATATTGGCTCGTGCCTTTTTGTTGCTGGCGCACTTTGAAATAGACCTGCGCTGCCGGTACACCCAGCACTTCGGGAATCAAGCCCAACGCTTCGCGCAGCCGCTGCCGCGCTTTTTTGGGATCAACCGTCGCAGGCGCGGCGTATTCCTGCACCTGCACCCATTGCTCACTGCCGTTGCCGTACACGTCCACCGCCAGCGCGTATTCGGGCAGATCGGCGTCATAAATCCGCACGCACTCAATCTGCGCCTCGCGCTGCCATTTACGCAGTGCTTTGCGGTTTTTGAGCAGGCGATTGCTCAACATTTCCGCGCCAGCACTCCGCGCTTCTGCTGGCAACGGACGCGGCTGGTGACTGACGAAATAGTGCGGTTCAACCTTGAAATGGAGCAGGCGACATTCGATGGGACCGTTAAACAGCGTGTGCATTTTGAGCGCCCGCAGTCCCATCGTTTTGCCCAACTCCGGGCTGCCGGTGAACAGCGCCGCTCGCCAACCGACAAAGCGTTCTTTCAACACTGCGCCGAGGCGGGCATACAACGCGGGCAATTCGTCAACCTCGCCGAGGCGCTCGCCATACGGCGGATTGACCAGCACCAGCCCTTCATCTTCCACGCGCCCCGGATAACAGTCCGCCAGCTCGCGCCGTTCAAAATGCGCGTATCCCGTCAGCCCGGCGCGTTCCAAATGGTGCAGCGCAGCGCGAATTGCGTTGGGATTTTGATCGTAGCCGCGCAGAGCACCGAGCCGTTGCAGTCCGGCAGCGCGGCGGATGTGCGCCTCCGCCAGCAGCCGCTGCCACAGCGTTTGATCGTGTTGCAGCCAGCCATGAAAACCGAAGCGTTCGCGCAGCAAACCGGGCGCGATGTCCGCTGCGATCAGCGCCCCTTCAATCACCAAGGTGCCGGAGCCACACATCGGATCAAGCAACGCGCCACCGTCAGCCGCGATCTCCAGCCAGCCGGCACGGAGCAGCAGCGCAGCGGCGAGATTTTCTTTTAGCGGTGCTGCCGTGCCGGTGTCGCGGTAGCCGCGCAGATGCAGCGAAGTGCCTGATAAATCGAGACTAAAACTCGCCATTCCTTGATAGGCGTAAACGTGAATTTGTAAATCAGGCTGCTCGGCATCGACGTTGGGACGTTGTCCGCAGCGCTGCGTAAAGTGATCGGCGATGGCGTCTTTCACCCGCAGCACGGCGAAATGGGGATGGTTGATGCCGTCAAGTGCGCCGTCGAACTGAATCGCAAAGGTGTGATCTGGCGTTAAATGCTCATGCCAGTCGATGCTGGCGGCGGCGTGATACAGCGCCTCGGGACTTTCAACTGGAAAATGTCCGAGTGGTAATAAAATGCGGTTGGCGATGCGCGACCACAGACAGGCGCGATAGCCGTCTTCTAAACTGCCAGAAAACCGTGCGCCGCCGCGAGTTTCAACGGCGTCGCGCATTCCGAGGCGGATAAATTCCTCAGCAAGCAAACTGCCTAAATGTTTGGGGGCGGAGGCAAAAAAGAGCTGCGATGACATGATGGGTAATCAACTATCAATGGGCGCAATAGCGGCAACAGCGCGATGTAATGCGGTTGCAATTGCGTCGGAGTGGGAAAGAAAAAGTCAGCCGTGATTGATGCGATACTGCTCAAACAGTAACTAGTGGAATTCAATTGATGATGAATATGTACTCCCAACGTTGTGCTGAATTGGTTGCCACCCCGCGCACTTGGCTAGTGACTGGAGTGGCGGGTTTTATTGGTTCTAACCTGCTGGAAACATTATTAAAGCTCGATCAAAGTGTCATCGGACTGGACAACTTTGCCACCGGCTATCGCCACAATCTTGATCAAGTGCAGCAGTCCGTAACGCCGACGCAATGGATGCGGTTTCGCCTGATCGTTGGCGACATTTGCCGCCTCGACGACTGTCACAACGCCTGTTTGGGCGTGGATTATGTGCTCCATCACGCCGCGCTCGGCTCGGTGCCACGCTCGCTAGAAGACCCCATCGGCACCAATGCCGCCAACATTGATGGTTTTCTCAACATGCTAGTGGCTGCGCGTGATGCACGGGTGCAGTGCTTTGTGTATGCCGCATCCAGTTCGACTTATGGCGATCATCCCGGTTTACCCAAAGTGGAAGATGAAATTGGCAAACCATTATCACCGTATGCCGTCACCAAATTAGTGAATGAACAATATGCCGACGTATTTGCGCGGGCGTATGGTTTTCAAACGATTGGGCTGCGCTATTTTAATATCTTTGGAGCACGACAAGACCCCAATGGCGCATACGCAGCAGTGATTCCAAAATGGACGGCGGCGATGATTCATAACGAGCCGCTGTGGATTAACGGTGATGGTGAAACGAGCCGCGATTTTTGTTATATCGCTAACACGGTGCAAGCCAATATATTAGCGGCGACGGCGACACAAGCAGAAGCGTTAAATCAGATTTATAACGTCGCTGTGGGTGATCGCACGACGTTGAATGATTTATTTACTGCCATTCGGACGGCATTAACGCCGCGCTTTCCACATTTGCTGGACTATAAAGCGAATTATCAGGATTTTCGGGCGGGAGATGTGCGACATTCATTAGCAGATATTTCTAAAGCACAGAACTTGCTTGGTTATGTTCCTAGCCATCGGATTGGTGCAGGTTTAGTTGAAGCGATGGATTGGTATATCAACAATTTAACGGCCTGAAGCAGGCGCGATCATTGATAGGAGTGACGCATTTACAAAAAGTTGTCAGTTGGCGGTTGTCAGTAAAAAACACAGTTATCACTGACAACTAAAACAATAGTTTATATCGCAACTGCGTCACTCCTACTTGAAAACGCATTATTTAAGACAAAATTGGCGAATTAACCCGCCCAAAATATCTAACATCGGCGGAATACGTTCCAGCGCCAAATATTCATCCGGCTGATGCGCTTGTGCAATATCACCGGGGCCAAGAATTACCGTGTCCATGCCCAATTGATTAAAAAATGGCGCTTCGGTACCAAAATTCACCGCCTCCGCCGCAACTCCCGTCAAACGTTCACACGCCTGCACCAACACCGAATCCGCAGCCGTTTCCGCCGGCGGGATCGCCGCAAATAACGGCGTTACCGACCATTGCAAACCGCGCTTCTCAGCAACTGCCGCCACCCGCTGCGCCAATTCTGACCGTAAATCAACGGGATCAAGTCCCGGCAAGACCCGCACATCGACATGCAGCACGCACTCGCCACAAATGCGGTTCGGATTATCGCCGCCGTGAATGTAGCCACAATTGAGCGTCGGATACGGCACCGCAAATGCCGGATGATGATGTTTTTGCTGCAATTCTTCGCGCCATGCCAACAACGCCGTCAACACCGCCTGCATTCCATCCAGCGCACTGTTGCCCAAGCGCGGATCGCTGGCATGACCGCTGCGCCCAAGCAACCGCACCGCTTCTGCCATCACGCCCTTGTGCAGCCGCACCGGACGCAGATTTGTCGGCTCGCCAATCAACGCATAACGCCCAAACTGCCGTCCCGCCGCCGCCAATGCTCGCGCCCCGTGCATCGCCGATTCCTCATCAGCGGTCGCTAAAATCAGCAATGGAGCGCGTAACTGCGCCGCTGTCAACCCGCGAGCTGCCTCCAGTGCCAAAGCAAAAAACCCTTTCATATCAGAGGTTCCCAGCCCGTAATAGCGCCCATTTGCCTCCGTCAGCGCCAACGGCGGATACGTCCATCGCGCCGCATCAAATGGAACCGTATCGGTGTGACCCGCCAACACTAGCCCATCGCTACCGCTGCCGAGCGTTGCTAAAAGATTGAATTTATTGGCATGATCAGGCACTGGCAGCAGTTCAAGCTCAAATCCCGCCGCCTCCAGCCATGTCATTAACAACGCAAGCAACGGACGATTACTTTGATCCAATGCCGGATTAACACTACTGACTGATGGCGTAGCAATGAGTTCTTGTAATAATTGCTGCAAAGACGGAAAGCGAGAAGACATTATTTGACCTGCTTTAGAAATAATAGGATTGAAACCGCAAGCGATTGATTTAGTTGTTCGTTAGATTCAACTTCATTATGTACGCTTAAACAACAGTAACCTTGTATTTTTTTCGGTATTCGGTACATTGTGCCATAGCGCACCAACTGACTGCCACACTACCACAGAGCATTTAGAGCCATGCTTAACGCAAAAACGCAATCAATTTTAATTGTTGACGATCATGTTGAGAATCTTAGCGTACTATCAAACATTCTCAAACCCTATTATCGAATTCGTGCAGCAACGAATGGAAGAGAAGCCATCACCCTTGCGTTGGCGACTCCGGCACCAGATTTAATTTTATTAGACATTATGATGCCAGAAATGGATGGTTATGAAGTATGCGAACGGTTAAAAGCGAATCCCACTAGCCAACAGATTCCAGTTATTTTTCTCACCGCCCGCACAGCGGATACAGATGAAGTACGCGGCTTTGCGGTAGGGGCAGTTGATTATGTCACTAAACCAATACAACCTCTACTCTTATTAGCGCGAGTACGCGCCCAATTAGCACTAGCCGCATTGTTACAACACACTCATCATCAACTCAACGTTCAAGTTGAACAAGTCATTAAAATGACGCGCCAACGTGATGAACATGCCGCGTATGCAGAACATTTAGCCCATGAAATTATACGGCGCGAGCGTGCTGAAACTGCCTTGCGCGACAGTCAAGCACGTTTTGATCGTTTAACCACTCGCTTAAAAGATCAAATCATCTTTTTTAGTCATTCTGCACAAGGAGAATTGTTATATTGTAGCGATGGTGTTCAACTTTTAGATACGCAGATATTGCCAGCACAATTACTTGGTAAAAACTGGATTACTCTCGTTGCATGGACAGCAGAATCATTAGCGCGTATTCACACCGAAGAGCAACAATTGTTAGCTGGTGAAAAAATGATTGCTGATTTTGAAATCGCTTATCATCATAAGGATGGAGAATTGCGTTATTTTATGGTGCATGAGTATCTTATCCAAGAGTCTGCCACTGGCACGCATGTTGTAGAAGGCATCGCTTTTGAAATGACTGCAAAAAAAGCACAGGATGCTAAATTACGCACTTTAGTACAAGCTGTGGAGCAGGCATCAGTATCTATTGTCATCTCAGATGCAATAGGAACTGTTTTATATGTTAACCCATACTTTGCTATGGTGACAGGTTACAGCAAGGAAGAGATCATAGGCCAAAATCCGCGTCTATTGAAATCTGGTGAACATGACGACAGATTTTATGAACAAATGTGGAACACCTTGATTAGCGGTCAAACTTGGCGCGGTGATATAGTCAACCGTCGCAAAAATGGAGAACTATTTTGGGAATCAGCCGCCATTTCACCCATCATTGATGCCAATGGTCTGGTTGCCAACTATGTTGCCGTAAAAGAGGATATTAACGAACGCAAAAAACTGGAACGAATTAAACAAGATGTTGAACAAATTATGCGCCATGATCTTAAATCACCACTGAATGCTATCATCGGAATACCGCAGGTGTTAAATCTTGATGACAATTTAACTCCAAGTCAGCGCGAACTGATAGGATTAATTCAAGAATCAGGCACCAATATGCTAGATATGATTGATTTATCGCTTGACTTATTTAAGATTGAGACTGGTCGTTATCAATACCAACCAGAAGCCTTTAATCTTCTATCGTTATTTAAACGCCTGCTTCATACCTTCGATAATGCCATTCAACGTAAACAGGTGAATATTCAAATAAGCGTCAATGGCGCTTATCCAGATTCAGATGCAAGCTTGCGCGTTACTGCTGAAGAACGTTTGCTATTTTCCATGCTTTCAAACTTGCTTTTAAATGCAATTGAAGCTGCACCAGCAGTTAGCAGTATTCAGATTGAACTCAAAGGAAACAATCCACTATTACTGTCTATTTGTAACTCTGGAACGGTACCAATGGATATTCGTGCTGATTTCTTTCAAAAATATAAAACTTATGGCAAGCGTGGCGGCACTGGTTTAGGCACATATTCAGCCAAATTGATGGCAGATGTGATGGGTTTTGAGATTGGAATGGACACTTCTGATGTTGAGCAAAAAACCCGAGTGTGGCTCAAAATTCCTACCGTTTAGATAACATGAACCATTCTATCGTTTTTAATTTAGTGTGGGCTTTATTAAAACAACCCAGATACTGGCTATGGCTAGGATTGTTTGGGTTTAGTCCTTTAGCACTTGCTATTAACACACAACAATCCACACCGAAATTAACACCGGTGTCGCTGCAACTCGTATGGAAACACCAGTTTGAATTTGCCGGTTTTTATGCTGCACTTAAAAAAGGATTTTATCAGCAACGCGGGCTAAAAGTAGAAATACGCGAATATGAAGCTGATAAAGATATTCGTGATGAAGTGTTGTCTGGACGCGCAACCTATGGTTTAGCAAATGGAAGTTTCTTAAGTTGGAGTTTAGCCAAACAACCCGTTGTGTTAATGGCAAATTACTTTAAAAAACCGCCATTAGTTTTATTAGGTCATGCTGGAATTCACACGCTAGATGATCTGCATGGCAAACGATTGATGGCAACGGAAGCAGATTTACAATCGCCATTGTTGGCAGTGGCATTACACGAATCAGGTCTAATCCCTGGTAAAAATTTGACTATTATCCCACACAGTTTTGAAGTGGGTGCTTTTATTCGTGGTGAAGTTGATGCGATGACCGCGTTTATTAGTAACCAGCCCTTTGAATTGGAACAACGCGGAATTCCGTATCATATTATTGAACTAAATAGTTATCTTCTTGGCTTTGGCGACCATTATTTATTTACTTCGACGACTGAAAGTACAACGCATCCCGAACGTACTCGTGCTTTTATTGAAGCGACTAATTTAGGGTGGCGCTATGCACTGGATCACACTGAAGAAATCATTGAACTGATTTTACAACAATATCCACAACGTAAAGGCCGCGAAGCACTCCGCTATGAAGCAGCAAAAATTAGACAATTGATGATTCCAGCGTTACAACCAATTGGTTCAATATCACTCCCGCGACTAGAATTAGCAGCAAATGCGCTATTAGAATCTGGTGAGAGTGGCGATTTAAACGCATTAAAACAATCTATTTTTTCTTTACCGCCATCCAGTCCTCAATTCCCTCGCCTTTCACTGACACCACAACAGCAAGCATGGTTAGACGCTCATCCTAATATCACTTTAGGTATTTCTGATCAGTTTCCACCCGCGTTTATTTGGGACGAGAATGGTCAAGAATCTGGATGGGTTGTTGATTATCTTACGCTGATTAACCAACGTCTTGGCACCAACATTCGCTTAAAAGTGGATTCTTCATGGCAGCGTATTGGTGAACAAGCAATCCGCCATGATATTGATGGTTTAGCAGTAGCATCTCCCAACGCATTGTGGAATCAATATTTTGATTTTACCACGCCGCACATGCACATTTTTACTTATTTATTTACTCGAACTGAAACAGAATTTCTTGGCACAAATTTAGTATCGCTTTCAGGACGTCGGATTGGATTTTTAAAAGGAAACAAACGCATAAAGCAGTTATTAGCTGCGCATCCTAATCTCAATAACATTGAACTAGAAACAAATGCTGAACTCGCGGCAGCATTAACGAATGGTCAAGTTGATGTGCTGCTTGCAGATATTAGTTTGGATTGGTGGCGTAAAGCAAATGGATATTCTGGAATTAAAATTAACGGCGTTTTAGAAAATAGTCGCACCAGCGTTTCTTGTGCAATTCGTAAAGATTGGCCAGAATTGACAGCAATACTCAATGCGGCATTAGCGAGCATTAGACCTGATGAACAGTCACAAATGCGCAATCGCTGGTTAAATGATATTCCTACTCAATCAACACTGATTTCTTCAAAAGTTGTTTTAACACTGGAAGAGCGAGCGTGGTTAGTCGCACATCCTAATATCGTACTGGGCGCTGATCGCCAATGGTGGCCCAGTGTGCAACTGACCGCTGAAAACAAAGTAATTGGCATTGAGCCTGATGTTATTGCTCATATTAACGCACTCACTGGCGCAAATATCCGCTTACAGTTAGGAAATTGGGCAGAAATAGTCGCACAAGCAGAACGTGGTGAATTAGATGGATTGGCAGTATCCGTTGCTCATCCAGAACGCGCAGCACAATTTTTATTTACGAATAGTATTTATCATGTATCGCGTTATATGTTTACTCTCAATAGTTCTGCATCACGATTGCATTCTATGTCTGATTTGGATGGAAAAAAAGTTGGCATTTTGCGTAATAATTTAGCTGATAAAAAATTGTTGGCGTTGTGGCCAAACATTCAAGTGGTTGAAGATGATTATCCAGTTATTATTGCTCAGTTACTCAGTGGTCAGTTAGATGCTATCGTTTCTGGAATTGCGTTTTTACCCGCAGTGCGCAAACAACTCATTCCAAATATCGATATTGCTTTTCCGGTGCCCAATAGTGAGGTAGAACTTTGTTACTCTGTTCAGCGCCGTTATCCTGAGTTACAAAGCATTATCAATAAGGCTTTAGCAGCGATTCCTCCGCAAACTATCGAAGACATTTTAGCAAAATGGATGGTTATTGCCCAACCTGCAACAAAAAACTATATTAAATTAAGTTTAGATGAAAGCAACTGGGTGATAGCGCACCCAATCATTCATTATAGTGTTAATGCTGATTTAGCACCTATTCAATTATTAGACAGTGAGCATCAAGCAACTGGGATTAGTGTCGATTATCTAGAACACATTACTGCATTGACGGGTTTGCAGTTTAAAGCGGTTATCAGTAAAAATTGGACTGAAGGGCTTAATTTACTAAAGCGAGGTAAAATTGATTTAATTCCGGGAATTGCACAAACCGAAGAACGATTAAAGTATTTTCATTTTACTCCGCCATATCTCAATTTTCCGGTAGCTATTTTTGCGCTTTTAAAGTCGCCTTTTTATGGCAATCTTGATAACCTGAGTGGTAAACGTGTAGCAGTGGTTGAAAAATATGCAATTGCAGATTGGTTACAGCAGGATCATCCTGAGTTTCAATTATTCACTTTTCCAGATATGTATGCTGCATTGCAAGCACTCATTGCTGGCAAAGTAGATGCTTTTGTTGATAGTCTTATCACAACCAGTTATTTTATTGGAAGTGAACGTATGACTAATATCCGTGTGGCAGGAATTACGCCTTATGAAATGACCTTGGGAATGGCGATTCGGCAGGACTGGTTACCTTTATCGCGTATTTTACAGAAAGCGATTGCAGCGATTCCTAAAGAAGAACGTGATCGAATTCAAAATCGTTGGTTACATACATCATCAATCGCAAAATCCGATTATACGCTGTTATGGCAGTTGTTAAGTATTACGTCAATCATTTTGTTAGTGATTTTATACTGGAATTGGAAGCTCAGTCGGGAAATAAAAAAACGACAAGTGGCAGAACAAGTTTTAATTTGTAGTGAGTTGTTATTGCGGAAAACAAAAAAAGAAATGCAAACTTTGATTGAGCATTCGCCAATAGCGATGCTTGTTGCTGAAGGCAAGGAACAGCGGGTGTTAATGGTGAATCAACGGTTTTCAGAGTTGATCGGTTATTCTATTGAAGAAATACCTGATGTTGCGCATTGGTGGTTATTGGCTTATTGTGATCCCGACTATCGCTTAGAAGTGCAAACACACTGGCAAAATCGTCTCGAAAAAGCGAGTCAATATGGCGACAACATTGAGCCGATAGAAGTGCATGTGACTTGTCGTGATGCTGTTGTACGCACGTTGCAAATTCATGCAACCATTTTAGGAGAACGTTATTTAGTGGTGTTTGTTGATTTAACAGAGCAGCGTTTAGCGGTTACAAAAATGCGCCAAGCGCAAGAACAAGCTGAACATGCAAATCGGGTGAAAAGCGAATTTTTAGCGAATATGAGCCATGAAATTCGCACGCCGATGAATGCGATTTTGAGTATGATTTATTTTTGCTTAGAAACTGATCTTAATTTTAAGCAACGTGAATATCTTAGTAAAGCAGATGCTGCATCAAAATCGCTTTTAAAATTGCTAAATGATTTGTTGGATTTTTCTAAAATTGAAGCAGGTTGTTTGCAGTTAGAACAAGTTAATTTTCATTTAGATGAGACGATCAATAACGTCATTGATGTGATTGGACATGCTGCTGCGCATAAAGGTTTAGCGATGCGGGTTTTATGTGCTGCAGATGTGCCACGGATGTTGATTGGCGATCCGTTGCGGGTGGCGCAGATACTCATTAACCTTGCGGCTAATGCTGTGAAATTTACTGCGAGTGGTGCTATTGAAATTAGTGTACGCTTAGTCACGCGCACGGCCGAGCGAGTACAACTTGAGTTTTCTGTGACGGATACGGGAATTGGCTTGAGCAAAGAGCAAATTGCATTTTTATTTGAGCGGTTTACGCAAGCAGATAGTTCGATTACGCGCCATTATGGCGGGACAGGATTAGGGTTGGCGATTTGTCGGCATCTCGTGGAAATGATGGAAGGAACAATTGGAGCGCAGAGTGAATTAGGGCAAGGCAGTACATTTTATTTTGATATTTGGTTTACAGTAGCAGCATTAACCGATGCGACGGTACAAGAGCCAGCATTAGCAATGGAAACGTTGCTGCCACCCCAGCCATCGACATTGACTATTGAAGCAGTGAATGATTCTGTCATTAAAGCCATTTTAATCACTTTACGCAATTATACTAATGAGCATGATCCAACAGTTGAGGATGTCATCTGGGAGGTGCGGGAGCAGTTGAAAGCGGCATTGCCAGCACCAGTATTTATGGCATTAATAACGCATTTAGAGTTATATCAATTTACAAAAGCAACCACTCTGCTCGATACTTTAATTGGGGGAGATTGAAAGTGATATGGCGCGGCAATGACATGAGAATTATTAAGAGATTAAAATTGTTGTGAGCGAAGAAATCCTGATTAACGTTACTCCACCAGAAACTCGTGTGGCAGTGGTGGAAAACGGCGTGGTGCAGGAAATTATCATCGAACGCGCTGATCGCGCTGGTTTGGTGGGTAACATTTATAAAGGATTGGTGTGTCGGGTGTTGCCGGGAATGCAGGCGGCATTTGTTGACATCGGTTTAGAGCGTGCGGCTTTTCTCCATGCTTCTGATATTTTTGGCACTCTTGGTGGTGATACGCGACCTGAGCATATTTATGAGTTGGTTCACGAAGGTGATTTAGTGGTGGTGCAGGTGGTGAAAGACCCGCTGGGTACGAAAGGAGCGCGGTTGACAACTAACATTTCTATTGCGTCACGCTATTTAGTGTGTATGCCGGCATTAACGACGACGGGTGTGTCGCAAAAAATTGATGATGATGAAGAACGGCGGCGGTTGCGTGATATTTTGCAGCGATATGTTGAAGCGCATCCCGGGGAAGGAAGTTTTATTGGGCGCACGGCGGCGGAAGGTGTGAGTGAGGATGTGTTGGTAAAAGATATGGATTTTTTAATCAAGCTCTGGAATGGGGTAAAACGTCGTTGTGTGCAAACCAGTTCAATTGGTTTGATTCATGATGATTTACCGTTGGCGTTGCGGGCCTTGCGGGATTTAGTAACGCCGGAAGTGGAACGGATTCGGATTGATTCACGGGCGATGTTTGAACAGGCGCTGCCGTTTGCAGCGAATTATATTCCAGAGATTCAAGAGCGTATTGATCATTATCAAGGTGAGCGACCGTTATTTGATTTGTATGGTATCGAGGAGGAAATTAAAAAGGCTTTGTTGCGTAAAGTGAGTTTGAAATCTGGTGGACATTTAGTGATTGATCAAACGGAAGCGATGACGACAATTGATATTAATACTGGTGCTTTTGTGGGACATCGTAATTTAGAGGAAACGATTTTTAAGACCAATTTGGAAGCGGCGCAGGCGATTTGTCGGCAATTGCGGTTGCGCAATTTAGGTGGGATTATTATTATTGATTTTATTGATATGAGTGAAGAGGAGCATAAACGGCAGGTGTTGCGGGCTTTGGAAAAATGTTTGGCGCGAGATCATGCGAAAACGCATATTACTGAGGTGTCGTCTTTGGGTTTGGTGGAAATGACGCGCAAGCGCACGCGAGAATCTTTGGAGCATGTGTTGTGTGAGCCGTGCCCGTGTTGTGGTGGACGTGGTTCAATTAAAACTGCGGAGACGACTTGTTATGAAATTTTCCGAGAGATTTTGCGCGAGGCGCGACAGTTTGATGTTGAGGCGTTGTTGGTATTAGCATCACAAGAAGTGGTGGATCGGATGTTGGATGAAGAATCGGCATATTTAGCGGAATTAGAGGCGTTTATTGGGCATCCAATTCGGTTGCAAGCAGAAGCGTTGTACACACAAGAACAATATGATGTGGTGTTAATTTAGATAACGTGAGTTGGTTTTACAAGTGTTGGCAGTAAGAATGATTTAACTGACACGCGGTGTTAATTTACATGGCATTGCAGTTGGCAACCAAAACAGTGATAACGATTTTTGCCGCTCAATTTTGCTTGATACATTGCTTGATCGGCTTGGCGTAATAAATGATCGGCATCAATGTCATGCGCTTGTGGATAAAATGTGGCACCAATGCTGGCGGAGACTTGTAATTGTGCGCCGTCGACGACCACCGGCTGCGCTGCTGCCCACAGGAGCCTTTCGATCATCGGCAAGCCGCAGATGTCCTGCTCCAAATCTACCAACACGGCGACAAATTCATCGCCACCGAGCCGCGCTAATGTGTCGCTGTCGCGCAGATATTTTTTCATCCGCATTGCCACCGCTTGTAACAGGTGATCGCCTGCTTCGTGACCGTAGTTGTCATTCACCGCTTTGAAGCCGTCGAGGTCGAGATAGACCACTGCCAACTGCTGTTGTCGCCGGCGTGCCTGCGCCATCGCTTGTTCTAAGCGCGATGCCAATAACAGACGATTGGGCAGTGTGGTGAGGGCGTCATAGTGCGCGATGTGTTCAAGTTGGCGCTGTTGTTCTTTTAAGGCGGTGATGTCGGAAAACAGCGAGACGTAATGTTGGGTGATGCCCTGTGGATCGCGGACGGCGCTGATGGTCTGCATCTGCGCATACACCGCGCCATCTTTGCGGCGATTCCACAGTTCGCCAACCCATTGTCCTTCTGCAATCAACGTGCGCCACATCGCGGCATAAAATTCGGCGGTTTGATGCCCGGATTTGAGCAGACGGGGGTTGCGTCCAATCACTTCGTCGTGTGGATAACCGGTGATGTGGGTAAACGCATCATTGACATCGACGATGGTGCCATCCGCTGTGGTGACCATGATGCCTTCCCGCGCATGGATGAACACGCTGGCTGCCAGTTGCAATTTTTCTGCGGCTTGACGCTGCGCGGTGATGTCGGTGTGGATGATGAGCATCCGCTGCGGTTTGCCTTTGCCGTCGTAGCTGACGGTCATGCCCCGCGCCAGCAGACATTTCCAACTGTCATTTTGGCAGGCGATGCGATATTCACAGATAAACGGCACCTTGGGCTGTTGAAAGTGCGCTTGCAGCCGTTCCCACACCAGCGTCCGGTCGTCGGGATGAAGGCGCTGTTCCCAGTCGCCAAAGCGTCCGTTCAGCATGTCAACGCTCAAGCACAGCATCTCTTGCCACTGCATGGAATAAAACACGGTGCCATCGTTGAGATTCCAATCCATCAAACTATCGCCCGCACTTTCCACCGCAAAGCGCCAGCGGAATTCACTTTCTGCCAGTGCCTGCTCGCGGCGCTGCAACTGTTGCGTCAACTTGTGCGCAATCCGAATGCCGGCGCGGGTGCGCAGCAAAGACAGCGTCAAACTAAACAACAGCACACTCAACGCAATGCCGAGCGCCAGCGTCAACCATGCGTTGCGTAAATTCGTCACACACGGCGGCTGGGTAAACACCAGTCGCCAATGATGTCCATTGAACTCCAGCGTCCGCTCATAATGGAAACATGCGGGGGCGGGTGCAGTGGTGGGACTGCGAAACAGCAACTGCTCCGGTACGATGTCCAGACCGTCATAAATACTCAAATGGATGATTTGTTGCGCCTGTTGCGTCCAGTTCCCCAAGATGCCGATCATCAAATTGGTCAAGCGATAAGGGCTGTAAGTCCAGCCGATCAACGCAACGCGGCGTTGCGCGGGTGTATCAAGCGGCGCGTGATGGCGATAAATGGGGAAATACATCAGCGCCCCAGCTTGCACATCGGCGCTGGTTTCCTGCATCAGCACCACCTTGCCCGACAACGCTGCCTCGCCGGTATCGCGTGCCTGCTCCATTGCTGCCCGCCGCACCGGTTCAGAAAACATGTCATAGCCAAAGGCGCGGAGATTGCGGTCGGTGAACGGTTCCAGATACACAATGGAGGAATACACGCTGCGCTCCCCGGCTGGACGCACGCTGTAGTCAGGGAAACCTTCCGCCCGCACGGCGGCGATGTGCGCGGCGAGTTGATCTGGCGCAATGAGTTGGGCGAAACCGATACCTTGCACTCCGGGCACACTTTGATCTGCATGAAGCGTTTCAACATAGTCCCGCCACTCTTGGCGCGTGACGACTCCTGATGCGGCAAATAAACCCGCGCTGCCGCGTAAAATCAGGGCATACGCATTGAGGCGCTCGCGGAGCTTGAGCGCGACCTGATCGCAATCAAAGATGAAATGGCGTTGAGCGGCAATTTCAATTCCATGCTTGACTTGAAGACTCATCAACACAGTTGCCAACAACCCACACCACAGCAGCACCCAAGCCAGCCAAGAATGTTTGATGCGTGTGCTCATAAAACTCACCTGCTTTATCGTTGTTTCGCAAACCACCGCCTCACTGTTCAAGGATAAACCACCGCCGATGCGCGTTCCTGTCATCCACTCGCTGCCTTATCTGCCCGACAGCGCCAATCGCTTTGCACCGCTGTTGACGCAACGCTGGCCGATCTTTCTCGACAGTGGTCATCCATTGAGCGAGCAAGGGCGCTATGACATTTTGAGCGCCGATCCGGTGCTCACGCTGACGACTCGCGGCGCAATAACCCACATCTGGACACCCACTGGCACACGGCAGTCCCGCGCTGATCCCCTGACATTACTTGCTGACATCCTCGGACCTGCCCGTCCCAATCCGACTGAGTTGCCATTCATCGGCGGCGCAATGGGCTATTTTGGCTATGACTTGGCACGACGCTGGCTGCGGCTGCCCACGCTGGCGCACGACGCGGCGCAACTGCCGGAGCTGGCAATTGGTCTCTACGACTGGGCGCTAGTGGTCGATCATCATCGCGCTACGGCGCAAGTGGTGGCCAGTTCACCGCAACGTTTGCACACCGTCGCCGCAGTCTTGGCAACCCCAGCGCCAGCATGTCCCACGCCGTATCGGGTGCGCGGCGCGGTGCAGTCCAATCTGACTCCAGAACGGTATCTGGCGACCGTCGCTCGGATTAAACAGTACCTGCTCGCAGGTGATTGTTATCAGGTCAATCTCGCACACCAGTTCAGCGTCGCGGCAACAGGTGAGCCATGGACGGCATATCAACGTCTGCGCCAGCGTAATCCCGCACCGTTTAGCGCCTATTTCGCACCGTCAGACTGTCAGGTGCTGTGCTCATCGCCGGAGCGGTTTTTACAAGTTAATCAAGGTATTGTGACCACTCAGCCAATCAAAGGCACGCGCCCACGTCACGCCGACCCGCAGCGCGATCAGCAGCAAGCGCAAGACTTGCGCATGAGCGCCAAAGATCGCGCCGAGAATGTGATGATTGTCGATTTGCTGCGTAACGATTTGGGGCGAGTGTGCGCGACCGGCTCTATTCAAGTGCCGCAACTGTTTGCAGTGGAACCCTACGCTCGCGTTCATCATCTGGTCAGCACCGTGACCGGACGGCTGGCACCTGGACGCACGGCGCTGGATGTGTTGCGAGCGAGTTTGCCGGGCGGCTCGATCACGGGTGCGCCCAAGCTGCGGGCGCTGGAAATCATTGAGGAATTAGAACCGCAGCGGCGCGGTATTTACTGCGGCGCGATGGGCTATCTCGGCTGGGATGGCGCGATGGACACCAACATCATCATTCGGACGTTGGTGCATGGCGACGGGGTGACGCGGCTGGGAGTGGGCGGCGGGATCGTGATGGATTCCGATCCAGCAGCGGAATATCAAGAAACTTTAGACAAAGCCGCCGCGCTGTTGGACGTGTGGCGCGAGTGTGCTGGCGCTTAAAGTGTGCGCTCAACCATCCGATTGACATCCACTGCCACCACCAGCTCGTGGGTGCCGCCGCCGTAAAAAATCCCCCGCAACGGCGTCACATCTTGAAAATCGCGCCCCACCGCCGTGGTGAGATGTTGCGCGTTGGGAATCTGATTATTGGTCGGATCAAAATCGACCCAGCCCAATTCGGGAATTAACACTGCAAACCACGCATGTGACGCATCCGCCCCCTGCAATTTGACCTGTCCGGGCGGTGGCAGCGTTTCCAAATAGCCGCTCACATACCGCGCTGCCAGCCCCAATCCGCGCAGTCCCGCCAGCGCGACGTGCGCAAAATCCTGACACACCCCGCGCCGCTGCCGCATCACCTCCGCCACCGGAGTAGCGATGGTGGTTGACAGCGGATCGTAGTCAAAATCCCGAAAAATCCGCCCCATCAACTCTTGCGTCGCCGTCAAAATCGGTCGCCCCGGCGGAAATGATGCCAACGCATACTCCCGCGCCGCCCGATCCAGCGGCACCTGCGGCGAGGGCAAGGTGAAGATGCGAGCGTCAGTCATCAGCCCATCGCCACGGTCGTACAGCCGCTGCACCACGCGCTCCCACGCGGGCGTTTTATCAGTCGTTGGCACCACCAGCGGCGTGAGTTCCAGCTCACTGCTGGCGGTCACTTCCAACACGTTGTGCGCCTGTTGAATCGAAAAATAATTGACACGATTGCCAAAAAAATCCTCGCGCTCGCGCATCACCGCCGGCCATGGATCAACCCGGAGTTGACTGGATAAACACTGTTGACGGCGCGTGCGCAGCGGTTTGAGGTGGGCGATGCTGTGGCATAACGACACCGGTTCGGCGTATTCGTAGCGAGTGAGATGGGTGACGCGAAATTTCATAACCCTGGAGTTCCCGTGCGGCGTAACAGACTGTGTGGCTGCTCTTCATGGCGGAAATACTGCGCCGTGATCGCGTCAGAAATCGCCGCCAAGTCGCTACTCAAATCACTGAGCGTTTTGGCAAGCACCACCCGCCGCAACGGTGTCGGCGGCGTTTGAATCAACTGATCGATTTCGACCAAACGGATGCCGGTCAAACTTTTCAGCACCAGCTTTTCTGCCGCTGTGCGTCCACTTGCTAAATCGCCACGCGGCAATTCACCAATCAACCGCTCCAACATCGCCAATTGATACGCCAGCGCCCGTGGATTGCCCTCATCTTGCAGCACCAAATCCAATAACGCGCCGACGCGAGTGCCGGCGTGATAACGGCGGCGATAGGTGATCAAGCTATCGGTGATGCCGAGCACCGCCTCAATCACCAAGTTTTCATCGGTTTCACCCGCAATGGGCACCAGCGTTGAATGCAGCAGACACGCCAAGGTGCTGCCGCGCTCCAACCGGCGACCGGTTTCCAAAAAGTGCCAACCCTCGTTGTGGGTCATGTTTTCCTGCGTCAAGCCCGAAAACGCCACCAGCGACGTGACCAGCGGATCAAGCTCATCGAGTGCCTGCGATAACTGGGTGGGGGAATTCTGTGTGAGATTGGCTAATCGGCCTTCGATGTCGCTGATGATGCGCCAAGTGTCTGCTGACAATCGCTCGCGTACCGAATACGCCGCCTGTCCGAGCGCCTCCAACGTGCGTGGCAAACCGCCGCTGCGCATGGGATCAGTCATCAATGAGAGCAATTCGGGGATGGGATTGCGCAACCGTTCTTCTGCGCCGGTGCCGATGAAGCCGGGGAACGATTGGGTTTGATTCGTCAGCGCCTCCAGCAACAAGCGCAGCGCCGTCGGCAACGGTTGCTGCGTGCGCTCGGAGAATTTGAAGATCGTGATACGCAGCAACCGCACCAATCCTTCAGCGCGTTCGGCGTAGCGCCCAATCCAAAACAGGTTATCGGCGACGCGACTGGAGACCGCGCTTTCTTGCACGACGGCGGGACTTTGCGCATCGGCGCTGACCAACAGCGTCTCTTGTCGCTCCGGTTCCGACGCCAGCACCCACACATCTTTGCCCAAACCGCCGAGCTGATTGGATACCAGCGTCGCCTCTGGCGTCAGCGCCACCCGCCCCAAACCGCCGGGCATCACGGCATAACTGTCTTCTTCCGCCACTAAAAACGTGCGCAACACGTTGGGGCGAGGTTCGAGCCGCTGCCCGATGAACGCTGGCGCAGTGGAGGGCACAATCCGCGCTTGCGCGACATATCCGCCGGGATGTGCTTGCAGCGCCTGCAACAGCGCCGCTCGCGCTGCCGGTTCCATCGTTGCTGGCGTGTACGTCGCCGGAATCGTGCGCAGTAATTCCCCGTGCTCGCCGCTGATGGCGAGCGGCTGGCGCACTGGCGGAATCGCTTTGATCGTCAACTGTTCAAACTGCTCGCGCACCAGCGCCAGCCCTGCCGGATCGCCGCACCACCACGTTGCAATATCTGGCACCAGCAAGGTTTCACCCAGCAGATGCTGGCAAATCTGCGGCAAAAAGGCGGGCAATGCCGGATGTTCGAGAATGCCGCAGCCGAGCGCATTCGCCACAATGAGATTGCCCGCTCGCGCTGCTTGCAACAGCCCGGGCACGCCTAGCAAAGAATCCTCGCGCAGTTCCAGCGGATCACACCACACGTCATTGACCTGCCGCAGCACCGTATCAATGCGTTCGAGGCGTCCGAGAGTGCGCAGCCACAGCGCCCCGTCGCGCACCGATAAATCTCCGCCCTGCACCAGCGTATAGCCGAGATAATTGGCGAGATAGGCGTGCTCAAAATACGCCTCGTTTTGCGGCCCGGGCGTGAGCATCACCACCCGCGCTGGCTCGGCGCGGCGCGGCGCATGTTGGACGAGCGTGCGCCGCAGGGAGCGGAAGAAACCGGCGAGGCGGTGAACGTGTGAATCTCGAAACAGGCTGGGCAACACTCGCGCCAGCACGACCCGATTTTCCAGCGCATAGCCCGCGCCCATCGGACTTTGGGTGCGGTCGCCGATGACCTGCCAGCGTCCGTCGGGAAGGCGCGTCAAATCAGTTGCATATTGCAGCAGCGGACGTCCGGCTGGCGCGTCGATGCCGTGACAGGGCAGCAAATAATTGGGATGACCGTCGATCAATTCGGCGGGCAGATGACCGGTGCGAATCAGATCACGCGCTCCGTACAGATCGCGCAGAATCAAATCAAACAATTCCGCTCGCTGAATCAGCCCGCGCTCCAATTCCGCCCACTCGTCGCTCGGAATCAAAATGGGCAACAAATCCAACTGCCACAGCCGCGACATCCCTTTGGGATCGCCGTTGAGGTTGTAAGTGATGCCGTTATCTCGGATCAGCCGCGCCGCCTCTGCGCCACGTTCGGCAATTCCGACCGTGCCGAGAGAGCGCAGCACATCAAGCAGATATTGCCACTGCGGACGCACGGCACCGGCGGCGGTGCGCATTTCGTCATATCGGTCTGGAAGCGGGAAATAGGCATCAATGAGCCCGGGTTTCTCTAAAAACGGTGCGAGGTCGGGAACGGACATAGGCTAAGGCCTTTCTTTGCGGGGCGAGTTTTTTGAGTTGTCGGTTGGCAGTTGGCAGTAAAAACGTCGTTTGTCACCGCCCACTGACAACTTCTGCAATCATTGCTGCGCCAAAATTTTAGCGCCGCTGCCAACCGGCGCAGGTGGCGGCGGCGACCACGCCGGTTCTCGTACTGCGCCGCTGGCGGGTGACAACCGCTGACCGCTGCTGCCATCTACCGCGACCGTCGCCAACACTTCGCGCCCGTTATGAGTCGCGGCATACAGCACCTGCTCGCCATTCGGAGCAAAACTCGGTGCCTCATCCAGCGGTCCTGCCGTCAACAAGCGCGTGTGGTTGCGCTCCAAATCCAATAACGCGATCCGAAATGCGCCATTGCTGCGCGTCACCATCACCAGCGACCGCCCATCCGGTGCAAAGGAAGCGCGGGCGTTGTAATCCCCTTCCAAACTGATCCGCTCTGCCGCGCCACCGCTGGCTGCCATCCGATACAACTGCGGCGTGCCGCCACGATTGCTGGTGAACACCAACTGCTGACCATCTGGCGACCACGTCGGCTCGGTATCAATCGCAAAATGATCGGTCAAGCGCCGCAGCTCGCGGCTGACCAGATCAAGCACATAAATCTCGGAATTGCCATCTTTTGACAGCGTCATCGCCAACCGCTGCCCGTCTGGAGCAAAGGCTGGCGCACTGTTGACGCCCGGATAACTGGCAACCAAGGTGCGTTGCCCGCTGCGCAAGTCTTGCAAATAAATCGCAGCGCGTTGATTTTCAAATGAAACATAAGCGATGAGCTGGCCATCTGGCGACCACGCCGGCGCCAGCAGCGGCTCCTTGGTGGAGATGATGGTTTGCGCGTTTTCGCCGTCCGCATCCGCTACCCGCAAGCTGACCGTTTGTGCGTCACCGCTGCCGCTGCTGGCAACGTAAGCAATGCGCGTCGCCGCTACGCCGGGGCGTCCAGTCAGGGTTTGATAAATGACATCTGCCAGTTGATGCGCGGTGTGGCGCAGTCCCGCCGCCGTCGTCGTCACGCTGGGTGCTGCGAGTTCAACCCCGCGCTGCACGTCATAAATCACTGCGTTGACCTGCACACCTGCGCTGGCTGGCAGCACCTGCCCGATGACCAGCGTGTTCATGTTGAGCAAGCGCCAATCGCGCAGATCAACCGTCTCGCGGGTAGTTGGCTGCGTCAGCATGTCACTGACCGGCAGCGGTTTGAAAACACCGGTACGAGCGAGATCGGCGCTGATGATGGCGGCAACGTCAACCGGCGCGATATGCCCGTCGGTGGTACCAAACGGCACGATGGCAAGCGGTTGTGCTGCTTCAACGCCGCCGGTGATGGCGATGTTGAGACGCGGCGCAGCATGGCTGGCGTTGATCAAGCTGAACACGAGCAGCAGTGAAGGCAGAAGCTGGCGCATGGCGTGGTTTATTCCGGTGCAAAAGTGAAATCAAAATCGCGGAAGGGTGCAAACGCTGTCCCGCTCGGCACCGGCAGCGGTGAGGCTTGATACACCGCTGCGATGGCGGATTGATCGAACGCGGCGTTGCCGCTGGTGCTGGCGATGCGCACGCTGTTGGGGATCACTTCGCCGCCCGGCAGCAGCCGCAGTGCGACGGTGGCGCTGAAACCGCGTCCGCTGGCGACTGGTCGCACCCAAAATTGTCGCACGCGCTCTTGAATCAGAAAGATGTATTGATTGACTTCCTGCGCCATCTGCTCGGCTGCCAACGCCGCCAATAAATCGGCTTCTGGCGCATCAGGCGCGGCGGGCAACTGCGGCAGTTCGCGCTGTTGACGGGCGAGGTCTTCAGCAAAGCGTTGTTCTTCCACTGCCGCTAATTGTGCCAATTCCGTCTCAAGCTGCTGTTGTTCTTGACGTTCCTGCTCACGCGCCAATCGCTGCGCGGCAAGTTCAGCGTCACGTTGCGCCGCAGCGCGAGCATTTTCTGCTTGACGTTCCTGCTCACGCGCCAATCGCTGCGCGGCAACTTCAGCGTCACGTTGCGCCGCAGCGCGAGCATTTTCTGCTTGACGTTCCTGTTCACGCGCCAATCGCTGCGCGGCAAGTTCAGCGTCACGTTGCGCCGCAGCGCGGGCATTTTCTGCTTGACGTTCCTGCTCACGCGCCATTTGCTGCGCGGCAAGTTCAGCCTCACGTTGCGCCGCAGCGCGGGTCGATTCTGCTGGCGCGGGGCGAACTGGTTCAGATTGGCGGATCGGTGCAGCGGGAGGTAACGGACGCGGCGTTCCCACCAATCGCGCCGTCACCACCTGCACTTGCGGCTTGACCGGCGGCGGCGTCAACAACATGCCCAATAACAGCGCCAGCCCAACTGCCAAATGCAGCGCCACTGACCACAGCAGCGCCGCACGCGGAGCAGGTAATAATTGCCACAGCATCAGCTACGGAGCCGTTTCAGGTGGTGCGGTAATCAGCCCCACTTCCGCCGCGCCAGCAGTTTGCGCAATCACCATCGCCCGCATCACCTGCCCGTAATCCACCCGCTGATCGGCACGAACCAAAATCGGCGTCTGCGGTTGTTGTTTTAACACCACCCGCAACTGCGCCAGCAGCGTCTGCGCCGTGATCGCTTGACGCGGATCGTTGCCAAGATCAGCGAAATAACGCCCCCTGACATCGACCGTAATCACCACCGCTTCCAACTGCGGACTGGTCAACGCGCCAGCTTGTTCCTGCGGCAGCTTGACCTTCACACCCAAAGTCATCAGCGGCGCTGTGACCATAAAAATAATCAGCAGCACCAGCATCACGTCGAGATAAGGCACGACATTGATCTCCGCCAACAAGCGGCGGCGCGAGCGGCAGCGGGACGATTTCACTCTCACGACGTTGCGCCAGCGCGACCTTGCCGTTGCAACAGCGCCACGAATTCCTCCGCAAACTCCTCGTAACGACTGTGCAGCCGCTCGACCTGCGTCACAGCGCGGTTGTAAGCAATCACCGCTGGAATCGCCGCCAACAAGCCCATCGCCGTCGCAATCAACGCCTCAGAAATCCCCGGCGCAACCAGCGCCAGCGTCGCCTGCTCGACATTTCCAAGCGATTGAAACGCTTGCATAATTCCCCACACCGTGCCAAATAAACCAATATACGGACTGACTGAACCAACGGTCGCCAAAAATGCCAAACCGCGCTCCAAACGGTCGATTTCACGACTCAGCGCCACGCGCATGACACGCTCCGTACCCTGTAAAATAGTCGTTAAATCAAGCTCTTCCGTTTGACGCAGCCGTAAAAATTCCTTAAATCCCGCGCTAAAAATCGTCGCCAATCCCACCTGCGCCTCCGCGTCGCGCTGCAACGTCTGATACAACGCGCCGAGATCGCCGCCCGCCCAGAACGTCTCTTCAAATGCTTCCGCAGCACGGCTGGCGCTACCCAGCACCCGCACGCGATCAAAGATCAAACCCCACGACAGCACCGAAGTTGCCAACAGCAGCAACAACACCAGTTGCACCACCACGCTGGCGTGCAGGATCACCGTCAGCAGCGCCATTTCAGCTCTGCTCCGCAAACGAAAACGGCTGGCTGAGAGTCGCCGTCAACATCTCCGGCAAGCGGCGTGGGCGCAGGCTCACCGCATCGACGCAGGCGATATTGATCACGCCGCGACAACAGATCACACCGTCGGCATCACGGCGAACATCTTGCGCAAAAGTCATGCTCGCACCGCCAAGATGCGTCAAATGCGAACGCACAGTTAATAAATCATTGAAGCGAGCTGGCGCTAAATAATCGAGATTCACGCGCCGCGCCGTTAATAAAACACCGTCTTGCTCACGCAATTGATCTAATTCATAGCCACGAGCGCGGAGCCATTCACTGCGTCCGCGTTCTAAAAAGCGTAAATAGCTGGCATAAAATACTAAACCAGCAGCATCAGTATCTTCATAATAAATGCGAATTGGCCAATGTAATACAGCATGAGTAGGATCGTGAGAATGTGGCATGTTAATAGTCATCTGTTAATAGCGTTGTTGTGGATTTATAGCAGCGGTTCGGGAGCCATCAATAACGCCATCCGCACCAATTCTGCCAATGATTCTGCCCGCATTTTATCCATCACATGAGCGCGATGCGCTTCAACTGTTTTAGCACTCACTTTGAGCGCCGCCGCAATTTCACGATTGGATAATCCTTCTGTCACCATCGTCATCACTTCATGTTCTCGCGGCGTTAATTCTGCCAAACGTTGCGCCAATTCAGCACGCACTAAACGCCCGGCGCGATGCTTTTCATCACACGCCAGCGCGTGGTAAATACTGCGCAATAAATCTTCATCGTGAAATGGTTTTTCAATAAAATCCATTGCACCCGCTTTCATTGCTTTTACCGCCATTGCCACATCGCCGTGACCCGTAATTAAAATCACCGGCAAACGATACCCTTGGTGAGTTAAATAACTTTGCAATTCTAAACCGTTCATGCCCGGCATTCGCACATCCAGCAATAAACACCCCGGTTGCCCATGTTGATAACTGGCAAGAAAGACATCAGCGGATTCATAGGTTTGCACCGACAAACCTGTGGCTTCAATCAGCCATTGCAGCGAGGTGCGCATGGCTTCATCATCATCAACAACAAATACAGTGGCATCAATCATTTTGTGGATACATTTTATGGATCATTCAGTTATTGAGTGATTATCTTAGTTGTCAGTTGTCAGTGAACACGTTGAAAGTGTGTGGTTGTTTTTTGGTGGTTTAGCATTAAAAATACCTGCTAATTTTTAATTCACTTTACTGACAACTGACAACTGAAATACTGACAACTGAAATACTGACACACTGACAACTCAATAACCGCCAACTTTATTGATTCTTGCGCTGTGTGATTGCTCGCAATTCTTCCCGCCAAATATCTAAACGTGCTTGAATGCGTGCTGCGTCGTGATAAGGCAATTGGCGCTGGCGCAGTGCAATTTCAAGTTGTCGGATCGCTGGCTCTAATTCACCTTCTGCATAATGCTTTTCAGCACGATAACGATGTGTTGCAGCTTCGTTCCCAGCTTGCAATGCCGCTTGTTCCAATAAATGATATAACGTTGCACTTCCAGCGCGTTGCCGTTCAATAGCAGTTAATTCATCCAACGCTAGTTTGGGTTGTGCATTGGCAATTAACGCTTCTGCATACGCCATGCGCAATACCCAATCATCTGGCGTATTCACTAAGGCGCGTTTTAATAATGCAACTGCTATTGCCGGTTGCTGTTGCGCTTGGCGCAATTGTGCCGCTAATACGAGAAATTCAGGTTGATTAGGTTCGACTTTGAGCAGGCGTTCAGTTTCCGCTTCCGCCGCGCTCAATTGCCGCGCTCGCAATAGCGCCAACGCATAACCGTATCGCTCGGCCAGCTCGTTGCGATAACGCCCTTCACGCAACCGCTCTTGACACTGCGCCACCGCCTGCTCCGGCAGCGTTTGCGCCAATTGCCGCAGCCGCGCCCGTGTCAGGTGAAAACGCACGCTGTCCGCACGTTGCCGCGCTCCAAACTCGTCAGCGCGACCGAGCGCATCAGCAATGCGATTGCTGGTCACAGGATGCGTGCGCAAAAACTCCGGCGCGTGGTTGTCATACAGCCGCCCCGACTGCGCCAGCCGCCCAAAAAAACCCGCCATCGCATACGGATCGTGACCGGCGCGAGCGAGCGTGGCGATGCCCAAACGGTCGGCTTCATTTTCATTATCGCGGGTGAAATTGATCTGCCGCTGCACCGTCGCCGCCTGAATTCCCGCCATTGCCGCCATGCCCGCATCCGCCGACACCTGAGCGCCAAGAATCGCCGCTGCGATCAACAACGCCGTCGCTGGCAAGGAAAATTTGCTTTGATCTTCAAAGCCCCGCAGCAGATGGCGCTGGGTAACGTGGGCGATTTCGTGCGCGATGACGGCGGCCAATTCGCTCTCAGTTTCCGCCGCCAAAATCAACCCGCTGTAAACGCCGATGTAGCCGCCGGGACCGGCAAAGGCATTGACCACCGGCGCATCAATCAGAAAAAAGGTAAATTTTCCAACAGTTTGCTGCGTTGCCGCCACCAGCGTTGCGCCGAGCGTTTCCAGATAACTGGTCAACAGCGGATCGTCTTGCACCGGCAAACTCGTGCGCACGCTGCGCATAAACGCATGACCCAATTGCACTTCTGCGCCACTGCTCAACAACGCATCCGCCGAATTTCCCAACTCCGGCAACTCCACTGCGGGCGCGTGATTGAACCAGCACAGCGCCAACACCGGAATCATTAACAGCAATTTACGAGGCGAGCGCACCATTAACAGAACCTTGATGAAAAAGTCAGAATAACGCAATTAAAGTTCATTGAAAACTGCACATATCTCACCTTATTTTAAGCGCGATGGCTGCCGTTGCCAGACGCTATAACCGACGAGTGTGGCGATTACAAACAGCAATACCGCCGCAGTAACCAATGGCAAATGTTCTTGAATTAACGCCGCATTATCGCCAATAAGATAACCCACTACCAGCAATATCAGTGACCATAAACCCGCGCCCAAACTGGTATAAATAGCGAAGGTGGTGATGGGCATTCGACATAAACCAGCCGGCAATGAGATTAAATGACGAATGCCCAGAATTAAGCGACCAGTGAAGGTTGAAATCGCGCCGTGCTGCATAAAAAAAGCATCAGTTTTGGCTAATAACGCCGGCTTCACAAAGAAATAACGTCCATAGCGTTCCAGAAATGGACGTCCCACCCACAATGCAAACCCATAATTCACAAAAGCACCAACTAAACTGCCGACGGTAGCGGCGAATAATGCTACCAGCGCGTTCATCTGTTCTTGCTGCACCAAATAGCCAGCCGGAATTAACACCAATTCACTCGGTACCGGCAAGACGGTTGATTCGAGCGCCATTAAAATAAAGATGCCGCTATAACCCCAACCATTGACTGTCATCACAATCCACTCAATAAAATCGTGCATCAGTTATGCCTCGTCGCGCACTAATAAACTGTGTTGATGCGAATAGACAAAATAAATCACTAAGCCTAATCCCAACCAAATCCCAAACCGCAGCCACGTCACCAGCGGCAAATTTAACATTAAATATAAACAGGCAGCAGCGCCAAGTAATGGCACCGCTGGCGTGAACGGCGTTTTGAAAGGACGCGGTAAATCAGGATGGGTATAACGTAAACTCAAGACGCCAATGCAGACTAAAAAGAATGCAGCTAAGGTGCCGATATTCACTAATTCCGCAACTTCACCAATTGGTGTGAAGCCGGCAATTGCTGCCATTAACACGCCGCTGACAATAATAACGCGAATAGGAGTATGGGTGCGTGGATTGACTCGTGCGAATAACGGCGGCAATAAACCGTCGCGGGACATTGCTAAAAAGACGCGAGTTAAACCGTAATATAACACCAGCATCACTGTGGTTAATCCTGCAATTGCGCCAGCCGCAACAAATCCCGCTGCCCAAGGATAACCTAAACGTAACATGACATCTGCGACGGGTGAACCGACATTGAGCGTGGGATAGGCGACAACTGCCGTTAATAATCCGGCAACGATGATATAAATTAACGTGCAAACGGCAAGCGATACCAGAATCCCAATCGGTAAATCCCGTTGTGGGTTCCGCGCTTCTTCGGCGGCAGTGGAGACGGCATCAAAACCAATATACGCAAAGAAAATCACTGCTGCGCCGCCCATGACTCCATTCCAACCAAACGGCATAAACGGTTGCCAATTGCTGGGTTGAATATGAAACAATGCCACGCCAATAAAGATGCTGATGGCAATTAATTTCACCGCTACCATGATGGCATTAAAACGGGCGCTTTCACGCACACCTAAACTTAATAATCCTGCTAAAACTAATACGATTAACGCAGCAGGTAAGTTTAACCAGCCGCCTTCACTTGGACTTTTTATCAATACGTCAGGCAAGGAAAATCCGACCGCAGTAAACGCATTATTGACATAACTTGACCAGCCAATCGCTACGGCGGAAGTTGCCACGCCGTATTCTAAAATTAAATCCCAACCAATAATCCAAGCGACAATTTCACCTAAACCGGCGTAGCTGTAACCATAGGCGCTACCACAACCACCGACTGCGGCGGCGAGTTCGGCGTAGGCTAATGCACTAAATGCGCAGGCAATTCCGGCGACGAAATAAGAGAGAATAATAGCGGGACCGGCTTGAGTAGCAGCAGCAACGCCAGTTAATACGAAAATTCCGGCACCAATAATGGCTCCAATGCCCAATAAAGTGAGATCAACTGGACCGAGGACGCGCCGCAAATTGCCACCCGCAGCGGGATGATCGGCGTTAATCATTTTGGTACGCAACACATCTGCAAGCTGCATTCGTTAGTACTCCAAATGAGATGAAAAATTTGTAAAATAGTGACGCTATTTTACAAATTTTAGATTGAATAAAAACGCGCAATCCTTTGCACGTTTACTCTGCTGACAACTGATCACTGATCACTAAAAAAAAGTTACCTGTTTTGAGTGGCGCTGAATTGATCCGCATGTCCGCGCAAGGTTGCTGCCAATTGCGTTAATTGCACACTCGCTGCTTCTAAATGACCCATACCAGTGGTGCCACGATGTGTGGCATCACTAATCGCAATCACGCCCTGATTAATTTCATTAGCAACTGCGGTTTGTTCTTCCGCCGCGCTGGCAATTTGCAGCATCGCCGCCGAAATTCCGCCAATTGCGTCGGTAATTGCTCCCAACGCCAATCCTGCGTTTCCTGCTGCCGTCATCGCCGCTTCTGCGCCCTGTTGACTTTGTACCATTGCCGCGCCCGCTCGCCGCGAACTGTGTTGCAACTGCGCCACCATCGCCTCAATTTCCCGCGCTGAAGCGTGAGTTCGCTGCGCGAGCGTCCGCACCTCGTCAGCGACCACCGCAAAACCGCGTCCTGCTTCACCAGCGCGGGCAGCCTCAATCGCGGCATTGAGCGCCAATAAATTGGTTTGCTCAGTCACACTTTGTATCACTTCCAACACCTTACCGATGCCAAGCATGTCTTGTTCCAACGAACGAATCGTATCGCTGGCCGTAGTGACATGCGCCCCCAACGTCGTCGTCGCCCCCGCCGTCTCCGTCACCGCCGTTTGTCCTTGATCTGCAAGCTGTTTTGCCTGTTGCGCCGCCGCTGCCGCATCGCTGGTATTGCGTGCAATTTCCGCCGCCGACGCAGTCATTTCGTGCATCGCCGCCGCCACCTGCTCGGTTTCCGCCAACTGCTGCTGGGCACCATGACGGGTCTCGCCCAAACTGATCGTCATCTGTCCGGTCGCCGCCGACAACGTCAACGCCGAATCGTTAATCTGCGCCACCAACGTCCGCAACCAATCCACCATTCGATCAAAATCACGGGCAATATCGCCAATTTCATTCCGCGCATCGAGATTCACGCGCACTGATAAATCAGCGTATTGCAAAATGCGCGTCATTGCTATATGCAACTGATTAAACTGGCGAATAATAGAGCGATAAAACGTAACACCCAACACAATCACCAAAACAATTGCAGCACCAGCCAGCCATAAAAAAATCAATAGCGAACTTAAATAAGTTTGCTGCGCATGTTCCCGTTCCTCGCTCGCCACTCGCAATTGTAATTCCACCAATGCCGTAATACTTGCACTAATTGGATCAATATAACTATACAGTGGCCCATCATATTCTTGTAATAGCCCGCTGATGTGCCCATGTTGTTGTTGCAACCACCGCAGCAATTGTTTAATAACCGCATCAGCAGCTTGAAACTGCGGCGTCGCCTGCGCAATCAATCGCTGTTCTTCAACCGTCAATTCAGTTTGTAAATAGGCTTGCCAGTATTGACTAATCCTATCCTGTGCGCCCTGTACATCTGCAACCGCTTGCTCGGCATTGATCCGTCCCGCATTTGCTTTATTCACAGCATCAATGACGCGCACCGCATATTCATCTGACACCGTTTTTAACTGTTCCAACGGCACCACGCGATCTAAATAAATACGATCCACACCATGACTCACTTCACGCAACAAGATGCTAGAAACCACACCAATCACTATCATAGCAAGGCTAGGAAACAATGCTAATAAAATGATTTTGGTACTGATTTTTGTATGATGAATCCACTGCATTGCTATTTGACCTCAGTGTTGATACGAACGTAACGATTTGGTTAGGTTAATCAGTCTATTTTGCGATCAAGTGAAGAAATTACGAGTCAACTCACCGCTGGCGCGATAGCAACCCGCTTCAGTCAGCAATTGTCATCTGAATAACGCATTAGAAATACGATTGTCATTTTATATGAAGCGCCAGCCTGTTGCCTGTTGCAACAGTGGCAAGCCGTGTGAACAGACGGGCGATCACCCGTTCTGTAATGTGCGCAGTTAGGTATTTATTCAAGTGAGGAGGACGCTGAGGACAGTAGCTGCGATCAGAACGCACTTGTTCAATCTCATCGCTAGGATCGTTATGAGAAATTGGAGTTTTAAACTCTAAAACTGAGCATATTGTTTAATACCAACTGGCGTGACACCCGCCTTCTGCATCACGCCAATTGCGATTAAACCCGCGTTTCAATTCCCTGTTCACGCACATGCGTTTTGACAGCAGCAATCGGCACTTCACGGCGATGAAAAATCCCCGCTGCTAATGCTGCTTCTACTCCGGTTGCCGCGAATACTTTACTGAAATGTTCAACCTTACCCGCACCGCTAGAAGCAATGACCGGAATTGTCACCGCAGCGCGAACTGCGCCAATCAATTCCAAATCAAAACCCGCACCCGTGCCATCACGATCAATTGAATTGAGTAGAATTTCACCCGCGCCTAATTGCTCACAAATATGCGCCAATTCAACCGCATCAACATCGCGCCCTTCACGTCCACCTTTAATGGTGCATTGAAACCAACAATAGCGTTCTCCATTCGGTCCTAACGTCGCAGTTTCTACCGTATGATGGCGCGTGTCATCGGGTGAATTGACATACACGCGACGCGGATCAATTGAAATCACAACCGCTTGATTGCCGTACACGCGAGCAATTTGTTCAATTGCGCTGCTGCCATCACCGCTGCCGCATTCTAAATAGCGTTCAACCGTTGCTACTGCATCAGAACCAATTGAAATTTTATCGGCTCCAGAACGAAAATATTCATCCGCAACATCCAGCGCCGAATACTGTTTACCATTCGCATCAGTGAAAGCGCGAATACCGCCGCCAATGGTTAATGGCACAAATACGCGCTCAGAAGTGCGGCGCAACACTTCTAACATTGGTTGATCGGCAAGTGGAAAATCTCGAAAGGCGGTGATATTCAAAAAAGTAATTTCATCTGCGCCTTCTTCATAATAGCGTTGCGCTAATTCAACCGGTTTGCCGAGATTGCGCACTTCACCCGCTTCGCGCACATCATATTGATCGCCTTTTGTGACCACTAAATCACCAGCGTCATTCGTGCGCACGTCTAAACATGCAATGATGCGTTTAGCAAAATGTGTCTGATGTAACAAATTGGTGATGGGTTTAGTCGTGGTTTCTCCGGCTAAAAATTGCCGTAATAATTGCAAACCGACTGCGCCGCTTTTCTCCGGGTGGAATTGCACTGCGGCGATATTACCGCGTTGCACCGCACTTAAAAACGGTGCGCCGTAATCAGTGAATGCCAATTGCCACTCCGCATTTTCTGGCGTGGGCGCAGCGCAATAAGAATGCACAAAATAGAGTTTTTCATTGCTATAATTTGCAAATAACGGTGATTCACGCGCCAGCCGCACATCATTCCAACCCATGTGTGGAACCGATAATTCACTCGTTGCAAAGCGTTGAATTTGCCCCGGAATGAAACCCAATCCAGCAACGCCCGGCGATTCTTCACTGCCATCAAATAACACTTGCAAACCAATACAAATTCCAAAAAAAGGTCGATTAGCAGCCAGATATTCTTTTAATGGTTCGACGTAACCCAACCGCTGCAACCGTTCCATTGCTGCGCCGAATGCGCCAACGCCGGGAAAAATCAGCCTTTCAGCGCGTAAAATATCATCTGGGCAAGCAATATCGGTGACGCTAAAACCCAGCGCCTGAATTGCATTACGGACGCTGCGGACATTACCTGCGCCATAATCAAGCAGTGAAATCATCAGTGAATTCCTTAATCAATTCTGGAATGAACAACGGTTAAATGATAACCGCTAATTGTGTTAATCAGCGCAAATGGTTAAGCTCGCATCTTTATTCAATGAGCGCCCATAATATGCAACGCTTAAGCATTGCCGCCACACGCCAAAATGAATTATTACCGCTTTTGACGTTGACCGCAGCGGCACTGTTGGGAACGCTGCCATTTTGGACGAGTGAGGCGGATGTGTGGCTTGCGGCGCAGTTTTATCATCCTGACGCCGCCGCCGTGTGGTGGGAAGGGCAGCGTCCACTGTGGCAATTTTGCTACAAAATTGTGCCATTCATGGTCAGCGCCATCGTACTCGGCAGCGCCGCCGTCATCGCCGCCAGTTTCCGCTGGTCACAATTACAGCGCCCGCGCCGCTTGGCAATTTTTCTGCTCGCAGTAACGCTGATCGGTCCCGGATTATTGGTCAACGGCATTTTCAAAGAACACTGGGGACGCCCACGCCCGCATCAAATTACGGCATTTGGTGGCAGCGAAATCTATCAACCGCCATTACTATTGAATTCAAGCGGCAATGGTAAATCATTCCCTAGTGGACACAGTTCAATTGGGTTTTTAATTGGCGCGTTATTCTTCTGGTGGCGACGCGAGCGCCCAATTTTGGCACGATTGGCGCTATTTATTTCATTGGTTGCAGGGAGTTTAATCGGCATGGCGCGAATGGCAATGGGCGATCATTTTGCTTCCGATGTGATCTGGTCAGCGGTAATGGTGTATAGCTGCGCATGGCAGTTATCAATGGTCAGTTTTCAGTTTTCAGTTGATAAATAAATCATGTGTGGCATTGCTGGTTTTATTCTGCGTGACGGGCAACGACCCGATCCGGCGCAACTCGCGCAAATGAACGCGGCGCTGGCGCATCGCGGCCCCGACGACAGCGGTATTTATTGCGCGGGAGCGGTCGGTTTGGCGCAAACACGCTTATCAATCATTGGTTTACACGACGGTCATCAGCCGCTGCTGTCTGCCGACGGGCAACTGGCGCTGGTGGCCAACGGCGAGATTTATAACTATTTGGAATTAAACGCAGAATTGCGCCAGCTCGGTCACATTCCGCGCACCGCCTCCGATTCCGAGACCATTCTCAACAGTTATGCCCAATACGGTTTGCAGTGTTTAGCGCAACTGCGCGGCATGTACGCCTTCGCGCTCCACGACGCGACCGCTGGGCGCGTGATCCTCGGCCGCGACCGGCTCGGCATCAAACCGCTGTTTTATGTGTGGCTGCCGGATCGAATCGCTTTTGCTTCTGAAATCAAAGCCTTGCTGCCGATTTTGCCGCACCAGCCGCAGGTCGCCGCAACTGCGTTGCGCCAATTTCTGCAACATCAATTCGCCAGCGGAGAAGACACATTGCTGGCTGGAATTCAGCGCGTATTGCCCGGCGAGGCGCTGCTCATTGATGCCAATTTGCAAATAACACACCATCGCTATTGGTCGCCATTGAATATAAAACCGCGCCAGCTCGGAATTGACGCGGCGCAAGCTGAATTGAATGATTTAATGACGGAAATCATGCGTGAACATGTGCGTTCTGATGTGCCGTTTGGATTGTTTTTATCAGGCGGAGTTGATTCAGCAATTCTCGCCGCGCAACTCCACGCGCACAGCAACGAACGCATTAAAAGTTTTTCAGTTGGTTATCGCGGTGCAACACGAGCAGATGAATTGAATGAAGCGGAGCGAATTGCCGCACATTTTGGATTAGATCATCACGTTCTGGAATTGGAATTTAACCAAGTATTTTCCCGCATTCCGCACAGCATTTGGTGCGCAGATGAATTGATGCGCGATTACGCCAGCTTGCCCACATCAATTCTGGCAGAAACCGCTGGCGCATCATTAAAAGTGGTGTTTTCTGGCGAAGGTGGCGATGAAGTGTTTGCTGGTTATCGCCGTTATGATCCGCGTTTTTCTGAACGCTGGTTAAAAACGTTATTACACCCCGGCAGCGGCGGTTTTCGCACTCGCGGGCAATGGGAGAAACAATGGACGTGGCAATTATTTGGTGCAGAATTAAATACAGTTGCGGCAATAGAACGTGCGCCATTTCAACAGGCTTGGCGTGAAACGCCAACGAATTGGTCGGATTTACAACGTCGTCAATACGTCGATTTAATCACGGCGCTGCCGGACAATTTGCTGGTCAAAACTGACCGGCTGCTGATGGGATTTGGCGTCGAAGGGCGGGTGCCTTTTCTCGATCATCGGCTGGTGGAATTCGGGTTGGCGCTACCGGATAATTTGAAAATTCAACAACATCGCGGCAAGTGGTTATTAAAACGCTGGGCAGAATCACAATTGCCGCCCGGTCATCTCCAGCAACCCAAACGCGGTTTTCACGTTCCGGTTGGTGATTGGCTGCGCGGCGAAGTGGCGACGCACATTGGGCAACGATTGCTGCTTAATCGCGGCATTCGAGAATGGTTTAATCTCGCAACAATTCCAAAATTAGTGGCGGCGCGACAACGCGGCAATGGCGGGAGTCGGGAATTATTTGGGTTAATGCAATTCGCCATCTGGCATCAGTTATTCATTGAACAACCGGACTTGAAACCAGCAGCGAATGAAAATCCAATTGACTGGATTTAATCAACCTTGCTGCTGAAACTGCAATTCAACTGCGCAATCTTGTAAATTCTTGTGACTAAAATCATTTCCGCTCTCGCCACCGTTGGCAGCAATACTTTATTATCTCGCATATTGGGATTTGTGCGCGATTTCGTCATTGCGCATGTTTTCGGAGCCAGTGCCGCTACTGATGCGTTTTTTGTTGCCTTCAAAATTCCCAATCTCATGCGGCGTTTATTCACGGAAGGCGCATTTGCATTGGCGTTAGTGCCGCTGTTGCACGAATACCGCACCCAACGGGGGTTGAGTGCGCTGCGCGTTTTGATCGCCGACATCAGCGGTTGGCTCGGCGCACTGCTGCTGGTGCTCACCGCTGTTGGCATTTTCGCCGCGCCGCTGTTGATCACGCTGGTTGCGCCGGGGTTTATCGCCACTGCCGCGCAGCACGAGTTGGCGACCGCGCTGCTGCAACTGACCTTTCCCTATGTGCTGTTTATCGCCCTGACTGCGGTGGCGGGCAGCATTCTCAACACTTACGAACGCTTTGGCATTCCCGCATTTACGCCGGTGGTGCTGAATCTCAGCCTGATTGCTTGCGCCCTGTGGCTGGCACCGCACTGCGCCCAACCGATCATGGCGTTGGCGTGGGGCGTGTTATTGGCAGGAGTGGTGCAGTTGGCGCTGCAACTGCCTTTTTTGCGCCAACTCAAGCTCTTACCGCGCCCGCGTCTGCGGCGGCAAACCGACGGCGTGCAGCGAATGCTGCGCTTGCTGGGACCAACGGCGCTGGGCGTGTCAGCAGCACAACTCAGCTTGTTGCTGGACACGGTGCTGGCGTCATTGCTCATCAGCGGCAGCATTTCGTGGCTGTATTACGCGCAGCGGTTGTTGGAATTTCCGTTGGGTATTTTTGCCACCACTCTCGGCACCGTCATTTTGCCGCGTCTCACGCAACGCCATGCTGCTGCCGATCCGGTCGCGTTTGCGCACACGCTGGATTGGGCACTGCGCTGGATCGTGTTAATTGGTACGCCAGCAACGGTGGGATTGTTGACATTGGCGGTGCCGATTCTCGCCACGCTGTTTTATGGCGGGGAATTTGACGCGGATGATGTGATGCGCACCAATGGCAGCGTGATGGCGTATGCGCTGGGGTTGGTGAGTGTGATGGCGACGCGCATCCTCGCCGCTGGTTATTACGCTCGCCAAGATGCGCACACTCCCGCACGGATGGCGCTGTGGACGGTGGCGCTTGGCTTTGGCTGCAATCTCATGTTGATGGTACCTGCTGGACACATTGGGCTGGCGCTGGGAGCGACGCTGGCGGCGACGTTTAATGCCGGTTGGTTATTACACGGTTTAATCAGCAGCGGCATCTTGCGGCTGCGAGCGGGGTGGCTGGCATTGCTGCTGCGCTGTGGGCTGGCGGCGGTGAGCATGGGCGCAGTGCTGATCATCGGGAGCGGTGACAATGCTGACTGGTTGGCTCGCAGCAGTGGTGAACGCTTGTGGCAATTACTCGGCTGGATCAGCGCCGGTGGTGTGGTTTATGTGGGCAGTTTGCTGGCGCTGGGAGTGCGTCCGCAGCACTTGCGGCTGACAACCACCGCAGTTAGCGGCTAGGCGGACGTGGTTCCAAACTCGACAACGGCGAGCGATCATGTTTGAAATCCGCCCGCAAGCGCGTCAACAAGCGGCTGCGCTCGGTGCCACTGCTCACCATCAACGCCGCAAATGCCGCCCGCCAATGCGCCAAATACTTCCGATCTGCTGCCAGCTCCGTGTACAGCATCACCGCCGTGCAATAATCGGTAGCGCGGAGATATTCCTTAAATGGGCTGTCGGTGGGCACCAAAAACTGCGCCACCACTTGATGCGCTCGCGCTGACGCGGTGAGCAATTCCGGGGACGACGGAGCAGCGGTCATCACTGCGGGGTGACGCAGTGATGACGTGAAACAGTGAACAGTCGTCGGCTGGCAGTGACAACCGCGCTGTTGACTGACAACTGACAACTGACAACTGACAACGTGTTCAATCGCATCACTATGATCCTGAAATCAATAATACAGCGCGACAATGCGCCAGCCAGTTGTGTCTAAACGTAAAAATAAAACCAACGGCGCGGGAGAATACAACTGCACCTGAAAATCCCGCAGTCCAATAAAAGAACTCGTCATTACAATTGGAAATAACGCCGCTTCCGGCGGCAAGCGTCCGCGCAATTGCGTATACACCCATTCAAACGTCACTAATTGCTCCAACGCGGTCACGCCGTGATAACGAATTCCCGCATCCAACCAGTCAATAAAATCATCTGACAAGCTGCCAATCTCGCTGACTGCGTCCTTATTCAAACGCCGCCGCAACGCCGCCCGAATTGCCGTCACATCAACCCAAGTCGCTACCACCTGCGGCTGGTTATTCAGCACCGCCTGTTGCAAGCGCCACACGCTCAAAAATGGCCATAACCCATACAGCAGCATCAGCAGCGCCAGCATTGCCAACCAAGGTTGCGCCAACACGCAGTCGCGCTGCCGCCGCCACCGCCGCCAGCGCACCCAGAATCGTTGCCGCGCAAACCGATCCATTTATTGCTCACAGCATTTCATCGGCGCTCGCTCCCGTCAGCAGCACCGAATTGCTCCAGCGCCGCGCTGACTTCTAACCACGCATCTTCAACCAATTCCAAATCCGCACTGACTTGGCGCTGCTCCGCCAAACGCGCCAGCAACTGCGGCTTGTGTTCTGGCGCATACAGCTCTGGTGCCGCCAACGCCAACTCCACCGCCGCCCGCTGCGCACTCAACTGCGCCAACTGCCGCTCCAATTGCTTCTCACGCTGGCGCAGCGGCTGCAAGGCTTTACGCGCTTCCGCTGACTGCTGCCGCCGCTGTTTGCGCTCACTCTCACGCCCTTCCTCCGCGCCAGCCGCCGCCGCGCCCGTCAGCCGCCCCGCTAACCACGCCGGATATTCATCCAAATCGCCATCAAAAGCGCACACCTTCCCGCCATCCACCAGCACCAAACGATCCGTCGTCACCCGCAGCAAATGGCGATCATGTGACACCACCACCAACGCGCCATCAAACGCTTGCAACGCCTCACTCAGCGCGTGGCGCATCTCTAAATCCAAGTGATTGGTCGGCTCGTCCAGCAGCAATACGTTGGGACGTTGACGGATCAATAACGCCAGCACTAACCGTGCCTTTTCGCCACCCGATAACGGCGCAATCGGCGCAAGCGCACGGTCGCCAGCAAAGCCAAAACCGCCGAGATAATTGCGCAAAATTTGTTCAGTTGCCGTCGGATCGAGCTGGCGCAGATGACTCAAGGGCGTGCCGTTGCGATCTAATTGATCAAGTTGATGTTGGGCGAAATAGCCCACCCGCAGCTCTTGAGCGCAGACATGCTGACCCGCCAATAACGGCAATTCACCCGCCAACACCTTGATTAACGTCGATTTACCCGCGCCGTTGCGCCCCAGCAGCCCCACGCGGTCGCCCGGCTCCAAACTGAAATTCACGCAGCGCAGCACCGGTTGTCCACCATAACCAGCGTCTGCTCGCTCCAGCCGCAGCAACGGGCACGGCAAATGATCAGCCGGTTCAAAACTGAAGCGAAACGGCGAATCAATGTGCGCTGGCGCGATCAATTCCATCCGCTCCAACGCCTTGAGCCGACTTTGCGCCTGCTTCGCCTTGCTGGCTTTGGCGCGAAACCGTTCGACAAAACTGTGCATGTGCGCCACTTCGCGCTGCTGGCGCACATAAGCCGCTTGTTGCTGCGCCAGCCGTTCGGCGCGTTGGCGCTCAAAACCCGAATAGTTGCCGCTATAGAGCGTCAAGCGTTGCTGCTCCAAATGCAGGATATGACTGGCGACCGCATCCAAAAAATCGCGGTCATGCGAAATCAACAGCAACGTGCCGGGATAACTGTTGAGCCAGCCCTCCAGCCAAATCACCGCATCCAAATCCAGATGATTGGTCGGCTCATCCAACAGCAGCAGGTCAGAACGGCACATCAGCGTCCGCGCCAGCGCCAGCCGCATCCGCCAACCACCCGAATAACTGTTGACTGGACGTTGCTCATCGCCGGGCGCAAAACCCAACCCGTGCAGTAAACGCGCAGCGCGGCTGGCAGCGTCATATCCGCCAATCGCCTCAAAATGACCGAGCAGCTCGCCGTGACGCAGCCCATCTCCAGCAGCGGTCGCAGCAGCTAAATCCCGCTCGATGTCGCGCAATTCCCGATCACCATCGAGCACGAATTCCAGCGCCGGGCGCTCGGTGTCTGGAGTGTGTTGGGCGACGTGGGCAACTTCCCAGCCGCTGGGAATGCTGAAACTGCCGGCGTCGGCGGGTAATTCACCGCGCAGCAGCGCAAACAGGCTCGATTTCCCGCAGCCGTTGGCACCGATCAAGCCGACCTTGTGTCCGGGATAAACCGTCAGCGATGCCGCTGCTAACAGCAGATGCGGACCGCGCCGAAAACTCAGCTCATTCAGTTGCAACATAATTGTGGCGCAAAACAAACAGGCAGAATGACGCAACTGCGCCAAACAATAGCGCCATTGCTGCGCGAGCAGCGGCGGGTGTGGAGCGAAGAGCGTTGCATGAATACCACCTCAATAAATTTGAGGTGACTATTCTAGCAAGACAGAGGGATTTCCCTAATCAAATTGTGGCGCAGCGTGGCAAGTGGTGTCTCTAAAACACCAATGCTCACGCTACACAAGGCGCGGTTATTGACCGAGGGCGGCGATGATCTGCGCGGCGGCGGCGGAATTACCCGCTTGTGCCAAATGACGGGCGATAAAAATGAAGGTTTCGCTGCGTTCCACCGGATCGGCAAGAGCGCCAGCTTGGGCAATGGCGGCGTTGAATTCAGTTTGTGCCTGCGCGACCGCGCCCTGTTTTGCCCGTTCCAGCGCCAGCGCCGCGATTGCTGTGACACGCTGCGCCAGCGGAGCAGGATCAGCCGCTGCCGCTAAAACGGTCGTCGCAGCGGTGAGATCGCCGGCTTCAGCCAGCCGTTGCGCCAGCAGTGCCTGCGCTGCGACCTGCGGACGGTGTTCTGAAATGCGCGTTATCGCTGCCGTCGCTTTGGCAAATAACTCACGAGCGGCTGGCGCTTGTCCGCTCAAGGTCAATTCACGGGCAACGCTGCTCAATGCGTCCACTTGCGCTAACGGGGTGGCGGTGGCGCGTTCAGCCGCAATTTTAGCGAGTTGAAAATACTCTTTGGTGGTCGCCAGCGTGGGATGTGCCTGTCGCGCCCGTCCTAAACTGGCAAAGGCGATGGCTTGCTGCGCACCAGCGGGGAGCGTGTCGGCGATGCGGGTGGCGCGTTTCCAGTGGGTTTGGGCGCTGTCGGGTTCATTGCGTTGGACAAATTCTGCTGCGAGCGCCGCCCGCAATTGCACGGCATCGCGTTGTAATTGTTCGACATCCGCAGCAGGTGCCGCAGTTTTGTCGTTGAGCCGCAACGTCACCCGATCTAACAGTTTGGCGCTGGTCGCCAGATCATCGGTGTCGAAGCGATAAAACGCCAAGCTGGTCAAGACGCGGGGATCGCTGCTGACAGCCAGCGCGGCGGGATCAGTGGCGCTGGCGCTGCCGCGCACGGTGGCGGCTGGCGGCAAGGTGACGGCGAACGGTGCGGCTGCTTGATTGCCAGTCATATCAGCGGCAGTGCCGGTCATGGGAGCGGAACCTTCGGCAGCGGCAATGGCGTTATCAATGGCGGGGTCAGAAACGCCGGTGGTGGGATGAGAGGCGACGTTGACGGATAACCCGGGCGGTGGGGCGATAGTGAGCTGCATTCCGCCCGCTGGCGCGGCACCGGCTGCTTGCTCCGCCGTTCCGGTTGATGTAGCCGCAGCAGCGGTGGCGGCCGCCGTCGCAGCGTCTTGTTGCTGTTGTTCCCACAGCCACCAACCGCCACTGCCGCCGCTGATGAGTAAAAGCGTTACGACGGGAAGAGCCACGCGGGGAGCGAGCAGGCCGCCCAATTTGCTGCGCCAAGTGAGACCGAGTTCTTCCTCCACTTTACGCCGCGCAATTTTGCGCAATTTAGCGGCGCGTTTGCGTTCAGCCTCCCGCGTTTCCTTTTCATCGACCACCTTGGCCTGCGTCGCCAACGCCCGCCGTTCCTGCTCCATCGCCTCTTGTAATTCATTGCGCTGCTTGGGTTGAGGCGGCGTGTAGGAATCAACCACGATGCCACAACTGTTGCAAATATCCGGCGTCCCGTCAGAACGATGATCCTGTTCCACACCGCAAGCGGGACAACGATAGGTTTTTGACACCAGCGACAACCCCAGCGGCTCGGCCTGACACACCAAGCCGATAGCGACTAATTTGGCGACCACATCCTGTGCCTGCGCTTCACCCAACCCTTTCACCAGCACCACTGGTTGACCGGCAGCGAGGCGCTCAAACGTCTTATCAAATGCGGCTGGCGCTGCGCGTAACATTTTTTGCAGATTGTCGTAAACAGCTTGTTGCGGATAATCAGCCGCAATAGCCGTTGCGGTTACTTTATAAAGCGAGTTCATCAACGCATTCCTCTCTTGTTGTGAAGTCAAACAGTCAAGCGATCATGGCGCTTGATTTTCATTTATTCATACCCGTGCTGCGCAGTCACTGTTATCGCACTCATTTGTCCACGCAGCATTGAGACAAAACAGCGCAATCCTGTATCATTACAGCAATTGTGTATTGGTCATTATGATATTTTAGTAGAGGATAGTGCATGTTAAAAATACTTGTCGTCGAAGATGATTTTATCAGTCGCACCATTTTACAAGAACACTTAAATCAGTATGGAATAACGCATATTGCAGTCAACGGCAAGGAAGCACTGATTGCAATTGAAGCTGCTGTAACAGCTAATGCACCGTATGATTTAGTGTGTTTAGATGTGATGATGCCAGAAATGAGTGGACAAGAAGCCTTGCAACAGATTCGTCAGTTGGAAGAATCACGCGGGATTTTGTCATCACACGGCGTTAAAGTGATGATGACTACTGCCTTAGATGATATTAAAAGTGTGCGCAATGCTTTTCACAATCTATGTGATGCGTATTTGATCAAGCCGATTCGTAAAGACAAGCTGGCACTGGAATTGCGCAACCTAAAACTCATTGCATAACTATTATTGGATGAACCGCAGTAACGCACTGCGGTTTAATCGTGCAGCACTGTTGGCACCATCATCAATTCTTTATGCTGCGCCTAATATGCGCCAAAAATCGCGCTGTCCAATCATTGCCACCGACACTGCGCAAATGACTGTAACACGCAAATACATTGCCTTGCACAATGCCATCGTGTTTCCCATCAATACCCACGCCGCGCAATACTTCATAACCATAAATCCAATTGGGATCAGGCTGCACAACTGCCGAATGATGGAATTCATGGGCAGAACACTCGCGCCCCGCTTCAATTGTTGGCCAAGGAAACGCAGCAGTTTCCCGCAATTTGACATAACCGCGTCCTTGTGGACGTGGACGCATTTCAACTTCCGCTTTTAATGCGCCCACCATTGCGCAGCGTTGACCTTGAAAAGTGATTCCAGCGCATAAATACATTAAACCACCGCATTCAGCATAGACTACGCCATCATTCGCAATGAATGCGGCAATCTGCTGGCGCATCGAATAATTTTCTGCTAATTCCGTCATACGATATTCAGGAAAACCGCCACCAATCAATAGCGCATCCACCGCTGGTAATTGTGTATCGGTGATTGGACTAAAGGGCACCAATTCCGCGCCACCAGCAACCAAAGCGCGTAAATCATCGGGATAATAAAAGCCAAAAGCGGCATCTTGTGCAATGCCAATGCGTACTGGTGAATCATTGCGCAGCGGTTGTATTAACGGCGCAGCACTTTGTAGTGATGGCGGAACGGGTGCCGATGCCGCAAGATTCAATAACCGCGTTAGATCAATTTGTGCAGCGACCCGCTGCCGAATGCTTTCAATCCAATTGTCCGCTTCATTCGTTTCATTGCTTGGCATTAACCCCAAATGCCGCTCATCAATACTAATCTCAGCATCGCGTTCTAAAACACCCAATACCGGTAAATCAGTGTAATGCTCCACCACGCGAATAAGATTTGCTGCATGACGTGCGCCGCCAACCCGATTCAAAATCACGCCCGCAAGATGCAGTTCAGGATCAAAAGCGCAATATCCCAGCAATAACGGCGCAATTCCTCGCGCTAAACCGTGACAGTTAATCACGAGCACAACCGGCGTCTTTAATTGTTTCGCAAGTTCAGCATTGCTATCCGCGCCATTTAAGGCGGTGCTATCAAATAAACCGACATTGCCCTCAATGATTCCCAGATCAGCTCCAGCAAGCTCTTGAGCAAAACTCGCGGTAATCTCTGCCGCCGGCATCGTATAAAAATCAAGATTAAAACAGGTACGCCCTGCCGCTAAACTCAGCCACATCGGATCAATAAAATCCGGGCCCTTTTTGAAAGGTTGGACAATTAACCCGCGCTCGCGCCATTCTCGACACAAGCCAATTGTGAGCGTGGTTTTACCGGAAGATTTTTGCGGAGCAGCGATATAAAGATGTGGCATGAAATAACGTCTCAGTTCCAACGCATGTTGCAGTCGGTTTAGCGCCTCAATTCAGTAACAAAAAAGGCGCAACCCATGCAAAGAAAACCTTTGCCAGCGTTGCGCCTTTGTATGGCGGTGAAGCGTAATTAAAACATTAAGCGGGTTTGGCAAATGCCTCTTCACGCAATAACTCTTCATCAAGCGCGACGACGTCATCAGCCAGCGATTCGGGTAAAAATTGCAATACTCGTACACCAACAACGGTGATAATCAACGAGACGGCAACGCCACCTAAACCTAATAACAATTCTGGAATAGTGGGATGATAGGGAGCTGCAGCGCCATTCACTCCATCAAAAAAACCAGATTCTAAAATGGTTTGTCCGGGGAACATTTGAATGGGATAGGCTTGGCTGCCAATAATGACGACCGACATCGTTGCTAAACCACCAATAATGACCAAGCCGCAGGCCGTCATTATCCAGTTGCGCTCTTTGCTCAATTCGGGATGATAAATAATGCCGAGCGGTAATAAACCGCCAATTAACACTGAACCAACCCAAAACATGAAGGTGTGCATTCCGCCGTTGGTGAGTAACCACAATTCAAAACCATCATTTTTAGCACCATATAAATTGGTGAGATGGTAAATCAGAGTGAAATACAAACCGCCTGCGACGAATAAACCCAGCAGATTTTTTAAGCGCCGCATGATTTTTTCACCAATGGGGCGATTGTCTTCATCAAACGCATACATCAATACCAACATGAATACGGCGAGACCGTATGCGAATGAAATCACGACAAAGAACGGCGCTAAAATTGCCGCATCATAGGCTTGACGAGCGACTAAAAAGCCAAAAATTGAACCAGTACCGGTGGTTAATGCTAACCGCCATAAAAACGCGATAAGTCCCACCGGTCGATTAAATGCTGCACCTTGGCGATCTGCCATTGTCCATAAATACGCAATGACGATGATTAAAAAGCCGGTGTATAAAAAGATATTCCACGCAAAAATAGAGCTGAAATTATAGTTGGTCATGGCGACAATCAGGCGCTCAGGGCGACCTAAATCCATGACCAATACCAATAATCCGCCCATTAACATCGCCGCTGCTAATAACCCCGACAGCCGTCCGAGTGGTTTATACATTGGTTTGTGGAATACGGTGCTAATTGAGGCAATGTTGAGCGCACCCGATGCCGCAATAATGAGAAATACCGCAAATACATGCGGCGTTCCCCACACCACTGAATTATTCATACCGCTGACCCAATGACCGGTATGTTCCATATAACCAAAGGCAAGCGTGGCCATGCCTACCATTGCCGCAAGGATGCCTAAAGTGCTCCAAAATTGCGTCGGCGGAATGCGCCATTCCCGATAAACGATTCGTTTCATTAGTTGTTTCCCTTGCCCTGATTAGACACCGGAATAGCGTACGCCCGTATTCAAAACCAAATCTTCTCGGAGTTGACGGCTCGGCATCTCATTCAGCAATTTGCAAATGGTGCTATCGGGGTCTTTGAGATCACCGAATACAATGGCGTGATGTCCTTCCGCCGCGCACGCATCAACACACGCTGTTGATTCTTGACCAAAATCACGGCGTTGCACACATAAATTGCAGCTTTCAACGCAGCCTTTGCCGCGTGGCACGCTCGTTAATTGCCCATGCACGTCGCTATGAATAAAGCTGCGGGCTTTATACGGACAGGCCATCATGCAATAGCGACAGCCAATACATAAATGTCGATCAACCATCACAATGCCATCGGCACGTTTGAATGACGCACCAGTGGGGCACACGTCCACGCACGGCGGGTCGTCGCAGTGTTGGCACATCAGCGGCAGGGTCGTCATCCGTCCGGTCTGGTTGTCTTGCAACTTGACTTTGCGCACCCACGCCGGCTTTTGCGTTTCCCACTTTTTCACCGCCTGTTCGGCCGGCATTGTCTGCAAATTCAAGCCGTTTTCATGGTGGCAGGCGTCAACGCAAGCCGAGCACCCGTCAACACATTTCGCCGTGTCAATCAGCAAGCCCCAGCGCACATCAGATGTGACCGGCTCCGCTCGCGGCGCGGCGTCCACCGTGTGCAGCAACACGCCGGGTGCCACCGTGACGGCGGCAGTGACTCCCGCAGCGACGCCTAAAAAGGCGCGGCGTTGCGGGTTAATCGCGTCATTTTCATCTTTCATATCAATGACCTTTTCCATCACGGCTCGACTGAACCTGCGCTGCAACGCCAGCAGCGTCGTGTGCCGCCATCGCTGCCGCATTCAGCGGCGTTCCGTTCGGCACCGCCGCGTGACAGTCAAAGCAATTGAGATTGACTGCCGCAAACGCATGGCAGGCACCACAGAATTGATCCGCTTGATTGATCGGCTGCGGAATCTGTTCCGCGTTGTAGCTGATATGACAGTCCACGCAGCCCGATAAACTATATTTTTCGATGCGGATGCCTTCGTGAACCGTCGCAATCCGCTGATGCTTGATAAATTCCATGTGCTGGCGGCGCATCAGCTCAGTCGGTTCAACACAGGACTCCAGTTTGGCAGCCTGTGAACCCGCGACCACATAGCGTTTCATATCATCGGCTTGAGCAGTCTGGGCAAGCGCCCAGACCAATCCCAGCGCGACGAGGCCAACTGTGAGCACGCTTTTAGCCATCGACGCCTCCGCTGGCATTACTCGCCCAAACCCATCTTGATGTAGCCGGTCGGACAGACATCCGCGCAGATGTGGCAGCCAATGCAGCGCGAATAGTCGGTTTGCACATAACGACCGGTGGTGCGGTTGTTCTTGTCCACGCGAGAAATCGCATCTTGTGGGCAATAAATCACGCAGTTGTCGCACTCGAAACACAGCCCGCAGCTCATGCACCGCTTGGCTTCGTTGATGGCTTCTGCTTCGGTCAAACCAATCACGCGCTCGTGAAAATGACCCAGCACATCTTCAGCAGTCGGCACTTCTTCTTGGCGCAGGTTGCGAGCAACGTAATTGAAGTGACCGAGGAACAATTCATCGTGCGGAATGACTTCGGCGCTGGCGCGATCTTCGTAATTGTGGATCGCAAAATTCGCCTCTGACGTGCCACGCAAATCACCTTGCTCTGCTGGAATAAATGGCGCTGGCGCGAGCTGCGCTTCGCTCATTTTGTCTAGCAAATCAAAGTGATGCACGTCTACCTTCGGGCGGCGCTTGGTTTCAGCGTGATTGACATACGCATCAATTGAATCCGCAGCAACCCACGCTTGCCCAATCGCAGTCGTCAACAAATGCGGGCGGATGATGTCGCCAGCCACGAAATGACCAGCTTTACCGGGCACCTGATAAAACTTGTCGGCATCAATCAAACCGCGTCCGTTATCAAAGGCTTCCAAGCCGGTGAGATCGCCACCTTGTCCGATTGCCGACACGATCAAATCCGCTGCCAACACGCGCTCGGTGCCAGCAATGGCGGTCGGACGCCCGTCAGTCATGGTGCAATCGCACACTTTCAAGCCAGTGGCACGACCGTTGGCATCTTTGATCACTTCCAGCGGCATCACGCCGTCCAGCACGGTGACGCCTTCACGATTAGCGTCATGTACTTCGTGCTCAGACGCAGTCATTTTGTCGCGGGTAAACAACGAGGTCAGCGTGACTTCAGCGCCTTCAGCGGCAGCAGCATTGGCTGCATCGTGAGCGACATAGCCGTCACGAATCACGCGCTCCGGCAGTTCGCTTTGACCGGTTTTGGTGATGTGACCGAGCCGACGCGCTACGGAAACCACGTCAATTGAGGTATCGCCGCCGCCAACGCAAACGACTTTTTGCGCGGTGAATTTCATCCGCCCTTCGTTGTACGCCTTGAGGAAAGCGACGCCGGAGACGCAGTTGGGCGTGTCTTTCCAACTGTCAATCGGCAGCCCGCGTCCGCTCTGGCAACCGAGCGCCCACAACACTGCGTCGTAATCTTTTTCGAGCTGTTCCACGCTGACATCAGTGCCGACGCGGGTGTTGAGCTTCACCTCGATCAAGCCGAGGTTGAGGATGCGTTGAATCTCGGCATCGAGCTTGTCACGCGGGACGCGATAGCCGGGAATGCCGAACCGGAACATGCCGCCCAGCCCTTCATTCGCCTCAAAAATGGTGCAGCCGTGACCTTTGCGGCGCAGTTGATACGCTGCCGCTAAACCAGCGGGGCCGCCGCCGATGATAGCGATACGCTTACCGGTGTCGGCTGGCGCGGGGGCAAATTGGTAGCCGTTGGCAATGGCGGTGTCGCCGATGAACTGCTCAACGGAATTGATGCCGACAAAATCTTCTAATTCGTTGCGGTTGCAGCCGTCCTGACACGGAGCCGGACACACGCGCCCCATCAATGATGGGAACGGATTGGCATCGGTGGAACGCCGAAACGCATATTCGCGCCAGTCCATGCCCTGCGGCGGTTGTTCCATGCCGCGCACGATTTGCAACCAACCGCGAATGTCCTCACCGGACGGACAACTGCCCTGACACGGCGGCGTTTTATGAACGTAAGTTGGGCATTTGTGGGAGCGGTCTTGATTGAAAATCTTGTCGGTCAGCTTCTCCCAGACGTGCTCGCCGTCTTCAAAACGGCGCCAGGAGGGCTTCATTGTCATCTCGTCGCTGGAAGTCGCCATCGTGCTCAGTCTCCTTATGCCAGTTGAGTCCTGATGCCAAATCAGGACGTTCGTATTCAGGGGGATTTTGGCGGCTTCGGCTGGCACCGCCGTTGGTCTCAATCGTTATGATGCAGTTGCACCGCGTCGCGTGGTGATCACTCGCGCTGCGCGGCAAGTGACCGACCAGTGCAATTTAATCGTCGTCGTCATCGCTATCGTCATCATCTGCATCTTCAGGGTCGGGCGTGAGCACAATCGCGTCGCCAACGAGCTGATGTAAGCTGATGATTTGACTCATATCCATGCCGTAATACGGCAAGACTTTACTAAACTGGGTTTTACAAATGGCGCAGATCGCCGCCATGTGCGTCACGCCTTTTTCTTGAATGACGTTATTCAACGCATCCATGCGCGGCTTGGCACCTTTCACGCGCAGCTCCATCAAATCATCGGTCAACAACCCGCCGCCGCCGCCACAACAGAACGTCCGGTCGCGGATCGTGTCCTCGTCCATGTCGTAAAAGTGGTTGCAAGTAGCGCGGATGATGGCGCGAGGAATCTCGAACTGACCGCCGGGCGTATCACCCATGCGCGAAGCGCGAGCGACGTTGCAGCTATCGTGGAACGTCATCACCTTGTCGTCGTTTTCGCTCTTATCGAACGTCAACTTGCCCTGCTGAATCAGGTCATAGGTGAACTCGCAAATGTGCTGCGGCACCGGATAACGCGGATCGAGAAAATCCCAAGGTCCCGCCAGCGTATTCAAAAAGCTGTACGCCACCCGCCACGCATGACCGCATTCACCAAACACGATGCGCTTCACTTTCAACTTGATCGCCGCTTCCCGAATGCGCTGGGAAATGCGGCGCATGTTGTCGTAAGAACCGATAAACATGCCGAAATTGGCGGCTTCCGAAGCCTGCGTACTCAGCGTCCACGTCACGCCGGACTCGTGAAACATCTTGCCGTAGCCGATCAAACCGTCCACATGCGGCTCGGCGAAAAAGTCCGCCGACGGTGTCACCAGCAACACTTCCGCGCCAACTTGATCAATCGGATAACGCACCCGCACGCCGGTCTCGTCGAAAACGTCTTCTTCTAAACCTTCCAACGTATCAATTAACGCCGGACCGGGAAGCCCTAGGTTATTACCGACTTTATAAACTTTGGCGATAATTTCATTGCAGTATTTTTGCCCAACGCCAATGCAATCCATGATTTCACGCGCTGCCATTGAAATCTCAGCGGTATCAATTCCATAAGGGCAAAATACCGAGCAGCGGCGACATTGCGAACACTGATGAAAATAGCTATACCAATCATCAAGCACTTCTTTCGTGAAATCTTCCGCGCCAACTAATTTGGGAAATAATTTGCCAGCGACGGTGAAATAGCGCCGATACACTTTGCGCATTAAATCTTGACGACCCACAGGCATATTTTTTGGATCGCTGGTGCCGAGAAAATAATGGCATTTATCGGTACACGCGCCGCATTTCACGCAGGCATCCATATACACCTGCAGCGAGCGATATTTACCCAGCAATTCGCCCATCTTATCGATGGCTTTATTTTGCCAGTCCTCGACGAGTTCACCCGGATAACCGAGCGGCTCCTGAAAATCTGGCTTTGACACGAATGGCGAGCTATGCGCCATTGCGCCGGGCGTGACTGCCGGAACTTCGGTGTACTGAGTCAACTCAGGAACTAAAAAGGTTGCCTTAGCCATAAAACATTCTCGTCTGCAAACGTGCGGAATTACTCAAGGGCTTATTTCTGTTCGAGTTGTTGAGCCCAAGGCGCGATATGTCGAACTTCACGCGGGTTATCCGCTTGATTGCGAGTTGGGCTAAAAAATAATCCCGGCGCATGGAGCAACTTGCTATATGGAAAAATGATTAACAATAGCGCCACTAAGAACAGATGCAGCAATAACAAGGGATCAGACGGCAGCGGCTGAAAATCATAGGCATATAAACCCATGAAGAAGGCTTTAATCTCAACGATGTCGCTATGAAAAACAAATTTCATCAACAAACCGCTGATACCAATTAGCACCAACAGCGCGAGAATTAAATGATCTGAAGGAGCAGAAATATACCGCACCCGATCCACCAAGAACCGCCGCGCCCATAATCCCGTTAAACCCACAATCATCGCCATACCGCCATAAATGCCAAACGGCTGCACGAGTTCAATGGGAAACCACACTGGCTCAATGAAATAGCGTAAATGCCGCAGCGTGACCAGTAATAAACCAAAATGAAACATCCAGCCGAAAATCCACGTCCATTTGTTGCCCCGAAATAGGCTTTCAAATAAAACGACTTCGCGCATCATCCGCAACACCACCCCACTGGTGGTCGTTGGAGCTGGCGTGGTTGGAATTTTTAAGGGAGCAGGAGTGCGTGCATATTGCGTAATCTTAAATAGCACTCCGCTCACAAAAACCAGCGCGGCAAAATAGAATAAAAAGGCGTAGAAAGTTGTTAAAAACGCCATGTTGCTGCGACCTCGGCGGATCAATAAATAAATCTGGGATGCCGCATGACATCCCAGAATGAAAAAGACTTACACGCAGCCAGTTGGCTTCGGCAGACCAGCAAAACGACACGCCTGTTTTGCCGGACCATAGGGGAATAAGCTGTACAGATATTTGCTGTTGCCCTTCTCTTTACCGAGCTTCTTACCAACCGCCTTGGTTAATACGCGCACGGCGGGAGCAATCTGGTATTCCTCATAATACTCACGCAGGAAATTGATGATGTCCCAATGCTCATCAGTCAATTCCAAATTGTCCTGCTTGGCCATCACGCCAGCAATTCCAGGTACCCATTCATTCAAATTGGCTAAATAGCCTTCTTCATCTACGGCGTATTGCTTGCCGTCTACATCAATCATGTCTGACATGGTGATTTCCTCTATGGTGTCAAAAACAAAACGTTATAACCAAGCCTGAACCGTATCATTCGCAGTGGTTAAATCAACGAAGCCGGCATAATCAACAACGTTAATTCCCGCAATAATGCGGTCTTCAGAAAAGCCCCGTGCTTTTAGGTCTGGACCTAGCACATGAATCTTTAATTTGCCGAGTGCAGCAGTAACTTGTGCCTCAACGCTGGTGCCAGTTAATGCCGCATAAATGCCATCTTCAAACAGCAATACTGCTGCATCAGCGGTGGCAAACTTTAAGCAGGATTCTAATGAATTCCGCTCAAAGGGTGATTTATTCACAGTGTGTAAAATGCTCATTGGTCATCGCCTCAGAAACTGAAGATCACATCGGATTCATTCATCAAAGCACTCACGCGCTCTGAAGCAATGACCTCAACGATATTGTCGACTTCTTCTTCAGTCTCCATATCTTCCCAAGCGACTTCAATTAAATCATCTTGCGTTAAACCGCGTGCTGCCAATGACGCTTCATCGACGTAAATCTTTTTCACTTCATAATCGCCGAGCGTGCGATAAGTCGGAGAAAAGTTTTTCATGCCAACGGCTTTGGTATCCTGACCTTTGGTCAATTGATACACGCCATCATCAATAAACATCACGCTCACATCTTGATCAAAAGCCGCACCAACTAATACGACTTCCAATGCTTCCCAAGCGTAAATGGTGCCATACGGCGCTTTACGATTCACATACATGAATTTTTTGACGATTTCAGACATTGCTGTTATTCCTCTCAATCGCCAAAAACGACCAAACGGTCGGCTTGAATCGCAGCTTCAACCAATTGTCCCAAACCCGAAATACGAAACTTGGGATGGATATTGGTGGCATCTTTACCATTGCGGCTGGCTTCACCGTCATCGACCATACCGCGTCGTTGAGCGGCGGCAACGCAGACCACTAAATCTAAATTGTGTTGTTCTGCTAATTCTGCCCAGCGATTCACAATGTGGCGATCATCTTGCGGAGGCGTGGTTAAGCGCGTCGCATTATTAACGCCGTCGTGATAGAAAAAAATCCGAAAAATCTCGTGTCCTTTTTCTAATGCAGCTTTGGCGAATTGATACGCCGAATCAGATGCTTGATGCTGATAAGGGCCTTCGTTAATCTGAAGTGCAAACTTCATTCAGTCCTCCTCAATAGCGAATAACTGCAAAGCGATCAGCTTGTTCAATAACGAGCGGCATTCAATCAGATGAAATGCCGCTCGCTGCTGCACTTAGAAACGGATATAGGTTGAGCTATTGAAGCTCGCCCGCGCTCCGCGCCAAGTGTCAATGTGATATTTGGTAAATGGCAATTCGACTTCTTCAAAGAAGCGCGGCCAACCAATACGCTCAATCCATTCGTTCACCCGTTCCCAATCCCGCGCACCTTCTTTATAGGCTTTCAAAATGCGCTTCACGATGGCGGTTGCTTCCGGCCAACGCGGCGGGTTATTCGGGATGCCGGCTGCGACCAGCTTTTGAAAAGTCGGTTTGCCGCGAGCGTTGGAGTGATTGCCACCAACCCAAATCGCCAGCTTGGAATGTTCGGCGTCGTTGATTTGCATCGGCGGGCAGGGCGGGAAACACGCGCCGCAGCAGATGCACTTGCGCTCGTCCACTTCCAGCGAGGGCTTGCCATTGACCATTGCCGGCCGAATCGCAGCCACCGGGCAGCGAGCGACAACGGACGGACGTTCGCAGACGTTGGCGACCAGATCGTGATTGATCTTGGGTGGTTTGGTGTGCTGAATGTTGATGGCGATGTCGCCCTGACCACCGCAGTTGATCTGGCAGCAGGAAGTGGTGATATGCACACGATTGGGCATGTTGGCGTTGCGGAACTCGTCAATGAGTTCGTCCATCATCGACTTGACCACGCCGGAAGCGTCGGTGCCGGGGATGTCGCAATGCAGCCAGCCCTGAGTGTGCGAAATCATCGCCACTGAGTTCTGAGTGCCGCCGACGATAAAGCCCGCGCCTTCGAGCGCGTCAATCAGCGGCTGCACTTTCGACTCGTCGCTGACCATGTATTCGATGTTCGAGCGCAGCGTGAAATGCACATGACCTTCGGCAAATTCATCGCCGATGTCGCACAGCTTGCGCAGCGTGAACACGTCGAGAATGCGCTGGGTGCCGGCTTTCACCGTCCAAATTTTGTCGCCACTGTGCGCCACATGCAGCAACACGCCGGGGCGCGGATGATCGTGATATTTCCATTGCCCGAAGTTTTTACGCATCACGGGATGGATGTATTGCCAAGGATCGGGGCATCCAGACTCAATCGGCTCGCGCATTTCTGCCATTGCCTTTTCTCCAGTTCTTAAAAAAGTTCAGTCTTGAATGATGGTCAACAGGATTGGCTGAGTCAGCGGCAGTCAAACATGACTGCGCACTGTTGCACCGCCGAATTATTTGCCAGCCTCAGCTTGACGCTCAAACCACGATTCAGCCGCTTCATCCCAGCCATCCATGCGGATGTAGGAACTTTGGCGCGGGTGACTGAGCATGTTCGGATCAGGATCGACACCGATGCCTTCGAGGAAGTTCGCCAGCCCGATGCGCTCGATCATCTCACCGCAACGCTCGTGCTCCAGACCGTTTTCTGCCCAGAAATCAATGATGGTTTCCGCCATCTCCACCATCGACTCATAATCTTCTTCAGTCTCCAGCTTTTTGAACGGCACCAGCACCGTGCCCATCAAATCGCCGATCTTCAGCGTGCGCTTGCCGCCGATCAGAATGGTGACGCCCTTGTCATCGCCCGGCTGCAATGCTTTCGGCATCACATTCAAGCAGTGCATACAACGCACGCAATCACGATTATTCACTGCCAGCGTATCATCATCATTTAATGACAATGCCTGCGTGGGGCAACGGGTAATCACGTTATCAATGTAATACTGACGACCTTTGCCAGCGACATAGTTCTTGACCTCAGCTTGGTCAACTTTCATATCGTCGCGCCAAGTACCAATCACGGCAAAGTCGGAGCGTTCAATCGCATTCTGGCAATCATTCGCGCAGCCAGAAACCTTAAACTTGAATTTATACGGCAACGCAGGACGATGCACATCATCAACGAAGTTATTGACTAACATCCGATGCGCTTTTAATTCGTTGGTGCAGGACATTTCACAGCGAGCGCCACCGACACAAGACATTGCCGTGCGCACGCAAGGACCAGCGCCACCTAAATCCCAACCGTATTCATTGATTTCATCAAAGAAGGGTTGAATGCTGGGGCTATCCGCACCGATAAACATAATGTTACCGGTTTGACCGTGAAAGGTAATTAACCCAGAGCCAAACTTTTCCCAACTGTCGGCCAATTGGCGCAGCATTGCAGTTGTATAATGATTGCCGGCTGGTGGCTGCACCCGTATGGTGTGGAATTCCTTAGATTTTGGGAATGCCGAACCCACTTCTGAGAAGCGCGGAATAATACCGCCGCCATAACCAAAAACTGAAATCGTGCCGCCTTTCCAATAGCCCTTGCGGGTTTCATAGGAGTGCTCAAGCTGACCGAGCAGGTCGTTGGTCATTTCATTGATGCGCGTTTGCGGATGCTGATCACGCAGACGTTTAATACCCGAAATGAAACTCGGCCAAGGACCGGTTTCGAGTTGATCCAGCATCGGGGTAATGTGCTTATCAATAGCCATTGCGCATTCTCTCCTATCAATTCATCAGGAAAGGGAGTGTTAAATTCGCGTACATACGCTCATCGCAGTATCATCACCGGATGAGACGTTAAAATGCATCACGTTAGGGTATTCTTCACAAGAAAACGAGGTGACTATTTTTAGTCAACAATCAATTCATTGGAGTGAATAATTGTACCAATGAAAAATACAGTTGCCTATTCCTACGCATAGGGGGCGATATGCGATGAATCTACCTCGTTAGGGATAGAATGTTGTGCTGTTTTTTTGCTGCCGCGCATTGCGCACAGTGACAAATAAGAAAACATCACATTTCGCATCTGTATTAAGTAGCTGACAATACAGCGTCATCATCAACAAGTCAAGAATATAACCATTTTCTAATGTAGATTGGCAGCAGTGACAACGAGGTAAGCGATGAGATTTTCTGAAGCGGACGACACGAGCGGGAACTTGATCACGGCGTATGACGCCGAGGGCGTGGTGGTCGGCAGGCAACGGTATCCAGCGGGTTTGATCGTCACGCCCACGCAAATTGTCGCGCCTTGGGCAGTGCAAGTGGATGATTTAACGATAGAAAAGTTGGAACAGGTGCTCGCACTCGCGCCGCAAGTCATTCTTTTAGGCACCGGCACCCAGCAGATTTTTCTAGCGCCGCAACTGCAATTCACAGTGTTGCAACGCGGCATCGGTTTGGAAGTGATGAACAGCGCCGCCGCGTGTCGCACTTACAACATCTTGGCTGCCGAAGGACGGCGCGTGGCGGTCGCGCTCACTCAAGCGTGACGCGATCCACATAACGATCCCGCGCAGCTTTAGCGCGGGTGAAAATATCCAGCAAATGCTCGCCATCAGCGCGGCGAATGCTCTCGGCTAAATCCGTCATTTCCGCGCCGAACTGCGCCAGCATCAGGCTCAACGCCTCCCGATTGGCCAGACAAATATCCCGCCACATCACCGGATTGCTCGACGCGATGCGGCTGAAATCGCGGAAACCGCCGGCCGCGTAACGAAACACCTCATCGTTTTCGCGCAGCCGCGCCAGCGTATCCACCAACCCGAACGCCAACAGATGCGGCAGATGACTGGTCGCCGCCAACACCTCGTCGTGATGCGCGACTGACATCTGCGTCACCTCCGCGCCGCAGAGTTCCCACATCGTTTGCACCTGCGCCAACGCCGTCGGATCAGTCTCCGGCAGCGGCGTCAAAATCACCCGCCGCTGTTGATACAAATCGACCAGCGCAGCTTCCACCCCGCTATGTTCCGTGCCGGCAATCGGATGACCGAGCACCAAACGCGGCGGAATCTGCCCGAATGCGGCCAGCGCATCAGCCACCACGCTGCCTTTGACGCTGCCGCCATCGGTCACAATCGCCTCCGGTTGCAAGTGCCCAGCAATGGCATCAAACACGCCGCGCATCGCGCCCAGCGGGACGGCGACAAAAATCATATCGGCATCCGCCACTGCCGCCGCTGGTTCTGGCGTGAAACGGTCAATCACGCCCAATTCCACCGCTCGCTCCAAATTCGGCAGCGAGCGCCCGCAGCCGACAATCTCACCGACTGCGCCCGCAGCGCGTAACGCCCGCGCCAGCGATCCGCCGATCAAGCCCACGCCGATGATGGTCAATCGCTCGATCATGCTGCACACACTTCCGCTAACGCACTGAGAAACCGCGCATTTTCTGCTTCCAGCCCGATGCTGATGCGCAAATGATTCGGCAGCCCATAATTCGCCAGCGGGCGCACGATGATCCCGCGCTGCAACAGCGCCTCATTGATTGCCGCCGCCGGACGTTTGCAATCGACGGTCACAAAATTTCCCACCGACGGGATGAACTCCAGCCCCAACGCCGTCAAACCGGCGCTCACCTGCTGCATTCCGGCGCGATTGAGTTCGACCGTCGCCCGCACATGCTCGCGGTCGTTGATCGCCGCCGTCGCTGCTGCCTGCGCTAAGGCATTGACATTAAAGGGCTGGCGCACCCGATTGAGCACTTCGGCAAGGCGCGGATCGCTGATGCCATAACCAACCCGCAACGCCGCCAAACCGTGCGCCTTCGCAAAGGTGCGCGTGACAATTAAATTGGGAAAGGTTTCCAGCCAATGCGTCGTATCGGGAAAATCCGGTTCATTCACATATTCCGTATAGGCTTCATCAATCACCACTAAACAGCTTTTTGGCACTGCGCCGAGAAATGAACGCAATGGCGCTGCGGCTAACCAAGTGCCGGTCGGATTATTCGGATTTGCAATCCAAACCACGCGAGTTTGTTCATTGATCAGCGCGAGCATTGCATTCAAATCATGTCCATAATTCCGCGCTGGCGCGACGCGAGCAGTTGCGCCAACTGCTTGAATGGCAATTGGATATACTGCAAACGCAAATTCAGAATAAACCGATTCAACCCCCGGCTGTAAAAAGGTGCGGGCAATTAAATCCAGCACATCATTGGAACCATTACCGAGCGTGATTGCTGCTGGCGTCGTGCCATGAAATTCTGCCAAAGCGCGGCGCAATTCAAAACCACCACCGTCAGGATAACGTCCCAATTCATTGGCTAACGCTGCCATTGCTGCCAGTGCTTTCGGGCCTGGGCCGAGCGGGTTTTCATTCGAGGCTAATTTCACGGCATTGCGAATTCCCAGCTCGCGCTCTAATTCGCTAATCGGTTTGCCGGGCACATAAGGCGTTAATTCTGCGACCCAAGGTGCGGCTAAAGCGAGAAAATCATTGTCAGCGTAATTCATAAAATAGTGTCATTAACAATACAGTTGAGTGGGCACAGTCGGAAATAACAGTGAAGTTTTTATTTGACCGC
>DYNM01000015.1:0-8524 GCA_020721065.1 Thiocystis violascens | reverse complement strand
GGGTCTTCAATAATTTGTGCCCATTGCATAATTACAGCACCGCGACGGGATAGGAACCGAGAATTTTGAAGAGTGAGGACGCCTGTTCTAAATGCGCTAACGCGCTACTCAATGCGCTATCTTCTCGATGACCAACGACATCAATAAAGAAGACATAATCCCAAATATCTCGCCGCGAAGGGCGCGATTCAATGCGTGTCATGCTAATACTGTGCGCGGCCAGCGGTGCTAATAATTGATGTAATGCGCCAGCTTGATTGCGACACGATAACAATAAACTGGTTTTATCTTGTCCACTCACCGGCGCATCTTGCGCACCAATCACTAAAAAGCGCGTGGTATTGCCCGGCTCATCTTCAATGCGTTCAGCGAGAATTTTGAGCGCGTAAATCTCCGCCGCTTGAATGCCGGCAATTGCTGCGGCATTGCTTTCGTGGGCGGCGCGACGCGCAGCTTCGGCATTGCTGGCGACGGCAACCCGCTCGGCGTGCGGCAAATGCCGATCCAACCAGCCGCGACACTGCGCCAGCGATTGTTGATGTGAATATAAAACGCGAATCTCAGCCGGCGCTGGCAGGCGACTGAGCAAATGATGCTGCACCCGTAAACAGACTTCGCCGGTGATCCGCAGCGGCGAAGTCATAAATAAATCAAGGGTATGGCTGATAACGCCCTCGGTTGAATTCTCCACCGGCACGACGCCGAAATCACACGCGCCAGCTTCCACTTCCCGAAAAATATCGCTGATGGTCGCCATCGTCCGCGTGACCACCGAATGCCCAAAATGCTTGATCGTTGCGGCTTGGGTGAAGGTGCCTTCGGGGCCGAGAAAGGCGACGTTGAGCGGGCGCTCCAGCGCGAGACACGCCGACATGATCTCGCGGAACAGCCGCGCCATTTCTTCATCACTCAGCGGCCCGGGATTGGCGGCTTTGATCCGCCGCAACACCGCCGCTTCACGTTCGGGGCGATAAAACTGCACCTGCGCAGCGCCCGCTTCCGTTTTGAGCTGCGCAACTTGCTGGGCACAACGAGCGCGGTCACTAATCAGCCGCAACAGTTCCAAATCAATCGCGTCAATCCGCTGCCGCACCGCATCCAGCCCACCGTCGCCAGTCGTCATCGCCCTTTCTCCGTATTAACCGCCGAGTCGCCGCACCGACAACACGCCGCTGATGCCTTGTAACCGCGCCAGCGTCTCATCGCAGCACCGTTGATCGACATCAATCAACGTGACTGCGACATCGCCGCGAGAGCGATTCAGCATGTCGATGATATTCAAACCCGCCGCTGCCAGATCGGTAGAAATCTGCCCGACCATGTTGGGCACGTTGCTGTTGACAATCGCCAGCCGGTGATCGCCGTTGAATGGCAAGCAAATTTCGGGGAAATTGACCGAATTTGTCACGTTGCCGCTTTCCAAATACTCGCGGATTTGATCGGCAACCATGATCGCGCAGTTGTCTTCGGCCTCGCGGGTGGACGCGCCCAGATGCGGCAGCGTCACCACTCGCGGATGATCTTTCAGCAAATTGCTAGGAAAATCACAGCAGTAGGCGTACAGATGCCCTTGATCGAGCGCCGCGACGACTGCCGCATCATCCAAAATGCCCTCACGGGAAAAGTTCAGCAGCACCGCACCTTTCGGCAGCGTCTGAATCCGCTCGGCGTTAATCATGTGGCGCGTCGCGTCGGTCAGCGGCACATGAAAAGTCACGAAATCCGACCGCGCCAGCAAATCGTCGATACTCAACGCCGCCTGCACATCACTCTCCAACTGCCACGCCCGCCGTACGGTAATCGTCGGATCGTAGCCGATGACCTTCATCCCCAGCGCCCGCGCTGCGTTGGCCACTTTCACGCCAATCGCGCCGAGACCGATCACGCCCAGCGTCCGCCCCGGCAGCTCAAACCCGCCAAACTGTTTTTTACCGCTCTCGACTGCCTGACTGATCGCCGCGTCGTCGCCGGTCAGCGAGCGGGAAAATTGCCACGCCTGCGCGATATTCCGCGCCGCAATCAGCATTCCTGCAAGCACCAACTCCTTGACTGCGTTGGCATTTGCGCCCGGCGCATTGAACACTGCCACGCCGCGCTCAGTCATCGCTGCGACCGGCACATTATTCGTGCCTGCGCCAGCGCGACCGATGGCCTTGACCGACGGCGCGATTGGCAGCTCGTGCATCTTCGCCGAGCGCACCAAAATCGCGTCGGGGTTGGCGATCTCGGACGCGACCTCGTAGCGATCACGCGGCAGACGCTCCAAACCGGCGACTGAAATGTTATTTAAGGTCTGGATTTTGAACATCATTTAGCCCTGCGTCCGTTCAAATTCGCGCATAAATTCCACCAGCGCCGCCACGCCCGCTTCCGGCATCGCGTTGTAAATGCTGGCGCGCATTCCGCCGACCGAGCGATGACCTTTTAACGTGGTCAAACCAGCGGCTTTTGCACCTTTCAAAAAGGCATCATCCAGCGCCGCATTCGCCAAAGTAAATGGCACATTCATCCACGAGCGATCCGTTGGTTGCACTGGATTGGCATAAAAACTGGAGGAATCAATTGCATGATAAAGCAATGCCGCTTTACGTTGATTGATAACTGCCATTGCCTCCAAACCGCCCAAATCTTTGAGCCATTTGAATACCAAACCAGCCAAATACCAAGCATAGGTTGCTGGCGTGTTATACATTGAATCATTATCAGCGTGGATTTTGTAATCAAACATCGTTGGCGTACCGGCTATTGGCATTCCAATTAAATCCTCACGCACAATCACAATGGTTAATCCCGCCGGCCCGATATTCTTTTGCGCACCGGCATAAATTAAACCGAAGCGCGACATCTCAATTGGACGCGACAATAACGTCGATGACATATCCGCCACCAGCGGGCAGCCGCCAGTTTCGGGAATATAAGCAAACTCAACGCCCTCAATCGTTTCATTCGGCGTGTAATGCACATACGCAGCATCGGCGCTGAGTTGAATCTCTGCTGGCGCGGGAGCGCGAGTGAATTTTGTATTCTCAGTGGTTGCCGCAACATTGACGTTGCTGCAATAACGCTGCGCTTCCGAAATAGCCTTTTTTGACCACGAACCGGTATTGAGATAATCGGCGCTGCTGCCGCCGCGCAATAGATTCATTGGCACTGCAGCGAATTGACTAGACGCGCCACCTTGCAAAAACAGCACTTTGTAATTGTTAGGCACATTCAACAGCTCGCGCAAATCCGCTTCTGCTTCTGCCGCAATTGACATGTATTCTTTACCGCGATGGCTCATTTCCGCCACGCACATCCCGCTGCCGCGCCAATCGAGCATTTCATCACGCGCTTGCTGCAATACGGATTCCGGCAACATGGCAGGACCGGCACTGAAGTTATACACACGAGCCATTATTTTGTTCCTCTGGTGAATAGCGGTTGATTACTTAATTATCGTGCTGATTAACAGCTTGCGAGTTGACGTTGATACGCGGCTTCAATAGCAGTAAGAATGTTACGAGGGTGTACTAAATAAGTTGAAAGTGAGTGAATGTTTTGATGAGTAACATGAAATTGCCCTTCACCAACATTACCACGATGTTGACCCATTGAATAATATGGATTTTGTTCAACTTCTTTTGACGATAGCACCCAATACTGAATAACATCGCGCCATACAGCAATCCAAACAAAGACATCACAACATGCAGGCTTGATTTGCTGAAAATTCATATCAAATCCCTTTTGAGAATCTGACGCAAGCGCCTTTGCATACAAAGGCGCACTGACACTATCATCAACAACGCGAGATGCTTTTACTTCAATTCTGACGCCATCCAGAAAAAAGTCATATTGCCCCAAATAGTTTGGATCAAGTACTTTTGCGGGTTTAATCAATTCAGGAACCAGTGCTTTTAGATGTCCTTGTGCCCAGTTCTCACCAAAAGTTCGCGGCGCACTAATTTCAAAAACATACAGGTAAAGATTTCGCTCGATGTATCTATCTCTTAAATGACAGTAAGCATCAATGCTGAGAACATTAGCGGCTAACAAGTGTGAAATAATAAATTCATATTCGTTAAATGGATACGCAGACACTAAATCAGCAAGGCGTTGGCGCAATGTTTCTGCATCAGGTAAATAATCAATGAGTGCCTCAATTTGTTTTTGGAGATGTTCCATGCAGTTAATCCCAAAGATCGCCTTGCATGTTTTGTTCAGGTTCAGAGTTATTAGTGACAACCGTCTGAATACCGAGTTCTTTTTCAAATGGGTTGCTATTTTGCCAACCCTTCTCAGCACAATTGCGGTATCGCTCTAACCGCCGGATTGTAATTTCACAAAAAATTGGATCAGTGTCACAAGTAAAGCATCTGCGCCCAAGCAATTCACAGGCTAGTAATGTAGTTCCCGAATGTGCAAACCAATCAATCACATTATCGCCTACCGAAGAGCTGGCTTGAATAATGCGCTCAATTGCTTTTAAGGGTTTCTGTGCATAGCAACCATTGACGTTTTCTTCCATACGATAAAAGACTTGCTGAATATCGACCCAAACATTGCCAGCACGGATATTCTCAGAACCGCTACGTTCAATATTTTCAGTGCGCTTACCAGCAACGTCTTTATAGTAACCCCTTAAAATTTTTGGAATATCAGTGTATTCAGCATTTACATTGAAAACGGGATTACCCAGCGTGTAATACAGTAATTCCTGACGTACTGACATCCAATTTTTTGGAGTTCCGTATCCGCGTTGATTACGCATTGTAATAAAACTGCGTGACTTGAACGGTTCACTGCGCATCATTACCATAAAGTCGGCTAAGGGTTGAAAACCGTCGTTCTGATCTGCACCCAACCAGACATAAAGTGACGAATCAGGCATTAAATGCTGCGCAGTGTGATGAATCCATTGCTTAGACCACAGCATAAACGCTTGAATATCACGAATAGCAAACGCTGCGACGTTATAAGGCGGATCGTGAATAGCAAGCGTAGCCTTATTTCTCGCCATTAACTTTGTTATATCTTGTTCAGAAGCCGTGTCCAAACAACCAACGCGGTGTCCTTTTTTATCATCTTCCCAAATCTGTCCTGACTGAAGACGGCAATAAGGCAATAGCCGTTCTCGGCAGGCTTCATCAATTTCAATACGCGGTAAAGGAAAATTTTTCATACTTTACACAGTTATTGCATTAAATACTGCTATCTTCGTTTTCCGCACTTTCTTCCTGTTCCAATCCACCTTCCAGCGCCACAATCCGCTCGACATACACCAAACGCTCACCCTCACTCAAGTTAATGAGTTTGACGCCCTGCGCAGCACGACCAACAATTGGAATTTGATCGACGCTAGTGCGAATTAACGTGCCGCCTTCGGTAATTAACATGATTTCATCACCAGGGCGCACTAATACCGCACCAACCTGCGCACCATTACGCTCAGAAGTGCTGATACCAATCACGCCTTGAGTACCACGTCCTTTAGTGGGGAAATCCTCAACGCGAGTGCGTTTGCCATAGCCATTTTCAGTCACACTCAATACCGTGCCCGGCTCCGGTACTACCAGTGCAATGACGCGCTGATTTTCTTGCAAACGAATACCGCGTACGCCATGCGCTGTGCGTCCCATCACGCGCACATGTGATTCAGCAAAACGCACTGCTTTACCATCGGAAGCGAATAGCATTAAATCCTGTTGACCATCGGTGATGGCGACTCCAACCAATACTTCATCGTCACGCAAATCAATCGCAATGATGCCGCGAGACAATGGGCGCGAAAAATCAGTCAGCGCCGTTTTTTTCACCGTGCCAGCACTGGTTGCCATAAATACGGAATAACCTTCTTCGTATTGGCGCACTGGCAACAACGCATTGATGCGTTCACCTGGTTCCAATGGCAATAAATTGACCATCGGACGCCCTCGCGCACTGCGTCCAGCTTGCGGCAATTCATACACTTTGAGCCAATACACGCGCCCACGACTAGAAAAACATAATACGGTATCAAGTGAATTGGCAACAAAAATTCGGTCAATAAAATCTTCTTCTCGGAATGAAGTTGCGCTTTTGCCTTTACCGCCACGCCGCTGCGCTTGATAGTCGCTAATTGGTTGCGCTTTGACATAACCTTCATGCGATAACGTCACCACTAATTCTTCTGGTATAATGAGGTCTTCACGAGTTAAATCAGTTTGTTCAAGTTGAATTTCAGTGCGCCGTGCATCGCCGAATTGTTCACGAATAGCCAGCAATTCCGCTCGAATCACTGCCATCAATTGCTGAATGTCCGATAAAATGGCGAGCAGTTCAATAATTCGCTGTAAAATTTCCTCAAATTCTTTGAGGATTTTTTCCTGTTCTAATCCAGTTAGTCGCTGCAACTGTAAATCAAGAATCGCTTTTGCCTGACGTTCACTTAATTGATACCCAGCGGCAGTTAAACCTAATTCTGGTGGCAATTCATCGGGGCGCGTGTGTTCAGCGCCTGCTCGTGCCAACATGTTTGTCACACTGCCCGGCGACCATAAATGCGTCATTAAATGCTCGCGGGCTTCGGCTGGATGACCTGCTGCTTTAATAGTTGCAATGACGGCGTCGATATTCGCCAACGCAATTGCATAACCTTCTAAAACATGCGCACGTTCGCGGGCTTTGCGTAATTCAAATAAAGTGCGACGAGTGACGATTTCACGACGATGGCGAAGAAAAAACTCCAAAATTTGCTTGAGGTTAAGCGTGAGTGGTTGCCCATCCACCAATGCAACCATGTTAATACCAAACACCTGCTGCATTTGCGTGTGTTGAAACAGGTTATTTAATAACACTTCAGCGTGAGCATCGCGCTTAAGTTCAATTACCACGCGCATTCCATCTTTATCAGATTCGTCGCGTAAACCATCGGAGGCAATACCGTCGATTTTCTTTTCTTTTACTAATTCTGCAATACGTTCTAATAGCCGCGCTTTATTCACCTGATATGGTAATTCGGTGACAACAATGGCATCGCGTCCACTGCGCGGATGCACTTCGGTATTGGTACGCGCCCGCATGACGCAGCGCCCGCGTCCGGTGCGATAAGCCTCACGAATACCGCTGATGCCATTGATGATGGCGGCGGTGGGAAAATCGGGTCCCGGCACGATGGTGAGCAATTCATCTAAGCTAATCAATGGGTTATCAATTAAAGCTAAACAGGCGTCGATCACTTCGCGCAGGTTATGCGGCGGGATGTTGGTCGCCATGCCAACCGCGATGCCAGATGAGCCGTTGACCAGCAAATTGGGAAAACGAGCGGGTAACACTGTCGGCTCGTGCTCGGTGTTGTCGTAATTCGCAACAAAATCAACGGTTTCTTTATCAAGATCGTCGAGCAGCGCATCGGCGAGGCGCATCATTCGCACCTCGGTATAACGCATGGCCGCTGGTGGATCGCCATCGACGGAGTTATGTACAAATACGCCGCTGGCTAATAAAAAGTTGTGATGTTCATCGACCGTGATGTCGTAAGTGTCGGCAGTTTCATTAAGCTGGTGAATGGAAATAACACGGTGATTTTTTTCTGCGATCAATACGCTTGCCATATCCACAGAAGTTAAATGCGCTACTGCGCTCATTAAATGATCATCTGGCGTCAGCGTTTGCGCTTCTTTATAAGTGCCATCGCGCAACATAAAGCGATGATCGGGCGTACAACGAATGATTGCGCCATGATCAAGCGTTAATTCAACTAATGGCGCTGCTGGGCGAGTAATCCGTGAATGACGTCCTTCAGCGATGACAATTTTGCCGCTCTTATCGACTGCGTAAACGTGGAATTTTTCTTCCGGCGGCAGATGCGCTAGTTCCGCGAAGGTCTTGTCGCTGCCATCAGCGAGCTTGATCGCGGTGTCGCCAGTGAAACAACCAAAGTTGCCCTGCCCGTCAACCAACAGATAACGCAGCGAAAACGCTTGTGCCATCCGCACCATCGTGTCGTAAATCGCTGAATCGCCATGCGGGTGATATTTGCCCATGACATCGCCGACGACGCGGGCGGATTTGCGGTAAGCGCGATTCCATACGTTGCCCTGCTCGTGCATCGAAAACAGCACCCGTCGGTGTACCGGCTTCAAACCGTCGCGCACATCTGGCAGCGCCCGCCCGACAATGACGCTCATCGCGTAATCGAGGTAAGACTGGCGCATCTCGTCTTCGAGATTGATGGGGAGAACTTCGCGGGCAAAATCTGGCATGGGTGTGGTCAACCAACTGTGGAACAGAGGCGCAATCAGCGCGAGGAAACCGCAGAATTGCGCGTTTCAAAGACCGCGAATTCTATCACGTTGGTCTGACTGCTGGTTGCCTGCTCATTCCTTAGATATAAAAAGCTGCGATATGGTGAACTGTTAAGTCGGTATGACAATCATGTTTTTTTATCTTGACAGCGCGGGAGTAATCGCTAGAATGCGCGGCTCACTTAGGGAATAACATTACTGTTGCAACGCGAATAGCGCACAACAGTCACCTTAAGGCAGTAAAGCAGTCAGAAAGT
>DYNM01000070.1 GCA_020721065.1 Thiocystis violascens | reverse complement strand
TCCGCAAAGAATACAATCCAATAACCCCGAATGCGTCGCGCCATCTAAATCGCCCACTTTCGTGAACGCCGCCATATCCAACGGCAACAATCCGCACGGGCACGCATTCACGCATCGCGCACACCGAATGCACGGCATCGCGGCGGTCGAATGGGTTTCGGCGTGAGTTAAGGCTAAAACGCCGTTGCTACCTTTGACGATTGGAACTTTGGTCGTCGGGAGCATTTGCCCCATCATCGGACCGCCTAACAATAAACGGTCGGGTTCGATGTCAAAACCGCCACAATAATCAATCAGATACTGAACGGGCGTGCCGATAAGCACTCGAAGATTTTTTGCCTCACGCATTGCTCCGCCGCTGATTGTCACGATTCGAGAAACAAGGGGTTTTCCGTCGCGCACCGCTTCAAATACCGCAAACGCCGTCGCCACGTTATGCACTACCACGCCAATATCCGCCGTTAAAGCGCGAGCAGGCGTTTCTAAACCCGTTAAGGTTTGCACCAAATGCTTTTCTGATCCCATGGGATAGCGGGTGGGCACGCCTATCATTTTGATATTATTATGTTTTTCTGCTTCTAATTTAAGATATTGTTGCGCTTTGGGTTTGTTGTTTTCGATAGCGATGACGATATTTTTCACGCCCAACGCATAACCCATAATTCTAATTCCATCAACGACTTGCGCGGTATATTCTTGCATTAAACGATCATCGCACGTCAAATAGGGTTCGCATTCAGCCCCATTAATCACGAGGGTTTCCAACGTGTAGCGTTTGCGCAAATTCAATTTCACCGCCGACGGAAACGTCGCGCCGCCCATTCCAACAATCCCTGCTGCGGCAACCCGTTTGCTGATCTCTTCAGGAGCTAAATCGAAAGGATTTTCAACGGGTTGCAGATCAATCCATTGATCTTCGCCATCGGGTTTGAGCGTGATCGTTAATACTGGCAAACCCGACGGATGCGGCGCGTGATAATTGCCGATTTTGGAAATTGTCCCCGACGTGGGCGCGTGAATTGGCGCGGAAATCATGCCTTGACCATGCGCAATTAATTGACCTTTCAGGACTTTTTCGCCAATGTGAACAGTTGGAATCGCTGGATTGCCGATGTGTTGTTGAACGGGAATTCGCAACGTTTCTGGGATTGGCACGCTTTCAATCGGTGAATGTGCGCTGCGATCTTTGCGTTCTTGCGGATGCACGCCGCCGCGAATATTAAAGAGTTTCATAGACTTATCCTCTAAGCGACCGCCATGTCGGGTTTATGCCAATGCCATGTTTGCAACGTGGGTTTGATTTCCCTCAAACGGATACATTCGGTCGGACAAGTGTCGACGCATTTCCCACAACCCGTGCACGCATCGGTGATAACGGTGTGCAATTGTTTGGGTCCGCCCATGATTGCGTCGGTCGGACAACGTTTAAAACAGCGTTGGCAACCAATACATAACGCCTCGTTTATAAAGGCAAATTTGGGGGTATTATCGGCGACGGACGACAAATCGATGGACACGCCTAATTTCGCGGCGAGTTTTTCAACGACCACTTTTCCACCCGGTGGACACAACGTAACGGGGGCTTTGCCGTTTAATAAGGCTTCGGCGGCGGGATTGCAGCCAGCAAATCCACACTGACCGCATTGAGAACCGGGTAAAATTTCAAGGATTTCAGCCTGTAACGGATTACCTTCGACCGCAAAATA
>DYNM01000038.1 GCA_020721065.1 Thiocystis violascens | reverse complement strand
TTTTATTTATCAGCACCATTGTATGGCTTGTTCGCAACTGCGTAACTCCTAGATTATAATGAGTTGTGGCGAGCGATGAATCAAATTGTGATAGTCGGGATTGGTGGGCAGCGCGGCATGACGGTGGCGACGCTGACGGCAGCGGTGGATGCAGCACTGGCGCAGGTCGGCGCGGTGCAGGTGAGCGGGTTGGCGACGCATGAATGTAAAGCGACGGAACCGGCGGTGCTGGCGCTGGCGGCAGCGCAGTGCTGGTCGCTGCGGACGTATTCATCAGCGCAACTGGCGGCAGTGCCGGTGCCCAATCCGTCGGAGCGCGTAGCGGCGGAAATGGCGACGCCCAGCGTGGCGGAAGCGGCGGCGCTGCTGGCGGCAGAGAGCCAGACGTTATTGCTGGAAAAGTGCATTTCTCACGGCGCTGACGGCAAGGCGGTGACGGTGGCAGTGGCGCTGTGCCAATCGCCGCTCGCCACCACTGACAACTCGATTCTCTGCCCAGCACTTTTTCTGACTGCGACCGCGTCCGGGCAAGGCAAAACGACGTTCGTTGCGGCGCTGGCGCGTTATCACCAGCGGTTAGGAAGGCGCGTGCGGGTGTTCAAAGTTGGGCCTGATTTTCTTGATCCGATGATTTTGTCCCGCGCCAGCAGTGCGGAAGTGCTGCCACTTGATTTGTGGATGGTGGGCGCAGAAGACTGTCAGCGGGCGCTGTATCAGGCGGCGCGTGCGGCGGATTTGATTTTGATTGAGGGTGCGATGGGGCTGTTTGACGGGACGCCATCTGGTGCCGATCTCGCCGCACATTTCGGCATTCCGGTAGCGGCGCTGCTTGATGCGCGAGGCATGGGGCAGACATTCGGGGCGCTGGCGCTGGGATTGGCGACGTATCGCCCGACGCTGGCATTTGCGGGAGTGATCGCCAACCGCGTCGCCAGCACCCGCCATGCCGAGATGATTGCGGCGGGAATGCCGCCAACGGTGCCATTTTTGGGCACGTTGCCGCGTTTGCCAGAAGCGGTGTTGCCGAGCCGTCATCTGGGCTTGGTGCAGGCGGAGGAAATCGCTGATCTCGAGGTGCGGCTGGATGTGGCAGCGGATGCAATCGCGGCAACTGCGTTGGCGAATTTGCCTACGCCGGTGCGATTTCAAGCGCCGCTCCCAGCGCCAGCATTGCCGCAGTTGCTGAGGGGACAACGAATTGCTGTTGCCCGTGATGCGGCATTTTCATTTTTATATGCTGAGAATTTGCGCACGTTGACGGGGTTGGGCGCGGAGCTGCATTTTTTCTCGCCGTTGACGGATGCGGCAGTTGACGCTGATGCGATCTATTTGCCGGGCGGTTATCCCGAATTGCATCTTGAGGCGCTGGCGAACAACACGGCGATGAAACAGGCGCTGCGCCAACACGTCGCTGCCGGGCGTCCGCTGTATGCCGAATGCGGCGGGATGTTGTATCTGCTTGATGAGTTGCGTGATCAAGCTGGTGTGAGCGCGGAAATGGTCGGGTTGCTCGCCGGACGTGGGCAATTGCAACCGCGAGTGGCGGGGCTGGGAATGCAGGAACTGGCGACAACGCTGGGTTGTTTACGCGGGCATTGTTTCCACCATTCCACGCTGGAGACGGCGCTGACACCGCTCGGATTCAGTCGGCGGCAGCGCGATGGCGCACGCGGCGAGGCGTTTTATCAACCGGGCGCGGTGCGAGCGAGCTATCTCCATCTCTATTTTCCGTCGGCGCCAGTGGCGGCAGCGGCATTATTTCAACCTGCGCCGCTGGAGTTAGCTTGCTGAACTGACGGTTGGCAGGTATATTTCGCGCCTCAACGCCGGGTCGTTAGCTCAGTTGGTAGAGCAGTGGACTCTTAATCCATCGGTCGTAGGTTCGAATCCTACACGACCCACCATATTGAAAAAGCCGCTGATTTCAGCGGCTTTTTTTGTGGCTTGAATAATGATCGTGCCGATTTATTGCGTGGTCGCGCCTTCCAATTGCGCCGCCTTATCCAGCACCAACAGCTCTAACTCCTGTTTGTAACACACGATCCGCTCACGCAACGCCGGGTCAGCAACGCCGAGAATCTGCGCGGCGAGAATGCCGGCATTTTTCGCGCCATTGATCGCCACCGTCGCCACCGGCACTCCGGCTGGCATCTGCACAATCGACAGCAGCGAATCTTCACCAGATAAAAAAGTGCTTTTCACCGGCACCCCAATCACCGGCAACGGCGTGAGCGCAGCCGCCATGCCCGGCAAATGTGCCGCGCCGCCCGCGCCCGCAATGATGACGTGCAGTCCGCGAGCAGCAGCGGTTGCCGCGTAGTCATATAACCGCCGTGGCGTGCGATGCGCCGAGACAATCGTCATCTCATACGCCACGCCAAACTCCATCAAAATCGCTGCCGCCTCACGCATCACCGGCAAATCCGAATCGCTGCCCATGATGATGCCGACTTGCGCCGAAGCCGGTTGCTGTAGCTGTTTCACGGGTGATCTTCTCCTGAAATTTCAATCAACTCGCGCACCTGTTGCGCCTTGCGGCACGCGGTGGCGAGATCAGGGTCCAACACCGTTACATGCCCCATTTTGCGAAACGGCGCGGTCGCTGCCTTGCCGTACAGGTGCAAACAGACGCCGGGAATTGCCAGCGCCGCCGCCAGACCTTTAATCACCGGGCGTCCACGATGTCCGGGCGCACCGAGCAGGTTAATCATCGCCGCCGGTGATAATTGCTCGGTTGCCCCCAGCGGCAAACCAACCACAGCGCGGAGATGTTGCTCAAACTGATCGGTCACGTTGGCTTCAATCGTGTGATGACCGGAATTGTGGGTGCGCGGCGCGACCTCATTGACCAGCAAACTGCCGTCCTCTTGTAAAAACATCTCCACCCCGAAGATGCCGACCCCGCCGAGCACTGCCACCGTGCGCACCGCCAATGCTTGTGCAGCTTGGGCGATGGCAACGGGAATTTGCGCCGGTGCTAACAAGAGATCAAGCACATTTTCCCCGGCGCGAAAGCGCATCTCGACCACCGGATAGGTGCGGCAATCGCCATCGCGCCCGCGTGCCACCAGCACTGCCAATTCTTTCGTCGCTGGAATCAGGCGCTCTAACAACGATGGCACCGGCAGATGCTGCGCAAAGTCAGCCGCACTGGACAAAATAGCGACGCCGCGCCCGTCATAACCACCGCGCCGCGCTTTTTGCACCAACGGATAACCGAACGCCGCAAACTCGGCCGCATTCGGTGTGGGCATGGCGATGAAAGGCGCAGTTGGAATCTCGGCAGCAGCAAGCGCCTGTTTTTGCGTGAGTTTGTCTTGGATCAGCGCCAGCACTTGGGGCGAGGGATGAATCTGATGTCCTTCGCGTTCCAATTGGATCAGCGTCTCGGCGTCGATGTCTTCGATGTCAAAAGTGGTCACGTCGCACGATGCCGTCAGCTCGCGCAGCTTGGCGGGATCGTGCGAGTGCCCGACGATTTGATGACCGGCGACTTGACCGGCGGGTGAGCCGGGCGTGGGATCAAGCACCACGCAGGTGCAGCCGAGGCGTTTGGCAGCTTTGGCCATCATGCGTCCGAGTTGACCGCCGCCAATGATGCCAAGGCGAACGAGAGGAAGAGGGAGATAGGTGTCGGTCATGGTTCGTCAATTGGTGTGGTGATGAGGAAGAGAAACAAATGGCAAAAAAACGGTTTCCATGTGGACATCAAGGACAGGGACAATACTGTCATCGCTGTGCGCAAGAACAGACTCAAATTGCTAAACAAGAACAGACTCAAATTGCACATCAAGAATGGCTGGTTTTATTCGATTCTGATCCGGTAAATTTGCGGCGACTCGATAATAAACAGTTGATTGAGAAAGCGAGAAAAATCATCAATGATATTCATGCTGGAGTGTCATATACCCACTATAAAGGGAAACGGATGCGTTATAACCGCGATATTATTTCAGTTCCTGTCAACCGCGATTATCGTTTAGTGTTTCATACGCTTGAAGGAAAAATTCAAGTGTATAAGTTAATGAGCCATGAAGAATACAATGTGAAAAAGCCGGGTGAAAAAAACCGCTAATTGTTTTATTGCACACTGCGCAACCACGCCGGCAACGCGCTCACGCTGTCTAAACATGCCAGCGGCTGAAATGCCAATAACCGCTCGCTCGAATGCACGCCGCAACACACTGCGACCGCAGCCGTGCCCGCGTTGTGCGCCATTTGCAGGTCATATTCGGTGTCACCCACCATCAACGTCGCCGCCGGGCGAACGCCCAGCTCGTCCATGATGTCAAACAACATCTGTGGATTCGGTTTTGAGCACGTTTCATCGGCGCAGCGCGTCGCGTGAAAAAAGCCGTTTAAGTCGGTTTCGGCGAGCGCCAGATTCAACCCTACCCGACTTTTGCCCGTCGCCACCGCCAACAAATACCCGTGCGCGGCGAGCTGTTCGAGCGCCTCGCGCACCCCGGCAAATAACTGCGACCGCGTCGGATTCGTCACCAAAAAATGCTGGCGATACCGTTCAATCAGATTGGCGCACAACGTCGCATCCGCCGTCGGATACAGCCGCAGCATCGACTCTTCCAAACCCAGCCCGATGATGTCACGCGCAGCAGCGTGGCTCGGCGCAGGCAGGGCAAGATCAACAAACGCCGCCTGCAAACAGGTGACGATCCGCGCCTCGGAATCCATCAACGTTCCGTCCCAATCAAATGCGATCAATTCAACCGTCACGCTGTGGCTCCCAATGCAGTTAAAACCTGTGTTAATTCAAGCGGCAAGGGCGCGTCAATGCGCAGTGCAGATTCCCTTTTTTTTCCGGTTTCCAACGGAATCCGCAGCAGCGCCGCGTGTAAAAACAACCGCGTCAGCCCCGCCGCTTTCAACTGCCGATTGACCGTTTCGTTGCCATATTTCGGATCACCCGCCAGCGGCGTGCCGAGATGCGCGGCATGAACGCGGATTTGATGGGTACGTCCGGTGATGAGCTGCGCCTCCACCAGCGTCAAAATCTGCCCCTGCCATTCTAGTCGCTGCACGCGCCGCAGCCGCGTCCGCGCTGGTTTACCGTCTACCAAATCAACCCGCACCAGCCGCTCACCGCTGCTCAACACATTCTTTTTTAGCGGCACATCGACCGTCATCTCCGCTCGCGGCAACTCGCCCACCAGCAGCGCGAGATACCGTTTATCCAGCTTGCCGTCGCGGATCAATTGATGCAGCTCGCGCAACGCGCTGCGCCGTTTGCTGATGATGATGCAGCCAGAAGTATCGCGGTCGAGCCGATGCACCAGCTCCAATTCGTGCCCGGGGCGCAGTTGGCGCAACGCTTCAATCAAGCCATAACTCAGCCCGCTGCCGCCGTGTACCGCCAGCCCACTCGGTTTATTGAGCACCAGCAGCCGTTCGTCTTCAAACAGCACTCCGCGCTCCAATTGCGCCAATTGCGGCGCAGGCGCGTGTCCGGGCGCTGCGGGAGCTGCAAGATGCAGCGGCGGAATCCGCACCACGTCGCCGCAGCGCACCCGATAGTCCGCTTTGATGCGTCCTTTATTCACGCGCACCTCGCCGCGCCGCAGCACCCGATACAGGTGACTGCGCGGCACACCTTTGAGAATCCGCAGCAGAAAATTGTCAATCCGTTGTCCGTCCGCTTCAGCGGTGACGGTGACGAGTTGAACCGCAGGTGGTGAACTTAAAGTGGGAGTTGGGGACTGAGACGGTAAATTATGTTGTCGATTCAAGAGGATTTAGTCCGCACGAAGTGGCTTAATTGCTGCAAATAGGCTTTCACTGGTACCATTGGTGGCGTGCGCTGGCGAGTGGAATCGCGTTTTTACAGGGTAAATTTTGCGTTGTGGGCATCGCTTGACCACCAATCACACGCCAATTGTGGGCAGATTGAACAAACCTGCCACCTCTTTCTCCCAGTTCCATCTCTTGCGTTGTCGCACCGAGCCTGCTGCATTTCAACCGCCGGGCAGTGGCTCTGCAACCCGCGCACCTGTAAGCAAGTGGCGGATTCTACACCAGTTATTGATTCAACGGGGTGTGCGCTGACCGGTCAATCGCACCGCTGCTCGCCACGCCGTTGTCCGGTCTGCTCCTCCTTGAGTCAGATCATCCATCGCGGATTTTTCAACCCTAGCGGTCAAAATCCGTTCATGCTTGTTGAAGTGCGCGTGCCCGATGGTGCGCCTCCACGCGAATGACCGCACGAGTAGAGTGCTTGCGCCAGCGCATTGCGAGCCAAACTCAACCGTCCGCAGTACCGATGCGAGGGGTCAACGGCGAGGCGCTCAATCACGGAGCACGCGCCGTAGTGAGAGACACACAATGAAAAGAATGCTGATTAACGCCACCCAGCCCGAAGAGCTGCGCGTGGCGACCGTTGATGGCCAACTGCTGTACAACCTTGACATCGAATCACCGGGACGCGAACAGAAAAAAGCCAACATTTACAAAGGCATCATCACCCGCGTTGAACCTAGTTTAGAAGCCGCTTTCGTTGAATATGGTGCCGACCGGCACGGCTTTCTCCCGCTGAAAGAAATCGCCCGCAGCTATTTTGAAGCGGAAACCACCAAATCTGGCTCCCGCGTCAGCATTAAAGACTCCGTGCGCGAAGGGCGCGAAGTCGTGATCCAGATTGATAAGGAAGAGCGCGGCAGCAAGGGTGCCGCCCTCACCACCTTTATCTCGTTGGCGGGGCGCTATCTCGTTTTGATGCCCAACAATCCCCGCGCTGGCGGCGTGTCGCGGCGCATTGAAGGGCAAGATCGCAGCGAACTGCGCGAAGCGATGAGCCAGCTCGTGATTCCTGAAGACATGGGGCTGATCGTCCGCACCGCTGGCGTTGGCAAAAATGTTGAGGAATTACAGTGGGATTTGGATTATCTGCTGCAACTGTGGCGAGCGATTGAAACCTCCAGCGCCAGCCGTAAAGCGCCTTTTCTCATTTATCAAGAAAGCGACGTCATCATCCGCTCCATCCGCGATTATCTCCGCGCTGACATCGGCGAAATCGTGATTGATGATCGCGCCGTTTATGACCGCGCTGAGAATTTCATCCGCCAAGTCATGCCGCAGAATCTCAAAAAGCTGCGGCTGTACGCTGACGAGGTGCCGCTGTTCACCCGCTATCAGATTGAAAGTCAAATCGAAACTGCGTTTCAGCGCGAAGTCCGGCTGCCGTCGGGCGGCTCAATTGTGATTGACCACACCGAGGCGCTGACCTCCATTGACATCAACTCCGCCCGCTCGACGCGGGGCGCTGACATCGAAGAAACCGCGCTCAATACCAATCTGGAGGCTTCAGATGAAATCGCTCGCCAACTGCGGCTGCGCGATCTCGGCGGTTTATTTGTGATTGATTTCATCGACATGACGCCGTTGAAAAACCAACGCGCCGTCGAAGATCGGCTGCGCGATGCGCTGAAACAGGATCGGGCGCGAGTGCAATTAGCGCGGATTTCGCGCTTTGGCTTGCTGGAAATGTCGCGCCAGCGCCTGCGTCCCTCGCTCGGCGAATCCAGCCAGCAAGTGTGTCCGCGCTGCAAAGGTCAGGGCACGTTGCGCGGGGTGGAATCGCTGGCGCTGTCGATTTTGCGCATCGTCGAAGAAGAGGCGATGAAAGAAAGCACTGAGCGCGTGATTGCACATTTGCCGGTCAGCGTCGCCACGTTTTTGCTCAATGAAAAACGCCGGGCGATTCTCGATATTGAAGCGCGACAAAATACCGAGGTGCTGCTGCTGCCGAATGAGCATCTGTTGACGCCCGATTACCGCATTGAGCGGGTGCGGTTGCAGGACGTGAAAACTGCCGAAGGGTTGCCAGCCAGCTATGTGTTGACCACGCAGGCGGAACCGACCGTCGCTCCGCTGTACGCCAAACTGGAGACGAAGCTCGGTCAGCCCCCGCGCCTTGAGGAACCGGCTGTGCGACAAGCTGCGCCCGATGTGCCTGCGCCGTCGCGCCCGGACACCATCGGACGTGCCGAGCCAGAAAGTTTGCTGAAACGGATCTGGACGGGGTTGTTTATGCCGCGAGTGGTGGATGCGTCGCCACCTCCGGCGGGTGCAAGTGAAGCAGCAGACAATCAGCCGCTGGCGCGGGTGCAACCATCTAGTGCTGACCGCGATCCGCAGCCGTTGCGTCCGCGCACCGCTGGCAGCAATCGCCATGAACGCGAGCGTCCGCCAACGCCGCCGCGTGTACATCAATCCCGCGAGGAGCGGCAGCAGCGTCCGCCAAGTCGCAGTCGCCATGAAACAACCTCCAGCACTGACCGTGATCCAGCATCGGCTCCGGCTGATGCTGAGGGCGCAGCAGAAGGTCGCTCACGTCGTCCGCCCCGTCCGCCCCGCGAGCCGCGCCCCGAACGTGAGCCGCGAGTGCCGGTGCCGGTTGCAGAGGTTGCGCCACCGAGCGCGGTTGATACGGTCACACCGCCGGAGACCACTGGGCAGCGGTGGTGGGAGACGACGGTGGAATCGGTTGAGGAAGATCGTGAAATGGCGGAGCCGGTGGATAACGTGAAAGCGTCACGGCAGCCAGTGCGACATGAGGCGCCTGCGCCCGATGCTGATTTTGATGCCGCCGACAGCGACGCAGACGGTGATGGCGAAGATGAATCTGGCGAAGCAACGGCGGCAAATCCAGCGCGGGCGCGGTCATCACGGCGGCGGCGTGGTGGGCGCAATCGGCGACGTCCGGCGGTGAATGCTGATGGCAGCGTTAATGCTGAGGAAGGCGGTGAGGCGGAAGCGGTTGAGTCACCAGCCGCACCTGAGAACAGCGGCGCGACGGTTGCGCCAGCGATGCCGTTATTGCCACCACCGGTGGTGGCGCAACCCGCGCCGGTGGTGCCAGAACCAGCGCCGCGTCCGGTCATCATTTTGGGCGATGATTCTCAACGGATGAAAGAAGACAACGTTTAATTAAACCCTCGCTGTTTTCAGCATTATTCCCACGTCAAAGCGTGGGAATAATGAATCACTTAATGCGCCGCATCCCAATGATCACCGCAACCAATATCAACGATTAACGGCACCGCTAATTCCGCTGCTGATTCCATTGCAATCCGAATGCGCTCGCTTGCCATTGCCACTGTATCGTTGGCGATTTCAAACACCAATTCATCATGCACTTGCAGCAGCATTTTCACTGGCGGTTGTTCCAATTCCAGCCATTCATTCACTGCGAGCATGGCGCGTTTAATTATATCGGCCGCCGTGCCCTGCATTGGCGCATTGATTGCGGTGCGCTCGGCAGCAGCGCGACGTGCTTGATTGCTGTGGTTAATTTCAATTAAATGCAGCCGCCGTCCGAATAACGTTTCGACATAACCATTTGCTCGCGCTTGTTGGCGAATGCGTTCCATAAATTCTTTTACGCCGACGTAGCGTTCAAAATAACGTTCCATATAATTTGCCGCTTCGCGTTTGCCGCAATCCAATTGCTGCGCCAACCCAAACGCCGACATTCCGTACATCAAACCGAAATTCACCGCTTTTGCGGCGCGACGCTGCGCAGTGGTCACGTCTTCCAGCGCAATGCCAAAAATCTCGGCCGCAGTCGCACGATGCACGTCCACCCCGCTGCCAAACGCCGCCAGCAGCCGCTCGTCGCCGGACAGATGCGCCATGATCCGCAGCTCAATTTGCGAATAATCCGCCGACACGAGCTGATGCCCGGGTGCGGCGATAAACGCTTGGCGAATGCGCCGCCCGTCCTCGCTGCGGATCGGAATGTTCTGCAAATTCGGATCGCTCGACGACAGCCGCCCCGTCGCCGTGACCGCTTGATGGTAGGAAGTGTGCAGCCGCCCGGTCGTCGGATTGACCAGCTTGGGCAGCGCGTCGGTGTAGGTTGATTTGAGTTTGGACAGGCTGCGATGTTCAAGAATCAAGCGCGGCAGCGGATGTTCCGCCGCGAGCTGTTCGAGCACATCTTCTGAAGTGGACGGCTCACCTTTGGGCGTTTTGCGCACGACCGGCAACCCCAGCTCGGTAAACAGAATTGCGCCGAGTTGTTTGGGCGAACTGAGATTGAACTGCCGCCCCGCCGTTTCGTGCGCATTCAATTCCAGCACCGCCAGCCGCTGCGCCAATTCCGCACTGTGCTGCGCCAACAATCCGCAATCGAGCTTGACGCCGCTGCGCTCCATCTGCGCCAGCACCGGCAGCAATGGCAATTCAAGCTCTTGATAAAGCTGAGTAAATTGCGGATTTGCCAGCACTCGCGGCCACAGCGTCTGCTGCAAGCGCAGCGTGATGTCGGCATCTTCAGCGGCGTATTGCGCGGCAGTGTCGACTGTCACCTGATCGAAGGTGATTTGCTTCCTGCCTTTGCCTGCCACGTCCTCAAAATGAATCGTTGTGTAATTGAGATGTTGTTGTGCCAGCGCATCCATGCCGTGACTGGCGGCGGTGCTGTCAAGCACATAACTGGCCAACATCGTGTCGTGGGCGATGCCGCGCAGCGTGATGCCATAACGCGCCAAAATGTTGAGATCAAATTTGAGGTTTTGCCCGACTTTGGCACGCGCTGCGTCTTCCAACAGCGGCTTTAATTGCGCCAGCACCATCGCCCGCTCAAGCTGCGCTGGCGCGTCAAAATAGCGATGTGCCAGCGGAATGTACGCCGCCTGCTCCGGCGCGACCGCAAATGACACGCCCACCAATTCTGCCGTCATCACGTCCAAGCCGGTCGTTTCGGTATCAAACGCAAACAGCTCGGCGGCGGCGAGTCGCGCCAGCCAAGGTTCCAACTGCTCCGGCGTGAGAATCAGATCGTAAACAACGCGCTGCGGCGGCGGGGCGCTCTCCAGCGGCAGTTCCGCAGCGCCGAGTTTGGCTAATAAACTTTTTAATTCAAAACGTTGATACAGCTCGCGCAGCGCGGCGACATCGGGCGCAGTCGGGCGTAAATCGGTCGGATGCAGCGCCAGCGGAACGTCGCATTTGAGCGTCGTGAGCTGGCGCAGCAGCGGCAATTGCGGCAGTGCGGCGCGGAGATTCTCACCAGCTTTGCGCGGGATCGCGTTGGCATGAGCGATGAGGTTGTCCAGATCGCCGTATTGCGTGAGCCATTGCACGGCGGTTTTATCGCCGCAGCCGGGCACACCGGGAATGTTGTCGCTGCTGTCACCTTTCAGCGCCAGATAATCAGCGATGCGCTCCGGCGGGACGCCGAAGGTTTCCACAACGCCGGCCGGATCAAGCAAGCGATTTTTCATGGTGTCGAGCAGATGAATCCGCTCGCTGACCAGTTGCGCCATGTCTTTATCGCTGGTGGCAATTAGCGTGGCGATGCCAGCCGCCGCCGCCTGCGTCGCCAACGTCCCGATCACGTCATCGGCCTCCACGTCGGGAATGATCAACAGCGGCCAGCCGAGCGCCTGCACTGCGGCTTGCAGCGGCGCAAATTGCGGGCGGAGATCGTCTGGCAACGGCGGGCGCTGGGCTTTGTAAGCAGGGAACAACTCGTGACGAAAATTCGTGCCACCGGCGTCAAACACGATGCCGAGATACTCTGGCTGATATTCATCAATCAACCGCTGCAACATCGTGAGCACGCCGCGCAGAGCGCCGGTTGGTTCGCCCTGTTTGGTGGTCAGTTTGGGGAGCGCGTGATAAGCGCGGAATAAATAGCCAGAGGCGTCAACGAGGATAAACGGATATTGAGTAGACATAAGCGCAAATAATCAATAATGGACAGTGGATAATAACGTAACGGAATAGCGCAGGATGTGGTTGATGTTTACCAATGCAATTATGTTGATAACAAAAAACAGCAACAAGAATACACCAACACTGTAGAAAAATTTTATACAAAATGCAATACTGTTAGTTTGCAGGCGTAATCCTACGCGACAACATTTCACACCACGAGCTTCAATCATGTTATCGCTCACTACTTTTATTGACAACATCGCCGCGATTTATGCCACTGGCGATGCGACCGAACACGCTTATCGCCCCGCATTGACGGCATTATTTAGCAGCTTATCGTCTGATTTAATCGTCATCAATGAACCTAAACGCATTGCCTGCGGTGCGCCGGATTTTATGCTGCAAACTGACGGACGTGTGATTGGTCACATTGAAGCTAAAGATATTCAAATTGATTTGGTGCATTTGCATAAAACCAACCAAGAACAACAAGCGCGTTATCGCAACGCATTACCGAACCTGATTTACACCAATTGTTTGGATTGGCAGTTTTTCCGCAATGGCGATTTGCTTGCGTCGGTGAGCATTGGGAGCTGGCGCGATGGGATTCGTGCTGATGCCGCGCAATTTGCCACGTTAGAAAATTTGCTGCTGGATTTTATTCAACAGCGCCCAACGAGCATCACAACTCCGCAAGTATTAGCCGAGCGCATGGCGGGTAAAGCCGCGCTGATTAAAGATATTCTGGGCAACACGCTTGAAGCTGACGCCAACCAGTACACAGAATTAACTGAACAATTCCAAGCCTTTCAGGATAATTTAATTAAAGGAATTACGCGCAATGAATTTGCTGATGTGTATGCGGAAACGTTAGCTTACGGGTTATTTGCTGCGCGATTACACACGATTGATCCACAACAGTTTAATCGTCACAGTGCGCTCAATTTATTGCCAAAATCCAATCCATTTTTACGCGCTTTATTCAAATATATCGCCAATGCTGATTTAGATGAGCGCATTGCGTGGATTATTGATGATTTGGTGCTGGTGTTTCAAGTCACTGATATTGCGCAGGTGCTGGCTGGCTTTGGCAAACTCACTGGACACACCGATCCCTTTTTGCATTTTTATGAAACCTTTTTAACGGCATATAATCCCGCCAAACGCAAAGCGCGAGGCGTTTGGTATACGCCAGAAGCAGTGGTTGATTTCATTGTCCGCGCTGTGGATGATGTTTTAATAACTGAATTTGATTTGCCGGACGGTTTAGCCGACACCTCAAAAGTCATGATTGATTGGGATACGGGCAACCGTGATCAAAAAAACGCGCCAATCATCGTTAAAAAAGACGTGCATCGAGTGCAAATTCTTGATCCCGCAGTGGGCACCGGAACATTTTTAGCCGCAGTGATGAAACACATTGCACCGCGCATTAAAAACGTCGCGGCTGGTTTGTGGTCGCATTATCTTGAAACCGATTTGATTCCGCGCTTGCATGGTTTTGAGTTGTTGATGGCATCTTATGCGATGTGTCATCTTAAATTGGATATGATTTTGACTGAATTGGGTTATACGCCAACGGGAGCACCGCCGCGTTTATCGGTGTATTTAACCAACACGCTGGAAGAAGGGAGTTTGAGCACTAAAAATCTGCCGTTTGCGCAGTGGTTGTCGAATGAAGCGAAATCGGCAAATACGGTAAAACGCAATTTGCCGATTATGTGCGTGATTGGCAATCCGCCGTATTCGGGCGAGAGTGCGAATAAAGGCGATTGGATTACAGAATTGATGAATGTGTATAAAAAAGAGCCGGGTGGAATTGGTAAACTCAACGAACGTAATCCGAAATGGATCAATGATGATTATGTGAAGTTTATGCGGTTTGCCGAGCACATGATTCGTAAAAACGGCGAGGGCGTGTTGGGTTTTATCACCAATCACGGCTATTTAGATAATCCAACCTTTCGCGGAATGCGCTGGCATTTACTCACCACATTTAACACAATTTATGTGTTGGATTTACACGGCAACACGAAAAAGAAAGAGGTCACGCCAGACGGTCAGCCAGATAAAAATGTGTTTGATATTCAGCAGGGCGTCGCCATTATTATCGCGGTGAAAAAGAAGACAGACGCAGCGACAAAACCGCTGGCTAAAGTCTTTCATGCGGAATTATGGGGCAAGCGAGCAGAAAAATATGCAGCATTGCGGAAACACGCATTAACGGGAAACATCTGGCAGCCGCTGATTCATACTGCGCCACTGTATCCATTTGTGCGCCGTGATGATAAAAAAGGTGCGACTTATCGGGCTGGGTTTAGTGTGCAGGAATTGATGCCGGTGAATTCGGTTGGCATTGTGACCGCCCGCGATGCGTTAACCATTGATATAGATAAAATGACGCTCTGGCAGCGCGTACAGGATTTTGCGGCATTAACACCAGAACAAGCGCGAGTGAAATATGATTTGGGAAAAGATGTGCGAGATTGGCAAGTGAAATGGGCGCAGGAAGATATTAAAGCTAACTTTGGCATCGAGCATATTGTGCCAATTGCATATCGTCCGTTTGATATTCGCTGGATTTATTACACTGGTAATTCACGCGGATTTATTTGTTATCCGCGCCATAACGTGATGCGGCACATGATTGGTTATCAAAATTTAGCTTTATGTAGCCCTAATCAGACTAAAGATGGTATTGGCGGAATTATTGTCAATTCGGTAGCTGGGCATAAAAATTTTAGTGCTTATGATATTAACTCTGTTTTCCCACTCTATCTTTGTCCCGAAGACCAATTGCTTGAGCAGCCGAGAGACTCCCTGCCTGCTGATAAAAATGTCGGTTTGATTTATTCACGTCAAACAATTAGCGGTGAAGGCTCGCCAACCAACGTTATGCTGACGGATACGCTGTTTGATGCGCGTGGTGTTTTCACCAATAAAGGCATTGCACAAGCTGCGCCGCTCTATCTTTATTCTGAAGATCAATTGACTGAACAAACCCGCAGCGTCAATTTTGATCCAGCGTTATATCAACAATTGCAAACGCTGGCGACGCATCCACAGCGCGGCATTCCCAATGAACTCAACGTGTTTGATTATGTGTATGGCGTTTTGTATTGCCCAGCATATCGAGAAACTTACTCGGAATTTTTGAAAACTGATTTCCCGCGTATTCCGTGGCCGAGCAGTGCGGATGAATTTTGGGCAATTGCCGATCAAGGTGAACAATTGCGCCGTTTGCATTTAATGGAACCGGCAGCAATTGGTGCGACGCCTTATCCGTTTAACGGTGAAGGAAAGCCGGTGATTGATAAACCGCGTTATGACGCAGGCAAGGTGTGGATCAATACCACGCAGTATTTTGATAACGTGCCAGAATTGGCGTGGACGTTTTATATTGGTGGCTATCAACCAGCGCAAAAATGGTTGAAAGATCGTAAAGGTCGAGAATTGAACTTTACCGACATCAAACATTATCAAGCACTGCTTAAAATTATGAGCGAAACGGATCGCATCATGCGCACAATTCAATTGCAAATCAATTGATTTTCAGTTCATAATTCGTGCTTCAATTGTTATTGATTTGAATGGAGTTGCGGCATGTCTGAAACGCTGTTTGATCTCAGTTTTGATGGCACCTTGGCAGCAGATGCCGATCCCGCCGTTGTGCGCCAGCATTTAGCGGCGCTATTCAAATTGGATGCGGCTGGCGTCGCCATTTTATTTAGCGGACAGCCGGTGGTGGTGAAACGGGCGGTCGATGGCGCGACCGCAGCTCGGTTTGAACAGGCATTTCATCAAGCTGGCGCGGTGTTGCTGCTGACGCCCACGCCAACCGAACCCGCTCCCGTCGCGCCAGCTCCGCTGCCGCCAGCCGCGACCGCCGTTGCCGATAATCCGCGCTTCATCGCTGCGCCCGACGTGCTGGAGGTGTTGCCGCAAGATGGGTTTATCGAGCAGGAACCGGTCGTTAAGATGCCGGCGCTGGATACCAGTTATTTGAGCCTCGTGACGGCAGCGGATTGGAGCCTCGCAGATTGCCAACTCGCCGTCGCGCCAGCGCCGGTCGCCGACTTCAGTCATCTCTCGCTTGCCGCAATTGATCCCATTTCCACTCGAAAAGACAACGAATTATGAGCACAACTTTTGATCACATCGTCATCGGCGCAGGCATCAGCGGGTTGGGTGCGGCGCATTTCTCGGCGCAGCGCGGACGTTCGACGTTGGTGTTGGAAGCGAGCGAGCGCATCGGCGGCTGTCTCAACAGCCCACATTTCGCTGCGCTCGACAATTTTTGGGTGGAAGCGGGCGGTCACACTTGCTTTAACAGTTACGGCAATTTGCTGACGATTTTGGACGATTTGGGTTTGACTGCGCAGGCGCAAGCCAAGGTCAAGGTCGGTTATTCGCTGTGGCAAGACGGCAAGCGGCGGTCGATTGTGTCGGCGCTGCACATTTTTGAGGCGCTGCGTTCGATTCCGCGCTTGTTCACGGCCGAAAAGGACGGGCGCAGCGTGGCGGATTATTACGGCAGCGTGTTGGGGCGGCGCAATTATCAGGATGTGCTGCGCCATGCCTTTGCTGCGGTGATTTGCCAGCCAGCGGATGATTATCCGACTGAGGCGCTGTTTCGCCGCAAACCGCGCCGCAAAGAGATGATCAAAGCGTTCACCTTCGCCGAAGGGCTGACGACGATTGCGGCAACCATCGCTGCGCAACCGGCGCTCACCGTGCGCACCAAGCAACAAATCACCGCGATTGCGCGTGACGGCGACGGTTTTCGGGTGGAATTGGAGCACGGCGAGGCGCAGCACTGCGGTTATCTCACGCTCGCAGTGCCGCCGGATGTCGCCGCACGACTGCTGCCAGCGGGATTTGAAACCGCACACAATCTGATTAAACCCATCGGCATGGCAGAAATTGAGACGCTGGCGCTGGTGTTGCGCTCGGCGGATGTGGCGCTCAAACCGCTGGCGGGATTGATCGCAGTAGACGATGCGTTTTATTCGGCGGTGTCACGCGATTTTCTGCCCGATGACCGTTATCGCGGCTTCGCGTTTCATTTCCGCCCCGGCGTGTTGTGCGAAGAAGCGCAGCTCGAACGCGCCTGCGCAGTGCTCGGCGTCTCACCGCAGCGCGTCGCCGCGCACACGCACATCCACAACCGGCTGCCGGCGCTGCGCACCGGACACATGGAGCTGGTGCGCCAGCTTGATGCGGCATTGGCGGGCACACGGTTGGGCATGACGGGCAATTGGTTTTTCGGGGTGTCAATTGAAGATGCGTTGACGCGCAGTCAGGCAGAAATGGCGCGATTGTTTGGCGCGTGACATTGAATACAGTTGCAAAACGTTGTCGGTTGTCAGCTTATCGGTGACAACCGTACTGTTTACTGACAACCGCCAACTCAAAACTCAATCAAATACGATCAATCCACATTTTTTGGGGCAGCCTAAAACCATGACGTCGCCCGCTCTCAATCCACTCACCACCTCCAATCGCAGTCTGCCCGACACCATTTTGGACTGCGCCCGCGCCGTCATTCTCGGCAAAGACCACGAACTGCGCTTGGCGCTGACCTGCCTGCTGGCGCGGGGACACCTGTTGATTGAAGACGTGCCCGGCGTCGGCAAAACCACGCTGGCGCATCTGCTCGCTCGCCTGCTGGGGCTGGACTATGCGCGGATTCAATTCACCAGCGATCTGCTGCCGGCTGACGTGATTGGCGTAGCGATTTATGACCGCACTAGCGAGACCTTCCGCTTTCATCCGGGGCCGATTTTTTCCCAACTCGTGCTCGCAGATGAAATCAATCGCGCCACGCCGAAAGCGCAGAGCGCGTTGCTGGAGGCGATGGAGGAGCGGCAGGTGACGGTGGAGGGCGAAACGCGCCCGCTGCCGGAGCCGTTTTTTGTGATTGCCACCCAAAATCCGCTGTTTCAAATCGGCACCTTCCCGCTGCCAGAATCGCAGCTTGACCGCTTTTTGATGCGGATTCGACTGGGTTATCCCGCCGCCGCGCAGGAGAAGGAACTGCTGGCGGGTGAGGATCGACGGGACATGGTAGCGCGGCAGGCACCGGCGCTGAGTCATGCCGACTTGCTGGCGCTGCAACAGCGCGTCACTGCAATTCACGCCGCCGCCCCAATCATTGATTACATTCATGCCATTTTACAATTCACTCGCGGCTCAGAACGCTTCATGTATGGCTTATCGCCGCGAGCTGGTTTGGGATTATTACGCGCCGCTAAAGCGTGGGCATTATTAGCAGAGCGCGATTATGTCATTCCCGAAGATGTCCAAGCGGTATTACCGTCATGCGTGATTCATCGCTTAATGGGCGGTGAACCTGGACAACGCATTTCTGAAGCAGAAATCACCGCATTTATCTTAAATAATGTGCCGGTGTGATGCCGCACGTTTTGAACTATTTTTGTCGCAGTGTCCGAATTTGATCCCGCACTGCGGCAGCCTGCTCAAACTCCAAATTCTTCGCATGTTGCGCCATTGCTTTCTCCAACGCTTTAATCCGTTTCATCACTTGCTGCGGCGTCAATTGATCTGAGGCATCCATTTGTGCCGCCACCTTTTTGAATTGCCGTGATGCCGTTGGTGCGCCGGGTGTTGCTAATTCTAAAATGTCATTCACATGTTTACGGATCGTTTGCGGCGTAATGCCATTGGCGCGATTCGCAGCAATTTGTTTGGTGCGTCGCCGCTCGGTTTCATCAATTGCTCGCCGCATCGCTCCGGTGATGCGATCTGCGTACAAAATCGCCTTGCCGTTGATATGACGGGCAGCGCGTCCAATCGTTTGAATCAGCGCATCGGCTGACCGCAAAAACCCTTCTTTATCGGCGTCCAAAATGGCGACCAGCGCCACCTCCGGCATGTCCAATCCTTCGCGTAACAGATTGATTCCAATCAACACATCAAACACGCCGAGGCGCAGATCGCGGATGATTTCGACCCGTTCCACCGTGTCGATGTCGGCGTGGAGATAACGCGCTTTGACGCCGTGTTCGCTGAGGTAATCGGTCAAATCTTCCGCCATCCGTTTGGTCAGCGTCGTGACCAGCACCCGCTCGCCGAGCGCAGCGCGTTGGTTAATTTCTGACAATAAATCATCTACTTGCGTTAAAACCGGACGCACCTCCAGCACCGGATCAACCAGCCCGGTCGGGCGCACGACCTGTTCAATCACGGCGCTGGAATGGTCGAGTTCATACGGGCGCGGGGTGGCGGAAACGTAAATCGTCGGCGGTTGGCGAGCGCAAAATTCCTCGAATTGCAATGGGCGATTATCAAGCGCGGAAGGTAAACGAAAGCCGTAATTAACTAAATTTTCTTTACGCGCCCGGTCGCCACGATACATGCCGCCGAGTTGGGGAATGGTGACGTGACTTTCATCAATCACGACGATAGCGTCGGGCGGTAAATAATCATAGAGCGTGGGCGGCGGTTCACCAGCGGCGCGTCCTGAGAGATAACGACTGTAATTTTCAATGCCAGAACAATAGCCGACTTCGAGCATCATTTCTAAATCAAACTGGGTGCGTTGTTCTAAGCGTTGTGCTTCAACTAATTTGTTATTGTCGCGCAGCCATTCGAGTTGCGTTTTGAGTTCTATTTTAATCAATTCGATGGCGTTGAGAACAATCTCTCGCGGCGTGGCATAATGCGTTTTTGGAAAAATGGTGCAGCGGGTAATCTGTTGTTTGATTGCGCCAGTTAATGGATCAAATAGCGCCAATGCTTCAATTTCTTCATCAAATAAAGTGATGCGAATGGCGGTGTCTTCAGATTCGGCGGGATAAATATCCAATACGTCGCCGCGCACGCGATAGGTGCCGCGAGTGAATGCAATGTCATTGCGGCTGTATTGCAAGGCGGTGAGGCGATGGAGGATGGCGCGTTGGTCAATGCGGTCGCCGCGTTTGAGGATCAGCACCATTTTGAGATAGGCGTCGGGATCGCCCAGCCCGTAAATGGAGGAGACGCTGGCGACGATGATGACGTCGTGGCGTTCGAGCAGGGCTTTGGTGGCAGACAGGCGCAGTTGTTCGATCTGTTCGTTGATAGCGGAATCTTTGGCGATGTAGGTGTCGGTGGCGGCGACGTAGGCTTCCGGTTGGTAATAGTCGTAGTACGAGACGAAATACTCGACGGCGTTGTGGGGGAAAAAGTCGCGCATTTCGCCGTATAACTGGGCGGCGAGCGTTTTGTTAGGCGCGAGAATCAGCGTCGGGCGCTGCACTTGGGCGATGACGTTGGCGATGGTGAAGGTTTTGCCGGAGCCGGTGACGCCTAGCAGCGTCAAGGCTTCAGCGCCAGCGTTGAGACCGGCGACGAGTTGGCGGATGGCTTCGGGTTGATCGCCAGCGGGGGCGAAGGGAGCGGCGAGTTGGAACGGAAGCATGTTTTGAATTGTCGGTTTTTTTGAGTTGTCAGTGGGACGATCATTGATGCTCAGGTTTCGTGGTTTCGCTATGATTGCCGCGTCACCTCAACCTGTCATTTCGCTACATTTGGGAATTTTTAAGGAATCATCGCCGATGACCACGACACTTGCTGCCCGCGTTCTGGCTGTCAAACCTTCCGCTACGCTCGCCATTACCGCTCGCGCCAATGCACTCCGCGCTGCTGGTAAAGATGTGATTGGTCTCGGCGTCGGGGAACCCGATTTTGACACGCCAGATCACATTAAAGCCGCCGCCATTGCTGCGATTAACGCCGGTTTTACCAAATACACCGCCGTCGATGGAACGCCCGCTTTGAAGCAGGCGATTGTCAATAAATTTAAGCGCGAGAATGACTTGGACTACGCGCCAGCGCAGATTTTGGTCTCCAGCGGCGGCAAACAGAGCTTTTTTAATCTCGCGCAGGCGGTGCTGGATCATGGCGATGAAGTCATCATTCCTGCGCCATATTGGGTGTCATATCCCGACATGGTGCGCTTGGCCAGCGCCACGCCGGTTTTGATTCACGCTGGCGCTGATCAAGCATTCAAAATCACTCCGGCGCAGTTGCGAGCAGCATTGACGGCGAAAACGCGGATGGTGGTGATTAACAGTCCGTCGAATCCAACCGGCATGACCTACAGCAGCGCGGAATTAGCGGCACTCGGCGCGGTGCTGCGCGATTATCCCGACGTGTTGATTGCAACCGACGATATGTACGAGCACATCCGTTGGAGCAGCGAGCCATTCGTCAATATCGTCAACGTGTGCCCCGATCTCGCGCCGCGTACTTTGGTGCTCAACGGCGTGTCTAAAGCCTATTCGATGACCGGCTGGCGCATTGGCTACGCTGCCGGACCGGTGGCGATCATCAAGGAAATGACCAAGGTGCAATCACAAAGCACGTCAAATCCGAATTCCATTGCGCAGGTCGCAGCGCAGGCGGCGTTGGAAGGTTCACAAGATTGCATCGGCGTAATGCGGCAGGCGTTCAAAGCGCGTCACGATTTTGTCGTTGAGCGCCTCAATCAAATCCCCGGCATTCACTGCCTGCCGACAGATGGCACCTTTTATGTCTTTCCGAGCGTTCACGGCATGATCGAACGACTGCCCGGCGTCGCCGATGACGTGGAGTTAGCCGAGCGGATGATTGACGCAGGTGTGGCGCTGGTGCCCGGCGCGGAGTTCGGTTTGGGCGGACATCTCCGCATTTCGATTGCCACCAGTGAGCGTAATTTGGAGCTGGCGCTGGAGCGCATCGCCGGGATGGTTCGCGCATGATTGCCGCGCCAGCGTTGCGATCCTTCCTGTTATTGCTGCTGGTCAGTGCGCTGCTGAGTGGTTGCGCCAGCCTGCTGAAACCTTGGCAGACGCCGGAGGTCGCGTTGCTGCAACTCCAGCCCAAGGCGCTGGGCTTAACGCGACAGGTGTTGATCGCAACGCTGGCGGTCAGAAATCCCAACGACCGCACCCTGCCGATCAAGGCGATGACCTATCACATTGGTTTGGAAGGGCAGGATGTCGCGGAAGGCGGCGGGGCACTGGCGCAGCAGATTCCAGCATTCGGTGAGGCGACGGTGGAGGTCGAAGTCAACGGCAGCGTGTTGACGCTGTTGCGGCAACTGCCGGCGCTGGCGCTGAAACAGCAGCCGCTGGCGTGGTCAATTGCGGGCACGGTGACGATTGCAGATGGGATGCTGACCTTGCCGTATCGCTACTCCGGCAAGATTGATGCGCGGCAACTGCGCACTGGCAGCAAATAAACGCCGCGTCACCACTGACCATCGACACCTGAAAACTTCCAGCCCACTTCGGTTCCCATGACCGACACTCTCATCCACCACGCGCTTGGTCTGCACCTGCATCAGCCGCCAGAGAATCTGCGGTTGTTGCTGGCGGTCAATCCATGGGAAGCCGAGGAGATCATTTTGTGTTATGCGCGGGCGGTGCGGTTTGCCCAGCAGTATCGGGATGTGGCGCGGCTGCACGTCAGCTTTTCAGGGATTTTGCTGGAACAGTTGACTGATCCGCAGCTTGTGGATCGGTATCGCCATTTGGTGGACGTGCCGGCGATGCTCAACGCTTACCGCGAGGCGGACAATATCGAGCTGTTGGGCACTGGCTACTATCACCCGATTTTTCCCTTGATTCCGCATTCTGATTGGAGTGAGCAGCTCGCACACGGACGCGCCATGATCGAACGGGTTTTGGGACGCGCTCCACGGGGATTTTGGCCGCCGGAGCTGGCGTTTACGATGGAGATGATCCCGGCGCTGGTGCAGGCGGGTTATGACTATGTGATCGTTGATGGCGTTCATGTGCGCCCTTTTGACGGGATTAACGACAGTTTTCGCCCGTATGTCGCCTGTTATGACGGCATGTGCATCACGGTGGTGCCGCGAGATCGGGAGCTGTCGAACGCGCAAGAAAGCGGACTGCGGCTGGATTGGTTTCAAGATGAACTGCGCTGGCGCGTTGCCGGTTCACCGCGTCCACATGCACCGCGTTTGCTGACGTCGTGGTCGGGTGGTGAAAACGGCGGCTGGTTTCGCCAACACGATGAACCTGCGGGATTTTTTGGTTACTTTTTCGCGCCATATATGGACTGGTGCCGCAGCGGTCATGCTGACATTCTGCCGCTGCACCTCAGCGATTATCTCGCGCAAGTGCGCCATTTACCGCCAGCGCGGGTGCAAGCTGGGGCGTGGAATGTCGGCAGCAGCGCCGGGATTGATTTCTCGCAATGGTGCGGCAGCACTGAACAACAGCAAGCGGTGGCGGATATTCAACGCTTAAGTGCCTATTACTGGACGCTGTGCCAAGATCATCCCGACGTGTGGCAGGTTGCTGGTGACACGCTGCGCACGGCACGGCGCTTGATTTTAGAAGCCGAAACCAGTTGTTTTCTGTTTTGGGGGGAAGCGTGGATTCCACATTTATATGCCCGCATCGCTCCCGCTGAAGTCGCGTTGCGCCAAGTGGAAATGCGCTTACGGCGGTGACAGCTTCTTTCGCACCACCACAATCATCACAGTGCTGCTCATGCGCAGCCGAGGATTCCAACCATCACCACGACTGTGGCTCGCTTCCCAGACCTTGACCGCCCGCTGCGCGAACTGACGCTTGCTGCGGCTGTGTTGGAGTTGACTGCGCCTGATTTGGCAGCACCGCTCATCGCGCTGGAGCCGGTATTTCCACTGGTCATTCACACCAGCCAACTGGTGCTGGAGCCGGGCGCACCGGGTGAAATTTTGGTGCATTGGCATCTGGACGCAGATGAGTATCTTGGCGTTGGTCACGCATTTCCGCCCAGCGGCGGTGCGCCGATACCGGCGCTGCGATTACGGCGCTTGCGTCCCGACGGTGGCAGCGATGCCGCAGCGGAAGTGCGGCTGGCGCTCACCGGTACGCAGGGCGATGGTGAGCGCGAGTTCACAGTGGGGCTAGATGCCGCGCAGTTTGAAGCCGAACTCGGCTTGACCAACAACGATGGCGGCTGGATGTTGCTCGCCCGCTCCAACCGGCTCGCCGCCACC
>DYNM01000069.1 GCA_020721065.1 Thiocystis violascens | reverse complement strand
ATCACGCGGGGCAACCTGGTGTGATTTTGTGGAAAAAGACGCAGCGGCGGCGCGTTTGATTCAAGCAAATATCGAGCTTCTGCGCTTGAGTCAGCGAGCGCAGCTCAGGCAGCAGGATGCGCTCGCATTTCTCAAACAGCCCCCGGCACAGCCCTACGACATGGTATTTCTCGACCCGCCGTATGCCAGCAATTTGCTGGCGCAGGTTTTGCCACTGCTCAACCAACCCGCATGGTTAAGCCCCTCGGCCATGATTTTTATCGACCAATCAACCCACCAGGCACCGCCCGCTCTGCTGACAAGCGGCGAACTCGGCTGGGAAAAACTACGCCAAGGCACGGCAGGTGAGGTAAGTTATAGCCTCTACCAAGCCGCGAGCTAAGCCAATGCCCTCTGCAAATACTGTCATTTTTCCGACGGTTATCTATCCCGGCACGTTTGATCCTATTACCTTCGGGCATATTGATGTCATTCAACGTGCCGCACGGCTCTTTGGCAGCGTAATCGTCGCCGTGGCGGAAAATAGCAGCAAAAACAGTGTGTTTACCCACGTTGAGCGCACCGAGATGGCGCGCCTTGCCTTGCAATCAGTTGCGGGTGTGCGTGTTGAGGGATTTAACGACCTGCTTGTGGATTTCGCCGCGCTACATCAGGCACACACAGTGATTCGTGGTTTGCGTGCTGTCTCCGATTTTGAATACGAAATGCAACTTGCTGCCATCAATCGCCGTCTGGATGCACGCATTGAAACCGTGTTCATGACTCCGGCGGAAAACCTGAATTTTTTATCGTCCACTTTGGTGCGAGAAATTGCCCGTCTGGGTGGTGATGTCAGTGAGTTTGTCCCAAGTAATGTTGTTGCTGCGTTGCGCGCCAAGTTTCGATAACATCACGCGCTCAATTTGACCTCCAGGGGGAGAAACACCATGTCCCTGCTTATTACTGACGAATGTATCAACTGCGATGTCTGCGAACCCGAATGCCCCAACGGCGCAATTTCGCAAGGCGATGAAATCTATGTGATTGATCCTAATCTGTGTACCGAATGCGTCGGCCATTACGACACGCCGCAATGCGTCGAAGTCTGTCCGGTGGATTGCATTCCACTCGACCCAAATAACAAGGAAACCCACGATCAATTGATGGAAAAATACCATCGAATCAATGGGTGATCCTGTCATCGTTTTGTTGGCGATTGCCGTCTAGACTGAATTAGCGCTTCTTAACCCAACCCACCAAGGAGATATCCAATGGGCGTACTCGTAGGCCGTCAGGCACCCAACTTCACTGCTGCCGCCGTGCTCGGCAATGGTGAAATCGTTGACAGTTTTCACCTTTCCGATGCCATCAAAGGCAAGTATGCGGTCATTTTTTTCTACCCACTGGACTTCACCTTTGTCTGCCCGTCGGAGCTGATTGCTTTTGACCATCGCATTGCAGAATTCACCAAGCGCAATGTTGAAGTGATTGGCGTGTCCATCGACTCGCACTTCACCCACAACGCCTGGCGCAACACCCCCATCAACAAGGGCGGCATCGGTGCAGTGCGCTACACCCTGGTGGCCGACATGAACCACGCCATCTGCAAGGCCTATGATGTCGAAACGCCCGATGGCAACGTTGCCTTCCGTGGTTCCTTCCTGATCGACAAGAGCGGCATCGTTCGCCATCAAGTAGTCAACGACCTGCCGCTTGGTCGCAATATCGACGAAATGCTACGCATGATTGACGCACTGCAATTCACTGAAC
>DYNM01000037.1 GCA_020721065.1 Thiocystis violascens | reverse complement strand
CGGTGGATCGACTATATTCTAAAGCTATTTTTGGTCAACTGCGTAACTCCTACAATCCTTCTTTTAGTTGAGTTGACGGTTCCCAGTCTAACGCTTGCCGCGCTAGTGAAATATCGGGTTTGCGTTGGGTGGGATCGTCGCTTGGTAACGGCTCAAAGATGAGTTGTGAAGAAGAATTTGTTAAAGCAACAACTTCTTGAGCAAGTTCAAGAATAGAAAACTCAAATCACAGTGTCATCAGTATTCATAAAGCGTACAAAGGCTTCGATTAAATCATCTATGTAACAAAAAGAGCGAGTTTGATTGCCATCACCATAAATTGTAATCGGCTTGTTTTGCAGCGCTTGCACAATAAAGTTTGAAACAACTCTCCCATATTGGGAGATCATGTTGTCGACGATAGTCAAAAAATAAAGTCTCAGCGCAACGTTTACCCTCGTCATAGCAGGAACGCACCCCAATAGGATTTACATTCCCCCAATAGTCTTCAGTTTGAGGATGAACCTTTGGGTCTCCATAGACTTCACTGGTTGAAGCCTGAAAAATTTTTATTTTCAGACGTTTTGCCAAGCCCAACACATTAATAGCGCCGTGAACGCTAGTTTTAGTAGTCTGCACGGGATCAAATTGATAGTGAATTGGAGAAGCTGGACAGGCTAGGTTGTAAATTTCGTCGACTTCAATATAGAGTGGAAAAGTGATGTCATGGCGAACTAACTCAAATAGCGGATTATCTAATAAATCGATGATATTAGTTTTGTTGCCAGTATAGAAATTATCCACACAGATGACGTCATGACCTTCGGCAAGTAAGCGGCGGCACAGATAAGAACCAATAAAACCAGCACCGCCAGTTATCAGAGTACGTTTTTGAACATGGAAATCTTTAAGAGACAGAGTTAATTCACCGAAGTCAGATTAAAAACAATCGTTTGGAAAAATGCAAACTTTCTAAGTTGTAAAACGTTTCCACATACTTAGGATCAAGTAAGCCCACGGTAAATACCAGAAAGGTTTATATCGAATAGAACTTATAAAGGCACTTACGGCAATTGCAGGATCGCCAGACTTAAAATGAAGATAACCAAAACCAAAGCGCATATTTGCAAAGCGATTCCTCATCGTGCTACTGTCGTTTTTTTGCCCGTCTGGGCTAAACTCACCCCATTGCGCAATCGCTTTTTGAAGGACTTCATATTCGTAATGAATTTTAGTGGGTGTACGAGCGATGCTTTGCGGGAGGATTCGATACAGCACTAGTGATGAGTTTAATTTGTGTATTTCGATTATTCGAGATGTTCTCAGCCAATAGTCATAATCTTCACCACTCCATAAATTTTCCGCAAAAAAACCCACCTGATAAATGATTTCACGGCGAAACATGACTGAGCTTGTGAGGCAAATACAGTCGAGTAGCAGTTTATGATAAATCCATCCTGAGTTTTTAGTATCAATTTCTTGGTTATCAGTTTCATTATCGAAAGACGGTGGAATAACAAACCTACCATCATTTTCCGCTTCCCAAACGTGCCACTGACAATACACCATTCCAACATCGGGATGGTCATTTAAATAAGTGAGCTGTACGCTTATTTTCCGCTTTGCCCAAATGTCATCAGAATCACAGAAAGCAATAAATTTTCCACGCGCTGCGCGTATCCCCGCATTTCTTGCTCCTGGCGCTCCAGTATTTTTTTTATTGATTAAAACAATTTTATTCCCATAACTTTTAAGAAGTTCCAGCGTATTGTCCTTCGATCCATCATTGACTACAATGATTTCTACATTGGGATAATCTTGTGCAAATAAACTGGATAGAGTTTCTGGTATGTATGTCGTGCAGTTATAAGCTGGTACAATGACAGAAACTAATGGAATTTGATTCATTATTTTTATCCACAAACGGAACAGAAAAAGTGTAAAATCTAATACAAATTTGCTTTCTTTTGCGAACGTTTCTCTACCCATTCCGCATAGCGACGCGGTGTCAGTCGTGCTAACCAGCAACTTGTAATGGTGCCAACATGACGCCAAATTCGCAGTTCACGATAAAAAAAATCAGGTTGTCCACTTTGCAAAAAATGCAGTGCCAAATAAATAACATCAGCAGTGATTTGACGATACATCCAGCGGGGCACTCCAAATAAGGTCGCAAGATTTGAGTATGATTCCGCAGTATGGTCAATGCCAGCCTTAAATGACCAACGTCTAAAATAACGTTTAGTTAGCATTTCAACCGCGACTGGAGTTTGCACGACGAGCGTGGGATCATAAATCACATACGCACCCAATCGCTGACAGCGCATTCCAAATTCGTAATCCATGTGCCGAAAATGGGTTTCAGAAAATAAACCAACTTGATCGAATAAGCGGCGGCCGGCAATTAAGTTCGTACCGGCGGGCGCATATTCAACAGGAGGCGGATCGCGCATTTGATCGCCAAGATCGACGCCTGCGACAATTGCTGCCATCCGCGCATCGAACCAGCCCGGTTGCCCGCTCTCCGGCCACAGAACCAGCGTTTTTCCGCCCACCAAATCGATGGTTTCATCTTGAAAAATTTCGCTAATTCGCCGTAGCCAGTTCGGTGCAAAAGTCACGTCGTCATCCGTAAACGCCAGCACGGAGGACTGGGCCAACCGAATTCCAGTGTTCAACGCAAACTGTTTCCCCTGACGCGGCTCAAAGGCATATCGCAGCGTTCCCAGCGCCCAGTCCGCCGCCGCTGTTTCCACCACTTCCCGCGTGGTATCCGATGAATTGTTATCGACCACAATGACGTCGATGTCCAATGCTTCACAACCAATCTGTCCGCGTAACGACTCCAAAGTTAGGCGCAATAGCTCGGCGCGGTTCCAAGTGCAAAGAATAATGGCAATGGAAAGATGAGAACTCATTAGCGCGATCTGCTCGTTTGCGCAAAAACTTGCTGATAAACCGCCAAATGCTTCGCAAAACAGGCAGACCAGCTAAATTGCTGCGCCCATTGCCTTGCTGCTTTTGCCTTTTCCTGCCTTTGTTCGCTCATTGCCAGCACTTCCGCGACCGCAGCAAGCCAAGCATTTAAATCATCTGGCGGCAATACTACAGCCAATGGCCCAATTAATTCGCGCAAACTGCCCAGCGCACTAAATAACACTGGAACACCGGATGCCTGCGCTTCTAATGCAGGAAAACCGAAGCCTTCATAAAGCGTTGGATAAAGAACTGCGGATGCGCTGCGATAAAGTGCCCGAAGTTCAGCATCAGATAAAAAATTAGCAAAACAAACTTTTTCCTGCAATTCAGCGGGTAACTTTACTTGAGCCTGTTGCCTTGCTTCAGCACCAAAACCACAAGCAACTAATTTCAAAGTAGGATGACGGAAATGCGCCATCACTTTTAACGCCCAACTAAAGCGTTTACGCTCCATTGAACCGCCTAAATAAATAAGATATGGCGATTGTGAGAGAGCTGTTTGCAGATCATTTGGTAAAGGCGCAGAAATATCTTCATTAAAATACTCAGAAGCAATGCCATGATAAATCGTAGTTAATTTAGATTCAAAAGACGGCCAGCGCGTAAGAATATCTTGGCGCGATGATTCGCTGATCGTAATAATTGCCGCGCATTTTGAGAGTGCTGCTGGTAAAAGTTTATTCAGATAAATAGCGTTATCCGATGCTTGCAGTTCATCCCACATAATCGTGTCGTGCAGCGTCACAATTGTTGGTTTTGGTTGCCATAGCGGCAGCGTGTTTTCAGTGCAATGTAAAATATCAACATGACGTTTAAGCGTTTGCCACGGCAATCCGATCTGTTCCCATAAGTGAAAACGATCTCCGCGAAAAGTAAAAACAGCACGTTCAACCTGCGTCGTTTCAGGCACGATTAAAGGGATACTCGGATTATTTGCGAATGCACACCAACGCAAATCTGATTCAGTAGCAGATTGCTGAAGCAGTTCAAACACATACTTGCCCATGCCCCGAATGTGCTGGGTATTAAGACAAGTGGCGACAAGACCAATGGTTATCGTCATAAAACCGCTCTAAACTTTAGTCTTAACTAAGCAATGGGAGTCATAATAATTTCTGCGGGCATCATAATGACTTTTTGCTGACCGCCACCAAGCCACCAAGAGACCTCACCAAAAGTACTACCGTTTGGAAAAATCAAATGACTACCTTGTGATAATAAATAAAGGTCAGCAGTTGCATCAATCATAGAACGATAATCTTTGTGCGGCAATTCAAAAATACGACCGGATAATGCTTGATAAAAAAATTGCGAAATAGATTGATCCATTGTTGAAATGAAAAACTGAGTATGATGCGGAAATTTTTGCATCTGCTCTACAATGGATTCTAGTTTAGGTACATTAGGATGGTCACCAGGATCAGTCGTATTACGAACCTGAACACATACCATTTTATTGTCAACAGATACTTCAGACATACGTTTTTGAACAGCATTCGAAGGCTTTAACATAGCAAAAAATTTGCGATAGAGATCAAGATATTTTTGCGGCGTTCGTTCAAAACAAAAGTCAATTGCGGGAAAAGTGTTTCCTCTGCGGGTAATCAAAAAATTGTCTGACAACTCATCATCAACATCAAAACGCCAATATGCCCGCTCACGAAATGTTTTCTTTTCAGGATGCGTAATGATCGGCGGAAGAAACCTATTCAGTGGCATCGAGTACTCTTTGAAGTTTTTAACACCATCAATGTGGATAATGTCTGATAATCGACAGTTCACCCAACCACGCTGATTCCAGAGGAGGGTAACATCGTCTAATCCATAATTAGCATGATATGAGGCTAGTAGTTTTAGTCGGTTACCAAGACCCATATAGTTGATATTGATAACAATAAACTTTTTATTCAATACAGGAAAAAGGCGATGCCAAATTCTGCGTAATCGGTTTTCACTGATGATTTGCATTATGCTCACCAAGCACTAACTTTTTTTTGCACAGGGAATTTAGTGATGCCAGCTAACTTAAGTTAGTTTTTTCTTAACATCAAAATAGATTCAAACACTATTCTAGCTTTAAATTAAATCTCTAAAAAACTAGCCTTACAGGTTGTGATCATTTTTGCGTGTTTTCTTATTTTGGGCATCTCAGTCATAACTTTTGCAGTTGCCAATCCTGTTCCAAGGAAATTAACCCAATTTCTATCAACAAGGAAATTTGCAAATGGTGTGACAATACCGTGCGCTATCAACTGTAAAATCATGTGCGGAATGCTAAAAAAAGGATTTTTTATTAACATAATAAGACTGGAACGATCCCGTGCTGATTTTTTCTTGATTTTCTGCCAAACCGATAAATTTATTAATGGTGTGGATGACTCCCTGCAATGTACAATACGCGATTTTGGCAATAAAGCAAAACCAATCTGATGCAAGCAAAATCTTTCAATAAGGTCGTCATCTTCGCCGTACATATGAAATAAAGGATCAAAACCGCCGACTTTTTGAAAAACTGATGTTCTCATAAACCATGCTGCAGCGTTAATTCCTTTAATCTGATAAAAATCTGCAGCGCCATGTCCAGCCGAAATATCTGAAATATATTGGAAAGCATATCGCTGAATATAGTTGCGGAATGTCTTTTGGTCTAAGGTAAAAAAATCTGGACTACAATGTAATGGGGATACAATATCGAAATTTTGATTTTGTTCAAGAAATTCAGCCATTTCAGCAATTGCTGTTTTGGAAACAAAAGCATCTTGATTAAAAAGAAACACAAACTCTTTTTTTAATTCTATTGCTTTGGAAATTCCGATATTGTTCCCTATACCAAAACCGACATTATTTTTCAATTTAATGACTTCAACATCAGGAAATGCAGATATGACACTATCTGCGGTAGCATCATTTGAAGCATTGTCAACTACGATAATATGTACAGAAACTGAACTTCCACGCAGCGATTCTATATTTTTTAAAATCCAACGCATCCCGTTATAAGTAACAATCACAACACATATTTTTGCGTTCACTTTTTACCCTTACCTGTTGTTAGTGTATGAAAGCTACTTTGCAAAAAGTTGATCAATTTTACATAAATTTTTTCGCAGCGTAGCGGATGATTAAATAATTGAATAGATGCAATCCACACCAACGCAGAAATGCAAATAACCACAAAGAACGAAGTTGTGCTGACTGGATTCTCTCTTTCCAGCCCAAATCTGAAAACGTGCAAAAAAGGTAAAGCGAGGGTTGCCAGTGTGACATAGAAACTTAGTGTCACACTCTTTTTAAGTTCTTTGAAATTGTTAGGAATTACTTTATTTTTAAGAGTGAAAAAAATTGGCATTGCCACTGTTGCAGAAAGTAGATAGGCTATTGCACATGCCGTTGCTGACTGAAATAATATTGCTGCGATAGAGATAAATATAAGACGCATCGGCTGCAACATAATCTCGGCTCTAGTAATTACTTTGATGTTTCCTGTTGCAATAAGTTGTGCCGGAATCAAAGAGTTTAAATTAGAGATAGCACCTGCTAAACAAAACACTGGTACGAGCGAAACAGCTTCATCCCACTGTAAACCAAAAAGCAATCGCATTAATTCAAGTGAATAAATAGACATAATTCCATAAAATGGCCATGAGAAAGCAGTTAAATTTGCTAAACTTTGAATGTGTGCTAGCTCAGTATCGCCATCATTTCTGTGTGTGTTTGAAAAAGCAGGTAAAGCTACCCCACGTATTGCCCCCATCACATCTCGATGAAACAAATTCATCAATCCTTGAGCCCGACTAAGAATTGCCACAGAGTGAAAGCCTAAAAATTTCCCTACAATGAGATCGTTTGCATCCATTGAAATTGAAGTAACAATCCCCGCAAGTGTATTTTGTCCACCAAAATTCAAAATTACCCGCCATTCAGAAAAACTAGGCAGCAATAACTGCCGGTTAGTTCTCACAAACCAAGCAGCAATACCGGTAGCGATATTCGTAGCAACGGCACCAACTGCCATACTATTCGCACCAAATCCTGCATACGCCAAACTAACAGTCACTACAAAACCAACAATTGCGGCAAGTAGTGAAACAACCATGATTTGCTTAAAAAGCATATCGCGTCGTAATAACGATAGCGAAATTGTACAGAACGGCATCACCAAAAAATTTAATGAACTGATGCGCATGGTTTGTGCAATGCGTATGTCGTTATAAAATTGCGCAACCGCTGGCGCAACAAAAAAAGTAACAAGAAATAAAGCTATACCAATAACTAACGTAAATCCAAAAGCAGTGCGAATATGCGCTTCAGTGAGATTTTTCTCTTGAATCAGGTAGTTGCCTACTCCAAAATCTCGCAACACCTGAGCAATACCAATCACGGCAAGACTGACTGAATAAAGACCAATTTCTTCTGGAGTTAATAGCCGCGCAAGTAAGATATTGGATAGCAGAGAAATAACAATGAGCAAATAACGCTCAACAAGAGAAAGCGCCAAAGCACGACGAACGCTCGTCATCGCTCTAACCAACAGTTATTATTATTCATTACAATCACATCGGTCATTAACATGTCTTCATCTTTATTGCGTTTTGCAACTCATTTGTTATCACCCGCCGGAATACGCGGACGCTTAACGATTCTAATCTACCATCGCGTTCTCGCCGCACCAGACCCGCTGCAACCCGATATTCCAGACGTGATTGCGTTTGATCAACAACTCAAATGGCTTGCCACGCTATTTAATGTATTGCCATTAAATAAAGCACTTGAAAAGCTCAAAAATGGCACTCTGCCAGCACGCACCGCCTGTATTACCTTTGATGATGGTTATGCCGACAATCTCATTCAGGCGTTACCCGTATTGCAGCGTCATTCATTGCCCGCCACTTGTTTTATTGCGACCGATTATCTCGATGGCGGGCGCATGTTTAACGATACTGTCATTGAAGCGGTGCGCCGCGCTTCCGCAGCCCACTATGATTTATGTGATCTTAGTCTCAATTCTGTCGATTTGACATCATTAAATAAGCGGCAGGAAGCAATTGCTAACCTCTTGTCACAGCTCAAATATCTTCCACAACCCGACCGCACAACCCGCGTCGCCGCCCTCGCAGCGCGGCTGACTTCCGAACCGCTGCCGGACCATTTGATGCTCACCAGCGCCCAATTGCGCACTCTGCATCGCAGCGGCATGGACATCGGAGCGCACACCGCCAGCCATCCCATTCTCGCCACGCTCACCGCCGCTGACGCTAAAGCTGACATCGCACGGGGCAAAACGCGGCTGGAGCACTTGTTGGACACTGACATCCCGCTATTTGCCTATCCGAACGGCAAACCCGGCAGCGATTACACCCAGCGCGACGTTGACACCGTGCGCGAGTTGGGATTTGCCGGTGCCGTGTCAACCGCTTGGGGTGCCGCAACTGCCGACTGCGATCCGTATCAATTGCCGCGTTTCTCACCTTGGGCGCGTCAGCAACTGCGCTTTCAAGGGCAACTGCTGCGCAATTTGCGGCATCGCGCCGCGTCATAACCATCACATCATCACCACCAACCGCAGCGCATCCAACCGCACCTCCGCTCGCGTCAACGCCAGCGTGAGCTGCGCCCGGCGGTGCTGCAACCGCTCAATTTCATCCGCCCGCACCGTCGGATTGACCAGCGCCAGCGTCGTCAATCGCTCCACTTCCGCGCCAAGCTGCGTGTGCAGCTCGGTCTGCGCTGTCGCAGTCAACGCGCCCAGCGCCGCGTGCGCCAGCCGTTCGCCCTGCTCAAACAGCGGCAGCAAACGACTGCGCTGCGAGGTGATGACCGTCTCCACCAATTCCGCGTTATGACTCAGGCACTCGCCATCCAGCGCATCTGGCGCAAACTCCGCCGTCACTTCTTCACCCGCCGCATTGAGCACCAGCCGCACCACCGTCGGCGGTAAAAAGCGCCCAACGTGCAATGCTGGCGGCGCGAGGCATTCCACGATGTAGAGCAATTCCAGCAGCAGCGTCGGTTGTCCAAAGCGCCCGTTACGCACCAAAGTGATTGCCGCTGCGCCGAGATCGGAGGCGGTCAACAATTCCATCGCTTCGCGCACCATCGGATGTTCCCACGTCAAAAAGGCGTGATCTTCATGCGCCAGCGCCGCTGTCCGTGAAAACGTTGCTGTCAATCCATCTTCTGGCAACTGCGGGAAGCTGTCGTGCAGCATTTCCGTGCCGGGGCGCACCACCACCGCGCTGCCGCTGCCGTCTTCAAATTCGACTCCGAACGCATCCCAAAACTGCTGCATATACGCCGCCACCTCGCCGCTGGCGTCGCGTTCTTCCAACGCTGCGATCAGCGCGGCGGCACGTTGCGGATGATGCGAATGCAGCTCCAGCAGGCGATCACGTCCGGCAGCGAGTTCGGCGTTGAGTTGCGCAGTCAACCGTTGCGCCTCCGCAATCAGCCCATCAGTCAAATTTGGATCGGCGAGTGCTGCGAGCAATTGCGGTTTGAGCTGCGCATAAACGCCAGCGGCGGCGGGACAAATCGCGTTAAACGCATTCAACCCGTCGGCGTACCAGCGGAACAACACGGCGTCCGCAGTGCCGAGGCGATACGGAACGTGCAAACGGATGGTTTCGGTTTGTCCGATGCGATCAAGGCGACCGATCCGCTGTTCCAACACATCTGGCTCCAGCGGCAAATCAAACAGCACAAGGTGATGAACGAATTGGAAATTCCGCCCTTCGCTGCCGATTTCTGAGCACAGCAAAATCTGGGTGCCATCCTCAACGGCGGCGAAATATGCCGCAGCGCGATCCCGTTCAACGATGTCCATGTGCTCGTGAAAGACAGCGGCATGAATCCCAGCGCGTTGGCGCAGCGCTTCGCGCAGTTCCAACACGGTTTGCGCGTGAGCGCAAATCAGCAGCACCTTCGCCGGGCGCAGCTCGCGCAGCGTCGTAATCAGCCAATTGAGGCGCTCATCAGTGTCAAATGACGCTGGCGCGGCGGCATCAGAATCAGTGAGCGGCGACAGCGGATATGCCAACAACTGGCGTTCTGGAAACCCGTGAATCGCAGCGCGAGTGTTGCGAAATAACACGCGCCCGGTGCCGTGACGATCCAGCAGTCGCGCAATCACGCTGGCGCGGGGCAGTTGTGCGCCGTCATCCAGCAGCGTTTGCAGCAAGGTTTGATCCGCCGCCGTCAGCGGTTGGTCATCCAATAAGCGCGTCGCTAACTCAGCAATTGGTGCATAACCCGCTGTTTCTGCTTCAAATGCCGCTAAATCGTGAAACCGCGCCGGGTCAAGCAAGCGCAGACGTCCAAAATGCCCGGCGCGTCCGAGCTGTTCTGGCGTCGCGGTCAACAGCAACACGCTGGGTGTGCGTTCTGCCAGCGCCGCGATCAAGGCATATTCGGCGCTGACGGCGGTGGGCGACCAGCCGAGGTGATGTGCTTCATCAACCACCAGCACATCCCACTGTCCGGCGAGCGCAGCGCGTTGAATTGCGGGGCTGGCAAGCAACACGTTCAAACTGCACAACACCTGCTGCTCGTCTTGAAACGGATTGCCGCCAAAAGTTAAATCGACGCGCTCGTCGTCAAATAACGCAAAGCGCAAATTAAAACGGCGGCGCAATTCCACCAGCCATTGATGCAGCAACGGTTCCGGCGTCACGATCAACACGCGCTGCGCCTGTCCGGTCAACAGCAGCCGCTGCAAAATCAAGCCAGCTTCAATGGTTTTACCCAGCCCAACTTCATCCGCCAACAGCACTCGCGGCGCTTCACGTCCCGCCACTTCCGCCGCTACGCTCAATTGATGTGGAATCAACGCGACCCGCGCTCCGAGCAGCCCCAGCGTTGGCGACTGCGCCTCGCGCATTCCTTGCAACCACGTTTGATGCCGCAGCCGCAACCAGTGCGCGGCATCGACTCGTCCGGCGAGCAACCGCTGCTGCGGACGATTGAGCTGCAAACGATCATCAAGCGCCGTTTCCGGTACCACGCAGGTTTGCCCGTCCAACGTTTCGCAGTCATAAGTGATGAGACCGGCGTTGGTGCGGCTGCCAATCACCCGCAACGACTGCCCGCTGCGGTCGCGGAGACGCTCGCCAACGTGCAATTCCACCCGCGCCAGCGGCGCTTGCGCCATCGCATACAAGCGCGTTTCGCCGCTGGCGGGAAAAGCAATGCGCACATGTCGCCCTTCCACCGCCTCCACCACGCCCAAACCGAGTTCGCTTTGGGTCGTACTCAACCACCGTTGTCCGGGAATAAATGCGTTCATTACCTTATTTCATTCGCCAATGGATTATTCAATCAAAATCAAATGCAGTGTTTTGAACTATCAATTATAGGTAACAACCTTGTTTTTACTGACAACTGACAACTCAAAACCACCAACTCAAATCAATCAACGTGAATCAACCGCCGTCGGAATAGGTGCCAGCAACCGCGCTTCAAAATCCGTCAACACGCTGAATTCCACCCGCCGCGACGCCGCCGCCAACTCGCGCCCCGCCGCATCTCGAATCAGCCGCGAAGATGACAACCCCACCGCCGCGATGCGCTGTCGAAACCACTGCTCCGCCTGCAACGGCTCCAAACCGTAGGCAAAACGCAACACCGCCTGCGTGCGCTGTTGACTCAATTCCATGTTGGCAAAATACGCCTCCACCGCGCTACTGCCGAGATTCCACTCGCTCGACGTGTGTCCTTCAATACGAATTTCCCGAATCACGTCCTGAAATCGGCGCAACTGCGCGACGTAACGCGGCAAAAAATCCCGCAAAATCGCTTCAAATTCCGGCTTAATCCGCGCCGAATTGCGATCAAACAACACATCTGGCTCTCGAAAGCGCAGCGTCAACGTCGCTTGATCAAATTCCGCATTCCAGCGCCGCAAATCCGCCCGAAATTCCTGCTCCAACGCCTGATAAATCGCCCGCCGCGCCTCCACTGCCGTCATGCGCACTTCCGCGACAACTGCATGATTTTGTTTGATTTGCAGCATATACAGCAGCGCCAAAAATAGAAAAATCATCATCAATGAAGACATCAAATCCGATAACGCGATCCAGTGAAATTCATCCTCTGGCGACGCAGACGGGCGACGCGATGGCGCAGTCATCACACATTCCCCATATTTGAGTCAGACGACCGCGCCGCACCGCTGAGACGTTGCTGCGCGGTCAGCGCCGAAATCACTGCCGTTTCAATGCTATCGAGCATCTGTTTCAGGCGCTGATCCACCGCCGGAAACGCCGCATCCGCACGGTCGCGCAATTGGGCAATGCTGGCCAGCAACGTTTCTAACGCGATACTTTCGCGCCGCAGCTCGCTCATCGTGTGATGTTGATCTTCGATATAACGCGAGATGTGGCGCGTTTGTTCCGTGAGCGCGTGCAAACTGGCTTCCGACTGGGTGACGCCGCTGAGAGCGTGATCCAATTGCTGCCCGAGCGTTTCCAAATGCTGCCGATACTGTTCCTGCCATTGCAGCAACTTCTCCACCGAGGCATCCAGCCGCCGAAAATTTTCACCAAATTGCGCACCAAGATTGGTGTTGAAATCGCGGATCACCGCCTCGAGCGCGACGATCAGTTGGCGCGATCCGACTTCACTCAATTGTTGAGCAAACTGTTGAAATGCCGCCAATTGTTGCGCGTGATGCTGTTCAAGCGTTTGCAGCAAATGAGCGTCAAGTTGTGCAATTTGCTCCACCATTTGCTGCGTCGCCGCCAACTGCGCATCCGCCATCAACATTTGATGTTGCAGCACCAGCGCCGGAGTCAGCTCCTCCGGCAGCAGCGTAGCGATTGGACTGCCGGCGGACGTCGCCGCGCCGCTGCGTTCTGGCCCCAACACCAGCGTCAAACGCAAAATCACCGCCAAAAAAATGCCGGTGATACTGGTGATAAATGCCATTTTCAGCCCGTTGAGGAGCAGCGGAATACTGGCCTCGATATTGGTCACGTCAAAATGCAGCAATCCGGTCGAAATACCGAGAAAGGTGCCAAGAATGCCAAAGGTGGTCAGCAGCGTGGGGACATGATGATAAAAGGCTTCTGCTCGCCGTAATGCAATTAAAATCAAAGCAGTAACGAACAACCCAAACAGTAAAACCGAGAAGCCACCGATGACAAACAGTGCGTCATCAAAGCGTCCCAAGGTGGCGAGCAAACCATTGGCAATTGAGTCAAGCATGAAAAATACCTGCGGCAAGACGGCGATATCAGCGCGTAAAATAGCGGATCAGAGTGATGACGCCGCTTGAATAAAATCGAGAGCACACTACAATACGCGATCTTTAGCGCCCTTAGCTCAGTTGGTAGAGCATCTGACTTTTAATTAGGTGGTCGCGCGTTCGAGTCGCGCAGGGCGCACCAAATCACGACGGCATCTTGATGAATTTATTCAAGATGCCGTTTTTTTATGTCCCATTACTGTTTGCTGGCGCAGTCGCCGCCCGCAGCGCCACCGCCACACACAAGCGCCCCGGCTGCGGCACCGTCAACGTCAACTGTCCACCGTGCGCCGTGATAATTCGCTGCGAGATCGCCATCCCCAGCCCCGTGCCCAGCGGTTTCGTCGTGAACCAAGGCTCCAAAATGTTCTCCACCTCGGACGCCGCCAGCTCCAAACCGTCATTGCTGAGGCGCAATAACGCGCTGTCGGCAACGCGGCTCACTTCAATTTCCAGCACCCCAACTGCCGTCGTCTCCAGCGCGTTGCGCAGCAAATTATCCAGCACCTGCCGCAATAAATCGGGATCGCCGTTGATCCAAACGTGCGGCTGCAAGCGCACCTGCAGCGCCGTTGCTTGCAGCTCAATTTGATGCTGATACAAGCTCACCTGTTCACGCACCACCACGTCCAGCGCCAGCCGCTGCACCTGCGGCCGCAACGGACGGGCGTAATCAAGCAATCCCGTCACCGTTTTATTGGTGCGTTCCACCGCCGCCAGCACGATCTCCAACAAACGCCGCTGCTCAGGCTCTAAGCCGTCGGCTTCCCATTGCAGCCGCTGCAAGCCCATCGCCATCGCATTGAGCGGATTGCGGATTTCGTGCGCAATCGCCGCCGCTGCCCGTCCCAAACTCGCCTCCTCGCGTTGGCGCGACAACTGCCGCTCATACGCTAACCGCTGCCGCTCGTGTCCGCGTTGATGGCGATATAACAACCAGCCACCCACACCTGCCGCGCTGCCCAGCGCCAGCATGAAGCCCAGAAATTGCCACCACAGCCGCCGCCGCATCGTCAACAAAGAACCGGCATCTAAATCAAGAATCAGCTCCGTTCCCGCGACGGCAGCGACGGCGTGAGCGACCGTCCGCCCGTCCGCCAATTGCCGCATCGTGATCGGCGGCAACGGCGCTGGTGGAATGGTCAGCGCCCGCGGAGTGCCCGCCAATTGCACCTTGACCACGCCCGGCAACTGCGCCACCGCCGCCAATGCGCTAGGCAACCCAATTGCCGCCTCCAATGCTTCGGTGTGGCGGCTATCCAAACCCACCAACACGCAGCCCGGTGGTGCCGCTGCCGCTACGCCAAACACAATCGTATGCACCTCCGGCAGACGAATCAGTTGCTCCAAACGCTGACAATCCAGCGGTGCTGACGGTTGCCACGTCGGCGGACCCTGCACCACATCTTCTGCCCGAATCAGATGAATCACTGACAAACCAGCCTCTTCCGCAAAGGCGGTCAACTCATCCGCCTGAAAAGGCGCAACTCCATCTAAATACATGACAAAGCGGGCGGAATTGCCGAGAAAGCGCGTCAAAATATCCGCCAACACCCGTTCAGCCACCACCGCGCCCTGCGTGTGTAACAGCACCGCATCTGTCAACAACCGCGCTCGCGTGCTGGCATCCTCTAAAAATACCTGCTGCGCTTGACGGGTTTGCACGAAAAACCAACTCACAACCAGCACAAACAGCAGCCCAAACACTAACAAATGCCCCAGCCACAACGACGGCACTCGCCGCATCAGCACCGCGTCAACGTCCGCCATGTCGTCCTCCCGGTGGGCGCGGCACCCCGCGCTGTAACCGCGCTCTCACACCAGTTCGATCCGTCTCCATCCCGCGCTCCAGCGGCGTCAAACGTGCTCCCGCAGTTGTGCCCGCCGCACTTGGCCACAATCGCACCAAGCTACCGGGTGCTAACTCCGGTGCCAACGTCGTCGCCTCCAGCTTGATCTTCAGCACCGTTGGTGCAGTCGCTGCATCCGCATCAGGCACCGCCACCGTCACCTGCTCAGGTTCAATCGTCAGAATCCGCGCCAGCACCGGCTCCAACTCAGCAGCCATGGCGGGAGCCGTCGCCAACAGCAGCGCCAGCATCAGCACCAATCCACTCGGCGCAGCGCGGCACCTCAAAATGTCCACCCTAACCCGCAGCTCGTGACCTGTTGTCGAAAGCTGTGCTCATCTCGCGTCGAGGCGCTGTCCAGCCAATCAACACGACAAAACCAAGTGCCTTGATCGCGTGCTTGCCAGCGCAAACGGCGCAGGACCACCACCCCGACTGCGTGTTGCTCATCCGTCCGTTCTTGCTGGCGCGGGGCGCGGTCATACCGGAGTTGCGACCATTGCAAATTGAGTGTCAACGCCCACTGCGCCAGCGGTTCCCAGCGCATCTCCGCACCGATGCCGCGCTGCGCGTACCGCTCACTAATCACCGGCGAAGCGTTGCGAGCAGCAGTCAACGTCAGCACTGAGGCGTGAGTGGGCGACCAATGATGACTCGCATCCAGCGCCACACTGTTGCGCCAATCAGTACGTTGATTGGTCGCAGCGCGAGGTGGAGGTGGCGGCGCGTTGTTTGCTTGGCGCTGACGTGCAGCATCTGGTGCATTGCGCGGTTCAGAACCGGGACGACCTGCCCACAGTTCCGCTGCATGACGATAGGCAAGCTGGCGCGTTTCACCCGTCACCGCCACCGCAGTACGCGCCGTCAGCGTGTGGTCATAACGCAACGTTGCCGCCAGCTCGTCACGTTCATCAGGCGGCACGAGGCTGTCACGATACGCCGCTGCCGCCAGCGCAACAGTCAACAAACCTGCACCGTGCGCCAGCTCGCGCTCCCAATCGGTATGCAGCGTCAGGCGTGAGAGCGCGTCCGTCGCCGCATAATCGCGGTACCAACCATCCACCCCCACCGTCACAGTGGCAGAGGTCAAACGCAGGTTTTTGGCAGCATTCAATGTCACATCGGCAAAATTAAGCGCGTGTGCTTTGGCAGTTTGCGCCGGATTAGAATCTTGACCGGTGCTGAATTCACCATTGAGATAAAATGCGTCATCAGCCGCCAATAACGCATGAGGTGCAATGCAGAAAAAAATTGCGTTTAATGTAATGAGATAAGTCGCTGGTTTCATCATATAAAATAACCGATACGAAAGCGCCGCAGCTTACATATTTAATTCAGTCAATCGACACTTTGCACGCATTCAATATGCGCATGAAATGGCGCTGCCATGAGGTGAATTGTGGGGTACAAAATCCGTGCATCATTCATTGCCAACAGTGGTACCAGCCTGCCGTAAAGCAGACAAACTGTGCTAACGTGAACACTGTATTCTCACAGTATTTGACCGCGTCATGCCGTCAATTCAATTAACGTCGCCGCCCGTTTTCAAGGACTCGTCATGGAGCAGTCATTGTCATCCTCGCCCACCTCCCCCACTCCGCCGGGATTGCGTGTTCTCGTCGCCAGCAGCGAGGCACACCCGCTGATTAAAACCGGCGGTTTGGCGGATGTTGCCGCCAGTTTACCCGCCGCGCTGCGCCAACTGGGGTGCGATGCGCGGTTGATTATGCCCGGCTATCCTCGCGCCATGCGGCAATTACGCGCCGCGCAAACCGTGTGCGAATTGCAAATGCCCGGCTGCCGAGTGGCGGTGCGGATTCTCGCCGGGCTGCATCCCGATCACGATTTACCGATTTATTTGGTTGATGCGCCGGAATCCTTCACCCGCGAAGGCAATCCCTATACCGATTTGAGTGGGCGCGATTGGGGCGATAACGCCGAACGTTTTTTGCTGTTTTGCCGCGTGGTGGCGCTATTGGCGCAAGGATTACCGGCGCTCAAATGGCAGCCAGACGTGCTGCACGGCAACGATTGGCAAACCGGACTTGCCCCGGCGCTGTTGCAGGAGACGCCGCAGCGCCCCGCGACCGTGTTCACCATTCACAATCTCGCCTATCAAGGGCTGTTTGATCGCGCCACCTATGACCGGATCGGACTGCCAGCGGCGTTGTGGACGCTGTCCGGGCTGGAGTTTCATCAACGCCTCTCGTTCATTAAAGGCGGGATCGTCTTCTCCGACCGCGTCAACACCGTCAGCCCCACTTATGCCGCTGAAGTCCGCACCCCGCGTTTTGGCTGCGGTTTAGATGGGCTGTTGCGCCAGATCGGCGGGCGGTTTAGCGGCATTCTCAACGGCATCGACTACGACGTGTGGAATCCCGCCAGCGATCCGCTCATCGCCCACCACTACGACCGCGACCAGTTCGCGCTCAAAGCAGACAACAAACTTGATTTACAACGGGAATTTGGCTTGCCGCGCAGCGAAGATGCGTTCGTCATCGGCTACATCGGGCGCTTGGTGGAACAAAAAGGCGTCGATTTAATTCTGGCGGTGTTGCCAGAAGTGCTGCGCGATCCGCGCATTCAAGTGATGATCGTCGCCGCTGGTGAACGCCCAATTGAACAGGCGCTGCGCGAGTTCGCCGCCCAATATCCGCGTCAAATGGGCGTGTTCATCGGCTATGACGAGGTGCGAGCGCACCGGATTGAAGCGGGCTGCGACGTGTTTTTAATGCCATCGCGGTTTGAGCCGTGCGGACTCAACCAGATTTACAGCCTCCGCTACGGCACCGTGCCCATCGTCCACCGCACCGGCGGGCTGGCAGACACGGTCGTCAACAGCACTCCAGAAACGCTGGCACAGGGTCGTGCTACCGGATTTTTGCTGGATGAATTGCAACCGCAGGCGTTGCTTGCCACGATTTGGCAAGCACTGCGGTTGTATCGGGAGGAACCAGACAACTGGCGGCGCTTGGCCACCACCGGCATGGCGCAGGATTTCAGTTGGGAAGCGAGTGCGCGGCAATATCTGCGCCTGTATGCCGACGCCAGCGCCGAGCGCCACAACCACGCCGCGTCAGCCTGAGCAACTCAAGCCGCTTGAACCGGAATCGCGGCGCTGGTGCGAGTGACGCGATTCTCTTCATCGAGATACACCAGCTTTGGTTGAAAACTCTCCGCCTCAACCTCGGTCACATTCACATACGCACAGATGATGATGCGATCACCGGGCGCGGCACGATGTGCTGCCGCACCATTCACTGAAATCACCCGCGAACCAGCTTCAGCGCGAATGGCATAAGTGGTCAACCGCTCGCCATTCGTAACGTTATAAATCTGGATTTGTTCATATTCCCGAATGCCCGCCAGCGCGAGCAATTCATCATCAATTGCGCACGATCCCTCATAATTCACTTCGGAATGTGTCACGCAGGCCCGATGCAGCTTGCACTTTAGCAGCGTTAAATACATCTCTCATTTATCTCCATTAAAAGCCGCTCGAACCTGAATTAAAAAATCACGTTTCTTTTTATTCACTTGCACTCGGTGCGCAGTTTAACGCAGTCGATGTTGCAATGCAGCATCAGCGCGTCACCCGCACATTATCAATCAAGCGCGTGTACCCCAACTGTGCGGCTGCCAGCACCACCAAGTCTTCATCCGCTGCCGTAACCGGCGCAAGATCAGTCGCTCGGCGCACCGCCACATAATATGGTTTGAAATCAGCCGTTTGTAGCGCCAGCACTGCCGCCTGTTCCACCGCCGCCACCGCTGCGCCGGATTGCAATGATTGCGCAGCGGTCGTCAAGGTTTGATACAGCAGCGGGGCACGTTCGCGTTCAACGGATGACAGATAACTGTTGCGCGAACTCAGCGCCAAGCCGTCGGCTTCGCGCACCGTCGGCACTCCGATGATTTCCAGCGGCAGATTTAAGTCGCGCACGAAGCGGCGAATGACCAGCAGTTGTTGGAAATCTTTCTCGCCAAACAACGCCACGTCGGGCTGCACCATGTTGAAGAGTTTGCACACGACCGTCGCTACGCCTGCAAAATGCCCGGGACGGCTCGCGCCGCACAATTGCGTTGATAAATCAGGGACTTCAAGCCGCGTCTGCGCTGCCTGCCCGTGCGGGTACATTTCCGCCACGGCTGGCGCAAATAACAACGCGCAACCGCTGGCCTCCAGTTGGCGCTGATCCTCCGCCAAGGTGCGCGGATAAGCCGCTAAATCTTCGCCCGCGCCGAATTGCAGCGGATTCACAAAGATGCTGACGACGACGTGCGCGGCGTGGCGCTGCGCTGCCGCCACCAGCGCCAAATGTCCGCGATGGAGATTGCCCATCGTCGGCACCAGCGCGATGCGTTCACCGGCACTGCGCCAAGTGGCAAGTGTGGCGCGTAATTCAGCAAGTTGGGTGAGATGGAGCATGGCGCTGTTCCCGCGTCAATATGGCGTTTCCGCCGCTGCTGGAAAACTTCCGTCGCGCACGGCAGCGGCATAAGCGGTCACGGCAGCGGCGATGGATGATGCGTGTCCAGTCAGAAAATTGCGGCTGAAGCTCGGCGGACGTCCGGCGTTGAGACCGAGCAAATCGTGCAGCACCAGCACCTGACCATCGCAGCCCGCACCTGCGCCGATGCCGATCACCGGAATCGTTAAGCTGGCGCTGATGTCTTGCGCCAGCGCCGCCGGGACGCATTCCAACACCAGCAGGCTGGCACCGGCTGCTTGTAGCGCCAGCGCGTCGTGGCGAATGGCTTCGGAAGAGTCTGGATCGCGTCCTTGGAAACGATAGCCGCCGAGCCGATGCACCGATTGCGGTAATAAACCGAGATGGGCGCAGACCGGCACGCCCTGTTCTGTTAAGCGCCGCACGGTCGGCACCAGCGGAGCGCCGCCTTCTAATTTGACCATGTGGGCACCGCCTTCTTGCATCAGCCGCGCCGCGCTGACCAACGCCTGCTCTGGCGTGGCGTAGGTTAAAAACGGCAGGTCGGCGATGACGAGTGCGCGGGTGCGTCCGCGAGCAACGCAGGCGGTGTGATACGTCATGTGTTCTAGCGTCACCGGCACGGTGGTGGCGTGACCTTGCAGCACCATGCCGAGCGAGTCACCCACCAGCAGCACGTCAATTCCAGCGGCATCTAGCAGGTGCGCGAAGCTGGCGTCATAACAGGTCAGGCACACGATGCGCTCGCCGCGTGCTTTGAGCGCGGTCAGCGTCGTGACGGAAACGGGCGCAGTGGACATTCGGCAACGCTCTCCAGTTGTTTGTTTAAGTGATTAGTGATCAGTTTTTAGCGCCGCTGGCGCGGGGCGACGGCGGGGACGAGGGCGACGGCGGCGTTTAGCAGCGCCACTTCCCGTGATCATATTGTTGCGTTCGCTGGCGCTGGCAGCTTGAAAGCGCGTCCACCATTCCGCCAATTCGGACTCCGCCTCGCCTGCTTCAGCCCGCAGCACCAGAAAATCATACGCGGCGCGAAAACGGGGATGTGTCAGCAAGCGGTAAGGGCGTTTGCTGTCGCGGTGTTCAAAGCGCGGTTGCAGCGCCCAAATATCCCGCATCGGCAGCGAATAGCGTTTGGGGATGGCGATCAGCCGTTGCTGGCGCTGACACACTTCGCTGGATGCCAACAAGATCGCATCGAGTGGCGCTAAACCGTTGTGTTGCAACTGTTCTGCCCGCTGCCGCACCGGTTCCCAGAGCAAAATGGCAAATAAAAAGGCAGCAGCAACGGGTTTGTGGGCGCGAAGGCGTTGGTCAGTATTGTTCAAACCGCGACTGACGAAGGTGAGCGGAAAGCCGTGTTCTTCCTGCGCGAGACAGCGTTCCGTGTCTGGCAGCAATTGCCCAAACAGTTGGTAATGGCGCAGCTTTTCAAACACTTCTAAGCCATAACCGGATTGAAAGAGTTTGAGCACTTCATCAAACAATCGCGCCGGCGAAATGTCCGCCAGCAACGGTCCGAGCGTAAACAACGGATGCTCAGTAGCTGGATCAATCATAAAACCCAATTTGCAGGCAAAACGCACCGCCCGCAGCATCCGCACCGGGTCTTCTCGATAGCGTTGCTCAGGATCGCCGATCAAGCGCACGACGCCGGTCTGTAAATCCGCGAGTCCGCCGACGTAATCCACCAGTGAAAAATCGGCGATGTCGTAATACAGCGCGTTAATGGTGAAATCGCGCCGCAGCGCGTCTTCTGCGATGGTGCCGTAACTGTTGTCGCGCACGATGCGACCATTTTCGAGGCGGCGCTCTCGTGGATCAGCATCGACGTCACAGCCACGAAACGTCGCCACTTCCACGATGTCCGCGCCAAAATGCACATGCGCCAGCCGAAAGCGGCGTCCAATCAGGCGACAATTGCGGAACACCTGCCGCACCTGTTCTGGCGTGGCATCAGTGGCAATATCAAAATCTTTGGGCTCGTGACCGAGCAGCAAATCGCGGACGCCACCGCCGACTAAATGGGCTTGGAAATTCTCCTGCCGCAAGCGATACAACACTTTCAGCGCGTTGTCGCTGATATTGGCGCGGGAGAGGTGATGTTGTGGACGCGGGACGATCACGGGTTGGATCGTGCCTGTCGAGTGGGAGTCGAATGCCTGCATGAGGTTTGTGTCGAGCGGGTTCCTTGAAGCAGTGCGGCAACGCTGTGGAGTCACATTGGAAGATGCCAATGTCAACGTGAATGCCGCCGTGAATGGGTGGTTTCAGCGCGTCGCCGCTTGTGAAGCGGCGTCATGTGCGTATATTATCGCATCCTTCACTACCTTAACGCTCCCTTCGTCTAGTGGTTAGGACACTGGCCTCTCACGTCGGCAACAGGGGTTCGAATCCCCTAGGGAGCGCCAAATAACGCTAAAGGCTTGCACCGTGTGCAAGCCTTTTTTATTGCCATGTTAAAATTATCGCCGCGCTCATCAACGCAGTTTTTTGCGGATTGGAACCTAAAATGACTGAATTAAAACGGCTCTGGGTGCTATTTCGTCCGTATCGACTTTGGATGCTGCTGGGCACGGTGGCGGCGCTGCTCACGCTGTTATCAAACGTCATGTTAATGGCAGCAGCGAGCTGGTTTCTCGCAGCAATGGCGACGGCTGGAGCAGCGGGGGTGGCGATGAATTATTTTGTCCCCGCTGCGCTGATTCGCGGTAGCGCCATGTTCCGTACCGGCGGTCGATATGCCGAGCGCCTGATCACGCATGAAGCGACTTTGCGGCTGCTCGCCAGTCTGCGGGTGTGGTTTTATCGTCAGCTAGAACCGCTCGCGCCAGCTTGTTTACAGAGCTATCACAGCGGCGATTTACTCAGCCGCATCCGCGCCGATATTGACGCGCTCGATAATTTATATGTTCGGGTGTTGGTGCCGGTGGTGGTAGCCGCCATCAGTATCGTGTTGTTTAGCTTAATTCTTTTCAACCTGAGTCCGCTGCTGGCACTCAGCAGTTTAAGTTGCTGGCTACTGGCTGGTGTGGCGCTACCAATCTGGGCGCAAGCTCGCGGACGGGAACCGGAACAACAGCTCATCGCTGATGCCAGCACCTTGCGCAGCACCGTGATTGACGGCATCCAAGGTATGGCAGAACTGACCGTTTATGGCGCAGGTGAGCGTCATGCTCAACACCTTGACGCGGTCAGTCGGCGGTTGCTGGTTGCACAAGCGCGGTTAAGCAACGATCACGGCATCACGTTGGCAGCGATCAGCATCTGCGCGGGTTTGAGCGTGTGGCTCGTGCTGTGGCAGAGCATTCCGCAGGTACGCAGCGGGGAGTTAGCTGCGCCATACTTGGCACTGTTGGCGGTGTTCACCTTGGCAAGTTTTGAAGCAGTGGCACCGTTGCCGCAAGCCTTTCAACTGTTGGAACGCAGTTTGGCGGCAGCGCGGCGCTTGTTTGAAATCGTCGATACCACGCCAGCCGTCGTCGAACCGTTGTCAGCTTCACCTGCGCTGGACAACTACGATCTGATTTTGGAGCAGGTGACGTTTCGCTATCCCCACGCTGACCGCCCGGCGCTGGTCAACATCAACCTTCACCTTCCACCCGGCAGCCGCGTTGCGGTGATTGGCGCGAGTGGGTCAGGCAAAAGTACTTTATTAAATGTGTTGCTGCGGTTCTGGACCGTTGACAGCGGGTGCATCCGTCTTGGTGGGCACGACAGCGGCGCGTTTCATAGCGATGACTGGCGACGTTATTTCGCGGTCGTGAGTCAACACACGCATTTATTTGATGCGACCATTCGTGAAAATCTGCTGCTGGCAAATCCCGCCGCCACACAGTCGGCGCTCGAAGCAGCCTGTCAGGTGGCGCAAATTCACGCTTTCATTGCCGCATTGCCCGATGGTTATGACACCTGGGTTGGTGAAACTGGCGTGCGGTTATCGGGTGGGCAAGGTCGCCGGATCGCAGTTGCGCGGGCGTTGCTGAAAGATGCGCCAATCGTGCTGCTAGATGAACCGACGGAAGGTTTGGATGCGACGACCGAACGGGAATTGATGGTCGCGTTAGATCATCTGATGCGGGGGCGAACGGTGCTGTTGATGACGCATCGACCGGCAGGATTGGATTGGGTGGATCAAGTGTTGGTGCTCGACGACGGGCGCGAATTAGCTCGCGGTGATGTGGCGGTGGTGGCAGCCGCGACGCAAGCAATTTTGCTGCGGCAAACGACAGATCAGCCATTTCAATTGAAGAGTTAAGCAGTTAGGAAAGTTATTGGTTGTCGGTGGTCAGTAAAAACGCTGTTTTTTACTGACCAACTCAACCCCCGCGCAACAACCGTTCAAATTGCGCTGGTGGCGGTAATGCTGGATAAGACAACGTCACACCGGCAGCGTGCCAACAACTGCTCATTTCGCGCCGCGTCAGCGGAGACTGCGGCAACGTTGGGCATGGCGGCAACGCCAGCACCTGCGCGATAAATTGCGCCAAGCTGCAATCAACCTGCAATCCAAACCGCGCCACTGTTTCCGCCTGTGCCAACCATGTCGCAGCCGCTGTCAGCGTCTGGCAACAGTCGTCAGCGGCGGCGAGTGGGCTGGCGATGGTCAACGGAAAATAGCGCCCCACTCGATCTACGCTCGGCGTCAGCACTCCCGCCCACGCGCTCTGATTGAGCACTCCTGCCGCCAGCACAAAATGCCACACCGGACTTATCAAATAAGTGTCCAGCCATTGCGCACCGAGCTGAGATTGGCTCGTGACCAACGATTCGCACAGCCAGCGCTCCCACGGCTGGACAAATGCAACGGGCAATTGCCGCTGCACGAAATCGCCGACATCAGGCAATTTGCCATAAAACCCAACGCGCATCGGCAGCGATCCTCGGAAAAAAGTTATCAGTGTTTAATTGTCAGTTGTCAGTGAAGCGCGTTAAAAATAAATGGTTATTTTTTAATTTGGTGATTCAAAAAAGATTGGCAAAAAATCACCAACTTTTTTAGTGTTTAGGAGTTACGCAGTTGCGAACAAGCCATACAATGGTGCTGATAAATAAAAT
>DYNM01000036.1 GCA_020721065.1 Thiocystis violascens | reverse complement strand
ATTTTATTTATCAGCACCATTGTATGGCTTGTTCGCAACTGCGTAACTCCTAAAAACAATCCAAATTGCGGCGGACATGATGAAGCTCATCAAGCCCATGTACATAAAACCAGTACGCGCATCAAATAACATGGTTTAACGTCCTTGAGAATGACGCAGATGTTTACTGACAGTTTTTCAACTACGTCATTCTTAATGTTGTTTAATCCCGGCGCGGTTGGTAACTGTCTGGAATTAAAATAGTCGGGCTGCGCTGGCTGACATCTTTGCTGGGAAAATCCAGCGTGTAATGCAGCCCACGACTTTCGCGCCGGCGCAGTGCGGATTGAATAATTAAATCGGCGACTTCTAATAAATTGCGCAATTCAATTAAATCGTTATTCACCCGAAAATGGCTGTAATACTCAATCACTTCCTGCGCCAGCAAATCCGCCCGCCGTTTGGCGCGATATAAACGTTTATTTGTCCGCACAATGCCGACGTAATCCCACATAAACCGTCGCAATTCATCCCAATTGTGCGTCACCACCACTTCTTCATCCGGTTCGGTCACGCGACTTTCATCCCACGCTGGCACCTCCGGCGGCAGCGGCCAGTCCGCCAAACGCTGCTCAATGTCCGCTGCGGCCGCTTCCGAATACACCAGACATTCCAACAACGAATTGCTCGCCATCCGATTCGCACCGTGCAAACCGGTGTAAGCCGTTTCGCCGCTGGCATACAGCCCCGGCACGTCGGTGCGAGCGCGATGATCGACCATCACCCCGCCGCAGGTGTAATGCGCCGCTGGCACCACCGGCATCGGCTCGCGGGTGATGTCAATCCCCAGCTCTAAACAGCGCCCGTGAATAGTTGGGAAATGTTCGAGAATGAAATCAGTTGGTTGATGAGAAATGTCGAGATACACGCATTCTGCGCCGAGCCGTTTCATTTCGTGGTCAATGGCGCGAGCGACGATGTCACGCGGGGCGAGTTCGGCGCGACTGTCAAAACGGGGCATAAACCGCTCGCCATCTGGCAGCAGCAAATGTGCTCCTTCGCCGCGCAGCGCCTCGCTGATCAAATACGTCCGTGCTTGCGGGTGATACAAACAGGTCGGATGAAACTGCATGAATTCCATATTGGCGACGCGGCAGCCCGCCCGCCACGCCATCGCAATGCCGTCGCCGGTCGAAACGTCCGGGTTGCTGGTGTAGAGATAGACCTTGTTTGCGCCGCCGGTGGCGAGGACGACGAACTTCGCCAAAAAGGTCTCCACCTGCCCGCTCTCACGATTGAGCAGATACGCACCGAGACAGCGATGTTCAGCTCGCGCTTTGGTGGTGATGAGATCAACGGCGATATGCTGTTCATACAGCGTGACGTTGGGACGGGCGCGAATCTGCGCCTCCAACGTCGTCTCCACCGCGTGTCCGGTGGCGTCAGCGGCATGAACCACGCGGCGATAAGTGTGTCCACCTTCGCGGGTGAGGTGATAACCGCCAGCGGAGGTGTATTCAGCGTTGCGGGTGAAGGCGACGCCCTGCTCAAACAACCAGCGAATGTTGTCAGGACCGCGCTCAACGATGTGTTGCACGACTTGCGGCTCGCACAGCCCCGCGCCAGCTTTGAGCGTGTCTTGGACGTGCGCTTCAATGGAATCACCGGCATCCAGCACGGCGGAGATGCCGCCTTGTGCGTACAAAGTGCTGCCTTCGCGCAGGTCGCGTTTGGAGACAACGGCGATAGAAATATCGTCGCGCAGGCGCAGCGCGAGGCTGAGACCTGCCGCACCGCTGCCGAGGATGAGAACGTCGTGAATGATGGGAGGCATTTTTGGAGTCGTCAGTGGTTTGAGTTGGCAGTGGACAGGTCGGACGCAGCCGTTGGTGTTATTCGGACTGGTGCAGAATCTCGCCTGCTTCATTTTGGACGGTGACGCGCAGCGGAATACCTTGGCGAATGCTGGCGGACACCACGCAAAAATCTTCAAACAGCGTTTTACAACGGGCAAAACGCGGTGAATCAGTGATTGCCGCGCTCACAATCAACGTGACTTCCAAACCGGTGATGCGCTGCCGTTTTTGCGCATTGCGTCCCATGATGCAAATCACCTCGGTGCGCAAACAGTTGTCTGGTGGCTCCTCTTTGAAGACGCAATACAACAAGCTGGCGCTTAAACAATTGGCGGCAGCGGCAGCGAGTAGGCGCGAGGCATTCGGGCCTTTTTGTTCACCGAGCGGCGGTGGCTCATCCATCAATAAATCTGGGGCGCGTTTCCAATCAAATGCTGCGTTAATTTGGAAACCTTCTTGTTGGGTGAGATGAAGTGTAAAACGACCTTCTTCTGACATGATTGCATCCTAAAAAATGCTGCGTACAGCGGAAATAAAAACCGACTTTGTGCTTGCTTCGGAGTGAATGAACCAATGAATGAACTATTGAATAACACGACAGACGCCAGCCCCGTGTGGTCATTATTGCGACCATTGCTGTTTCAGCTCGATCCTGAGCGTGCTCACAATCTTACTCTGCGTGTGCTGGCGCAGTGGTCAGCTCTGTTTAACGGCAAATTATCCAGCACCGATGTGGCGCGGACGCCCAGTTTAGCGGTTGACGCCCTTGGGCTGCGGTTTCCCAATCCAATTGGTGTGGCGGCGGGGTTGGATAAAGACGCGGTGGCAATTTCGGCGTGGCAGGCGTTGGGGTTTGGTTTGATTGAAGTGGGCACGGTGACGGCGCATCCGCAGCCGGGCAATCCGCGTCCGCGATTATTTCGCCTGCCTCGTGACGGCGCAATCATCAACCGGATGGGTTTTAACAACGCAGGCGCGGCGGCGCTGGTGCCGCAGTTGGAACGGGTGCGAGCGCGGGGACTGCTGCAAGTGCCGCTCGGCGTCAATCTCGGCAAATCCAAAATCACCCCGCCAGAACAAGCTGCGGCTGATTATTGCCAGAGTTTTGAACACCTTGGCGCGTTGGCGGATTATGTGGTGGTCAACATTTCCAGCCCCAACACGCCCGGCTTGCGCGATTTGCAGCGGACGGACGAGGTGACGCGGATCGTGGCGGCGCTGCAGGAACTCAATCAGCGCCTGAGTCGTCCGCGTCCGCTGCTGCTCAAATTGGCACCCGATTTGGCGGATGACGCTGCGCTGGCCTGCGCTCACGCGGCGCTGGACGCGGGTTGCGCCGGTTTGGTGTTGACGAACACAACGATTCAATTTGAGGGTGTGATGACGGCGACGGCGGGCATGAGTGGCGGTTTATCGGGACGACCGCTGCTGGCGCGGAGCACCGAGTTGTTGCGGAAAGTGCGAGCGGAGGTGGGACCGACGCCGGTGTTGATTGGCGTCGGCGGGGTGATGACGCCGGCGGATGTGGCGGCGAAATTGGCAGCCGGTGCCAATCTCGTGCAGCTTTACAGCGGTTTGATTTATTACGGGCCGAGCTTGGTGCGGGCGAGCTGCCGCTGGTTGCGGTCAGCGCAAGCGCCAAGCGTCAGCTAACACTTCCGGCAGCAGCGGATGACTGAATAAATATCCCTGACCTTCGATGCAGCCTTCCGCGACGAGAAAGTCGATTTGTCCCAAGGTTTCAATGCCTTCGGCGAGCGTTTCGAGTCCCAAGCTGCTGCCGAGCGCCAAAATCGCCCGCACAATCGCGTCATCATTCGGGTCTTGCGTCAGCTTTTCGACGAAGGAACGATCAATTTTCAAGCGGTTGAGCGGCAGCCGCTTGAGATACGCCAGCGAGGAATAACCAGTGCCAAAGTCGTCCACTGCTAAGGTCACACCGAGATCACGCAACGCCTCCAGCGTTTGAATGCCGACCTCCGGGTTGCGCATGATCATCGACTCCGTCACCTCCAGCTCCAAACGGTCGGGCGTGATACCGGTGCGTTGCAAGATGTCGGCGATTTCGTCAACCAGATTGCCGCGTTCCAGCTCCCGCACCGACAGGTTGACCGCCAAACGCGGCACCCGAAATCCGTCGTGATCCCACGCGATCATCTGCCGACAACTTTCCTCCAATACCCACGCGCCAAGCCGATCAATCAAGCCAATATCTTCCGCTATCGGGATGAACTGGTTGGGCGGGATCAATCCCAGCTCGGGGTGGTGCCAACGACACAGCGCCTCCACACCACACAGGCATTGCGTGTTGTGCAAGCTCAATTGTGGTTGATAATGCAGGATAAATTCCCGCCGTTGCAGTGCGCCGTGCAGATCGTGTTCCAAGCGCAGGCGCTCGCTCACTCCTTCTGTCATCGCCGTATCAAAGAAACAAAAGCCGTTACGTCCGGTGTTTTTGGTTTGATACATGGCGATGTCCGCATGGCGCAGCAGCGCGTCGATGTTGTCGCCATCTTGCGGATACAAACTCACACCCATGCTGGCGGTGACGAACAATTCGTGTCCTTCGACGAGAAAAGGTTGAGTGAAGGCGGACAGCAGGCGCTCAACAAAGTTGGTGGCGAAGCGTAGCGCGGGGATGTCGTCGAGAATAATCACGAATTCATCGCCGCCGAGCCGGGCGATGGTGTCGGCTTCGCGCACCTGTTTTACCAACACGCCGGCGACTTGTTTGAGCAGCGCATCGCCAATGGGATGGCCGAGGGTGTCGTTGACGGTTTTGAAGCGGTCCAAATCCAAGAAGACCAGCCCGACTTGGCGCTGGTGGCGGGCGGCGCGTTGTAGGCATTGTTCCAGCCGCGCTTGAAACAGGCTGCGATTGGGCAAGCCGGTGAGGGCGTCGTGGTGGGCGAGATACGCCAGCTTTTCTTCCGAACGTTTGAGGTGAGTGATGTCGCGGAACACGCCGACGTAATGGGTGAGTTCACCGCCACTGTCAACGACGGCGCTGATGGTCATCAATTCGGGATAAATCTGCCCGTTTTTGTGGCGGTTCCACAGTTCACCGCGCCATTGTCCGGTACGCTGTAATTCCATCCACATGTCTCGATAAAATTCTGGCGGATGCCGCCCGGAATTGAGCAAGCGCGGGGTGGCACCGAGCACTTCTTCTTCGGTGTAGCCGGTGATTTCAACGAAGGCGCGGTTGACGGCCAAGATGCGTTCGTCGGGGTCGGTGATGACGACACCTTCGGCGGTGTTTTCAAACACTCGCGCCGCCTGCCGCAGTGATTTATCGGCATCCATGCGGGCGGTGACGTCTTGAATGGTGCCCAAGAGTTTGACGACGATGCCGTGCTCTAACACTGCTTCGCAGGCGATTTGTACCCAGATGGAGCGTTGGCGAGCGGTGATGAGGCGTGCTTGTAAATCAAAGGGTTGACCAAGCGACACGGCAATATCGACCACTTTTTCGAGCTTGGTGCGGTCGTTGGGATGAAAGTATTTGAGGCTTTGCGCAAACGACAGCGTGGTGGTGTGCGGCAGCTCAAAGATGTCAAAGGTGACGGGGGTCCAGCGCAGGGCGTTGGTGACGGGATCGAATTCCCAGCCGCCCACTTTGGCCATGCGTCCGGTGGCGTTGAGGAAATCCTCACTGCGTTTGAGTGCTTCTTCAAAGCGTTTGCGGGAGGTGATGTTGCGATTGACGCCACGCCGTCCGAGATAGCGCCCGTCTTCGCTGATGACGGGATTGCAGATGTGTTCAATCCAGCGTTCTTCGCCGTCGCGGGCGATGATGCGAAACTCAATACAATCAACAACTTCTTCATTGGGCACGCGGGTTAATGCGCTGCCGTGCCGACTCCAGATGTCGCGGTCGGCGGGATGGACGAGATGACTGAATAGGTTGAGGTCTTTGAGAAAGGCTTCTGGGGGATAGCCGGACAATTTGAAGCACGCAGGCGACATATAACGATAGGTGCCGTCAGGACCGAGCCAGTATTCCCAGTCGGGGCTGTATTGCGCCAACACGCGGTAGCGTTCGCGGCTGTCGCGCAGATGTTCTTCATCGGCGGTGCGATCTAAAAAGCCGGAGATGTGGGTGGCGACTGCCATCAACAGCGATTGTTCTTCGGGCAAAAAACAAACGCGGTCAGCGCCCGGAGGTGGGGCGCGATACACCACAGCAATATCGCCTTCACAACCTTTGGCGAGAAACAGGCGAGCGGTGAGCAACCAATCGGTGATGGCAAAACCAGCGGTTTGAAAAGTGAACTCTGGCAAGCGAATCCGTGCCTCGGCCAGCTCAGGAAATTGCCACGCTTCGGGCAAGCGTTCGACCACTTGGCGCAGCGTCGGCGCAACGGGCGCATTGGTTTGATGCGTCAGCGCCAACACATCGTGCAAACAGGCCAACTCTTTCAACCGTTCTTTCAAATTCGCTTCGCTGCGGCGCAAGCGTTCGCTGGTCTCAAACAGGCTTTGGCGCTGGCGCACCGCATCGGTGCGATCAAGCACCGCGCAGACGAATTGCGGCGGCACATCTTCAGTGGTTGGCAAGGGCGCAAAATGCACATCGCCAATAAAACCGCCGTGCGTCCCGCCACGAAAATGAACTTCTGACAATTCGAGCGTTTGCGAACCGGTCAATTTTGACCACGCACCAATGACGGTACCGCGATCACTTTCTTCAATGAGGCGAGCGAAAAAGTGCTGATGAAAATGGACATCACGGAGATGAAACAGGCGCTGCGCAGCGAGATTACTTTCTTTCACTAAACCAGTGCGATCAATCACCAATTCTGCAATGGGCAAGGTATTAAAAAAAGACGTAAAACGATGAAGAGCGTTATGGCTGTGACGTTGGCTGCGTAATAACTCTTCATTTTGAATTTCGAGTTCCGCTTGATAAATCCGCAAATTTTCTACAATTGCGGCAACTTCAACGTTGCTATTTGCCAACACTTCATCGGCGAGATCAAAACGCTTGTGATGTAACGCTTCTAACGCACGTTCGCGTAATTCTGCGGGCGAGATGCTCATCAGTTCGTCAATCCGCCGTCCATCATCTTGCTCCGTTTCTTTTCGAGTGCTCATTCGCTGTTCCGCGATAAAACAAAAGAGATAACTATTATTCGTTAAAAAATAAAACTGTTAGTTTAATGCGTTGTCAGTTGTCAGTTGTCAGTTGTCAGTCAAGTGCGTTAATCATGGCTGGTGATTCTATTCAGTTGGCATATAACAGAAACTGACAACTGCCTATTGCAATCGCCCTGATACCCATTTACTGACGTTAATATGACTAATAATCACACCGCCGCCCGGATGTTTAATTGGCGCAACGTGCATCACATACCAGCGTTGTTCAGTCGGCGTGTGACGCGGATATTCAATTGAAAACGCTTCAGCATTGCCTTCGAGTACGCGCCGAATTCCCAGCATGGCTTCTTTAACCGTCGTTTCATCCGCAATCTGCCGCAAATCACACACGTCTAAATAATTCGTTCCTAATCCCGATTGTTGTAGCGACAAATGATTATTGTCTTTGGCGAATTCTTGCCAAGAACGATTCACCATTGTAATGACGCCATTGGCATCCAATACCGCCACATGCTCTGGTAATGAATCCAACACTGCCTGCAAGCGTTCCACATCGCGCAGCGTTGTAATATCCACAAAGGTTGCCACTGCGCCCCGCGCTTCACCAGAACGCACTGCATACGGCAATACCCGTGCTAAATAATGACGTCCATTCGCAGCATCAATCTCATGTTGGAGCATTTCACCGCTGGCGATGGTGCGATGCAATTCGGGTAAGAATTCGGGGTATTGCAATAAATTGGTGAAATCATCAATCGGGCGTCCCAAATCGCCATCGCGGATTTTGAATAGCGCAGTTGCTTCGGGGGTGAAGCGGGTTAAACGCAATTGTGAATCTACAAACACGGTGGCGATTGATGCCGCTTTTGCCATACCATCTAAATCGGCATTGAGACGATTGAGAATTTCAATCTTTTCTTGGTTTTCCGCATTGACGGTGTACAGCTCTTCATTCACAGATTGCAGTTCTTCGTTAGAACTTTGGAGTTCTTCATTCGACGCCATCAATTCCTCATTGGTGGCTTGTAATTCCTCATTTGCCGTTTCTAATTCCTCAATCGTCGCCTGCAAACTTTCTCGCGTCGCCGCCAGTTCCCGCTCCAATGTTTCCAGCCGCTGTGCGGTTTCACGATCAAGGCTCAACGTTTCAATCTGCGCTGGCGTCACGCCCGCCGCCGCTAAATTCGCCGCCACTTCGCCCTCGTCGGAAATCACCAACTGCGATTCGGTTTCAAACGACAGCAACAGGTGCGGCTCGCCATGCGGCGGTTCCAACGGGCGTGCCACCAGCCGCAGCCGTTCCGTATGTTTGTCGTCCAGCGACAAACCAAGCGAATCAGACCGCAGTGGCGCACGATCTCGCGCCGCTTTGTAGAGCAACGCCTTGGCAATGGCGACCAGCGAACTCGGCAACAGCTTGGCTAAATCGAGTGTTACTGCGCCTTCGCCGATGCGCAAATAATGGCTGACATCGCCAAAAACATGCAGCAAATCATGGCGTTGATTGAGCAGCAGACTCGTCGGCGCGTAGCTGCGCAGCAACAGATTTTGCGCGGCATCAATCGCCGCTGCGTCGCTCGCCACCCCGTGCGTGCGAATGCCCGGACGCGGACGCGCTCCGGTGACGGAACTGCGCGACAAGGTGGCAATCGCGGTATCCAGCGGCAGCGCGACGTGGCGCAAAATTCGATAAATTTTGTGTTTGGAGCTGACGGCGGTGAAATCGGTTTGCAGATTGGCGAGCGTTTCGCTCGGACCGAGAAATAAAAATCCGCCCGGTGCCATCGCGTATTGCAGCCGCCGCAGCGCCCGTTCTTGCGCTTCAGAACGGAAATAAATCAACAAGTTGCGGCAAGATACCAAGTCCATGCGCGTGAATGGCGGGTCTTCCAGCAAGTTGTGGCGAGCAAAAACGATGCTTTGGCGAATCTCGGTTTTGACGACGAAATGATTGCCGCGCCGTAAAAAGAACTTTTCCAACCGTTCTGGCGAGATTTCAGCGGTGATCGCTTCGGAAAACACACCCGCGCCGCCGACTTCGACGTTTTGCGATTCTACGTCGGTCGCAAACAGCTTGAAATTCGGCCAGCGCCGCGCTCGATCAAAGGCTTCGGCAAACAGAATCGCCAGCGAATAGGCTTCTTCACCGGTGGCGATGCCGGGTGCCCAGACGCGAATCGGTTGATTATCGGGGCGCTCGGCGACGATGGTTTTCACCGCCGTTTCCGCCAGAATTTCAAAGGCTTCGGGATCACGAAAAAAGCTCGTGACCGGAATCAACAGCTCGCGCCGCAGCGTCGCCAACTCGCCGCGATCTGCGCTCAACAAGCGCACATAATTGAGCAAATCGGGGGTTTGGCGCACTTGCATCCGCCGCTCCATCCGCCGCATCACCGTTGCCGGTTTGTATTCGCGGAAGTTAATGCCGCCGGAGTGTTGCAACAGGTGCATCACCTCCTCGTGCGCGTTGTCTTGATCGATTTCCGTCGCCAACACTGGCATCCGAATTTTGACATGGGGTAATTGATGAATGTGTTCGAGCAGACGCGGGCCGAGCTCTTCGGGCGGCAAGATCGCGTCCACCAAACCGGTGGCAATCACGCTGCGCGGCATCCCGTCAAATTTGGCCGATTCCGGGTCCTGCGCCAGCAAAAAACCACCCGCGTCGTTGATGACCACCGAGCCGCGAGTGCCGTCGGAGCCAGTGCCGGACAAAATGACGCCGATGCCGCGATTGCCGAATTCTTTGGCCAGCGAGCTAAAAAAATGATCGACTGGCAGCGTTAAACCACGCGGATTTTTAGGGCTGAGGCGCAACACGTCACCAGACACGCTCATCATGCTGGCGGGCGGAATCAGATGCACCCGATCCGCTTCGATTTTCATATCGTGCTCAACCGTCACCACCGGCATCGCGGTGTGGCGCGAGAGCAGATTGGCCATCATGCTTTTATGATCGGGCGACAGATGCTGAATCACGACATACGCCGCGCCAGTGGTCGCCGGCAGCCCTTGAAAAAACCGCTCCAGCGCGTCCAACCCGCCAGCGGAAGCGCCAACGGCGACGACGTAGCCCTTGAAACGATTGCCATTGGAGGTCAAACGCGGATGCTGCATATCCAACTCGATGGGGGAATCGAAGGCATGTTCGCTAGTATTATCGTCACTCATGGCGCTGGTGCTCTGTCAGTTCCTGATTAGTCATGGGCGTTGCCCATCACTTCCGGTTCTAAAATTTAGTCCGCGCACGAAACACTCCGCATCGTGGCGATGGCAGCGACGAGTATAACGGAAACGCTGATTTATTCGTAACGCGCCACGCTAGACTCAATTAAATCAAACGGTTAAAAAATTCACATTCAACTAACGCGCAGTTCATTCCGCGTGTTTAGAAATGACACCGTTGCAATACAAGCGATTGATTGCGCAATCAATGGCAAATAAAAACGGTGTTTTTACCGGCAACAGTTTTCACAAAAGTTCACTATTATAAACGCATCATAATTGACCTGAGAATACCGAGATAACAAGACAATGCTCCAAATTTACAATACCCTAACCCGCAAGAAAGAACCTTTCCAACCCATTGAAATCGGCAAGGTGCGGATGTATGTCTGCGGCATGACCGTTTATGATTATTGCCACCTTGGCCATGCACGAGTATTAGTCGTTTTTGATGTCGTGTATCGCTATTTGCAGGCGCTGGGTTATGACGTGACCTATTTGCGCAACATCACCGATATTGACGATAAAATCATTCGCCGCGCCGCTGAAAATGGCGAATCAATCACTGCATTAACTGAGCGATTTATTCAAGCGATGCACGACGATTCCGCCGCTTTAGGCGTATTAGCGCCAACGGCTGAACCTCGCGCCACCGCGCACATTGCTGAAATCATTGCAATGGTGAATACGTTAATTGATAAAGGGTTTGCGTATGCTGCTGCAAATGGCGATGTTTATTATGCGGTGAAACAATTTCCAACTTACGGCAAATTATCCGGTAAGAATTTGCAAGAATTACGCGCTGGCGCACGCATTGATATTGATGAAGCAAAACGCGATCCTTTGGATTTCGTATTATGGAAAGCTGCCAAACCAGATGAACCCTGTTGGGAATCACCGTGGGGTAAAGGACGACCGGGTTGGCATATTGAATGCTCGGCAATGAGTACCTGCGCGTTGGGCAATCATTTTGATATTCACGGTGGCGGTGCAGATTTACAATTTCCCCACCATGAAAACGAAATTGCACAATCAGAAGCAGCCACTGGTGAGCAATATGTAAATGTGTGGATGCACAATGGTTTTGTGCGTGTTAATGAAGAAAAGATGTCCAAATCATTGGGAAATTTCTTTACGGTGCGCGAGATTTTGCAACGCTATCGTCCCGAAGAAATCCGCTATTTTATTTTGAGCAGTCATTATCGCAGTCCGCTCAATTATGATGATGATAATCTCCAAAATGCGCGAAACGCATTAACGCGCTTTTATACAGCGTTGCGCAATTTACCTGTCGCAGTTGATAGCGGAGATTTGCAGTTTCAAGCACGCTTTAATGCTGCGTTGGATGATGATTTTAATACCCCGGAAGCACTCGCAGTATTATTTGATTTAGCACGAGAGATCAATCGTCTGCGCAGCGTGAGTATTGAACAAGCCGCAGCGTTAGGAACGCAATTGCGTACCTTGGGCGCAGTGCTGGGCATATTACAAGGTGATGCGGAAGTTTATTTGCGCGGTGATGCCAGCGCGAGCGGTTTGAGTGATACAGAAATTGATGCTCTTATTGCGCAACGTTTGGCAGCACGAACTGCAAAACAATGGGCAGAAGCGGATCGTTTGCGGGCAGTTTTAACTGAGGCGGGAATCGTTTTAGAAGATAGCCAGCAAGGAACGATTTGGCGGCGTTTAAGCGCATAATTGATTCTGCCGCAGTGCGTAAATTGTATTGCGGCAGCGCCATTTTTTATTTGTGATTATTATTTCAGTTTATCTATTTTGAATACGCCAACTTTTCCTTCTGATTTTGATCTCAATCGCTGTTTAATCCGCGACCGCCACTCGTTCCAATCGCGGCTGCGTGGTTTGCGCAAGCGCCAACGCGCCGGTCAACCGTTCGATCAAAGTTTGGCGAAACTCTGGCTAGAAATTCAACACTCTCAGGCACTTGTTGAACGCCGCGCTGCGTTGGTGCCGCCAACAATTGAATATCCCGAAAATTTGCCGGTCAGCGAGCGTCGCGCCGAAGTGGCCGAACTGATTGCGCAGCATCAAGTCATTGTTTTATGTGGCGAAACGGGTTCGGGTAAATCGACGCAGTTGCCGAAAATCTGTCTTGAGCTGGGGCGCGGGCGCACCGGGCGCATTGGGCACACGCAGCCGCGTCGGATCGCGGCGCGGACGCTGTGCAGTCGCGTGGCGCAGGAGCTGGGCGGCGAGACCGGCAATCTGGTGGGTTACAAGGTGCGGTTCCATGATCGCAGCCGCCCGGAAAGCTGCATCAAATTGATGACTGACGGGATTTTATTGGCGGAAATTCAACAAGATCGGCTGCTCACCGAATACGACACGCTCATCATCGACGAGGCGCACGAGCGCAGTTTGAACATTGATTTTCTGCTCGGTTATCTGCGCGGGATTTTGCCGCGTCGTCCCGATCTCAAGGTGATTGTGACTTCGGCGACCATCGACCCGCAGCGATTTGCCCGTCATTTCGCCGATGCGCACGCGCAGCCTGCGCCGATTATTGAGATTTCGGGGCGCACTTATCCGGTTGAGGTGCGTTATCGCCCGCCGGTCGATGATGAAAGTGCCGCCGAGCGCGATGACGCGATGCAGCAGGCGATTTCAGCGGCGGTTGGCGAGCTGGCGCTGCACGGGCGCGGCGATGTGTTGGTGTTTTTGTCGGGTGAGCGCGAGATTCGGGACACGGCGGAAACGCTGCGCCAGCATCATCCGCCGTCAACCGAGATTCTGCCGCTGTTTGCGCGGCAAAGTCCGCAGGAACAAGCGCGGATTTTTCAGGCGCACAGCTCGCGGCGGGTGATTTTGACCACGAATGTGGCGGAAACCTCGCTGACCGTGCCGGGCATTCATTATGTGATTGATCCCGGCTTTGCGCGGATCAGTCGCTACAGCCATCGCACGAAGGTGCAGCGGCTGCCGGTCGAACGGATCGCGCAGGCGTCGGCGAATCAGCGTCAAGGTCGCTGCGGTCGCGTGGCGGCTGGTGTGTGTATCCGCTTGTATAGCGAGGAAAATTTCCAGTCTCGCGCCGAATTTACTGAGCCAGAAATTGCTCGCACCAATCTGGCTGCCGTCATTTTGCAGATGAAATTGCTCGGCTTTGGCGCGATTGAGCATTTTCCGTTTATTGATCCGCCGGATTCCCGTTTAATTACCGATGGTTATCGCACACTGGAGGAATTGGGCGCAGTCGATGCGGCGGGTGATTTGACCGCGCTGGGCAAACAGTTGGGACGGCTGCCGGTCGATCCGCGCATTGGGCGGATGCTGCTGGCGGCAGTCGAGCACGTCTGTTTGGATGAGATGTTGATTATTGCGGCGGCGTTGAGTGTGCAAGACCCGCGTGAGCGCCCGTTGGAAAAGCAGCAAGCCGCAGATGAAATTCACAATACTTTTCGCCACGAGCATTCGGATTTTTTCACTTTTGTAAAGCTGTGGAATTTTCTGGATCAACAGCGTCATGCGTTATCCAGAAATAAGTTTGCGAAGTTATGCCAGCGGCATTTTTTATCGGTTAATCGGGTGCAAGAATGGCGCGATGTGTATAGCCAATTGCGTGAGCAAATGTTGGAGATGGGATTTAAATCATCACCGTCGGTTATTGAAAAAGAACCAAAGGCATTATTTGACGCCCTTCACCGCGCCCTTCTCGCCGGTTTGCTCGGCAATATCGGATTCAAGGGCGCAGAGCGCGATTATCTCGGAGCGCGGAATAGCAAATTTCAAATTCATCCAAGTTCGGGGCTGGCCGCCAAGCCGCCAAAATGGATCATCGTCGCCGAGCGCGTCGAAACCACGCGCCAATATGGGCGCATCGCCGCCGCAGTGCAGCCGGCGTGGATTGAAAACGCCGCTCAACATTTGTTGCAGCGCAGCTATTCCGAACCGCATTGGGAAGCGAAATCTGGGCAAGTCGCCGCCTTTGAACGAGTGACGCTGTTTGGCGTCGTGTTGGTGCCCAAACGCCGCGTTAATTATGGCCCGCTCAATCCCGCTGAAGCCCGCGAGATTTTTCTGCGCTTCGCGCTGACCGAGGGCGATTTCAAAACTCGCGCTCCATTTTGGCGACACAACCGCGAATTGATTGAATCCATCGACCAGCTCGAAGCCAAATCGCGTCGCCGTGACATCCGCGTCGATGATGAAGCGGTGTATCGGTTTTATGCCGAGCGCGTCCCGTCGGGCATTTATTCGACGCCGCAATTTGAGCAATGGCTGCGTCACGCCACGCGCAGCAATCCCAAACTGCTGCATCTGCGCTTGAACGATTTGATGCGCCACGACGCCGCCGACATCACGCCGACTTCCTTTCCCGACCGCCTGCACGTTGGCGCGACGGCGCTGCCGCTGGATTATCACTTTGAGCCGGGCGCGGCGAGCGACGGCGTGACCGTGACCGTGCCGCTGCCGCTGATTAACCAGATTTCCGCAGATCGGCTCGATTGGCTGGTGCCGGGGCTGTTGACCGAGCGGATCACCGCGCTGCTGCGGGGTTTGCCCAAAGTGTGGCGCAAGCAACTCGTGCCGATTCCCGACACTGCCGCACGGCTCGCCGCTCGTCTCAAACCGTCAGAACGCCCGTTGATTCAGGCGCTGGCAGAAACGCTAAAAGTGATGACCGGGGTGCAGATTCCCGAAGATGCGTGGGATGTGAACGCGATTCCCGAACATCTGCGGATGAAGGTCAAACTGATTGACGAGACCGGCACCGAGCTGGCGCTGGATGCCGATTCGCTGCGGCTGAAGCGCGAATTTGGCGAGCAGGCGCAACACGGTTTTGCGCATCTGCCGAGCAGCGATTTAGAACGCGACGATTTAACCCGTTGGAATTTCGGCGATTTACCGGAAGTGGTGGATTTGACGCGGGCTGGAATCACGCTGCGCGGTTATCCGGCGCTGGTGGACGGCGGCGACAGCGTGTCCATTCGCGTGTTGGATTCAGCGGAAAATGCGGCACGAGCGCAGCGCGACGGTGTGCGGCGGTTATTGATGCTGCATCTCAGCGCCGAGCTGCGCCAGCTCCGCAAACAACTGACCGATTTAGAACGGATGCGGCTGCTGTATGCCAAAGCGCCGCTTATTTCATCAAATCCCAACCGCCCGATCTCAAATCCCCCCAACCCCCCTTTTTCAAAGGGGGGCTTTTCAACTTCCCCCGTTGAAAAAGGAACTCCGACATCTCCCCCCTTTGGAAAAGGGGGGGCAGGGGGGGATTTATCCGATGAATTGCTGGCGCTGATTTTCGATTTAACCTTCACCGAAGACCGTCCGCCGCTGCGCAGTCAAACCGAGTTTGAGCAGCGTTTAACCGACTGCAAAGCGCAGTTGCAGCCGACAACGACCGCAGTGTGCAAGCTCATCGGCGGCATCTTGGCGAGCTATCACGCGCTGCGCAAACAGCTCGCCACCAGCACCCAAGCCAATTGGCTGCCGTCGGTGCTTGACCTTCGCGCCCAGCTTGACGGCTTGATTTTTCGCGGTTTTCTGCTGCAAATCCCCTTTGCGCAGCTCAAAAATTACCCGCGTTATCTCAAAGCGATGGAGCAGCGATTGGAGCGCCTCGCCCATGCGCCGAGCCGTGATCAGCAATGGCTGCGGGAAATGGTGGAGCTGCAAAACCGCTGGCGCGAGCGGATGGACGCAGCGACTGCGGCCGGACGCGATGATCCGCGTTTAGAGGAAATTCGTTGGTTAATCGAGGAGTTGCGCGTGGCGCTGTTTGCCCAGCAATTGGGCACACCTGCGCCGGTGTCGGTCAAACGGATTCAAAGCCGCTGGCGCGAGCTGGGATTGTAATTTGCGTTTCAGAAATACCGCATATAACGCAAAATCAAACGGTTATCTTCAAATAAACCATTTTCCGTTTCGAGATCGCCGCCGTATTGCACGACAATTCGCCCAGAAGAAAAATAAGCCGTGCCCGTGAGCTGATAACGATGCAGTCGCGTTGGATCGTGCTGGCGCACTGCGTTAAGAGTGGTTTCGCCGCCGTCAGTGTAAAAATAGCTGGCCGCCAGCGCGTAACCGGGCAACACATCGTATTGAACGCTGACCTGCGCGGTGGTGAGCGGCGCTTTTTCCAGCAGATCGCGGCGTTGCCCAAACTCAGCATTTTCGCCATACCACATCGTATCCAGCGCCAGCATCCACCGCGAACGATGCGTCAACGGCGTTTGCACACCCATTTGCAATGCGCCGCGATAACGGTTTTCGCCGAGATTAAAACTGCGGTCATCGTGATAATTGCCGGTCGGCGCAAATAAATAAGCGCCAACGCTAAAATAAGTTTGGGTTTCAGAATTAGCGTAAGGCCAGAATGCCAATAAAAAAGCCGTATCTCCAATATCACTCACGCGCTCTTGATCTGACGGTTGCACAGTCGTCATTGGTGTTTGCACGAAAAACAACAGCGGTTTTCCCGCTGCCTCAAATACATGCCCAACTCGCGTAAAAAGATGCGAGATTTCCAATTGAGAATCACCCGGCTGCAACTTCCCATTCACATAACGCTCTTTGAATTCGCTTTGTTGAGCAATCAATTGCATAAAATTCATGCCGACTTTTGGCGCTCGTAAATCACCGGGCTGTATATCAATTGCCACTGCTGGCGCAGCTAACGGCATCGTCAACAGTGAAATAATGCAGGTGTAGCGATGGTGCATCAGCATGATTTAATCCGACATTGGCGGCATTTCTACTGCTGAATGCGCCACCGGTCGCCATGAATTTTCATCGCGGCTCACCTCGTGCGCCGCCCAGCGTTGAAAAGTACTCAAGCTGCAACTGCCGCACTGCCGCCGCCGAGCGCCAGCAACAATGGCAAATTCCACCCGCGCTCGCGGTGTCGTCGGCAGCGCCCGCACTTCACGCACTTCCCATTCACCGCCAAAGCGACCGTTGCTGTAACAACTGCCAACTTGAATCGGCGGATGTTCCACCATTTCCGCGTCCGCAAACTGCGTCGCCAATTGATAAATCCGCAGCAAATCGTGCTCAGAAATATCGAGATAACTGTCGATTTCGCTCAACGCAGCGACCAGATGTGCATGTTCAATCGGCGGTGGCGTGGCTGGCGCAGCAGCCGTGCGTTGCGCCTCGGCAGCGATGGCGAGTGCTGCCGGATAGCGCCGGGTGCGCAGTGGATAATTGAAGGCGACCGCGACCGTTAGCAGCGCCAGCGCGTTGAGTGCGACCGGCGCGATGACGAATTGAAACCCCAGCTCGTGTACCGCAGCACCGCCAATCACCGCCGTCAACGCAGTTGCGCCACCGGGCGGATGCGTGCAGCGCAGCAAGTGCATCATCCCAATCGTCATCCCCACTGCGAGCGCGGCATTGAGCGCCAGTGGCAGCGGTAACAGCGCACAGCTCACGCCGATACTCGCGCCAACGAGGTGTCCGCCGAGCAGCGGCCAAGGTTGTGATAACGGTCCGTGCGGCACCGCAAACAGCAGCACTGCGGATGCGCCCATCGACGCCAGCAATAGCTGTGCGGCTGCGCCATCGAGCAACGCCGCGCTGAGTCCATACACCAGCGCGATGCTGATCGTGCCGCCGAGCGTGGCGAGCAGCTTTTCTGTGTGACTGACGGTTTGGCGCTGAATGCCGAGCCAATTGTGGCGATTAAACATCACGTTCAGCTCCCGCCAGCAGCGCCGCCTGACAACTGGCAACTGCTAACTGACAACTCCGCTGCGCTCGCTCCGCGCTCTCCGCTTCGCTGTAAACCCGCAATTCCGGCGCATTGCCCGACGGTCGCAAATGCACGATCTCGCCGCTGGTAAAAGTCATCCGCAGCCCGTCCGTCAGATCAATCGCCGCCACCGCGCCCCATTCCGTGCCAAAAAATTGCGCGATTGCCGCCTGCTGCTGCGCCCAATCGCCAGCCGTCAACTGCGCCAGCAGCGCCAGACTTTGCGCGGTCGGGACATGTTGCAGCCGGGCGCTGGCGGTGAACCGTTGCGGCAAGCTCGCCGCCAGCGCCGCCACCGTGCAACGCTGCGCCGCTGCCGCCGCCAACACCGTCACCGCCACAATCAACGCATCGCGGGTCGGTAACGCCTCAAGCCGCTGTCCGTCGCGTTCAATCGCGCTGCCCAGCAACACGCCACCGTTTGCTTCATAACCAATCACCGGCGTGATGCCCGCTGCGAGCAGGTCGTTCATACCCGCAATCACGAAGGGCGAGCCAATGCGGGTGCGGCTAACAGTTTGAAATAAGCCACATTTTTCGACTGCCGTATTGCTGCTAACCGGCGTCACCACGCCGCGAGCGCCCAATTGCTGCGCACACAACACGCCGAGCACGTCACCGCGCAGCCAGTTGCCATTTGCATCGCTGACCAACGGGCGGTCGCCGTCGCCATCAGCGGAAACCAGCGCATCAAACCCACCGTTCGCCGTCCATTCCTGCGCCAGCGCGACATCTTCTGCACGAATCGCTTCGGTATCGACCGGCACAAACTGCGGCGCATATCCCAGCCGCGTCACCTGCGCCCCCAGCTTGGTCAACACTTCCACAAATGCCTCCCGCGCCACGCTCGAATGCTCATAAACGCCCACGCGCCAGCCCTCCAAACAATGCGCGGGGAAAAAGCGCAGATAACGGGCGACGTATTCCTGCGCTGCCGTCGCATCTGCGGCTGGCAAGTGCTGGCGCTGGTCGTGGAGAAATTGCCCGTTCTCCGCAAAATATCCCGCCGGTCGCAGCACCGTTTGTTGGCGGATGCCTTCCTCATCGGCTTTCAAAATCTCGCCCGTCGGCAGATTGAACTTGATCCCGTTGCGATCAGCAGGAATGTGGCTGCCCGTCACCATCAGCGTCGGGATGCCGTGCGCAATCCCGTATGCCGCCAGCGCCGGACTGGGAATCGTGCCGCAGTTGACGGGTTGAAAACCGAGATCGCGGATCGCCACCGCACACGCCACCATCAAACGCGGCGAGCTGGGGCGCAGATCACCGGCGATGCCGACTGCTTGCCCCGGCGTCAACAGTCCCGCCGTGTCGAGATAGCGCAAAAAACCGGCGGTGTAGGCATACGCCACCCAATCGGTCAGCGCCGTCACCAACCCTCGCGCCCCGCTGGTGCCAAAGCCAACTCCGCTATCCCGCATTAACGCGCTTATTTCCATCTAAAAAATCCTCATGTCGCTCGTTGACTGATGGCGGTGCAATTCGGCCGTGCATTCATTTTCATTTTATACTCGCCGCAGCGGTGTTCACCGTTGCAAGTACGGTTTTGCACCGCACTTTAATAGCAATATCAAACCCATCATTTTTTTGGAGCTTTGCATTTTATGCGTCAATTAAACCCGCTGTTTTCCTCTCTCGCACTGGCGCTGGCGCTGAGTCAACCGCTGTTGACCGCGCAGGCTGAAGAACAACCGGCTGTGGCACCTGCGCCGGTCGCAGCGCCAGCCCCCGCTGCGCCGCAGTCCCCGGCTGATGCCGCTCGCGCCAAGGCGGATGAACGTCGCGCCGCGCTGGATGCGCAACGCAAACAGCGTTATGCCGAATTACGCGCTCGCGCTGCTGAGATCGGCGTGGATATGCCGGAAATGCCACCTTGGGAAGCGCCGTTCCCGGCAATGGACGATCCCGCAATGCAGCAGTGGCAGGCTGATGTGCAGGCACGGCGGCAAGCGCGGCAGGAAGAAATTGAGCGTTTTCAGAAGATGACGCCGGAAGAGCGTCGCGCCGCGCATGAAGAACGTTGGCAGAAGATGCAGGCTGATGCCGCAGCGCGAGGCATGGAAGTGCCGGAAATGCCTGCGTGGGAAGATGTGGACAAACGTCATCGGGAAATGACGGAACGCTTTGAAAAATATCGTCAAACCGTTGACCAATTCACTGAGGAACAGCGCGAAGCTGCTCGCGCTGTGTTTGGGCGTTCACCGATGCGGCGCTCGCATCCTGATTGTGACCACGACCGCGCTCCGCGTGAGATGCGTTTGATGCCGACGATGCCGACGATGCCAGCGCCGATGCTGCCGCCAGCGCCTCCCGCACCACCGGCTCCAATCGCTCCGCAATAATCATCTGGTATTGATTGAGTTTTGAATTGTCGGTTGTCAGTAATAGCGTTTTTTACTGATCACCGACAATTTTTTTAACTGCGTCATTCGCTCACTGACTCACTTTAATTGAGAACTTGTAACGAAATAACCGCACGCTGCGCCAATTGCCGTACGCGCTGCACCATTGCTGCTAAACCATTCCGCCGCGACATGCTCAAATGTTGATCTAAACCAATGCTGGCAAAAAACGCCTCAGCATCAAATGCCAGAATTGCCGCTGCGGATTGCCCCGAATAAAGCTGCTGCAATAACGCAATTAAACCGCGCACTAAATTTGCATCGCTGTCCGCTAAAAACTCAATCATATCGGTGCTGCCCGGCGCAAGCCGTGCCGCAATATGCACCGTGCTTTGACAACCATGCACTGCGGTTGCTGCTGTTTTTAATGCTGCTGGCATTGGCGGCAATTTATCGCCTAAATCAATCACATATTGATGACGCTGCGGCCAATCCGGTAAAAATTCAAATACCTCGGCAATATCAGCCGCCGCTGCTGCCGGTGACGCTGCGACGGTTAATTTTAAATCTTCCCAACCGCCTTTTTCTAATTGCGAGCTTTGTTTGGCGCGAGCGGCAGCGATGATGTCGGTGAGCGCATCCGCCAGCCGGTCAATGTCATCTAAGTTGTTGTAAACGCCGAAAGAAGCGCGAGCCGTCGCCGCAATTCCCAATCGATCCATCAACGGCTGGCAGCAGTGATGACCGGTGCGGATGCAAATCCCGCGCAGATCAAGTTCAACGCCGATGTCGAGCGTGGACAACGGCGGATCAACCACCACCCACGACACCACGCCGCTTTTCTGCGCTGCCGTCCCTTTGATTTCTAAACCAAAAATCGCACTCAGCCGCGCTGTGGCGTGTTGCAACAACGCCTGTTCGTGGGCGCTGATCCGCGCTGGCCCCAACGCTTCCACCCATTTGATCGCCGTCGCCAGCCCGACTGCGCCAGAAATGTTCGGTGTTCCCGCCTCGTATTTGCTCGGCAGCGGCGCGTAAGTCGTCCGTTCAAACGTCACCCGCTCAATCATGTCGCCGCCGCCCTGATAGGGCGGCATCGCGTCAAGCAGATGACGCTTGCCATATAACACGCCGATGCCGGTCGGGCCGTACAGTTTATGACCGGAAAACACATAAAAATCAGCATCTAACGCCTGCACATCCGTCACGCCATGCGCCACCCACTGCGCCCCATCAATCAGCACCACCGCGCCCACCGCGTGCGCCGCCGCGATAATTTCGCGCACCGGATTGATCGTGCCCAGCGCGTTCGACACCTGATTGACCGCCACCAGTCGGGTGCGCGGCGACAGCAACTGCCGATACGCCTCCAGCTCCAGCTCGCCTGCGTCATTGATCGGAATCACGCGAATCTGAGCGCCGGTTTTCTGCGCGATGAGCTGCCACGGCACGATGTTGGAATGGTGCTCCAAGGTGGACAAAATGATCTCGTCGCCAGCGTGAAGATTTGCCGCGCCCCAACATGCCGCCACCACATTGATCGACTCGGTCGCGCCGCGAGTAAAGATGCACTCCGCCGGATCAGCCGCATTGAGAAAGCGAGCCACCGTCAACCGCGCTTCTTCATATAAGCGCGTCGCGGTTTGCGAGAGCTGATAAACGCCGCGATGAATGTTGGCATGTGATTGGCGGTGATAATCGCTGACCGCTGCGATTACCGCCGTTGGCTGTTGCGTGCTGGCGGCGCTATCCAAATAAATCAGCGGCAGCGCGGACGCAGTGGACGTAAACAACGGGAATTGCGCCCGCACTGTGGCATCAAACAATTGTAATGGTTGCATTTTGAATTAAACCGAGCGGGGAAGTGGCGGGGAAAAACGATGGGAATTCTGGCGCGAATGCAGCGAATTGCGCTGCATTCACAAGTGCGAATGACGCAGTTATTGACCGGCTTGTTCAGCGATGCTCTTTTTCACTTCGACCATATCCAAGCCCTTGGCTTGCGTTAATAATTCGCGCAAACCACCTTCTGGCAACGCACCAGCTTGGGAAAAGATGATGATCTGTTCACGGAAAATCATCAGCGTCGGAATGGAACGAATCTGAAAATGAGCGGCAATATCTTGATGGTCTTCGGTATTCACTTTGGCGAAGACGATATCAGGAAAATCTTCAGAAACCTTGTCATAAATTGGCGCAAATGAGCGACACGGACCGCACCAAGGAGCCCAAAAATCAACAATGACGCAATCATTATTTTGCACAGCTTGCTCAAAAGTTGCGGTCGTGAGTTCAATAACAGCCATCTTAAAAAACCTCGGTAATCAATGGAATAAAACGTGAATGAAAAAACCAAGTTGCGCCGCATAAATCCGTTTTCAAGGCTGGCGGCAACCAATGCGCATACCGTCAGCCCAAACCCAATTAACTCACTTCAAGCTGTTCCAGAATACGGGCGCGAATTTCATCCACCGTGCCAATACCTGCAACCTTGACATACGTTGGCGCTTCCGTGCCGCCTTGCGCCGCCCAATTGCTGTAATAGCCAATCAGTGGCTCGGTTTGCTCGTGATAGACCGCCAGCCGCGCCATCACCGTTTCTTCACGATCATCTTCGCGCTGAATCAACGGCTCGCCGGTTTCATCATCCAATCCTTCCTGACGCGGCGGATTAAACGCGATGTGATAGGTACGCCCGGACGCCAGATGCACGCGCCGTCCCGACATGCGGCGGATGATTTCCTCATCTGGCACCGCGATCTCCACGACTGCATCAATGCTGACGCCAGCGGCTTTGAGCGCGTCGGCTTGCGGCAGGGTGCGCGGAAAGCCGTCAAACAGATAACCGCTGGCGCAATCGGCGTCCGTGATGCGCGTTTTGACCATGCCCATGATGATGTCATCCGACACCAGCCCGCCTGCATCCATGATTTTCTTGGCCGCCATGCCCAGCTCGGTGCCGGCCTTGACGTGAGCGCGGAGCATATCGCCGGTTGAAATCTGCGGAATCTGAAAATGGGCTTTGATGAAACCCGCTTGTGTGCCTTTACCAGCGCCGGGGCCACCTAACAGAATGATGCGCACGACAGAGTTCTCCTTGCAGTTGTTGATTGTGTTGAAAGTGTGCCACAGAAAACAGCGCGTTTTGTAAAAGAGCGCAGTCTAGCGTGGCGATTACAGAATTCGCGTTGACAATTTATAGTGTTTTTCATTGCCTCACGAGCGGTATAAAAAGCCCAATTCATACACCAGCGGCTGCAATTTATGAGTTAACATTTGATATGTTAATTCAAACGCAGCAAAGCGCACCAGCACTTGATCACTGCGCTTATTGCGTTTTTTCAAAGCATTGCGGAGTTGATACCAACCGACATCAGCGCGATTGAGTTTTAATGCACTGCGCACGACATGATGATCGCGCTGGGTGAAATATGCCAGCCACAGTTGTTTGCCTGCTGCGAGCACTGCTTGTGCTTCCACTGAATGCGCTTTATCTCGCAAATAGCACACCATAAACTCCGATTCAAATGGCGCTGGCGCGTTGACTTCAGTGGCGGTGAATGGAATAAAATGATTGACGATTGACCAGTGTTGATTGTTCCATTCTAAATCATCGGCGCTGGCGGTGAGATTGCTGCCATTAAACAGCATCCAGATCAAACAATCGTGTTTGAATTCATCCGTTAATTCACCTGTCGGCTGTAAAAATTGATCGCGGTCATTCAACCAAGTGGGTTTAATTAAACGGCGCACCGCAAAGATCACAGCGGCTTGCCAAAGATTAGCGGGATTGACATAAAAACCATGCCCGCCGCTATACACAGAAGAAAATAAAACCGTTTGCCGGGTGGCATGTTGCAGATCATTGACGCCGCAATACATGTAAGCAATTGCATTATCAGACCAAGTTGAAAGCCACGCTTTGCCAGTAGTTGGAATCACTGCATTTTTTAACGGCACCACCGTAACCGTATTTGCTGCTGGACGTTTTAGCCATACATTCAAATAACTGCTGTTGGGTAAATTATAAAAACGCTTCTCAACACTTGGTTGTAAGTATTTATCAAACACCGCAACGGAGATGGCAGTGATTGGCGTTTTTTGCCGCGCAGTTTGATCTGTATTCCAGATTAAAAACCCAATTGGGAAATTGCCTTTCAAACCCACAAAAACCTTGCTAGGAACCACAAAACCGCCCAGATATTCAGCATTCCAAACCTGTCTAAACTTCTCAAAATTTGGCGCGTTAATATATTTGAGAGTGCTAAATACCGCGACGATGGTCGTTGGGAGTTCCAGCGCAACTCTGGCTAAAAATTGCGTAAACAGTTCGTTGCTCGCTCTGCCATAACAATTCATTGCAACTGCTGCAAATTGTGTTTTTGCCACGCCGGTTTTATTTTTAGCGCCAGCACCAATTGCAGAATTATTGGCGTTTGTCGCTTCCGCATACGGCGGATTGATTAACACCACAATCTTTTTTCCGGTTGCAATTGCA
>DYNM01000035.1 GCA_020721065.1 Thiocystis violascens | reverse complement strand
GAGGCTTTAGCCGGGCGGTTGGCACCGAATTAAACGTCGGTGGAATACCCACACCAGCTAAAGCCTAACTGCCATTAAGTTAAGCCGCGTTGGAGTCCAAACCTTCAGATTTGGACAAGATTTAGTCAAGGTGAGATGGCGTTGCCAAAGCTGAAGCTTTGGACTCCAACGCCGTAACTTTAGCTTAACTTAATGGCATTGCGGCCAAAGCCTCTACTCCAACGTCTCTTCTGGCAAGTGCTAAGTTTCCTAAACCTTTGAGGTTTAGGAAACTTTAAACCTTGGTAACTCCTTGAATGTTAAGACCTCCATTAATTTGAAGGGACTACCGATTTGTAAGTAACGATAGGGAATATCGCAAAACACTGCCGCGATAACGCGCGAATAGGGCGAAAATTGGTCGGTAGTGAGTCTTAATACTCGTTTTTTAGAAAAATCCCCAAAACGTCGGATTTTCTCAACTAAACGATAGGTAGTATGCTGTGTTCGACTACCTATTTCAAAATTAATCCAGAATTTGGTGGGGGCCTCCAAGCCAATAAAAACCCATAATTTATGAGATTTTGCCAATAAATACGACCAAAGCTCATCAAGTTGTAAAAAAGTTAACTTTAACCCTATAGTTAAATATATAAATGAATGAAATTGCTCACTTTTTTCAAATCGCGGACAACCATTTGTCAATAGTTCTAGGGTCTCGATTTAACACGTCCGCAATGGCTTCACCCGATAATCCATAGCTACTCAGTTTGGCAACTTGTTCATATTCCTCAAAACTTCCACCCAAATCAAACAATTCAGAATATCGGGTCTCGAAAAAGCGATGGTTACCGCCATGACAATAAAATCGCTGTCTTGGCTGTTTATCGTGTTTGGTGGTGTAAACACCATCTTTAGTGACCTTGTTAGCCGTTTTTTGGTAGTGTTCACACTCTTGACATGGACAAAAAAGTTTCGTTTCGCAGTTCAATTTTTTGGACATACTTATCACCATAGTAATTGTCGGGCCAAATCTAATAAATTATGGGTGTTTATTGGGTTTGAAGCCTCGGCCAAATTTTGGATTAATTTTGAACTTGGCAGTCGAACACAATGTACGGCCTATCGTTTGGTTAAGCAAATTAGAGATTTTGGGGATTTTTCTCAAAAACGAGTGTTAAGACTCACTACTGACAAATTTGCGGCCTACCAACGAGTCATCGCGGAAGTGTTTTTCGATATTCCCTATCGTTACTTGCAAATCGTGAAAAGACGGGTAAAAATGAAACTTGCCACGGTTAAAAAGGTGTTTGTTAAGGGCACCTCTCGTGCTTTTCCAAAAAACGCTAAAAAAACCCAAAATACTTCGTATATAGAGCGTTTTAACTTAACTTTAAGACAACATGTGTGCTATTTACAGCGAAAAATTCTGGGATATGGTAAAAAACGAACTAATTTTAATCGTATCTTATGGATTAATCTATATAATTATAATTATATACAGTTTCATAAGGGGTTGCGTCAAAAAATTGATAATAATTCCGATAAATTCAAAAAACATTATCAACACTTGACCCCGGCGATGGCCATGGCCTTGACCACGGGCCCTCGGTCCTGGCGATTCTTGTTCACGGTCCCGATTTTCGTAACACACTGATTTTAAATACCTCTACGGCTTTGTAGGGACTACCCAAACAACGCTAGTTATAGTAATATCCTTATCCAGTTGTCCCATAATGAGTTTGGCCAGCCAGCAGGGATAACACCCCTCGAAGGGGTGTTATCCCTCGAAAAGTACAACAGTAGGTGAGTATTACTATATATCACAGCATCTTTCTACTTCAAACAAGCGGTGATTGGACGGCATTGTAGCAGATATAATTTTTCAGTCTGCCAGGCACATTCAATATCAACCGGATATCCACACTGTTGTTCAAGCTCCAACGCCATGCGCGCAACGGCATGGATTTGCGCGCCACTCAGCGCCGCCGCCGCCGCCAGCGCTGGGGGCGTGCGGAGTTCCAAGATGCCATTGCCATGCGGAGTTGGGCGCATTAGCACCGCTTTTGCGCCGATCTGGCGGTGAATGATGCGGTTTTCCGCTTTGCCGAACACATACATGTCCGGTTCGGCGCGGCCTGCTACAATAGCTTCGCCCAGGCCCCAGTGGGCATTGATAATGATCTCGTCGCGCCGACCATTCACGGGATTGATGCTGAAGGCGACGGCGGCGCAATCAGCGGGAATGAATTGTTGCACCAGCGCAAAAACCTTGGGTTGCGCGGCTTGCCCAAACTTTGCGCGGTAAGCGGCAACCCGGTCAGACGTGCCGGCAGCGAAACACTGTTCCACCGCCGCCAGCACCGCGTTTGCGCCAGTGAGATTCAGATAGGTGGCATATTGGCCAGCAAATGAAAGCTGTTGGCCGTCTTCATCGGTAGCGGATGAGCGGACTGCAACCGCCGCTGCCGTGACGCCCAGGTGTTGACTCAGTCTCTCATAGGCTTGAATGAGCACGCCGCTGCCGCTTTGCGAGGAGGCGCAAAAACCGGGTGGTACTGCGTAGCTGGCGCTCAGACGGCTGAGCGCCGCGGCCTTGCCGCCGCATACTTCGGCATTCTGGCAAGCGCGCTCATCCAGCCAAACAATGCTCATGCCGGAGCGGCGGATTCAGCCAAAAACCGCACTGTGCCGGTGTCGCCGTCCACTTCAAGCAGTTGGCCGTCCTTGATCAAATGCGTGCCAATGCGGAAGCCCACCACGCAGGGAATGCGGTATTCGCGCGCCAACACCGCCGCGTGGCTGAGTACGCCGCCGATGTCTGCCAGCACTGCTCCCGCTTTGTGAAACAGCGGTGTCCAGGCTGGCCCTAACGACCCCACCACCATAATGTCGCCAGGCTCTAATTTGTGGCTGTCGTACAACGTATTGAGTACTTTGGCGCGACCTATCACTTTACCTGGCGAGGCCGGCACAGCGCCCAAACCGCCCGGCACGTCAACCGGATTCGGCGCTTCAGTGTTAAGATAAGAAAGCGTTAGCGGGTCTAAAGTATAGTTAGCATCCACTGGGTAAGCGCCCATAAAGGCGGGTGGCGTAACATTGGCAAATTTCTCTTCTTCTACCTGGCGCTCCTGAACGCGCTGGCGCACCTCCATGACCTCCGGCAACATGGCAGCGGCTTCCCCCAGTTCATCTGCGGTGAGGTGATAAACGTCGATGGTTTTCTCAAGTACCTTGCTTTCTGTTAAACGACGCGCAAATTCTTGCACCAGCCGCCGGAAACAATTCATGATCGGCACGTCAAGCCATTCATTATTCAATTCCCGCATTTGATTGGCGTTCTCCGTCATTTTCAGATGGCGTTCAAATTTGTCCACCACGTCCTGCGGATGATTTTGTAATGTCTCGCGGGCGCTTTGCAGCCGTGCATGACGCTCAGTTTCCCAGGTTTGGATTTGTTTCTCCAGAAAGTCTGCCGGCTGGCGAAAATAATATTGCAAGATTTCTAATAGTGGCGCTGGATTAACGGTTTTGGTGACCAGCGTGCCGCGTTCCCCGCGCTTGCCATAAATTAAAGACAGATCGGCGAGTTTTTGTTTGAATGCGCGACATTCTGGAGAATCATCCAACAAACCCAGAATGGCATCCGGCGCAGTGTTTGCCACCAACGGATAGAGCTTGGGCGATGCCATGATTTCACGGCTGAGTGCCCACAAATCGCGGTCATATTTGGTATTGCGTCCATACGCCAACAGCATCGCAGAACCATCGGTAGAATTCGCGCCGGCAAACAGGCTTTGATAGGTTTGATGAAAAATATCCCGCCCCAACATAATGGCCATAAACAACCGCATGCGGATATTCCAGCAAATATGCTGGCGGCGGATGGTTTCATCCCAATGCTCCAGCAATGCTGGCATGGATGCGTTGCTTAAATCAAACGCCTCCCAATACGCAAGATGTTGTTTAATTTCTGGCAGCCATTCGCTTTCCCAAATACCCATAAAATTCAACATGACCGGTTCAAGTCTGGCCATGTAATTTTTAATGCCTTCTTCAGGAACCGGGCCCAGATCATAACTATAAGACCCATACAAAGAGTTATTGAAAACATGGCCTTTAACCTTGAAAGGATACGCATATACATCGTTGCACACGACCAGAAAATGATCGACTAAAATATTAATAAAAATATCATCCAGCGCTTTCCGAGGTTTGACGTAGTGTGAATCCAGTTCCCACAATAGACGCTGATCGTCCGGCGTAGGCCAGTGTACCGGAAAATCATCTGGCAGAGGCAGATACGCCAATTTGCCGGTATGGGGTACTGGTTGATACTCAGGGTTTTGATGTTCATTAGCCATAGGCTGATTCTCCTTGAACTCGTATAGTAATTTAAGATATAGTAATTAAGTAACTCACCTTACGCACCGTTAACTCAACCACCCCCAGCCCCTCCTTGTTAAGGAGGGGAGTGGTCCCTGCCAACCCAATTGGCGTATACTCCCCTCCTTACTAAGGAGGGGCTGGGGGTGGTTAGGCGTAAGGTGAGTTAAGTAAGATGATGAGGTGCTACTGTGGTTTGGGCTGTAATTCCAGGTTTAATTGTTGCATAAACCCCAGTAAGTTCAATTCTTCTCGTTCTTCAATGATTTTGCCGTCTTTGAAATGGCAGATCACAATAGAACTGTACTCAATTTGATTACCGGTGACGGGGATTCCCATGAAATCGCCTTGGTGTGTGCCGCGAATGACAAAACGGCTAATCACCCAGTCGTCCGTTGCATACATGGCTTCAACCTGCCAGCGGAGGTCGGGAAACGCTGTCAAAGCTGCGTTTAATTGCGCGAGCATGCCCTCTCCAGACAAAGGTGTTGCCGTGTTAGAAGGTGAATAATAGCGATAGTCCTGGGCAATGGCTTGCGTCACCGCACTGGTATCGCCTTGATTCAAGGCCGCAATGCTATTTTGTATCACCGCTTGATTGTTCTCAGAAAAAGACATCATCGTCACCTCATGTTGAAACTGCGTTTTTACTCCAGATTTGTAGTTTAATTTTCCAACGTCCATCAGTGTGTTTGGTAAAGATTGACACACCATTGCCTTTAAACTCCAGAAATTCTTCACTACCGCGTAGTTTGATTTTCTCGCGGGTTTCTAAGGTGTACAAATAGGCGCACGCACCATCGCCTTCAATCTTTTCTATTCCATCGGCCACCTCCACCTGTTCAATCCCATAGTCTTGCATCAGTTTGGCAGTCCAATCGGCTAAAGATTGCTGCCCATGGGTTTGAAAGATATCACCTTCCGGGGTAAGAAACAGCGCATCGTCGGTATAAGCGGATGCATAGCCTGCCCAGTCAGACTTGAGAAAACACTGCATCATAGTGCTGTAAACTTGTTTGATGGCTGAAACGTCTTGTGCTGATATACTCATAATCAATTCCTCTTAACCGGCAAAAATTTCAGTTTTCCCTTCATTCTCAGAGAGAATGAAACCAAAGCGCTCTCCCGCGCGCGCCATATCCTCCAAATTCTCTACGCTAATCGCGCCCACTGTTGGTTTTGCGTCCTCATCAACCGCAACCAGCAGGGTTTCTGCAATACAGGCAAACAAATCCGCCTCATGCAAATCTGTGCCTTTGAAGATCAATTGTTGTCCTGAATGGGTCGTGACCAAGCCACCACCACGCCGATGCACATGCGGCAATTCATTGACACCTTTATCCACATTATGCGGCGTGGATGTATCAATAATATAAATGTCTTTATCCTGTTCTTCAGAAAAGTCTTCTTTAAAAATTAGCACATTGGGATCATTAGTGGCAGTAAAGATAATATTCGCTTGTTTGACGCTCCATTTCGGATCAGCGGACAAAATAACTGGTGAATTGGCTTCATTGCGCAGGCAATTCAATAATTCCTTGCTCAATTCACGCGCTTTTGCTTGATCGTCATTATCCAGAGCATCTTGCACCGCTTGCCGGAACACTGGATTTTCCAATTTGCCGCGCGCCGAATCTATAGCCAGCACCGTCTTGGCAACCCCGCTAATGGTCTGGTCTTGCACAATCATTTTCAATAAATACTGGCAAATCGCAATGCCGGCGCGTTCAATAGACACCGCAGAACTGGCCACGGCAATGATACGCTCGACATCTTTTAACAAACTTAATGCAGCGCTATTACAAATATTGCCATTAATGCCGACCGCGGCCAACGTGACCGTTTCGCCTTTGGCGCGCACTTTGGCAATGGCTTCACGAATCGCTAGCGCAGTCACCTGCGCGGTGAGTGCATTGCCCGTGGTTTGTTTTACACGGCCTTCATCTTCAAAGGCTGAAACAAAAATACGTTCATCCTGATAACCCAAACCATATTGCGCGATAATTGACCAATAACCGCCATAACCTAATGCTGTGCCGCCTAAGTCAATCACTTCTTGTTTAGCAGTTTCGGTGATGCGCAACAAATACCGTAAGGCTTGATTGTTATCCGCGCCGGTTTTGGCAAGTTGTAACGCATCTTTCATTTTGGTCGGGCCGGCCAATGTATAAACTGGCACCAGAACAACTTCACTGCCAGTCGTAGAGGTGATTTTAAGCGCGTCATGTGTACTAACATACACATCATCAGAAACTCCGTAAAATTTATCAATCAAATACGTCAATTCTGCGTCTGTGAATGGTGCTAATGAATGATCCAGATATTTCTTGGGATGCGTGTAATCCAGAATATGCAGCAACATAAACGCGGTTTTACCGCCTTGTTGAATGTAGCGTTCCACATCCACTTTAGGCGCGGTGCGCAACTGGCGGAAATCTTTGATGTCATCCGGCTGCGCAGGCGTCAAGTGGCCGGTGAGGAACTTCATTAATTCATATGCGTTGTCGCGGCTGAGAATCAAGCAGATATGCCGCATGGCTGAAACTACATAATCGCACTGTTCTTTTTTGATATAGGCGCAGGGTTGCAAGCGAATCACCGGCCTGTCATTCGACACCGTGACAAACAAGCGGATATTAAATACATTAAGCAAATGCGCGATGATGATGGCGCCAAGACTTTCCATCTCCCACAAGGAACGGATGAAGACCGAATAAGACGTGCTTTGATCCGCGATATAAATCCCCAGCAGCAACCCCATGCCGGTGACTTTTTCAATCGTTTGCGGGAATTCACGTTGCAACGCTTCCAGGCGGGCTTTGAGATAGCCGCCGGTCTCTAAAACCCGTTCCTGAATTCTGTCAGTTTCGTAAATATTCAAAACCTCCAGCGCAATCCGGCTGCTGAAACTGTCTTCATTAAATGTCGAAGAATGGTTGAGAATATCATCATCTTTATCATAATATTTAGACTCAATCATCGTGGCGCTGATTTTAGCAATGCCGCCGCCTAACTGCTTGCTGAGAATATACAGATCGCCTTTCACCCCCGACCATTCGGTGCTTAGAAAATACCCGGTGCGCCCCAATCCACATTGGATTTCATCGAGAATTAAAGCAATCTTATGTTGAGTGGCAACGTCCCGGCAGGCTTGCAAGAACTGTTGGCTTAACTGATACGCGCCGCCTTCCCCCATCACCGGTTCAATAATGATTGAAGACACCTTTGTCCAAGGGATTTCTTGCCAATGTAATTGGTGGTCCTGGAATTTAATTTGATAATATATTTCCATTTGCTGTGCAAACGCAGCGTGCAATGCTTGCACATCATCCGGCGGAACAAAGACGGTTTTACTTAAATACCGTAGATAAGGTTTTCTGTATTCTTTCTTGTACGTTGCGCGCAACGCGCCGTGCGTCTTCCCGTGAAAACCTTTTTCCAGCGCAATGGTTGCCAGTTCAGTGCGTAGCAGGAGATGTTCATTAACGGCGTAAATGAAATCCAGAATGTCATCGGCGCTACAGGCGGAAATATCAAGCCGTTGTTGCTCAACAATGAACGCAAAGCGTTTTTCATTGATCAATTGCACTGCGCGGCGGAGAAAATCTTCTGAAAATCCGTGTCCTGCGGCGATTGCCTGTTTGGCTCGTTGAATATTGCTTCTGGCACTTTCTACCAGCATGTCTATTTGTTTATATTTATACAGTTCGACCACTTTGAAAGCGACTTCCACGCCTTCTGCGCCAGAGTTGGCAAACTTAATGACATACTCTCCGCCGCCAGCAGCCGCGTTGGTCATGCGGTTTAATTTGTCAGCCAGCACCGCGGCGGAGGCCGGGACACCGGCATTGCACAGGTTGACCTGGGCACCATCAAAGAAATTTTTTGCTACGGTGACTAATCTTTCATTATTGATACCAAATAAATCCGGCCCGAAATTGGTCAGGAAATCCAGGCACTGAACGGTTTTCCCGTTCTTGGTATAAAACAAATATTCACCCTGTCCGCTCTCAAAGGCTACGAGCATATCAATAGAGTTTAAAACACGCCCGAAATTCGGGTTTATCAGATTGGTATATAACTCGCCAGGAGTGTGATGCAGTTGTTCCGCCACGGTGTCTACCTTAATGGGTCAAGAGAAATGACTAGAGTATGGTTAAGTCAATCAGGTTTGGCATCGATTGTCTTGACGCAGCGCGTTGAAACAAGACGCCCATTGTTACATTATGTTTTTGATGTGGGTTGAGTTACAGGTTGCGACAGGTTTTTATCTTGGTGTTTAAGCAACGGATACAAGGTATTGCCGAACCCGGCCAGGGTGCCTAAATAATAAATTCCAACGCTGACTGCAATGCCTGTGTGTAATAGGTAAATACCGGCAATATTATAGTAATATTCATCCACTGTTGTACTTGAGCTTTGAGGGATAACACCCCTCGAAGGGGTGTTATCCCTACTGGCCAAATTCATTGCAGAACAAATAGGTAAGGATATTACTATAATAGCGCCTGGCACGACGGTTGTCAACAGATTTTCATTCATGGTTTGCTCAAATTCATCTGGCTTTCGCCGGTTAATATAGTAATATCCGCTTACAGATGTCTGATTAAAATAATATTTGTAGTAGATATAGTAATATTCATCCACTGTTGTACTTGAGCTCTGAGGGATAACACCCCTCGAAGGGGTGTTATCCCTGCTGGCCAAATTGAGCTACACCCCTCGAAGGAGTGTTATCCCTACTGGCCAAATTGAGCTCTGAGGGATAACACCCCTCGAAGGGGTGTTATCCCTATCCCTACTGGCCAAATTGAGCTCTGAGGGATAACACCCCTCGAAGGGGTGTTATCCCTGCTGGCCAAATTGAGCTACACCCCTCGAAGGAGTGTTATCCCTACTGGCCAAATTGAGCTCTGAGGGATAACACCCCTCGAAGGGGTGTTATCCCTGCTGGCCAAATTCATTGTAGAACAAATAGGTAAGGATATTACTATATTTTGGTAGTGAGGAAAGTTGCCTGAGAACTTAGGACTGGCAGTCCTTTGAGGACTGCCAGTCCTGACCGCATCATCATCCACCTGTCATCACTACCACCAGTTTTCGCTTTCCTAAACAACAATGGTTTAGGAAATCTTAACCTTTGGTTGTTGATAACCCATTGAATTTTAACACCTCCATTGGTTTGGAGGGACTACCAAAGTTTGTGATACTGAAGTTTGGTTAATGCGCTTCATTGGGTGAAGGTGGAACAATGCACATTTGTAATTTCAGTTTCCAGGTCTGGTCGGGTTGTTTTTCGAGTATGGATAAGGTCTGGCAATTATCCAGAACCAAGGTTTCTGAACTACCGAAGAATTTTAAGATATCTTTGTTGGGTGTCAAGACATAGGCGCAGTTGCCATCGCCGTCGAGTGTGTGGATAGAATACTCCATCTCGAATGCTTCAACTTTGCCCATCAATTCAGTGAGCCGTTGATAGAGCAAGGCTTTGTTTTTGGCTTGAAACAGATGGCCGTCAGGGATGATATGAATCATGTCGTCAGTACACATTTCTACAAAGCCAGCCCAATCCAGTTTTAGCATACACTGCATCAGTTGCTCGTAGGTGGCTTGAACTGCTTGTACGTCTTGTTCTAATAGTGGCATTAGTGATGTTCCTGGTGTTCAGTTTCGATCAAAATCATCCGTATATACATATCCAATCCTTTTGGAGTGGTCCAGCCAAACACACGATACTCTTCTTTGGCCTCCGGGAAGCGCAGGTGCGTATGGTTATAGGCTGGCGCGGGAAATTCTGCAAGAAATTCTTCGGTGATTTCTTCCAGGGTAAATAAAACACCTGTTCTGGCAATTCTTTTCATGTCATTCAGCACCGGCTGAATGTTTTCAATACAGAGCAGGGCGGTTAGACAAACGACAAAATCATAGGATTGATCAGCAACTTCAGATAATCCGGCTTCCAATGGTTTATGGATGGTTTGATAACCCCGTTGCGCGGCAGAGTCCAGCATTCTTTCAGAAATATCCATACCGGTGAACTGAAAGTGTCCTTCCAGCACTTGAGAGAGCAAGCCGGTGCCGCAGGCTAAATCTAAAATTGTGCCTTCTTTGATTTGATATTTCGCAAAAATTTTTTTTGCTTCCACCAAATGGCTGGTTTGTAGAGCGCTATCAACACCTTCATCTTCATATTCCGACGCTAACTCATCGAAATAGGCTTCTGCGGATAGTTTATTGGTCATGCGTTTTTCCTGGTGTCCTGGTGATAAGTACTGAAGCATAAATTTTCCCGTATTTTCTTTCGCCCCTCGCCCTCTGGGAGAGGGGCCGGGGGTGAGGGAAAATACCACCGAATTTTTGCTTCAGTACTTATGGGTTGGGTTTCAGCCTGCTGACCAGCCGCCATCAACCGGCAAAACCACACCGGTGATGAAAGATGCGTCTTCTGAACATAAAAATAACACCGGCATGGCCATTTCAATCGGCGTGCCTAAGCGTTTCATTGGCATTAACGGCGCGTATTCTTTTTCATACTCTTCGGCCAAGGGATCATTGGGATCAGAGGCAATGCCGCCAGGGCACACACAATTGACTCTGATGTGGTTTGCCGCATATTCTAGCGCTGCGGTTTTGGTCAGACCGACAATGCCGTGGCTGCTGGCAATGTAGCCGGAGCGGCCTTCCGAGCCGCAATAGGCAAATACCGAGGCAATATTGACAATTGCGCCGCCGCCGGTGTTTAACATACTTTCAATCTCATATTTCATGCACTGCCAGGTGCCTTTCAGATTGGTGAAATAAATGGCATCCCAATCTTCTGCCGGATATTGGTGGGTTGGAACAACTTGTGGAGAATCAGGAATGGCAGCGTTGTTGCACGCCACATCAAGCTTACCATATCGGCGGTGGATTTCTGCAAATAAATGTTCGACATCTTGGCTGTCTGAAATGTCGCATGGCAAGAAAATCGCGTTGCCGTTAAAGGTTTTGATGATTTTTAGGGTTTCTAGGCCGTGTTGTTCCCGCCGTCCGCAAACGATCACATGCGCGCCTTCGCTGGCAAAGGCGATGGCGCTTTCCCGCCCTAAACCCGAGGTGCTACCGGTGACGAGAACCACTTTGTCGGTAAATCTTTTTTGTTCCATTATCGTTTTCTTTATGTGTGGGTGTTGAATAAAGAGATAAATCTTTGTCTCAATAGTGCCGCTGTTTCCTGCATCAATTTCAGGCCAATGGCATCTACATGCCGTTGCCGCCAATCTTCCAGGTCGCTACCTTTGACCCATTGATTAAATGCGCCGAGTGCCGGGCCGGTATGCACTTGGAAGTTGACTTTCTCCGTTGCATTGCCGCTGAGTGCGGCTTGGTTGCTGAAACCGAAATACCAGCGAAAAATCAGCGCCATTTTGTGTTTGGGGTTTTTTTCGGCCTTGCTGATCTGTTCTGTTTCGCCGCGCTGTTGCCAATAGGTTTTGGTGTCTTGATAAATGGCATCAAAGGTTTTTTTGAAATAAAGTTTTTCCAATTGTTCTTTGGTTTTAGGGTCGATTTCTTCCAATGAATTGTATTGCTTGTACAACTCATACAACTTATTGGCGCGCGCCGGAAAAAACACGCCTTTGCGCAAGACTTGGACTTTCGCGCCCAATTCAAACATATCGCCGGCAGGGGCGTAATCGGTGTCTTGCACGTTGATCTGCGCCAGCATATCTTTGACTAAATCGCTGGTGGCGGCTTCGACGGTGCATTGGTTAATTGAACCAGTCAGAATAAAATCCGCGCCCAGGATAAAGGCCGCCGCCGCTGCTTCGGGGGTGCCGATGCCGCCGGCCGCGCCGATGAACACGGTTGTTTGGTAGCCATGCTGCGCTGCCAAGTCGCTACGCAATTTTAGCATGACGGGCATCAGCGCGTAAGCCACGCCCTGATCGGTATGCCCGCCGGAATCGGCTTCGATGCACAGGGCATCGGCCATCGGAAACTGTTCTGCCAGCGCCGCTTGTTCGGCAGTGAGGTGCCCGGTTTCGCGCAGGCGCTGAATCATCTGTGGCGGCGCGGGGCTGAGAAAGGCAGTAGCGACTTCCGGGCGCGACAACTTGGCCATGATGAGATGCCGCGTGGCAATGCTGCCATCGGCGGCGCGGTAGAGGCCGGTAAGGCGGTATCTGACCAGCGCCGAGGTGATTTGCATGAAGGCCGACGCTTCGATGCGGGTGACACCGTGCCGCAGGTAAAGATCAACCAGCGCGTCCTCGTATGCCGGGTTATCCGGCGCGTGTAGCAGATTCATGCCGTAAGGCGCATCGCCCAGCGCGTGTTTGATGGCGATGATGGCCTGTTCTATGGCCGATACGCTTAACCCGCCAGTGCCAAAAAAGCCCATCATGCCGGCCTTGCCCATTGCGATCACCAGATCAGTGGAGGCAATGCCATACACCATTGCGCCGGAGAGATAGGCGTAGCGCAGGCCGTATAACTGCTTGAACGCCGGATTGCCCAAACTGGCGGCGCTGATGTTAAGGCTGGGGGTTGCCGCTTGAGCGCTTTCGACGGGCTCTGGCGTGGCCTGCGCTGTTTTTTCTGCTTGCAAGGTGTCTTGCAATTGCAAAATAAATGCAGGCGACGGCGTGGCGGCGGCAGCTTTGTCTATCGCTGCGACCATTTTGGTTAACGCATTCCCCGGCCCTACTTCGGTAAAGCTCATGTCGCCCTGTAATAACAAATAGGCAATGCTTTCGGTCCAACGCACCGGCGAGACGATTTGCCGGCGCAACAACTGGCCAATCTCGGCGTGGCTGGCATAAGGCCGCGCGGTGACATTGGCAATTACCGGGAGGTTGAGCGCCTTGAACTCCATTCCCCGCAGACCATCGGCGAAGGTTTGCGCGGCGTCTGCCATAAAACGGGTATGAAACGCGCCGCTGACATTGAGTGGAACATAGGTAATGCCCGCTGCCGTAAACACTGCCGCCGCTTGGGCAATCTCTTCCGCCGCGCCGGAGATGACGATCTGCGCTGGTGTGTTGTAATTGGCAATGCTGATGCGCTGAAAACCGCTTTTTTCTAGCAATTGCGTGATTTGGTCTTCCGCCGCACCGATCACCGCCGCCATGCCGCCAGCTTTGGCCTGCGCCATCAAGCGCCCGCGTTCCTGCACCAGTTTTAAACCGGTGGCGAAATCAAACGCGCCGGCGGCAAACAAAGCGTTGTATTCGCCCAGGCTGTGCCCGGCGGTAAAATCCGGCGCACCCTGTTCTTCCATGGTTTTCAGCCAGGCCAGGGCATTGACGACATACAGCGCGGGCTGGGTATAGTCGGTTTTGTTCAACAGATTGTCCGGGTCTTGCAAGCACAGGGTCTCAATGCTGTAACCCAACATCTCATCCGCCGTTGCAATCACGTCCGGGTAAGCGCCAAACAGGTCTGCGCCCATGCCTTTTTTTTGTGAGCCTTGTCCTGGGAAAATATAGGCTTTCATGCCACTTTGCTCCTAGTGCCAGGTGGTTGAGTCCTGGCTGAGTTTTTGTAAAGATTCCAAGTCCTTGCCGAAACGGTTGAGGGTTTGCAGAACGCGCGAGCTTGCGCCTGCGGGCAAGCTGTATTTGACAAACGCCGCCAGTGTGCCGCTGGGACCCGCATCCACAAACACATACTCGCCTTGCTTCAGCAAAGTTTGAATGCTACCGGCAAAATCGACCGGCTGGCGGATGATGCGCCACAGGTCTTCCGCGTCCATACGCGCTTTCCACTGGCCGTTGACCGACGACAAGACGGGGAGACTCAAATGAGTCAACTGCATGCCTTGCACAAGCTGCCGAATGCGGCCTTGCAGTGGATCAAGCAACGGCGTGTGAAACGCGGATTTGACCGGCAGCGCTTGGCAGAGGATTTTGCGCTGGCTTAAGCTGTGTTTAACTTGCGCAATGTCTTCCGGCAGGCCGGTGACAACAAAGTTTTTTGAGAAATTCCGCCCGGTCAGCCAGACTTTTTGGAAAAGCTCAGGAGAGTGCGCAAGTATCTCCGGCGATTCAAAAACCGCCACCATACTGGCCAACGGCGAGGCTCGCTCCAGCAACGCCGCCAGGTCAATGCTCAAGCGGATGCCGTCTGCCAACGCCAAGCCGCCGGCCACCACCGCTGCGGCGATTTCGCCCAGGCTGTAACCAATCAAATAATCCGGCTGGATGCCCATCTCCTGCAACACGCGGCTCAGGCTGTATTGAATACACAATAGCGCCGGATTGGTGTACAATAGGCGGTCAAAGTCCTGATTTTTATCAAGTGGTTGATAAATCACCTGCAACAGGCTGTGGCGCAGCAACGGCGCGGCGATGGCGTCGCAGTGTTCCATCCAGCGCCGGAATCCCGGATGCTGTTCGTACAGTTGTTTCCCCATCAGGTAATACTGCGACCCCTGGCCGGAAAACATCAAGACAATCGGCTTAGTCATTTTTGTTGTAGCCCCTCGAAGGGGTGTTATCCCTAGCTTTCTGCAACCGCCTCTAGGAGGTAAGGGATAACACCCCTCGAAGGGGTGTTATCCCTAGCTTTCTGTAACCGCCTCTAGGAGGTAAGGGATAACACCCCTCGAAGGGGTGTTATCCCTAGCTTTCTGCAACCGTCTTTATCCCATGCTTTTAGTGCTTATATTCTTTAACTTAATGGCATTGAGTGTATACTTCTTCAGTTTAGAACGTCAAGTAGAGTAATTATAACATACATTAATTTAATAATAAATCTTTAGTAAAGTGTGTAAAATAAATTAATATATGAATATTATACACCTTATTTTAGTTTTGATGCGTAAGGTGAGTTAGTCGTAGTATTGCGCCAGGGCGTCGGGGTAGGCTTGGCATAAATACGCGGCAAAAGCCTGGAGCGTGGGGGAATCCAGCAAAGCCAGCGGCATGACGTTCAGCATATACAGGCGGTTGATGCGGCCAATATATTCCGTCACCACAATCGAATCCAAGCCAAATTCACCTATTTCTGTTGTCGGATTAAGCTCATCGGCAGAGACTTTTAACAAGTCTGCCAGAATCCCCTGAAGTTCCCGCTGCGTTTTTTTCTGCACTGGCGTTTGTCCAGGCAAACCTGACAGGTTTGCCAAACCTGCCAGGTCTAATTTCGCCGCTTTGGGCCGAGCGTCGGTTTGCGGCAAGCTGAGATTAAACAATCCGGGTTTCGCCGTTGGTTGCGGCGCTGCGTCCGCTTGCGGCAGGTTGAGATTGAACACGCCCGCCGGTTTCGCGGCGGGTTTTTCAGGCGCAGGCAACGGCGCAATAACCGTTTTGTCTGCCACGTCGGACACCCAGAAACGCTGCTGCGCAAATGGATAGGTTGGCAGGCTGATGTGGCGCACCGCTGAGTCTTGATACAGCGGCTGCCAGCCGATTTTTGCGCCATTCACCCACAGGTGCGCCAAGCGCCGCATTTCCCGGCGCTGCATCGCCAACTGAATGAAATCTTCGCCAGTTTCACCTTCAAACAACAGGCTGTAGAGCTTCTTGCCGGTGCGCACATTGCCGGTGTGGCGTTCCGGCGCATCCTGGCCGTCGGCATACCCCAGCCAATGCGCGACCAGCTCTTCACTACTGGCCGCAAACACCGCCAGGCGCTCTTCCATCGGTGCTCGCCGGGTGTGCAGAGTAAACGCGATATTTGCCAATGGCGTGGCGGGATTGTCCCGCACGAATTCCGCCATTGCGCGTGCATAGGCTTGCAGGCGCTCTTTGGTTTTTGCTGACAACACAAACATCAGCGGCGCGCTCAAGTCCGTTGGTGGCGTTTCCGCTTCGCAGAACTCTTCAAGCAGCGCATGGGCGTTGGTGCCGCTGAGCGCAAAAGCGTTGATTGCCGCGCGCCGTTTGCCATCTGCTGCCGGAGGCCACGCCATCAATTCAGTCGGCACAAAAAACGGACTTTGCGCGAATTTAATATATTCGTTGGGCGTGGCAAAATTCAGCGCCGGCGGCAGTTGCTTATGTTTGAAGGCCATCAACACTTTGATCACGCTGGAAATGCAGGCCGAGGACACGCTATGGCCGATATTCGGGCGCACCGAACTGATGGCGCAATACTGCTGTTTATCGGTGTATTGGCGAAAGGCTTCGGACATGGCGTCAAATTCCATCTGATCGCCCAGTTTTGACGCCGTACCGTGCGCTTCCACACAGGTAACATCTGCTGGATTGACCCCGGCCTTGGCATAGACTGACAATGCCAGTGCCTTCTGCGCGGCGCGGTTGGGCACGGACAGCGCGCTGGTTTTGCCGTCGTGGTTGACGCCGCTGGCTTTGATCACCGCGTAAATGTGATCGCGATCGCGCTGCGCCGCGCTCAAAGGTTTCAGCACCACCACGCCGATGCTCTCGCCAGGTACAAAGCCGTCGGCTTTGTCGTCAAAGGTATGGCATTTGCCGCTGGGCGATACCAAACCGCCTTTGACCATGAACAAATAGCGTTCGGCGGTTGACATGATAAAACAGCCGCCGGCCACTGCCAGGTCGCTTTCGCCGGTCAACAGGCTTTGGCAGGCCAGGTGGATCGCCACCAGCGACGACGAGCAGGTGGTGGCAACCACCAGATTGGGGCCGCACAGATTAAGGAAATTGGCGATTCTGGCGGAGAATAGCGCCGGGTTGTTGCCAGTCACCGAATGAATGCCGGGCGGAATGTGATAGGTTTCGCCCAATTTGTCGTAATCCGTGCCAATCGTACCGATAAATACCCCGGTGTTGTTGGCATCTTTGTCGGTAACGGTAGCCTCTTTGGCGTAGCCGGCATCTTCCAATGCTTTCCAGATTTCCATCATCAGCAGACGTTGCTGCGGGTCCATGAGATGCGCTTCTTGCGGGGCAATGCCGAAAAACGCTGGGTCGAAGCACTCAATGTCGTCCAAAAAGCCGCCCCAGCGGATCGCGTCGATGTCGTCTTGCCGCCACAAGTCTTTCGGGAAACCGTCCCAATTCCAGCGTACTTTCGGCACTTCGCCAATGCACTCCACGCCTGCCGCGAGATTGCGCCAGAACTGTTCCGCATCCTTGGCGCGCGGAAACAGGCCGCTTAGGCCGATGACCGCGACCGCCTCATGTACGTATGGTTTTTTATCTTCGCGCGACACCTCGGGCGCGGCCTCCACTGGCGCAGGTGTGGACACGGGAGCAGGTGCGGCTTGAAACCGTGAGCGCAGTGTTGGCAACACTGGTTGCGGCGTGGGTTGCGCACCCACCGGTGGCACGGCGGCGGGGACGACAGGTGTTTGCGTAAGCGGCGCAGCTTTTGGCGCAAAGATCGCCGGATGCTCATCTAACAAGTATTGGGCAACGCTACTGATCGTCGGATATTCAAAAAACAGCACCGGCGTCAATTCGAGCTTGTACGCCTGATTGAGGTTGTTGGAAAACTCGGTCAGCGAAATGGAGTCAAAGCCAAAATCGCTCAACTGCATCTCCGGGTCAATTTCTTCCGGGGGAATTTGCAGTTGTTTCGTCACGTATTTCGTCAGTAGCACAATCACCTGCTCCAGTGCAGACACGCTGTCAACGGCGAGTTTAGGCGCTGGTTCAGCGGCTTGAGCCGGTGCGGGCGTTAGCGCGGCGGTTGCCACTGGCATGGGCACGGCCACCGCGACGATTGGCGTCTGCGCTGATACCCCGCCGTGCGGGGCGGCTGCATCTTCACGCGGCGCGTGGGAACGAGAAAAATATTGCGCCAGGCGGTTCAACGTCGAATAGTCCAGAAAATCCGCTGGCGTGAGCGCACTGCCTTGCGCTTGATTTAAGGTGCTCGCCAAAGCGGAAAGCTGCACCGGATCAAAGCCCAAATCCGCCCATTCGGTGTCGGCGTCAAGCTCGGCGGCGGGAATTTGCAGCACCTGCGCGGCGGTTTCGAGCAGTGCCGGTAAACCTGGCAGGTTTGTCAGCGGCGTTGTGGCAGTGGCAACGGTATTGGTATCAAGGCTTAACGTGCGCCGCAGATGCGCCAGTTTGCCGGTCATCACCATCACCTGGTGAGATTCCAGCGCCAGCGCACGTTGTAGCGCACGCATACCAGTGTCGGTCGGCATCGCCACAATGCCGAAATTCTGGAACATCATGCGCTCGACCGCTTCTTGTAGCTTCATGCCGCCGGATGCCCACAACGGCCAGTCAATGGCCAGGGTTTTGCCCTGGCGCAGCCCTTGTTTCACCAAGTCTTCGCGGTAGGCCGCGTAAGCGTCCATGAAGGCGTTGGCGCAGGCGTAATCGGCCTGTCCCAGATTGCTCATGACCCCCGCCATCGAAGCGAAAAAGACCAAGAAATCCAGCGCCAGATGGCGGGTCGCCTCGTCTAAATTGATCAGGCCGGCGACCTTGGGCGCCAGCACCAGTTCAAATTCTTCGCGGGTTTTGTTGATAATGAAGTTGTCACGGGTCAGCCCGGCGGTGTGCAGGATGCCGTCTAAACGCCCGAAATCCTGTTCAATGCGCGCGATGAGCCGCTCGACATCCTCACGTTTCGCCACGTCGGCTTTTTGATAGATCACCGTCGCGCCAGCCTGGCGTAGAGCGTCGAGCGCTGGTTGCTGTTTTTCCGGTACGCTTTCCGAGATCCCCGATAGCACCAGCACCGGATTGTGCGCATGTTGCACGAGGTGCTGGGCAAACATCTGCGCCAGGCCGCCTAAACCGCCAGTGAGCAGATAGACGCCCTGGTTTTTCCAGCGCGCTGGCACGGAGTTGGGTAGAGTTTCGATCTCTTGCAGGTATTCCACCGAGCGCTTGCCGCTGGCGTACCTGATATGCACCTGATTGGGCACACGCGCGCATTCTTCCAGGAAGCGCGGCCGTTGTTCGAGATTATTCGCTTCAATTTCAATGAGTTGCCCGATAAGCTTGGAATATTCCGAATGCGCAGTTTTGAGTAGCGCAACCAGGGCGGTAAACACCTGGTTTTCTGCGGTGGGAGAGACCAACACTTGAAACAGCACCGGGCGCTTGGGCTTGGCGCGCAGAATGATTTGAATTCTTTCAAACAGTTCAATGCTATAGCGGGTATAGCGTTGGGCAAGGTCATGGCCATCTGCGGTCAGCACCATCAACTCGGTGCCGGTCAGTTTGCCGCGTAAACTGTCCTGCCGGCCCGTCTTAGGTTCAATCCAGGCGACGATTTTTTCCGCATAATCCGGCGGCAGTTGCGCATCCGCTGCTACCTCTTCAGTGCGCCATACCTGTTTGAGCAACAGCGTACCAATGCTATCGCCCGCTTCGCCCAGAGCGCGGGACGTGAACTTGTGAATCTGCACGCACACCTGGCCTTGCTCATCGCACAAGTCCATATCAATTTTACGTATTTTGTCTTGCGCTGAACTGCCGGGGCTTAAGCGGATAAACGCCCACACCGCCGGCGGCGGCTGGCGGAACACTTCCAGGCGCTCTAAGGCGAAGGCGAGAAACGGGCGGATTTCACCCGCCGTGCGCAATTCGTCAATCGACAGGCCGAGCGTGGCCTGCAACGCGCCATCCAGCAAACTGGGGTGCAATGTAAAGTCATTTATCGTCTGGGACACGCACACCGGCACCGAGAGTCTGGCCAAAAGCTGGTTCTGGCCAACATAAATTGTCTCAATGCTCTGATGCGCCGGGCCGTAAGCAATGCCGATTTTGACGAAGGTGTCATAACAGAAAGGCGCGTTCAGGATTTCCTGAGTGCATTGTGCCTGGAGTGCGGCAATATCCAGCCGAGGCGGAGCGCTGGATTGGCTAAAACTGACCACGCCCTGGCTGTGCATCATGGGTTCAGCGCTGTCTGCCGGTTGCGAATACACTTGATAAGCGACATCGCCGGCGCTGTCTGGCACTAAGCCGATATGCACCTCGGTTGGCGCGTCTTCGACTACAATCGGTTGCGCCCAAACCACGTTTTTCAGCACCCGGCCTGCAACCGGTTGCGCCGCGCCGCCCAGCGCCAGCGCAGTGGCTTGGCTGGCGATTTCCAGATAGGCCACGCCAGGCAAGACTTTTTTGCCTTGCACCAGATGATCGGCAAGGAAAAATTCTTCGCCAGTAAAATGCGAGGTAAAGCGTTGCTGGGAAAAATCGGAGGTGTTTTCATGCACCAAGGGATGCAGCTTTCTCGCTTCTGTGGCGGAGACGCTACGCTGAATCGGCCCTACGCTGAGGTCTTCTTCCACCCAATAACGCTGTTTGGCAAAAGGGTAGGTGGGCAACGGTAGCATCCGATAGCCCGCGCCCTGGAACAAACCGGCAAAATCCAGCGCATAGCCTTGCATGTACAGTTCGGCCACCGCCGCCAGCAATTCCATATAAGACGTGCCCTGCGTGGTCAAAGTGTCGTGAATGCACTGGTTACCATAGTGTTTTAAGACGGGTTGCTCACGTTGTTCCTTATCATTGAGGACGGCGGTATAGATCTGCGGCGACTTGCCTTTTTGCAACCATTTGTCCAGTGCCGCGCACAGGTCTCCCAGGTTTCTGGCCACGCAAGCCAGGCGGTGTTTCAGGTGTTTGCGCCCCAGCAACAAGGTGCGGCTCAGGTTGCCGCAATCGGTGTCCGGGTGGGCTTGCGCATAGGCCAGCAGTTGCGTGGCCTGGCTTTGCAACTGTTCTGCGGTGCGCGCCGACAGCGTGATCAGATAAGCTGGCTTGGCCGGCGAACGCGCGGGAGGAGGGCGCGGGCCTTCCTCAATCACCATGTGCGCGTTGGTGCCGCTTGCGCCGAACGAACTGAGCGCCGCCAAGCGCGGCAAGCCATCCGGCGGGTGCCAATCCTTGAGTTCGGTGTTGACGTAAAATGGACTGTTTTCAAACTGAATATTGGTATTGCATTGCTGGAAATGTAGCGAGGCCGGGATTTTTTGGTGCTGCATCGCCAGCAGCACTTTAATCAGGCTGGTAATGCCGGCAGCCAGTTGGGTGTGACCGATGTTGGTTTTGATGCTGCCTAACGCGCAGTAGTGTGTTTTATCCGTGTAATGCCGGAACGCCTTGTTCAGTGCGCTACATTCAATGGGATCGCCGAGAATCGTGCCAGTGCCGTGCGCTTCCACCAGCGTGATGCGTTCCGGGTTGATGTGGAAACGGTCGTAGACTTCGCGCTCCAGGCGCTCCTGCGATTTGGCGCTGGGCGCGGTAATGCCGTTGGTCGCGCCGTCTTGGTTGATGCCAATGCCACGAATGATGCCGTAAATGTGATCGCCGTCTGCCAGCGCTTCCGGCAAACGCTTGAGGATCACTGCGCCCACGCCTTCGCCGGGCACAAAGCCGTCGGCGCTTTGGTCAAAGGTATGGCAGCGTCCGGTCGGCGACAGCATCCCGGCGCGGTTGGCCATCACATACATTTCCGGGGTAAAGGTAATGAATACGCCGCCGGCCAGCGCCAATTCGATCTCCCGGTGCCACAACGCCTGGCAGGCCAGGTGAATCGCCGTCAACGAACTGGAGCAAGCGGTGTCTATCGTCACCGCCGGGCCTTGCAAATCAAGATAGTAGGACACGCGGGCCGGGATAATTGACCCCATGTTGCCCCAGAACGCCTGCGCCGGGAGGCTGTCATTGAATAAGCGGCTGTAATCGGTCTGGTCGCCGCCCACATACACGCCGCAGTTGCAGCCTTCAATGCGCGCCCCGGCATAGCCCGCATCTTCCAGCGCTTTCCAGGCTTCTTGGAGGAACAGGCGTTGCTGCGGATCCATGTAATTGGCTTCGCTGCCGGAGATGTTGAAAAACAGCGGATCAAATTTATCCACATCGCGCAGAAAGCCGCCGCTGTTACAAAAATTTTTATTCTCCGCCAGATACGCGGAAAAATCCCAGCGCGTGACGGTTTCAATCAAGTCATCGCCATTGGCGAGATGTTGCCAGAGTTCCTGCACATCGTCCGCTTGCGGGAAACGCCCGCTCATGCCGATGATCGCAATCGCCGGTTTGTCTTCTTTTTCTTCCTCGTTCCCACCGTTTCGGTAGGAATGCGTCCCGTGTCGCTCCAGCGGTACGTCTACACCCGGCGCAGCAGCGTTGGTGGATACGCTATGCTTAATCCGCTGTACATTATCAACATCATCTGCCTCAACCAGCACATCCTGTCCCAAGGCTGCGGACACCGCGCCAGCATGGGCGGCGACAATATGCTTGGCCAGGCGGTTGATTGAACTGTGGTCAAAAATCACCGTCACCGCCAATTCGATGCCCAACGTCTGATTGAGCAATTCGACAAAGCGCACGCCAATGATGGAATCCACGCCGTAATCGGAGAAAGAGTCATCGTGATCCAGCTTGTCCGAGTCCACTTTCAAGGCTTCGGAAAGCGCTACGGTGATGGTGTCTTTGATGTGGCTTTCCAACCAGGCTGGGTGGACAATTTCCTCGTTCCCTGAGTTCCTATGGGAATTAGTGGCGCGTCGCTCTAGCGGCGCGCTGGCAGACTCATTCCCATTCTGGCGCGTAGGAACCAGACCGAGAACCGTCGGCAGCGTGTTTTCCGCCACCACGATTTGCAACCCAAAACCGTGCAGCGCCTGCGCCGGAAACACGACCTGACGGAACCCCAGGTCTTGCAACACCTGTTGCCAGGTTTGCGGCGCAACTGCGGGCGACCCAGCGATGCGCCGTGCGGGATCATCAAACCGCCACCAGCCTTCCAACAAGCCGAAGGTCAGATGCAAAAACAAGTTGTTTTGCGACAACTCATTGAGTAGCAGCAACCCACCAGGTTTGAGCAGGGCTTGGGCGTTGCGCAGGGTTTGCTCAAGATTGCGCGTGGCATGTAGCACATTGGCGGCGATCACCACATCATACACACCCGTAGCAATGCCCTGGCTTTGCGGGTGTTGCTCGACGTTGAAAATCTGATAGCGCAAAAACGGATTGTCCCGACCATAATTGGCTTCGGCGTGCATCAGGAAGGCTTTGGACACATCGCTGTAGCAATATTCCTGAATCTGTTGTTTCTCCGCCGCGCCAAGCCTGCGGAAAATCACTGCACTGGTGCCGCCAGTGCCCGCGCCGATTTCAAACAAGCGGATTGTTGCGCCGGGGTCTTGTTGCCGGCGCAGATCAAGATAGACCACCACTAGATCAGCCAAAATATCATTGAAATGGTCTGGCAACGCATTGTTTTTATAAATATTTTCCACCATCGCCATCGACGAGTTGGGAAACATCACCGTCGTGGCCAGCGTTTGGCCGGTCAAAATCGCCGGCAGCGCGCGCAGCATGGCTTCCGCCAACACCATGCTTGCCTGCATGGGCACAGCCGCCTCGCTGGCCTTATTGCTGTCCCATTGCTGCCACAGCGCCACGCTGTCAGTGCCAACGCTTTGTTCTGCATGGGCAAACACGGTGCGCGTGGCATCTAGCCAAGCGGCAAACGACGGCAAGATCGCCGCTTCATCCACGCTGGCCAATTGCGCCTGCAACAGCGGCCACAGCAACGCATTCAACGCCTCGGCTTGCGCGACATAGCGCGCCAACGCCGCCGTTTCTTGGGGAACGAAACGCTGCAACAACGCTGGCACCTCCACTGGCGTGGGGCGGATAGATTCCCGCGTCGCCACAGGCGCATCCGCCAACCAATAGCGCTCCTTCGCAAAAGGATAAGTCGGCAGACTGATGCGTTTAGGTTTTGCCCCCGCGTACAGGCTGCGCCACTCCAGCGCCAGACCTTTCACCCACAAATCCATGAGTTTCGCGTACTTGCGGCGGGCAATCCAGGTGTCTACCACTTGCTGCAAATCGTCGTCAGCGGCAAACACCGCCAAAGCGTGTTTGCTTTGTTTGGCATTGCCGCGAAACACCCCGTCTTCCCTGCCGTCCAGGAAAGTTTGCAACTTGCCGCGCACGTCTTCCAACGAACCGGCTTGAAACGCCAAACGTTCTTCCAGCGCTTCGCGCCCGACTTGCAGGGTATAAAGCAATTCATTGAGATCCGGTGTGTGGGTGTGCAGAAACGCCAGAAAATTTCGCGCATACACTTGTAAACGTTCAGTATTTTTCGCCGACAGCACCAACAGCGGCAACGCCGGCACCTTTTGCTCAACCTGCTCTGGGCATTCTTCAAGGATCAGATGCGCATTGGCGCCGCCCGCGCCAAACGAGGAAATACCGGCGCGGCGTGGGGAGTTTGGTTTAGGCCAGGCAGCTAAAGTGTGCTGCACCGTGAACGGCGTGTTAGAAAAATTGATTTCCGGGTTGGGCTGTTGCGCGTGTAGCGATGGCACAAGTTGCTGATGCTGGAATTGCAATAGAATTTTGCTCAAACCGGCGATGCCCGCCGCGCTTTCGCAGTGGCCGATGTTACTTTTGACTGAACCGATGGCGCAGAATTGAGTATCGCTGGTGTGTTCCGCAAAGGCTTTGCTCAAGCCGGCAATTTCAATCG
>DYNM01000068.1 GCA_020721065.1 Thiocystis violascens | reverse complement strand
GCCGTCCAATTTTGCCATTTTTCCTTAATTAACGCCCAAAAACTCGGTTTTTCTGGCAACATTGGCGCACGAGTCGGCACAATGCCTTTCACCGCTGGTTCTTCGTATTCGGTGGGTCTGATCGTTGAATAATCGACATCGACCGTGCCTTGAGGCTTAACTACTTGATTGTAGCTAGGTTTTTCGACCACTTTCTCATCTTCACGCACTCGCAACACTTCGTAATGCGGGCTTTCCATATATTGATTGGGGATAATCACCACGCTAATTTGTTGGCGATGTTCAATATCTTGTAAAGTCTGACGTTTTTCGTTCAACAAATAAGTGCCAACATTTACAGGGACTTGCGCGATCACACGACCCGTGCCGCCTTTCATTGCTTCTTCTTCGATCAACCGCAAAATCGCCAACGCAAGGGATTCTGCGCTTCTGACCGTGCCTTGACCATTACAACGCGGACAAATCACTTGGCTCGATTCACCCAACGACGGACGCAACCGTTGACGCGACATTTCCAACAATCCAAACCGCGAAATCCGTCCGACTTGAACCCGCGCCCGATCTTGTTTGAGGGCTTCTTTGAGCCGATTTTCGACTTCGCGTTGATTGCGATGATTGGTCATATCGATGAAATCAATGACTACCAATCCGCCCAAATCTCGCAAACGTAATTGGCGCGCCACTTCGTCGACCGCTTCGAGGTTGGTGTTTAACGCGGTTTCTTCAATGTCACCGCCTTTGGTTGCGCGTGACGAGTTGATGTCGACCGATAACAACGCTTCGGTGTGATCAATCACAATCGATCCGCCCGATGGCAAACGTACTTCGCGTTGAAAAGCGGTTTCGATCTGGCTTTCGATTTGGTAGCGCGTAAATAATGGCACTTTGTCACGATACAATTTGACCCGACTCAAACAGTGCGGCATGACGTGGCGCATGAAATCACTGGCTTCTTGAAACACGGCTTCGTCATCGATCAAGATTTCGTTAATATCTTCGCGTAAATAGTCACGAATGGCTCGAATAATGACGTTGCTTTCTTGATGAATCAACAGCGGCGCAGACCGTTTCGATGCGGATTCGTTAATCGCTTGCCACAAACGCAGCAAATATTCCAAATCCCACGCGAGTTCTTCGGTATTTTTGCCGACTCCAGCGGTTCGCAAAATCACGCCCATGCCTTCGGGCATTTTCAGACCGTTCAAGGCTTGACGCGCTTCGGTTCGATCTTCGCCTTCGATGCGTCGAGAAACCCCGCCCGCACGAGGATTATTCGGCATTAACACCAAATAACGTCCTGCTAAACTAATGTAAGTCGTTAAAGCTGCGCCTTTATTTCCGCGTTCTTCTTTATCGACTTGGACAATAATTTCTTGACCTTCTTTGAGGACGTTTTTGATCTGAGGACGACCACCAGCATTATTTTGAGGTTCTTCAATAGGTTGTGCGGCTTCATCGCCTTCGACCCATTCTTCGTCGCCTTCGACAAAATAAGTGCTGCGGGCAACATCTTTAAGCGGCAAAAAGCCGTGTCGATCTGCGCCATAATCAATGAAAGCGGCTTCTAAACTTGGCTCAATGCGGGTGATAATCCCTTTATAAATGTTAGACTTAACTTGGCGACGGGTGCGCGTTTCGATATCGAAATTATATAAGCGCGATCCATCAACCACCGCGACGCGCAGCTCTTCGGGCTGGGTTGCGTTGATTAAGATTCTCTTCATGTTGTCTGAATCCTACGGATTTAAAACTCACTTTTTAATATCTCATTGAAAAAGCTGAGTTTTGTGACATTATCAAACGGCGGTGCATTCAAAAATAGCAACACGCCAAAATATGCAATTAACTGTCTTATAAGCTATTGTTTT
>DYNM01000050.1 GCA_020721065.1 Thiocystis violascens | reverse complement strand
AAAGTTCGAGTTTGTTAATTCACATTCTCAAATTTTTGTCAATGCGTAACTCCTAAGATATTAATTTATTTTTACACACTTTACAAACTGATTATTAAATTAATGTATATTGTAATTACCCTATTTTTTCCTACTTGACGTTCTAAACTGAAGAAGTATACACTCTCCTTACTTTACGCGCCGTTGTAGTTGTAGTAGTTATAGTAGTTGTAGTGGTTGTAGGTTGAAGTTCGCTAACGCTCACTCCAACCTACAATTACGACGGTGCGTAAAGTGTGAAATAAATTAGTAATATAAATGTTATACGTTATACACCTTATTCTCGTTAATATGCGTAAGGTGAGTAACCAGGTTGTCTTGTTTATGAAAAATCATCATGAATCTCAAACTGAATTAAATAAAGAGGCTTTGACAATGTTTAAGAAACTCACCGGTTTATGTGCGCTTGCGCTGTTTCCCGCGGTCTCTGTATGCGGGGCTGAAAACACCGCCATGGAACCCACCGCCTGCCCCGATAACTACGCGGAAACTAAAGCCAAATGGGAATGTGGCTATTTGAGCGTACCGGAAGACTACGCCAAGCCTGAAGGCAAAAAAATCAAGATTTTTGTCGCCAAAGCCAAAAGCCGCAGCAGCACGCCGGTAGCCGATCCTGTGTTATTTGCCGGTACGTCCTTCGGCGGCAAGATTGCCGAAATGATCCCGGTCCTGTTTCCTATGTATCCAGATTTCACCAAAGACCGTGATTTCATTGTTTATGATCACCGTGGCGTCGGCAAGTCCATCCCCAATCTGGAATGCACGGAAATAGATGAAGCCCATGCCAAAGATTTTGGCAAAGACCTCAGCATTGAAGAACACGTCAAGCATGAAGTAGATGCAGTGGATGCGTGTGGCAAACGCTTGCGCAAAGAAAATAACCTCGATGTTTATAACACCAAACAAACTGCGCAAGATATGGAGGCTATCCGAAAGGCTTTTGGCTATGAGAAGATAAACATCTTCAGCTATTCTTACGCAACCTATTTAACACTCAACTACATGCGGATGTATCCTAGCAATATCCGTAGCGTAATCATGGATTCTGCAATTCCTGCGGATGTTTGGTTGTATTCCAATCTGCTTGCCGCGCAAGTCAATAGTTTGAATAGCGTGTTTGATAATTGTAAAGCCGACGCGGAGTGCAATGCGAAGTATCCCAAGTTGCAATTGGCGTATACAGAGATTATCAAGCGCCTGGACAAAACACCGGTTAAATTAGCTGTTCAAAATCCTCATTGTGAAGAAGGCGCAACTTGTAAGCCAGTAGATGTCCTGGTAAACGATAATCTGTTCAGCGACTATATTGTGAGTGAATTGTTTAGCGCCAATCCCATTCCCAGACTGCCAAAACTCCTCTATGACACTTATAAAGAACAGTACAGCGGCTTGATTGAAACCATCAATGCACAACAAGCTGGTGGCCATGCGATTAGCACAAGCTGGGGACGCTACTATTCGACAGTGTGCCATGATATTGTGGATTCAGAAAACAAAGAAACGATTGAAAAGGCTGCTGGAATGTATTCATGGGTTGGTTTACCTTATTACCAACCGGCAGTTTTAGGTGGGAAAATTAAAGAGATTTGCGATAAATGGGTACACACCACTGCCCCTGAAGAGCAAGATTTGCCCGTGCAGTCTGATCTGCCGGTGTTGATTTTGCAGGGTGAATATGATCCCTACGCGCCGCCAGTGTGGGGCCGGCATATTTCTGAAACCTTGCCAAACAGTTATTTCTATGTGATGAAAGGGTTGACGCATGTCACTGTTTTAGGTGAAAAATGTCCTATCAGCATTGCGGAGCAATTCATGGCGAATCCCGGTAAGGAGCCGGACACAAGCTGTATCGGCAAATAACACGCTTCTAAAGCACTCATGGTACGCTTAAGTTTCCTAAGCCTGGAAGGCTTAGGAAACTTTGACCTTCCCAACCTACGCACTTTAAACAAGGTGAAGCATGATACAAACCACTCAAACTCCCTCATTCAGTTGTTTTATGCTGGGTGAAACCAGTTTACTTATCCGTTGCGCCGAATATTGGTTAAAACAAGGAGGACATATTCAGGGGATTTTTTCTCCTGATGCAGAAGTCATAGTTTGGGCCGAACACCATGAGTTGAATTGCTTTGCGCACTCATCCGCGTTGCTTTCTGCTCTGCACAATCAAAGTTTCGATTATCTTTTCAGCATCGTCAATGGCTGGGTAATTCCGGCCGAGATTCTAAAATTACCGCGCAAAGCCGCGATTAATTTTCACGATTCGTTATTGCCGCGTTATGCCGGTGTGCATTCAACCACACATGCGTTGCGTCTGGGAGAACAACAGCACGGCGTGACCTGGCATGAAATGGCGGCAGGCATTGACAGCGGCGATATTTTGCAACAAGTGCCGGTTGACATCACGCCAGATGACACGGCCTTGAGTTTGAATTTGAAATGCTATGCCGCCGCATATAGCGCGTTTGTTGAACTGGTTCAAGCGCTGAAGGAAAACCGCCTGCAACCGCTCAAACAAGACCTCAGCCAGCGCAGTTATTACGGTTTGTGGCATCGCCCCGAAGCGGCTTGCGCGTTCAATTGGGCTGAACCCGCCGAGCGCCTGGATGCGTTGGCGCGTTCGCTGAACCTGGGCACTTACCGCAATGCGGTCGGCTTGCCCAAATTGACTGCCGGCGGGCAGGTGTTCATTCCGCTTAAAACCAAAGTCTTAGACCAGGTTTCTCAGCAACCGCCTGGCACACTGCTGGCGTTGCACGACGGCGCTTTACAAATTGCCACGGCAAGCAAAGACTTGGCGGTTGGGCAATTGCTGTCTGTAACTGGCGACAACCTGCCCGCCGCCGCGTGGTTGGAACGCTGTGGCCTGTCTATCGGCGCACGGCTGGCCTCGCCCACTGCGCAACAGTGGCAAGATTTAACCAACCTGGATGCGCGTTATTGCCGCCACGAGCCGTATTGGACGCGCCAATTAGCCGCTTTAACACCACTCACGCCGTTTTTTCAACAGGATGCCTCTGGCAAGGCCGCGCGGGCGCAAATAAATTACCCGCCAAGCTGCGACGCGGCGTTTTTAACCATGGCATTCGCCGTTTTGCTGGCACGCTTAAGCCAAAGCGATACTGTCAGCTTTGGTTTTGGGTATCCGTCTTTGGCGAATTCCATTGCCGGTTATGAAAATTATTTTGCGCCACGCATTCCCTTGACTCTCCAGATTGATACGGCGCAAACCTTTGCCCAGGCGCGCCAGGCATTTGCGCAAACACTGGAAGAAATTCAAGCTAAAGGTAGCTATTTGCAGGATTTGGCGTTGCGCGAACCTGGGTTGAAAGGCAAGACCACATTGGCCGAATTGCCGGCCATGGTCTGGCTGGAAGCGGGACAGGACACCACGGACGACACCGTGATTGGGATTGCCAGTCACGGCGGGCGCGTGTCTTGGCCGGCGGCCTGGCAAGCGTTGGCCGGGCATTTTCAGCGCTTGCTCACAGCGCTTGTCGATTATCCCAACCTACCGCTTGGCCAATTGCCGCTGTTGGATGCGCAGGCAATTGCGCAGCTTCAGGCATGGAACAGCGCAACAGTGGACTATCCACATTCTCAAACCGTGGTGGACTGGTTTGAGCAACAGGTTGCGCAAACGCCGGACGCGATTGCGTTGCGCTGTGAAAATGACAGTCTCAGCTATGCCGAACTGAATCTTAAAAGTAACCAACTGGCACACCATTTACTCAGCTTGGGCGGCGGCAAGGCCGATACGTTGGTGGCGATTTGCCTTGAACGCTCGCCGGTCATGCTGGTCAGCGTGTTGGCGGTGCTTAAAACGGGCGCGGCTTATGTGCCCCTTGACCCCACCTATCCCCAAGCGCGTATCCTGGCGATGTTGCAAGACAGCCGCGTGCCTTTGCTGTTGAGCCAAAGCGTTTTGCGTCCGCGCTTGCCGCTGGCAGAATTGGCGCACCCATGCCAGCTCGTGTGTGTGGATGAAATCACCTTGGACACGCAACCGGTAAGCAATCCTGCGCTGAATATTCAACCAGGCCATTTAGCCTATGTGATTTATACCTCCGGTTCCACTGGTACGCCGAAAGGTGTCATGGTTGAACATCGCGCGTTGGCACTGCATCTCCAGGCGGTTTTGCAGCATTATCAACCCACTGCGGATGACAAGGTGTTGCAATTTGCCTCCTTGAGCTTTGACATCTCGCTGGAGCAACTGTTCAGCGCCTGGTTGCGCGGTGGTTGCGTGGTACTGGTCAAGCGCAGCCTGTTGCCGCCGGCGGAGTTGCGGGCTTTGTTGCAAACCCAGGCAGTGACGATTGCCGACCTCCCGCCCGCGTATTGGCAAGAAATGCTGGCAATTGACACGCTCGCGCAGGATTTAGCGGCCTTGCGCATGCTGATTCTGGGCAGCGAAGCTGTGCCTGCCGGCCTGGCGCAGCAAACGCGCGCTCGTTTTCCGGCGTTGACGATTTTTAACGCCTACGGCCCCACCGAAGCGGTGATTACCCCGACCTTGTACCGCCTGCCTGGCACGTTGCCAGCGCACACTGCGCCTTATGTCTCGATTGGCCGCGCACGCGCCAATACCCGCGTATACATCCTTGACGCACGCCAGCAGCCGTTGCCGCTGGGCATAGCGGGCGAACTCTGCATTGCCGGTGAAGGCTTGGCACGCGGCTATCTCAATGCACCCGCCTTGACCGCCGAAAAATTCCTGAAAATTGAACTATTTGGCCGGGCCGAACGCATCTACACCACCGGCGATTTGGCGCGCTGGCTACCCGATGGCACGCTCGATTTCCTCGGACGCCTTGACCATCAAATTAAATTGCGCGGCTACCGCATTGATTTGGGAGACATTGAAGCCGCGCTACGGGCGCATCCGGCAGTGCAGGAAGCGGTGGCGGTGGTATATCCCAAACACACCCAGAAGCGCCTGATTGCGTATTTGACTCTGGCTGGCGGCGTAGATGCCAGCAGCGTCACGGCCGCGCTTAAAGCCAGCCTGGCGGCGCGTTTGCCCAATTACATGCAGCCCAGCCAGTTAACTGTGCTGGAGCGCCTGCCGCTGACGCCCAACGGCAAAATTGACCGCAACGCCCTGGCCGCGCTGGCGCCGGACAACCTGGCAGACAACTATGTTGCGCCGGTCTCTGCGCTTGAACAAGAACTCGCTAAAATTTGGCAAAACGCACTAGAAATAGAACGCATTGGCGTGCTGGATGATTTTTTTGATTTGGGCGGAAATTCGCTACTTGGATTGCGCATGGTGTCTGAATTACAAACTGTTTTCAATCTTCAACTCGGCATTCATGATTTATTTGAAATGCCCAACATCAGAACCATGGCAAACGCGCTTGAACACCATAATTCAGAATTCGCCAAACCAACTTCTATTCAACCTGTGCCGCGCGATGGCCAGTTATTTCCTGTGGTATTGGAAGTAGAAAGCCTGTTTCAAATGTTCACGGCATTTGGCATGGCAGATCAATTATTCTGGATGCCATTTCATCTTTACGGCAAACTTGATCGCAGCGCATTGCAAAAAGCCTTTGACGCGATGATACAACGCCATGAACCATTGAGAACCCGTTTGTTTCTTGAAGATCACCACGCCTGGCAACGCATTGAACCTTTCCAGTCTTTAGAGATTCCACTGCTGGATTTCAGCACCCTGGAGGTTGCGCAACAACGCGATAAAATCGTCACCTTCTTTTCTGAAGCGCGCTTCAAAACCGTCAAACCCGGTTATATGATTGACAGTGTGTTAATCAAACTGGGCGAACAAGAGCACATTTTTGCGTATTGTATTCATTACTTCAGTTTTGATGATCAAGCCATCACGCTGTTTAACCAGGAATTCTCTGCGTATTACCAGGGTTTTCACCAACAACACCCCGTGATTTTGCCAGAATTGCCGGTTCAATATGCCGATTATGCGATGTGGATACACGAACACTTCGCCAACACCGGCAATGATCCCGTGTACGGCGCAGAGTCACTGGCGCAATTCAAAGGCTCGCAATGTCCATGCGATTTTAAACCCAATCCTGAAAATCCACCGCAGCCAGTGATGAAAAAATTGATCTTTGACAGCAAAACCGCCCAGGCTTTTGCTGCTTTGAATACTGGTACACAAACCACGTCATTGCTGATTTCCACCTTGTTGCTGCACACCTTGTTGCACCGCTTGACCGGCCAGACTCAAATCATCAGCATGGCGGATTTTAATTACAGAAACCGCAAAGAACTTAAAGGCATCTTAGGACATTATGCAATGGCGGCGTATATTTGCACCGATTTCAGCGGCAATCCCAGTTTTAGTGAAATGCTGGAACGCGGCAAGCAAGCGATGCGCGATTTCTACCGCAATATCGCCAATCTCAAATACTGCAAACAACTTCTGGACAATTTGATTTTTCATCCAGAAAATACCGCGTTCTCCGATGTGTGTTGTTTAGCCGTCACCTATCCAGACTTCTTTGAACCGACATTGCCACTCGCCGGGGTGCAATCGGTGTATGAAGAAGCATTTCCATATACCTTCTACATTCATTTCTACATGCACCTGACGCATACCAAAGACCGTTTGTTTGGCTCTTTGAACTACGACCGCGCCCGTTTCAAGCCGGACACACCGCATACCATGATGTGCCAATTCAGAAATCTCTTAAACGAGGTTGCTGCCAATCCGCATCAACCGGTTTCACACCTTCCGTTGTTTTCAAATGAAGATGCGCACTATGCAACAACGCATGATTTATCCAATGAATATACGCAATGGCGGTTTTGAAAAGTCATTTTTCGGTAGTCCCTGCCAACCAATGGAGGTATTAACCGCCGGGTGCTAAGATTCCTAACCTGGCAGGTGCTAAGTTTCCTAAACCTATGAGGTTTAGGAAACTTTGAACCTTAGAAACGTTGTTAGCCGCAATGCCATTAAGTTAAGGAATCCCGCGGTCAGGTTTTAACCTTGAAG
>DYNM01000067.1 GCA_020721065.1 Thiocystis violascens | reverse complement strand
ATTAAAAATGTGGTGGACTATGCCGACAGGGACATTGCTGCGCACCAATACGGCGTAGAGGCATAAACGCTGCACATCGGTGCATCATCTTCCCGTGCGCTACTTTTTGAAGCTCATTTGAAGTCAGGCTTAACTAGTCTTAGACTTGTACGTCAAATAGAGCAACTCAACAGGAGCCATACAATGCGTGTTGTGAATTTCTCCGAGGCTCGTAACAGCTTCAAACATGTGATTGATCAAGTGATTGATGATGCTGATTTTACGGTCATTGCGCGACGAGATGCCCCTGATGCAGTCGTCATGTCGTTGGAAACCTTCAATGGATTGATGGAAACCGTCCATCTTCTGCGCTCGCCTGAGAATGCCGCGCATCTGGTGCGTTCACTGGAACAGTTCCGCCAAGGGACGGTTGTGCAACGGGATTTAGCGGATGCCGAGTGAGCTAAAGCTTCTCACATTGACGTGGACGCTGGCCGCTTGGGACGATTACGAGTATTGGCAAGGCCAAGATAAGAAGACTCTCAAGCGCATCAATGCGCTCATCAAAAACTGCCTTCGCCACCCTTTTGAAGGGATTGGTAAGCCAGAGGCTCTCAGGGAAAACCTTGCGGGTTTCTGGTCGCGCCGCATTGATGACACAAACCGCTTGGTCTACAGCGTTGAAAATCAGTCGCTCGTTATTATCGCCTGTCGCTACCATTACTGACGTTGAATTAGCCTGTGTTGTCTGTCGTGTGAATAATTTGCGCGTGCATTGAAAATCGTTATGACAAATTGCTCGCTCGTTGCGTTAATGTTTGCAATCGTCTAACCCTTGTTCGAGTTGTAGCCCGGATTCCGCTGCGCTCCATCCGGGTTACGTCGCTACCTTGCTTTCGTAGGGTGGATAAGCGCAGCGCATCCACCAATGCCCACGCGCTAAAGGTGGATGCGCTGCGCTTATCCACCCTACCAACACCGCTTCCCCCCTTTGAAAAAAGGGGGCGGGGGGGGATGCCATGCCATGCCACGGCCTTAAATCCTTTTGCAAGGGGGGCAAGGCATTTTGGCCGTCAGTCGCACATTGAACTTGCGCATCTATTGAAAATCGTTATGACGCATTACCCGCACCTTGGGTTAATGTTTGCGTACTTTTTAACCCGTGTTTGAGGTGTTGTTTATGTTTGCAAATCGTCTTGTGGGCGCGCAGCGGTTTTGGGCGGTTGCGGCCATGTTATTGACCGTTTCGGTGTTTGCTCCGGCGCAGGCGGAAGAAGTCACAACCAAACTGAATGATTTGACGCTGCGCGGTAATCTGGAGCTTGCATCAGGCAAGTCGATGAAGGACGGGGTGGTGCTGATTACGCATGGCACGCTGGCGCACAATAAAATGGATTTGCTTCAGGCCTTGCAAACGAGCTTGAAGGCCAAGGGCTATAACACCTTGGCGATTAACCTGAGCCTGGGGTTGGATAAGCGTGCCTCAAGCATGTACGACTGCCCCACGCCGCATGTGCATAAGCATACCGATGCGGTGGGCGAGATTGCCGCTTGGACGGCTTGGCTAAAAGACAAGGGCGCGACGCGCATTGCCTTGATGGGGCATTCGCGCGGCGGCAACCAGACAGCTTGGGCGCTGGCGGAAAAGGATGATGCGGCGATTACTTCGGCCATTCTGATTGCGCCGCAGACCTGGGAAGCGGGCTATCACCTCAAGGATTACAAGGCCAAGTACAAGGCCGATCTTGCTCCGCTTTTGGCCAAGGCTGAAAAACTGGTAGCCGAGGGCAAAGGCGACACGCTGATCGACATGGATTTTATCTATTGCGAAAAGACCCGCGCGGCGGCCAAGAGCGTGGTCAGCTATTACAAGGACGATGCGCGCATGGACACGCCGACCTTGCTGGCACAATCCAAAAAGCCGGTGCTGG
>DYNM01000034.1 GCA_020721065.1 Thiocystis violascens | reverse complement strand
GATGCTAGTGTGGGGTCTCCCCATGTGAATGTAGGTTACTGCCAGGGTTTTAATCCAAAACCCCCGCTTCTTCATTGAGGCGGGGGTTTTCTTTTGTGGGATTAGAATTTAGGTGTATTTTGCGCTAAAGAAAATGCTGATTTATTCGATCAGTGTGATTGCTAGTAAAATCAGCTTATGCTTAACAAACACTTGAGCGCGTATCCACAATTTTATTTGGGTACATGTGACAACGAACTTTTGGAGGTTCTCGATGAATAAAAAATTTGGATGGTCATTATTTCTATCACTGGTAACGCTTTTCAGTACACACGCTTATTCCCAAAATATCAATCAGATGCTGGATATTGAGCAACCTAGAAGCCTGACAGCCACACCAGAATTGTCCAGCCTTGGAAAACCGATTCTGGCTAAAACTCAGGACTTTCAGGAAGATGCAGATATTGCGCGTGCGCCAGCGCCGCCACTGACCGAAATGTACGTTTATGCTGTTGGATCACAAAATTGCGGAGGATGGGAATATACGGCAGGTCTAATAACGACCGTATGCGATCATGGCGGTTCATGGATGGGCGCAGGTATTCTAGAAATCGGTTATGGCACCAGCCGAATTGCGTGGATGAATGGCAGTCTTCTGCCCTCATCGGCACTGATCGCCAGCACACCGGTTTGTGTCACGGGTGGCTACTACACTTGGCCTTGCACTGCAGGACAAACCGTAGTTGGGTTTCTGCGAGAATATAACTTGAATGGCAACCAAAGCGGTACTTTCCGGTATCAGAGCACATCTATCAATTCACCATGGAATACTATGTCCGTACAGATTTACATCCGCTGATCTTTCGGCGTACACAAAAAGGTCGGAAAACCGACCTTTTCTCGATTCTCGATTCTCGATTTCCTAAGCTTGTTAATTTACACCGATGACCTGAACTGATCTTGTTCTTTCTGCATAGTTAACATGACCGACTGTAACATGTTCAGCGTTACTTGATCGTTGCGGGCAAGAGCCACTTGGATGCCGTCGCGTACCTTTTGCGTGAAGTCAAAGCGTTCTGTATCTTCACCAAGAGGGACTGACTGACCATCAGACACCCGAATTTTCATGGTCATGGCTGCAAATGTAAGACCTTCAGATGGCGTAATTTCGCCATTACAGATTTTTTCATTCGACCAGTTCCAAATTTCTTGACGGGTCATGTTTGAGAAGTCGTACTTCTTGACCGGTGCGGAACTAATATTTTCAGTGGCTTCCTGAGTTTTTTCAGCCAGAACAGAGGCAAATGACGCGGAACTATCGGCATGGCTGGTCAGATTCGTGACTTGGGCGCGATGAGCGAATAGATCACTCGTGCTACTACCAATTTTCATAAAAATTGCCCTGTCTTGTCGGTGAAATGGGTAGCATAGGTTGGGTTCCCGCTTTTGGCAACCCAACAACTAGCAAGCATTGCCTAAGCAAACCCCGCAGTGCTTATTCTGAAATGTCATGCCAGCGAAGTCGCTTAACCTACTCGTTAGGAAAATGGGGTTTCCAGTGCCACAGAAGATTCGTGACTTGCTCAAAAGGCTGAAACACGCCGGCTTTACAGAAATTACTGGAGGTGGAAAAGGATCGCACCGAAAGTTTGTTCACCCGAAATACCCTGGTGCCGTGACTGTGAGCGGACAGTCAGGTGATGACGCGAAGCAATATCAAGAAAAAGATGTCGTGCAAGCAATTGAAATGGTGAGCAAATGAAAGCGTTCGATAAGTATCATAAATGGGTGGATTGGAGTGAGGAAGATCAGGTTTATATCGGCAGATGCCCTGACCTCATCACCGGAATACATGGAGATGATCCCGTCGCTCTTTATGGCGAGCTTTGCGCTGTCGTTGAGGATGTAATCCGCCACTTTAAAGCTGAACAGCGACCACTTCCGGAGCCACGCGTTCGCCCTATGCGCGAAGTCGCTTAAGAGAATGTTTAGCAGCGTAGGTTAGGTTGCTGCTTTTGGCAACCCAACCTCAGCAACTTCAGTCCGAACCCTCGCTTCTTAATTGATACGGGGTTTTATTTTTTATCCAAACTTAGACAAAAAATTAGCTTGGATAAATCACCGATCCATTTAGCTAAATCTGATTCACTAAAATGACTGGCTGCTCTCAATAACAATGACAACCGCATTTAATACCCATCGCGGCAACAGCGTAGGCTGGGTTGCTGCTTTTAACAACCCAACATCAGCAATCAACCACCTAAACGGCGCAATGCTGAATCAGGTTCTTCAAACAAAACCACCGCTTTTTAATTGAAGCGATAATTTTTATTGCAACTGGGGTAATTGATATTTTTGTGCTCGGCATCGAATTGAATCAATCCCTGAGCTAAACCCGTTTGTAAACGCTGTTGAGATGTCACAGATTCAGTTATCCTAATTAACAAGTTGCGCGTTGAATGCACTGCCGCAGCAACATACAAAACCCCTATTTTTTCAATCCCTTGCGGACGCCCGCTCCCCGCGCCAGCGCCGCTACACGAAGCCCCCGCGCATGAAATCAGCGATTCACGACTTACTCCGTGCCGCCGTCGCCACGCTCGTTGCTGACGGTCAAATTGACGCCTCCACTTTACCGCCGCCGCAGCTTGATCGCACCCGCGACCCCGCGCACGGCGACCTTGCTACCAACCTCGCGCTGGTACTCGCCAAACAATTCGGCACCAAACCGCGTGAGCTCGCGCAGCAATTGGTCAACGCGCTGCCCGCCTCGCCGGTGCTGGCGCGGGTGGAAATCGCCGGCCCCGGCTTTATCAACTTTTTTCTGACCGATACCGCTTATCACGCTGTTATTCCACAGATTTTAGACACCGGCTGCAACTTTGGGCGCAGTCAGCACGGCGCTGGAAAACGGGTGCAAGTCGAATTTGTCTCCGCCAATCCGACCGGCCCACTGCACGTCGGACACGGACGCGGCGCGGCGTATGGCGCAGTGGTCGCCGATTTGTTGGCAGCCATCGGGTTTGATGTCCACCGCGAGTATTACGTCAACGACGCCGGTCGCCAGATGGACATTCTCGGCACCTCGGTCTGGCTGCGCTATTTGGAGCTGTGCGGCGAAAACGTGCGCTTTCCCAGCAACGGCTACAAAGGCGACTACGTTTGGGACATCGCCGCCACGCTGCATCGTGAACACGGCGATATGTATCGCGTTGAAACGGCTGAAGTATTCGCGGGAGTGCCGCTGGATGCGGCGAATGCTGACGAGCCAGCGCGAGAAAATGGCGATAAGGAAGCGCACATTGACGGCTTGATTGCGGCAGCGAAACGGCTGCTCGGCGACAACCGTTATCGCTATGTCTTTGAATTAGGTCTGAATGTCATTTTAGATGACATCCGCGCCGATCTCGCCAGCTTCGGCGTCGAATATCAAGAATGGTTTTCCGAGCGGTCGCTCACCGAGCGCGGCGCAGTCAATCGGGCGATTGAGCGGCTGCGCAGCGGCGGTCATTTATATGAACAAGACGGGGCGCTGTGGTTTCGCTCCACCGCGTTCGGCGATGAAAAAGATCGCGTCGTCGTGCGCGATAACGGGCAGATGACCTATTTCGCTTCCGACATCGCCTATCACATGGACAAATTGGAACGCGGTTTTGAGCGCGTGATTGACATCTGGGGCGCAGATCATCACGGCTACATTCCGCGAGTGAAAGCTGCGTTGACCGCGCTCGGCGATGACGTGACGCGGTTGGAAGTGTTGCTGGTGCAGTTTGCGATTTTGTATCGCGGCGGTGAAAAGGCGCAGATGTCCACGCGCTCCGGCGAATTCGTGACGCTGCGGCAATTGCGCCACGAAGTCGGTTGTGACGCAGCGCGGTTCTTTTATGTGATGCGGCGCTGCGAGCAGCATCTTGATTTTGATCTGGATTTAGCCAAATCGCAGTCGGCGGATAATCCGGTCTATTACGTTCAATATGCTCATGCGCGAGTCAGCAGCGTGTTGCGGCAGGCGGTCGAAAAAGGGCTGGCGCTGGAGCCAAGCGCGGGAGTGACCAACTTGGAACTGCTGACGACCGCGCACGAGTTGGCGCTGGTGCGGACGTTGAGCCGGTACCCAGAGCTGGTGGAAACCGCTGCGCTGCGCGCCGAACCGCACCAGTTGACGCAGTATCTGCGCGAATTGGCGAACGAATTTCACACCTATTACAACGCCCAGCAGTTTTTGGTGCCGGACGCGGCGCTGCGCGATGCGCGGCTGAAATTGATTTTGGCGACGCGGCAAGTGCTGCGTAATGGCTTGAATTTGTTGGGCGTCTCTGCGCCGGAGTCGATGTAGTCATGGCGACAAAACCTGTGAAAGCGGCAGCGCCGAAACCTGCGCCGCCACCGTTAAAACGCCACCGCCAACCGCGCTCGTGCGTGTGGTGGTTTTTGATGGGGATCACGCTCGGCGCAGTCGGCGGCAACATTGTTTCCACCCGTCGCGCCGATCCTGCCGCCACGCCGCCAACTCCAGCTGCGGGAGCGCGAGAATCAACGCCAGCGCCGGTGTCGCCGACCTTTCATTTTCCGCAATTGCTCAATGACACGCGGGTTGAAGCGGCTGATCGTGCGCCGCCACCACCGCCGCCAGCGCCGCGTCCGCAGTTGCCACCACCGGAAGATGAACTGGCGCCGGACGCAGCTGACGAGCCAGTTGAACCGCCACCACCGCCGTCACGCACTGGCGCGGGTTTTGTGGTGCAAGCTGGCTCGTTCAAAAACACGACGGATGCGGAACGGCGGCGCGGAGAATTGGCGCGGTTGGGTGTTTCCAGCAGTGTTCAAAAAGCGACCTTGCCGGATGGACAAACGGTGTATCGGGTGCGATCTGGCGTGTATGCCACGCGCAAAGAAGCGGAACAAACGCGGGATTTATTGAAACGCAATGGCAAGGATGCGGTCGCGTATCCGGTGAAATAAGCGGGGAATGGCGCAGTTGTCAGTTTAAAAATGCTTTATTTATCAACTGCGTTATTCTTAAAAATAAACAGCGAGGTAATTATAACATGTTGATTGGACAAGGGTTTGATGCGCACCGTTTCGCCCCAGAGCGGCGTTTAATTCTCGGCGGTTTAGAGATTCCGCACTCGCTCGGTTTAATTGCGCATTCTGATGGCGATGTCGTCATTCATGCGCTGTGCGATGCGCTACTCGGTGCCGCCGGTTTGGGCGACATCGGCCACCATTTCCCCGATACCGACGCCGCTTATGCCGGTATTGATAGTCGGATTTTGCTGCGTCAGGTGATGACGAGCCTGCGCGAGCGCGGGTTGGCGGTACACAACGCCGATCTGACCATCATTGCCCAACAACCCAAGCTCGCGCCGCACATTCCGGCGATGCGCGAGCTGTTGGCGGCTGATCTCGGTTGTCCGGTGACGCGGGTCAACGTCAAGGCCACGACGATGGAACACATGGGATTTACCGGACGCGGAGAAGGAATTGCGGCAGCGGCAGCGGTGTTGCTCACTGAACCAAACAGCAGCAGTTAAAATTTCAAGCCCAGCGCCAGCCCCGCGAGAAATGACACGCCGCCGCTGAGATGACTGGCCGCAAAATCAAGGAAATTGCTACCGGCGGCACTGAACCACGCCGCCCAACCATCGTAATGACCTTCCAAACCAGTCCAGTTCACTTCCACTACGCCGGCGTATTGCAGCCCAAAAACGCCCAATAAAATCACGCCCATCACCAGCAAGGCGATTTTGAACGCGATCTTGAGCGCAAAACCCATCGCCAAGCCGACCATGAATGAAAAGCCGACGGTGAGAAAAAAGCTGCTATTGAAAATCTCAGCGGCACTCGCTGGTGCGCCTGATGCGTGATCGGGTAATAGCGTGGAAGCAGAAGCGGGAAAGACGCCGGTTGCCAGCGTCAGCGGTAAAAAATGCAGCGAGGAAGTGAACGAGTGCATGTTTTGGTTCTCGACGTGAAAAGTGACGTAGGTTGAAAGCACAACTGACGTCACTTTATAACGCTAAAACCACGATCAAACACCGCTCCTCAAGAGCGGAACTGCTGGCTGTTTACAGTACGCGGAATTCGATTTTTGCGACTCCGCGATGAATCATCCCCAACTCGCGGGCGGCTTCCCGCGACAGGTCGAGCACCCGCCCTTTGGCGTAGGGCCCGCGATCATTCACTTTGACGACAATCGAGCGCCCGGTGCGCGTATTCGTGACTTCTAATTTGGTGCCCAAGGGCAGAGTTTTGTGCGCAGCGGTGAATTGATTGCGGTTGTAACGCTGCCCGCTGGCAGTTTTGCGACCATGAAAACGGTCGTGATAGTAGGAGGCCATGCCTTTCTGAGTGTGACCGGAGCCAGCCTGAGCGTCGCTGATGACGGGAAAAAACGTGCTGACCAACAGCGCGGCAGTTGCAAGTGTCTTATTCATTGGTGCCAACCTCTTTCAAGAAACGACCATCCCGCAGGTCAAGGCAAATTGGGACGGCGGTTTGATTTACTAAGGAAAATGCAGTCTACGGGAAAACCCTATGCGGATAAACCCTAAAATTGTTGCAACTGCCAAAAAGTTCCAAAATCAGCGCCGTTTGCAACGCAAAACTCTTCCAAAATTTACAGCTAACATACTGTTTTGATAAACATAACCGTAAATTTTACGCGCTTTGTTTAGGATTTCATTATGACGCTTGATATTCAGCTTTTACGCCCGTTGTGGTTGTTGGCATTGCTGCCGCTCGCCCTGCTCGTGCTGGCGTTGTGGCGGCACCCGCAGCGCGATGCCAATCGCTGGCGCAGCCTGATTGCTCCGCATCTGCTGCCGCATCTGTTGACCAGCGCCAGCACGCCATCGCAGCGATTGCCGTTGATTTTATTAAGTATTGGCTGGACGCTGCTGGTGCTTGCCCTCGCCGGACCGGTGTCACAGCGCCTGCCGCAGCCAGTGTTCACCACCGGCGGGCAGCGCGTGCTCCTGCTCGATTTATCACCCAGCATGAATGCCGCCGATATCGCCCCGTCGCGGCTGGCGCGAGCGCGGTTTGAAATGCTCGACCTGCTGCGCGGCGCAACTGAGGGGCAAATCGCGCTGATTGCTTTTGGTGCCGAGCCATTCGTCGTCGCGCCGCTGACCGGCGACGCGCAAACCATCGCTGCGCAGGTGCCGCTGCTGACGGACGCGCTGCTGCCAGCGCCCGGTGAGCGCCGGCTTGATTTGGCGCTGCAATTGGCAGGTGAGTTGTTGACGCAAGCTCGCGCCAGACATGGCGAGGTGATTGTGGTGACTGACGGCGTTGGCGATCTCGCTCGCGCCCAGACTGCCGCGCAGCAGCTCGTCGCCGCTGGACATCGGCTGTCAGTGTTGGCAGTGGGCACCGCCAAAGGTGCGCCGATTCCAACTGGCAGCGGCAGCTTTCGCCACAATGCCGCTGGTGAGATTGAAATGGCGCGAGTGGACGCGGCTGGTTTGCAACAGCTCGCTGCCGCAGGTGACGGGCGTTATGTGGCGGCAGTGGTGGGTGATGCCGATACGCGAATGCTGCTGGCGCTGGGCGCACCGCAGTTGACCGCTGCCGCCACCGCGACGGCATTCACCTCCGATCAATGGCGCGAAGACGGCGTGTGGTTATTGCTGCCGCTGTTGCCATTGGCGGCAGTCGCGTTTCGCCGAGGTTGGTTACTGCCGGTGCTGGCGCTGGCATTCATCATGCCGCTGCCGACTGAAGCTGCGAGTTGGGCGGATTTATGGCAACGCCCGGCGCAACAGGCAGCGGCACAATTGGCAACGGGCGCGACTGCCGCCGCCAGTCAATTTGATGATCCGGCATGGCAAGCCGCTGCGCATTATCGGGCGGGCGCTTTTCAAGAGGCGTTGACGGCGTTAGACGGAATGACTGGCGCGGAGGCGGCTTACAATCGCGGCAATGCTTTGGCGCGATTGGGGCGTTTGGAAGAAGCGGCTGCGGCGTATCGGCGAGCGTTGCAGCAGGTACCAGATCACGCCGATGCGCAGCACAATTTGGCGCAGGTTGAGCAACTGCTGAAACAACAACCGCCATCGTCATCCGCACAGAATCAGCAGAATCAATCGCAAAATAAAGATCAAAATCACGACAAAAATCAGCAGTCTGATCCGCAGTCAGCGCCAGCCGCTGGTGCGCAAAAGCAGCCGCCGGACGCTGCGACGGACGCCGCCAATTCCGCTGATCAACAAGATGCTGGCGCTCAATCAGACGCCGCATCTGCCGCGAACAATTCACCTGCGGCTGAGGATTTGCAGCCAGCCGCCGCGTCGCAACCAGCGCCAGCTTCAAAAACCTCTGAACCGTCTGCGCCACCTCCGCCGTCAAATGGAGAGCAAAAATCGCCCGTTGAAAAAGGGGAATTTGCAGAATTGAATCCCGAACAACAGGAACAACAACAAGCACTTGATGCTCAATTGCGCCGAGTGCCCGATGATCCCGCCGGACTGCTGCGCCAGCGGTTTTTATTACAACATTTGCGCCGTGAAGGACGTTTGCCGTGAAAGCTCATTTGCCATTTCTGCTGAAAATCGCTGCCGCTGGGTTCGCCCTGAGCTGCGCCGTCACCGCGCTGGCGACGACGACATTTCAGGCTCAGACGGATCGCAATCGCTTGAGCGTCAATGAAACGTTGACGCTTAATTTGATCGCTGACAGCGATGCCAGCGGCGAGCCAGATGTGTCACCGCTCGCTGCTGATTTTGAAATTCTCAGTCGCGGCGAGAGCACGATGATCAATGTTTTCAACGGCGCAATCGCGCACACGCGGCAGTGGACGCTGGAGCTGGCACCAAAACGCGCCGGTCAGCTGACGATTCCGGCGCTGGCGCTGGACGCAGCGCGTAGTCAGCCCATCGACATCACCGTCACGGCGACGGCAGATGACGCGACCGATGCCAGCAAACCGCTGTTGATGGAGGCGACAACCGATCTCGCCACGCCTTATGTTGAGCAGCCGTTGGAATACCGGCTGCGGATGCTGTTGCGGGAGCAGCCGTTGCAGCCGCTGCAATTATCGGAGCCGGTGGTAGACGGCGCGACCATTGAGCAAGTCGGCGAAGATCGCCAGTCAGAAACTGACATCAACGGTCAGTTGTATCGCGTGATTGAGCGGCGTTATCGCGTGATTCCGCACCGCAGCGGCGCGTTGATGCTGGAAAGTCCGCGTTTGGAGGCGGTGTTTGCAGATCGCAGCGCGGGTCGTCCTCGCGCTCGTGATCCATTTACTGAATTAGATCAAGTCTTTGGCGGTGGTTTATTGCAACAATTTACCGGGCGCAACGGGCGACGTGTGCTGGAGCGAGCGCCGCCGGTCACGCTGACGGTGCGCCCGCAACCGGCTGGCACTGGCACCAGTTGGCTGCCAGCAACTTCGGTGCAATTGAGCGATGAGTGGACGCCCAGTCCGCCGGTGTTGCGCGTGGGCGAGCCGGTGACGCGGACGGTGACGATTACTGCGTTGGGCACGACTGCTGCGCAGTTGCCGACGCTGGAGCTGGGCGCGGTGGACGGAGCGCAGTTGTATGCCGAGCAGCCGCAGGCTGAGGAGCTGCGCGGCACCAGTGCGCCAACTGCGATCAAAAGTCGCAAAGTGGCGCTGGTGCCGACTCGCGCTGGAACCTTGACGGTGCCGGAGCTGCGGCTGCGGTGGTGGAACACTGAGCGCGATGAGGCACAAGTGGCGGTGATTCCGGCGCGTCAGCTTGAAGTGCTCGCCGCGCCGAATGCACCCGCCGCAGCGCCGGTGCCAGAACCTGCGCCAATCGCCGCCGCGCCAGCTCCATTGCCTGCGCCCAGTCCGCCACCAGCCGCTGCTGCGCCAGCTCCCGCTGCGGCATCTGCCGAAATTGCGGGTTATCAAATGAGTTGGGAGACGGCGCTGGCGCTGTTATTCGGCGGATTATGGCTGTTGACGCTCGGTTGGTGGTGGCGCGAGCGCCGCCGGTCAACTGCGCTCCCGCCGGTTATCAATCCCGCGCCGCCACCCGCAGCGCAACAAGCAGCATTGCGCACGGCGCGGCAGCAGGTTGAGCAGGCTTGTGTGGCAGCAGATGCGCGGGCGGCGCGAGCAGCATTATTGGCGTGGGGGCTGGCGCGATGGCCGGAGCAACCACCCAGCGGGTTGCGGGAGTTGAGCCAGCATTTCAATCAAGTGGAGCTGGCGACGGTGCTGCTGGCGCTGGATCGGGCGATTTATGCGCCGGTTGAAACGGCGTGGAATGGCGCTGCGGCGTGGCAGGTGTTGGCACCACATTTGACAATCAAATCAACGGCAGCGCCGGAGGCGAATACGCCGTTACCGCCGTTGTATCCGCGTCGTTGAGCAATAATGCGCTGCGGTTCCTGTTATACTGTCAACCTATAATGACAGTGAATTAGGTAATGCAAACTTGACACTCGCGGCTCCCACTCTCATGGAACCTTTATCTCATCAGTCCAAACCCGCCGCCATTGTGATCGGCAGTGGTTTTGGCGGTTTGGCAGCAGCAGTTCGCCTCGGTGCTCGCGGCTATCAAGTCACAGTTCTCGAACGCCTCGATGCACCCGGTGGGCGGGCTTACGTTCATCAGCGCGATGGTTTCACCTTTGATGCTGGTCCCACCATTATCACTGCGCCCTTTTTGCTCGATGAGTTGTGGGCGCTGTGTGGGCGGGTGTTTGCGGATGAGATCGAACTGAAATTGATGAATCCGTTTTATCGGATTCGTTTTGATGACGGCAAAGTCTTTGATTACAACGGCGATCCTGACGCAGTAAAAGCGCAGATTGCGCAGTTTGCTCCCGCCGATGTGGACGGCTACGACCGTTTTATGAAGATGAGCGAGGCGGTGTGCAAAGTTGGTTTTGAGCAACTGGGGCACATTCCGTTCACGTTTTGGACGGATATGGCGAAGATCGTGCCCAATATGGTGTGGCTGGAGAGCTACCGCACTGTGTATGGAATGGTCTCGAAATACATCAAAGACCCGTATATCCGCCAAGTGTTGTCGTTTCACCCGCTGTTGATTGGCGGCAATCCGTTTACCGTGACTGCGATTTATGTGCTGATTTCGTTTTTAGAACGAAAGTGGGGCGTGCATTCGGCGATGGGCGGCACCGGCGCATTGGTCAAGGGTTTGGTGAGTTTGATTGAAGGACAGGGCGGCACGCTGCGTTATAAGGCAGAAGTCGCTGAAATCATGGTTGCAAACGGTACGGCAACGGGAGTGCGTTTGACTTCTGGCGAGACGTTGACTGCGCCGGTGATCGTTTCCAACGTCGATGCCGCGACGACATACAACAAGCTGCTGGCGACCACCAAACGCAAGCGGTGGACGGACAAACGGCTGGCGCGGTCGCGGTATTCGTGCGGGCTGTTTGTGTGGTATTTCGGCACCAAACGCCAATATCCCGATGTCAAACATCACACCATTTTGCTCGGTCCGCGTTATCAGGAACTGATTACAGACATCTTCACCAACAAGGTACTGGCGGAAGATTTCAGCCTCTATCTGCATCGCCCCACTGCGACCGATCCAAGTCTGGCTCCCGACGGCTGCGACACGTTTTATGTGCTTGCGCCGGTGCCGCATCTGGGCAGCGGCACGGATTGGGCGACGGTGGCGGAGAGTTATCGCGCCAAAATTGCTCGCTATCTCAGCGCGACCGTGTTGCCTGATTTGGAAGACAACATCGTGACCTCGCTGGTGACGACGCCGCAGGATTTTCAAGACCGGCTGTCGTCTTATCAGGGAGCTGGTTTCAGTCTGGAACCCATCCTTTTGCAAAGTGCGTGGTTCCGGCCACACAACAAGAGCGAAGAGGTGGATGGTCTTTATTTGGTCGGTGCGGGAACGCATCCGGGGGCGGGCGTCCCCGGCGTCCTATCGTCGGCGCGTGTCCTCGATACGGTGGTACCTGATGCCTCAACTTATCTCTAAATGCACTCCAGTTTCCTTTTCCTACGCGACAGTGGCTGACCTGACTGCGTGTCGGGAACGACTGCGCGAAGGCTCGCGGTCGTTTTATGCGGCATCTTTCCTGTTGCCACAGAAATTCCGCGATCCTGCCATTGCGCTGTATGCGTTTTGTCGCATCGCCGATGACGCGGTGGATTGCGTCGAGGGTGATCTCGTCGCACAAACCGCAGCGCTCGCCGAGTTGCACGAGCGGCTCGACCGCATTTATGCCGGTTGCCCAATTGATGATCCGGCTGATCGCTTGCTGGCTGAAGTGGTGGTGGATGTTGCGCTGCCCAAACGCCTGCTCGAAGCGCTGTTAGAAGGATTTGAGTGGGATGCGCAAGGGCGCACTTATGAAGATTTGTCTGGCGTTTACGATTATTCAGCGCGGGTGGCGGGCACGGTCGGCGCGATGATGGCGGTGTTGATGGGAGCGCGTTCCGCAGAAATGATTGCGCGAGCGTGCGATCTCGGCGTGGCGATGCAGCTCACCAACATTTGCCGCGATGTCGGCGAAGATGCGCGGAATGGACGGCTGTATTTGCCGCGTCAATGGCTGCGGGAAGCGGGGATTGATCCCGAAGCGTGGCTGGCGCAACCGGTATTCAGCCCGGCGCTGGCGGCGGTGGTGCAACGTTTGTTAGATGCCGCTGATGCGCTGTATCAACGTTCGGATGCTGGAATCGCTGGCTTATCAATCGGTTGTCGCGCTGGCATTAACGCGGCGCGGTATCTGTATTCCGAAATCGGGCGGCAGGTGGAGCGACAAGGATTAGATTCGATTTCACGGCGGGCGGTGGTGCCGGTACCGCGCAAGCTGCGTTTATTAGCGCCGATTTTGAGTAAAGCACTGGTGACGGCAGCGCCGTTGTCGGCACCTGCGTTGCAGGAGACGCGGTTTTTGGTGGATGCGGTGGTGGAGGCAACGCCAACACTGGTCACACCCGGGCGCAGCAGCGGCATGTTACGGGTGTTGGAATTGTTAGCAGTGCTGGAAGAACGGGAGCAGGCGCTGAATATGCGCTGCAGTGACGTGCATTAAGCGTCATTAAGCCCTGACTTTGTAAGCATTCACTGGCTTGTTGTACACTGACAATTGTCATATCAGTTGATTCATTATTTAGTAGTTATTGAGGGACACGCATGGGTGCCACAACACGAATCGAGCAGGCTTTGGCCGCTGCCATAGATCATGTGGCAATTCCCGGCTGTCCACCGCGCTTAGTAGCGGCGGTGCGCCACGCCGTTTTTCCAGCAGGAGCACGGGTACGTCCGAAGCTGTGTCTCGCTGTTGCCGCTGCTTGTGGTTACCAAGATGATCCCGCTGCTGACGCGGTGGCAGCATCCATTGAATTGTTGCACTGCGCCTCGCTGGTGCATGACGATTTGCCCTGTTTTGACGATTCTCCGCTGCGGCGCGGCATTCCGTCGGTGCATCGCGCTTTCGGTGAACCGCTGGCAGTTTTAGCGGGTGATGCCTTGATTATTCTGGCATTTGAGAATTTAGCCCGCTGTTTGGCAGCGACACCAGAGCGGTTGGCACCGTTACTGTTGACGGTGAGTCGCTCGGTGGGATTGCCGCACGGCATCACGGCAGGGCAGGCGTGGGAATGCGAGCCACGCGTGACGGTAGAGGAATATCACCGCACGAAAACCGGTTCACTGTTTGCGGCAGCGACGGCAGCGGGGGCGCAAGTCGCGGGCGCAGATGCGGAATTGTGGCGCATCGTTGGTGATCGCATTGGCGAGGCTTATCAAGTCGCCGATGATTTGCGTGACGTGGCAGCCACGGCGCAGGAAGTGGGCAAACCGGTGGGGCGCGATGCGGTGTTGAATCGTCCGAGCGCGGCGGGAGAGTTGGGTGTTGAAGGCGCGGTTGAGCGGCTGCAACAATTACTGAAAGGTGCGGTTGAGGCGATTCCGCCTTGTCCGGGTTCTGCGCAATTGGCGCAGGTGTTAATTGCCGAAGCCCATCACATCATGCCCAAGAATTTAGCTGCGCGGGTGACGCTCTAACTAAAAACATTCAACCCATATTCCGAAACAAATAAAGGCAGCCGAGGCTGCCTTTATTTGTTTTTAGCGTGTTTTTTCACGTCACTTATCTACTACAAACCGCTTAACCAATTAAATTCAGCGGTGCTCAAAAGAATGAAGTGAATCGTGAAGCCTAAAATAAACAGAAATCCAGTCAACCCCGTTAATACGAGAGCTGGACTAAACATTTGCCAGATTTTGTGCATGAACAATCTCCAAAACTTGAAGCGGGATGACACCGTTGCTGGTATCTATCCCGCTAAACGAATCCTTGAATTAGCTCCAACGAATCAGAGCCAAGGACGCCACATCCAAGCCAGCAAGTGTGCAAATACAGCAACGCCAATAAACGTCGACATACCTTGCGTAAAGAATTCATTGAATTCTTGTGCTTCTTGATCTGTTAAACCGGCTCCACTTTTTGCGTCAGCCATGGAATCAACCTCAGGTTTCACACGAAACGCCGGCAGTTCACCAGCGCCATAAAAGTAAGCAACGGAGCAATTGTCAAACTATTGCATTTGCTTAACAATTGCTCTGCAATCACCAAAAATTTACAGCCAAGGACGCCACATCCAAGCCAGCAGGTGGGCAAATACTGCAACGCCAATAAACGTTGACATGCCCTGCGTGAAAAAGTCATTGAATTCTTTTGCTTCTGCGTCAGTCAATCCAGTCATGCTCTTCTCGTTAGCCATTTGGCATTGCCTCTTTTAAGTGTCGTTGTCGAGTCTTTCACGCACCGGACAATGAAATACTCGGTTTAGACTGAGTAATTGCTGCCAATGACTCACTTTTAGTCGAGCCAAAAAGCAAAGCAATTACTGCGTCATTCTGCTGCACTAGCATTCCGATCAGCACGCTTATTTGATAACAATACGCGACGCGCTTTTATCAATCGGTAGCATAGTGTCAGTCTAGCTTAACGGACATAGATGTCAATCTAAATTTACAGTGTCGATCAACACCAGCAAACCCGCTTAATTCTTGGCTACTCGCGCCACAATCAGGCGTGTTTGCAGCGGGCGGCGCGTCCGCACCATGTGCATTTCATCAAAACCCGCTGCCGTCAACATCGCATTGAGTTCACGCGGCGGACGGGTGCGTCCGCTGCCCATCGCCAGCAAATACAGCCCAAAATACGCATCACCAACCGGTTCTGCGCCGGGCGTCTCCGACATCGGCTCAATCACCAACAAGGTACCGCCGGGTGGCAACGCAGCCCGCACCGCCCGCAGAATGTGCAGCGCCCCGTCATCATTGTGATCAAGGATCACCCGCACCAGCGAGATGACATCAGCACCTTTGGGCAAGGCGTCCGTTTTCAAATTGCCGCCGTGTACCTGAATGCGCTGCGCCAGCCCCACGTCGCCGAAATGAGTTGCTGCCCGTTCCACGACCGCCGGCAAATCAAATAACATTAAATTGAGATCGGAATAACGTTGCGCGACCTGCATTAAAAAACGCCCTTCGCCACCGCCAACATCCATTAAACAGCGATGTTCCCGCAGCGAATACGCATCCAACGCATCTTCTGCAACAAAACCACTTGAAGCTGACATTAACGTGCTGTATTCCGCCACCCGTTGATCATCATCCGCTGCCGGATTGGGTGAACAGGCATACGACCAATAGCGACTTAATTCCGTTTCGCCCAATTCGCCGCGAAATAATGCCAATGGATCATATAAATCGTGATAGAGCATCCGATGATGTTTGACCATCGCCGCAATACCGGGATTGCCCGGCAGCGCAATTCCTAACCGCCCCAAACCATAGCCGTGCTCACCACGACGTTCTAATAAATCAATTGCAACTGCCGCCCGTAATAAACGATCCGCCGCAGTGCTTGACATGCCCATGTGTTCGGCTAATTCAGCCACAGTTTGCGAGCCGGCAGCAAGGCGATTAAACACATCAAGCTCAACGCAAGCGTAGAGAATTTGCGAATAAACAAACCCGGCAGTGATGTCGAATAACCCCCGCGCTCGGCGCGAGGCTTCCCAGCGCGTGAGCGGGAAATCTGCTGCCCAACGTTGAAATTCTGGACTAGCCAGTTTGCGGTCGCGCCAAATGCGCCAGCGTTCGAGAATTGAAAACTGCACTGAAAATATCTCACCTAAATGATGGCTAAAGAAAATCCATCGGCTTCAGGCAAGCGTTCCAATAATAAGCGGTTGACGGGCGCAGATACCGACGGGACAAAACAACATAAAAAAACCACCTCGGTTTGATTCAAAGAATCAACGCTTTAATAAAAGCGTGCCGAGGTGGTTGATCGCACAAATACCGGAGGAAATGACAAGGTTTAAATCATCATCTCGCGTCCTGCATTGGCGAGGTAAAACTTATTGTGCAACGGTGGTGCTGGCAGCCGGAGCTGGTGCAACAACTGCTGCTGGGGTCTTCACACGAACGGAATCTTTCCAGCCGTAGCCTGGCAGAGCCAGTGCATAGCTGTGAATCATCCACATTTGTACGAACAGGATGCCGAAGAAAGGAACCATCCAAGTGGCTGGATTGATAACAGTCCAGATTTTCCAATCTTCTTCAGGATGATTCGGTGCAGCAACGGAAGGATCAGCGAACATGACAGGTACTTGCATTGGAGATTCTCCTTAAATTCAGTAAATAAAAAAATCAGCAGTTCTTAGAACCAAGGTTGATAAACCCAAGTAACAACGTGAACGGCACACGCAATCATCACCCAGCTCCAAGTGCCATGCTTCCAATGCTCATGGAATTCTTTTGCTTGTTCGTCAGTCAAACCGGACAAATTTACTGCTTTTACGTCAGCCATCGGAAATATCTCCAGTGAAAAATGATGCCATTGAATATGGCGACTATCGGCACGCTAATTTCAATTTCTAACTTAATGTGGCGTAAATCACCAAAAGTAAGAGAAAGGTGACTGCCTGCCGTGCGATGCCTTGAGTGTTAGTTTAGCCTGACACTGTGCGGTGTCAAGGCTTATTTACACTAACTGTCTCAGCCGCCTTTGCATTCTTTGAAAATGCGCTTGTCGCAGCTCGCGCAGATCGACTTATCCAGCTTTTGATAAATCCCGCGAATCGCTGCCGTTTTCGCCTGAAACACGTTGCGCCCGTCGGTCGCTTCCCAACAGCCGCAGCGTTCCATCTCTTCCCAAAGTCCTTGTTTCACATTGATTAAATACATTCCGCCGCCGTTGGCAAAGCGCCGCACCGTTTCTTGCACCAGCGTCTGTCCGCCTTGCAAATCAACAAAATTAATCCCGTTGGCAATCAGCGCGAGATGTTTTTGCTGCGGATGTTCCGCTCGCAGACGATCAAAAAATTGCTCCACATGCGCGACTGAACCGAAAAACAGCGAGCCATCAATCCGCAGGAACCGCAGTTGTGGGCATTGCGCCACATCAGGCGAACTCGAAAACGCATGATTCGGTAAACGCGGATCGGGTGCGAGGCTGACAATACGCGGCTTGGAAGTGCGATCCAGATACAGCACCAGCGACAGCAAAACGCCCGCAAAAATGGCAAATTCCAATTCTAAAAAGATCGCCGAGAAAAAGGTCACTGCCAATACGCCAGTTTCACGTTTCGAGGAGTGCAAAATGTGTTTAATCTCTTTGAAATCAATGAGATTCCATGCCACTAAAAACAAAATTCCTGCCATCGCCGCCTTCGGTAAATAGCTGGCATACGGTGCGACTAACAACACAATCGCCATCAATAAGAATGCTGCAAAAATCGACGCCAGCGGCGTCCGCGCTCCCGCGTCGTAATTTACTGCGCTGCGATTGAAAGACCCGGTGGCGACGTAACCAGAAAAGAAGGAACCGGCGATATTAGATAACCCTTGGCCAATAAATTCTTGATTGCCATCAATGCGATAACCGCCGCGTGCCGCCAGCGACCGCCCAATGGAAACCGCTTCGGTCAACGCAAACAGCGTCACCGCCAACGCCGATGGAGCCAATTGGCGAATGTGTTCCAGCGTCAATGATGGTGCTGACAACGGTGGCAACGCTGCCGGCAACGCGCCCACCGTTGCAATTCCTGCGCCCAGCCATTCGCTCAATCCCAGCGCCAGCACGCTGCCCACCAACATCGCCACGATCATGTAGGGAATTTTGGGAAACCACCGCCGACACGCAATCCCCACCGCCAAGGTCACGGCCGCTACCGTTGTCGCGCCGGGATTGATTTCCAACAGATGACGCAAAAACTGCCACAGGATGTCGTGCAGATTGCCGTTGCTGTCCATGCTGATGCCGAAAAAATGCTTGAGCTGTTTGGCTGCAATCAACACCGCCGCGCCAGCCGTGAAACCCACGACGACAGAATGTGAGATGAAATTGACCAGCGCCCCCATTCGCGCAAATCCCAGCAGCAGCTCCATCATCCCGACCATGAACGTCAGCGTCAGCGCCAGCATGACGTAATCCGGCGAACCGGGCAGAGCGAGCGCCGATAGCGCCGAAAACAGCACCACTGATGCTGCCGTCGTCGGTCCTGAGACCAGATGACGTGAAGAACCAAACCACGCTGCGATGATGGCAGGCACCATGCCAGCGTATAAACCATATTCCGGCGGCATTCCGGCGATGGTGGCAAACGCGACGCCTTGTGGCAGTACGACGACCGCGCCCGTTAATGCTGCGACCAGATCAGCACGCACATCAGTTGGTTTAACGTGCGGCAGCCACTGTTTATATGGCGTAGTCCACGACCAATCGAGGTTGCGCAATCCTTGGGCAGATGCGGCAACTGCCGACTGCGCCATCGCCGCGAAATTGAGTGAATGAAGCGTCTTCATAAACGAGATGACGTCCTAAAAAAGAAACCAATCCGGTCGGGACGAGACAAGCATTCAGTCCCACCGGCACCAGAGCAAGCGCCGTTATGTTAGCGCGATGTCTCACCACTCGCGGTGACGCCTCCTCAAATCACTGCCACCTCGGCAGCGGTCAACGCCGGTTGTCCGAGCAGCGTCACGATCTGGATTGGCGCAGCGGCGCTGCCGGAACCATCCGCGTCGTAATACAACGCCCCCGTGCTTTGGTCATACAGCAAAAAATCGTTGGCATCCGCAGCGGTGCTCACATGTGCCCCGCTGCGCAACAGCGCGGGCGCTAACTCGCCGGTCGTCGTCAACGCCCGAAAAACCGCATTTTCCAATTGCAATTGATCGGCGTTGACATCGAAGTCTTTGATTTGATCAACATTTGTTGTCGCATTCGGCGCAGTCTCAAAACGAAACAGATCGCGCCCCGCGCCGCCCGTCAACACATCATTGCCCGCGCCACCGCGCAGCACATCATCGTTTAGCGTACCAATGAGCACGTTATGACCGCTGCCGCCGCGCAGCAGATCGCCGCTGGCAAGCGCGTCCACAATTTGCCAATCTTGACTAATGATCGTTCCAACCGACTGTTTTGTAACGCTATTACCACTTTTCCAGATCGCATCGACACCAGTGTTGGCATTGCGCCACAAAATATCGCTCACGCCATCGCCGTTGAAATCGCCGACGCCAGCGACCTGCCAATGTTGATCCGCCTGCGTCGTCACCGTCTGTTTTGTCGCACTGTTGCCACTTTTCCACACTGCGTTAGCGCCCGTCGCAGAATTGCGCCACAAAATATCGCTCACGCCGTCACCGTTGAAATCACCGACGCCAGCGACCTGCCAATGTTGATCCGCCAACGTCGTCAGTGTCTGTTTTGTCGCACTGTTGCCGCTTTTCCACACGACGTTAGCGCCCGTCGCAGAATTGCGCCACAGAATGTCACTCATGCCATCGCCGTTGAAATCACCGACACCCGCGACCTGCCAATGTTGATCCGCCTGCGTCGTCACCGTCTGTTTTGTCGCACTGTTGCCGCTTTTCCACACGGCGTTAGCGCCAGTGGCAAAATTGCGCCACAGAATGTCACTCATGCCATCGCCGTTGAAATCGCCGACGCCAGCGACCTGCCAATGTTGATCCGCCTGCGTCGTCACCGTCTGTTTTGTCGCACTGTTGCCACTTTTCCACACAGTGTTAGCACCAGTGGCAAAATTGCGCCACAGAATGTCACTCATGCCGTCGCCGTTGAAATCGCCAACACCAGCGACCTGCCAATGTTGATCCGCCTGCGTCGTCACCGTCTGCTTTGTACTACTGTTGCTACTTTTCCACAGTGCGTTAGCGCCAGTGGCAGAATTGCGCCATAAAACATCGCTCACGCCATCGCCATTAAAATCAGTGGGCGCGAGCGTCAAGCGCCGCATCGTCCCGTCGCCAAATTGCAGCCATTCAACGCCAGTCAGCAAATCGGTGCCTTCACCGCTGGCATCCGTCGTCAACGTCCAATTCAGACCGCTGCGGGTGAGCTGATATTCCGCTGCCACACCGCTATAAATAGCAGTATCAATGCCTGCACCGCCGTTAATAGAATCATTACCCAAGCCGCCATTAAATGTATCGTTACCATTTAATCCTGCGAGTGAATCATTGCCTGCTGCGCCAATTAAAAGATCGGCAAGCGCAGTGCCGGTGAGCGATTGATTGACGGGTAAAATTGGTACATTGTCTGATATTAAAGTTGTGCCATTGACGGAATTGACGCCGTATTCACCACCTAAACCATCGCCGCCATAAATCCACCACAGTGCTGCTAAATCATATTCTTGATAAACCACTTTTGCTTCACCCGTCCAAGTGTATGACATTAACGTGTGATCAGTATTATCAACTGCGGTTGGTAATTGCGTGTCACCTTCAAAAGGATGTTTCAAACCGAGCGCGTGACCAAGTTCATGCAATAATACTTGATAGCCTGTGCTGCCTTGCTCTGGATTCAAATTGTTCTTAAAATCAACGCTGTCCAGAAAAATATCTGCACTGATCGCATAAGACAACAGCACTTCGCCGCTGGTGTAAGAATAATTGGATTCCCAACTGGTTAATCCCGATGTATTAGCACCAGACAAATTGGCACTAAAAAAAGCAAATTGCGCTTGTGTTGCAAAACTAGTTTCAACAAAATCAATGCCGGTGACGCTTGCAACATACGTCAGTGCATCTCGCGCTGCATTTTTTTGTTCATTATTAAATGTTGTGATATTGGAAATGCCGCTAGAGTGTGTGCCGTCATCGGTGAAGGTGTAATATAAAACATTGCCCACATCAGGTAATAAATAATTCCACGATGGTCCTTTGTCAATCAAGGCATCAACTAAAGCATCACCGGATAAAGGAATGGCGTTAATATCGCTAATGGTTGTCATCATACGGCTCCAGTTGTATTGCCTAAAAGTGACTATTGAGATCAGTCAGTCTCGTTGCGCATCTACCCATAAATCACATCGACGGCGCTGCGTTCCTCGGTAACAATATCGCGGTATTCATTCACGCTTGACATCACACCCATGCCATTTAATCCACTGTCTCAATTACTCACCACGCTGCCTGTGGTGTGGGAACAACGCCCAGCCACGCCGACATTGCCAACCAACATTCAATGGCGTGCTGATGCCTGCGATGCCGGTTCCATTTTGTTTTTTCAACGCTTTGATGATGGGCGCAGCGATATTGAAATCTACGCCCGTTATCTTGCCGACTGCGCAGCGGCGGTGATCATCACGAATCGACATCTGGATTGTGTTGATCTGTTAACTGGCCGGCATGTGCTGGTGGTGCAGCCGAGCGATTGGGCGCAAGTGGTTGGCGTGTTTTGTGATTTTTGTTATCCGTTGGCGACTGCTCGTCTGCGTTTTATCGGCGTCACGGGCACCAACGGCAAGACGACGACGGTGAAATATCTGGAGGCGATTTTGGCGGCACACGGGCAGCGGGTGTTGTCGATTGGCACGTTGGGGGTGTTTCTCAACGGGATGTTGCTGCTGGAAACTGGCTTCACGTCACCACCACAAATCGCATTGCAGAAGTTGTTACATTGTTACCAAAATCAATGCGATGTGGTGGTAATGGAACTGAGCAGTCATGCGCTCGATCAGGGACGGGCATTTGGGATTCCGTTGTGTACGGCGGGTTGGACGAATTTCACCCAAGATCATCTCGATTATCACCACGATGAGGCGGCGTATTTTGCTGCCAAAGCGCAAATTTTAAATTTGATTGTGGACAATGGGCGCTTGTGGTGCAGCAGCGCGGCGGTGACGGCGCGGCTGACGGCGAGCGGGACGGCGCGAGTGCCGGTGGTGACGGTGCCGGAGCTGGCGCTAGATGCAGCGGCGTTGGTGGCAAAACCGTTTCTCACCTTGGCACATAACCGCCACAATTATGCGTTGGCGCGGACGTTGGCGGACTGCGTTCTCGGTGCGGGTGAACGGGAAGATTGGCAACATTTGCAGGCGGTGGCGGGGCGATTTGAATGTCAGCACTTTGGTACGCGCACTGTCGTGATTGATTTTGCGCACACGCCGGATGCGCTGGAAACGATGTTGACGGCGATTCGTGCTGATTTTCCGACCGCAAAAATTGTGACGCTGTTTGGCTGCGGCGGCGACCGCGATCACAGCAAACGTCCGTTGATGGGCGCGGCGGTGGCGCGGCATTCGGATTTTTGCGTGGTCACGTCGGACAATTCACGCACCGAAGCGCCGACGCAGATCATCGCTGAGATTGTGGCGGGCATGGCAGATGCGCCTCATGCGGTGGTGATCGAACGCGCAGAAGCAGTGGCGTATCTGTTTGATTGGTTAGAACAATGTCCGACAAATGAGGCGTGGGTGGCGCTGTTGGCGGGCAAGGGGCACGAACGGTATCTCGACCGTAACGGGCGCAAAGAGGACTACAGCGATCATGCTGAGGTGATGCGCAATGTGGCGCGGCTGGGCTGGGTTTGAGTGCGGCAATGCGTGGTAAAAAGTCACTCAAAATTCACTTGCGTTAATTGAATCTAATCGGTAGTTTGCGCGGTTCTTCATTCATTACATATCACAAACCTGAGGAGGTTTTTCAAACAATGCCTATGACGCTTAAGAAGCTGCGGTTACAGGGTTTTAATAATCTCACCAAAACCCTCAGCTTCAACATATACGATGTCTGCTATGCCGATTCTGCCGAGCAGCGCGAAGCCTACATTGCATATATTGATGAGGCATATAACGCCGCTCGTTTGACGGCTATTTTGACTGATGTGGCAGAGATCATTGGGGCAAATATCCTCAATATCGCGCATCAAGATTATGAGCCGCAAGGCGCATCAGTCACAATGTTGATTTCGGAGGAGGGCATTGTTGCAGAAAACCTTTCTAATACGGCAACGCCGGGACCATTACCAGATGCGGTGGTAGCGCATTTAGATAAAAGTCACATCACTGTCCACACTTACCCGGAAACCAATCCGCAGACGGGGATTAGTACTTTTCGGGCTGATATTGATGTATCTACTTGCGGACGGATTTCACCATTACGCGCTTTGAATTATTTGATTCATGCGCTGGAATCCGACATTGTGATCATGGATTATCGGGTGCGGGGATTCACGCGGGACGTGACTGGGCGCAAGCATTTCATTGATCACAATATCAGTTCTATTCAAAACTATCTGTCAAAGAAAACGAAAAATCGTTATCAGATGGTGGATGTGAATGTTTACCAAGAGAACCTGTTTCACACCAAGATGGTGATTAAACAATTCAGGCTTGATCATTATTTATTCTGTGTTGAAGCAAAGGATTTGTCGCCACACGAGCATCAACGCATCCAGAAATTGCTGCGGCGCGAGTTGACCGAGATTTTTTATGGACGCAACCTCGGGCGCAATCTGGAATTTATGGATTGACGGCTGCGCCCGCTGCGGTGGCGATGGCGACAAATTGTCACTTTTGACTTGACAGCGCGTCGAAACCCACTAAAATTGCCGGCTTCAAAGCGGGAATAGCTCAGTGGTAGAGCACAACCTTGCCAAGGTTGGGGTCGCGAGTTCGAGCCTCGTTTCCCGCTCCAAATTTTGAGAAAACAGCGATCAAGCGGTCGCTGTTTTTTTTTGCCTCGCCGGAACGCGCCGGCGATAGTTATTTCTATTCGTACGAACTTGTTAGTTGATTTTAAGCGGCGCTGCCAATACTAAACTGTTGTTTTTTGGCATTTAACGTGGAGGGTTAGATCAAGTGAAGCGAGCATCTGCATCAATTTCAAGCCAGTTCCGGCGCAGATGGTTGATTGGAGCGTTGGCGCTGACGCTCGTGAGTTCCGCCATGCCACTGCGGGCGCAGGCGACACTGCCAAGTTTTGCGGATGTCGCCGAGCGGGTGTCGCCAGCGGTGGTCAATGTGCAGGTGCGGGCGACTGCCGATCAGCCGTTGGCGCTGCGTGGGCAGCCGGGGATGCCGGATAATCTGCCGGTGCCGGAGTTTTTTCGGCGCTTTTTTGAGGAGCGCAGCGGTTCGGCACCGCATCAAATGCAAGGTCAGGGATCGGGTTTTATTATCGACGCTGACGGGTTGGTGGTGACGAATAATCATGTCATTGAGGGCGCGACTGAGATTACGGTGGTGCTCAACGATGGTTCAAGTCATGTCGCGCAAATCGTTGGTTATGATGAAAAAAGCGATCTGGCGTTGTTGAAAATTACTGCTGGCAAGCCGCTGGCAGCGGTGGAGTTTGGCGATTCCACGCGGGCACGAGTCGGCGATTGGGTGCTGGCGGTCGGCAATCCGTTTGGGCTGGGCGGTTCGGTCAATGCGGGAATTATTTCGGCGCGGGGGCGCGACATTCACTCCGGGCCGTATGACGATTATTTGCAGATCGACGCGGCGATCAATCGCGGCAATTCGGGCGGTCCGCTGTTTGATACGAGCGGACGGGTGATCGGCGTCAACACGGCGATTTTTTCGCCGACTGGCGGCAATGTCGGCATTGGGTTTGCGATTCCGGCGGAAACGGTCAAGCAGGTGGTTAGCCAGTTGCGCAAAAACGGGCATGTCGAGCGCGGCTGGCTTGGCATTCAAATTCAAGCACTGACGCCAGAATTGGCGACGGGGTTGGGGCTGAATAAACAGGGAGGAGTGCTGGTGGCGGAAGTCATTCCGAATGGTCCCGCCAGCCAGAGCAATCTGCGTGTGGGCGATGTGATTGTCAGCATCAATGGTGAACCCATTGAATCTCCAAAAGATTTGCCAAAACGGGTCGCGGCGACGGCAGCCGGGACGCGGATCAATCTGGAAGTGTGGCGGCACGGCAAACCTTGGCAGGTAGCGGTGACAGTGGGAGTGCTGCCGGATCAGGTGAAGGCGGCGACAGCATCCGATCCCGCGCAGCCAGATGCCAATCAAGTGGTGCTGGGGATGGCGGTGGTGGCGCTGACGCCGGCGTTGTGTCGCCAACAGGGTCTTGATCCTGATTTACAAGGAGTTTTTGTGGTGCGCGTGCAGCCGGGTAGCACGGCGGCGCGAGCGGGTATCGAGCCGGGCGCGGTGATTGCGATGGTTGGCGCGGAGCCGGTCGATTCGCCAGCAAGTTTTGCGGCGGCGGTGCGCAAAGCTATGACGGAACAGCGGCAAACCCTGATTTTGTTGGTTGAACAAGGCGGTCAGGCGCTATTTGTGGCGGTGCCGTTGTGAGCGAACCAGCCGAGCGTGGGACAGCGCGTTCCTCGCTCGGCTGGCGCAGTTTGAGAATGAGATAAGAAATTTTAGTTGACTAAAAAGTAGTCATACGCGTACATTGACGTCCCTTATTGCAGACGATTGATTGATTGAATTTCGGGGTATAGCGCAGTCTGGTAGCGCGCCTGCTTTGGGAGCAGGATGTCGGGGGTTCGAATCCCTCTACCCCGACCACTTTTTTAGTTTTCGCGCATTACGCTTAGTAAAGCGCCCGTAGCTCAGTCTGGATAGAGCAACGGCCTTCTAAGCCGTGGGTCGCAGGTTCGAGTCCTGCCGGGCGCGCCAATTGATTACTGAAATAAACTGCGTTTCGCGTATTAACCGCATGTTATTAGATAAATTTCGCTGGTGGGCGAGGCCGAACGGTTAGGCACTGGATTGTGATTCCAGGTGTAGTGGGTTCAACTCCCATCGTCCACCCCATTATTGTTTGAAATATAGATTGTTTTTCAGTGCGTTACATGCAAGAAATTACTGACGTGTTGTTGTAACAATAAATTTTTTTGACATTACGACAGCAGCCGCTAGAATGCACGGCTCACTTAAGGAACAACATTACTGCTGCAACGCGAATAGCGCACAACAGTCACCTTAAGGCAGTAAAGCAGTCAGAAAGT
>DYNM01000066.1 GCA_020721065.1 Thiocystis violascens | reverse complement strand
TTAACGCGCCAAGTCTGGTGTGGAGCGTGCGCGCGGCGTGGCGGCGGCGTTTGTCAGCGGTTTGGAATACGCATCTGTTGCAGCGGGTATTACGCGATCCGCTGCATTATCCCTTGTTGCGTTTGGGTCTACATCCAGTCGATGCAGCCCATCCTGAATGTGTGTCCTTTTGGCAAGATGCCTTGCAGCGGGCGGTGCGAGCAGGGCGCGAACCCATGACCAAGGGGGCATGGGTGGCGCGTCAGTTGGGGGGATAGTTGCGGTTTGTTTGATACGCTTTGCCGACTTGCGCGGCTTTGGATTGACCGTTCCTCTTTGATGTTGCCGTGAACGGAGTGCCGTAGCACCTGACTATTGATTTGGCACGAATTGAACATGAAATGATGGCAGGAGCGGGCTTGCCCGCGAAGGCTTTAGAGTGCGCTTTTTCGCGGGCGAGCCCGATCCTACGATTCAATATATATAGGACTTACGCAGCGAGCGGATTTAACTCTGCCCCCTCGCTACGCCCTCCCCGCGAGGGGAGAGGGGGTAAAACCAACTTTTGCGTAAGTCTTATATATTCGTGCCGGATCAATAGTGCTGAAAACGGGGGGCGCTAAGCGCTCGTTTGAGGATCTGTTTATGATCTCGCTGAATTGGCTCTGAGAAATATTTAATAGAGGTTTTGATATGCAGGCTTCACAATTAAACGCACTGCTGGCGAGTGCGGATTGTCTGGTGAGCAGTGCGGCGATGGATGCAGCGTATGCGCGCCTGGCAGCGGCCATTGAGCAGGACTGGGTGGCGCACATTCAAGATGAAGTGCCGTTGGTGTTGGTGGTGATGAGCGGTGGTTTGGTGGCGGCAGGTAAATTATTGAGCCGCCTGCATTACCCCGTGGAGCTGGATTACCTGCATGTTTCACGCTATGGCGAGGCCACGCAAGGCGGGGTTTTGCATTGGCTGGTGCGTCCGCGTCATTCAGTCGCCAAGCGGCATGTGCTGATTGTGGATGATATTTTTGACGAGGGAGTCACCTTGCGGGAAATTACCGAGGCGTGTTTGCGTGATGGCGCAACCTCGGTGCGTAGCGTGGTGGCGGTGGACAAGGATCATGCACGCAAGGTGAGTAACTTTAGGCCAGACTATGTGGGCGTGACCGTGGAGGATCGTTTTTTGGTCGGTGAGGGTATGGATTATCGCGGTTATTTCCGCAGTTTGAATGGTATTTATGCGTTAAACGAAACCTTGAAGTAAGGAATTCCTATACATGAGCAACAACAAGAATTTACTGGCGATTATTGGCGGTACGGGTTTAGGCGATCTCAAAAACCTTGAGATCACGCGCCATCAAGTGGTGAATACACCTTATGGCGAGCCGTCTGCGCCCCTGACGTTTGGTTTATTGGGCGGCAGTGAGGTGGTGTTTTTCGCTCGTCATGGGCATTCCCACCGTATTCCACCACACCAGATCAATTATCGCGCCAATCTTTGGGCGATCAAGGAAGCTGGGGTGAGTCAGATTATTGCCGTGGCTGCGGTGGGTGGTATCACGCCGCGCATGGGGCCGTCGGTTCTGTGCATCCCCGATCAGGTGATTGATTACACCTATGGTCGTGAACATACCTTTTTTGAAGGCGCGCTCGATGCGGTAACGCATATCGACTTTACCTACCCGTACAGCGAGTCTTTGCGCCATGAGCTGGCGCGCGCGGCGAATGTGTTGTCGTTGGACATGGTTGAGGGCGGTGTCTATGCCTGTACCCAGGGGCCGCGTTTGGAGTCTAGGGCCGAGATCATGCGTCTGGAACGCGATGGTTGCGATATTGTGGGTATGACCGGTATGCCTGAAGCGAGTCTGGCGCGTGAGTTAGGTGTAGATTATGCGCACCTGACGGTGATTGCCAATTGGGCAGCAGGTAAAAATGACGATCAAATCATCACCATGGATGAGATTGATGCCACCTTGAAAGATGGAATGCGCAAGGTGCGTA
>DYNM01000049.1 GCA_020721065.1 Thiocystis violascens | reverse complement strand
AAAAAAAAGACCCGCACGACTCGGGCCGCGCAGGTCTCAACTTGCCGAAACTATCCCATCATAAACTTTTAACGACGCCCCCTCCCGCGTCACCGCCGCCAGCAACCGCCGCGCATCGTCGCCGCTTATGCCTAACTCGGCGCCTGCCAAGTTTAGAACGGCGCCGACTTCCAGCCCGCCGAAGTCGCAACTCTCCAATACTCGCAAAAGCCACCGAGCGAAGGTTAACCGCTTTGCCTCTCCAAATCCAACTAGAGTCCAATTCTTCGAGGAAAGCCACGAAGAGAACGACCCCGACGACAACAAGCGCGACGCGCGGCGAATCTCCGAGCGCGGCGATGGTTCCCAGTGCGGCGATGGTAATTCGCTCAAATGCGCGGCTTGTTTTTGGGGCAGATGTAGTAATCCGTTTGCGTCCGGCCATAAGACAAATTGCACTCCCGCCCCAATGCTATCACGTCCGCCCGCCGCCTTCCGTTTACGTTTCATCCACCAATTTTACGCCCCGCCACCGCCCGCGCTCCTCTCGACAGCGCGCACAATCACAATCAGGATTGCAGCGCGGGCAGTGTGCGCCCGCCTCACTGTACAATGCAATCATCTGATAACCGCACAGCGGGCAGATGTACAAATCCGACAAGTCAGGCAATCTCCACTCGCTCATTGCCCACACTCCGCACCCCGCAAATAATCCGCCCGCGCGTAACCCGTCAGCCCGTCAAACTCGACTTGCCACCAATCCGCGCCGCTCGAGTCGAGTACAACCACCACTGCGCCAGCGGGCAGATAAGCCACCGCCCCGCTGGAAGTGGTCGCCTGCTCGCGCAGGTGTAACGCCTTTACAGCTGCCACCGCCGCGCAGATAGGCGCAGACTCCGCCCTACTCGCCTGCTCGACCCGCGCAGACTTCCCGCCCCCGCTCGCCTGCTCGACCCGCGCAGACTCCGCCCCGCTCGCCTGCTCGACCCGCGCAGACTCCGCCCCGCTCGCCAGACACGCCAGCGACAACAACGCCACCGCCGCCAAAATTAGAACATTTGTTTTCATGGCTTAATCCTTTTTAGAAAGTAATTGGAATATATATATATTTTGGATTAGTAGTAAACCGTAGGCAAAAGTACAACTCCCCAAAATTGTATTTTGCGCTTAAAGGAAAACCCCGCCAAACTCGACAATGGAAAGATGTACTTTTGACGGTGGATAACCCTGTGGAAATCAAAAGTACACCCCGCCCCGCAAAAGTACAACTTTCAGGCTTCCGCCTCAACTGTGGAAAACTGCGGTACTTGCACTTTTACTGCCGCACTTGCACATTTGCTATCAACAGGCTTATGCACAGCCCGCCGCCCTCGCCGCGCCGTTGAAACGGGAGCCAGAAAGAACACATCACGCCGCTTGTCACCCGTCCAGTAATAATCTTCCGTGACTTCCGGCAGGGCTTGAATCGCCCGTACAAACGCCATCCAGCCAGACTCCGACCAATACCACCAATTCAGCAGGTCGGCAGGCACATTGCCCCACATCGCGCCAACCCGCCGCAGTTGCGCGCGCTGGTCAATATCGACTTGCAAGCTTGCGCCGTCAGCGTCCAACGCTGGCGCAGGCAGAGCCACAGACAGCGCAGCCACCAACCCCCGCGCCTGAAATCCGCTTTCTAACATTGCCCGCGCCCGCGCGCGCCTGTCATAATGCGCCGCCCACGCCCGCGCCCGCCGACTTTCCATATCAACCATTTTTACAATCACCTTTCTTGCCATAAGAACCGCCTTTCTTATTTGGGAATTTTTACCCGCCCGCCTCGCGGGACCGAAACGGGCGAGACGTTCAAACTGTGACAGACCGTTCTGTCACTTCTTTCCTTTTTTCGCGCCACTTGCGGGTGCGGCATTTTCCGCTGCAAGTGTCGAAGTCTGCGCGGGCTGTGGGGATGGATCTACCGCAGACGCTACAGCTTCGTATTTCTTTTTTTCCTTTGCGGTGAAGCCATTCAGGAGGTGAGATAAAAAACTCTGAAACGCCGCGCCCCCCTGCACGCTTGCGGCGGGTTGCTCGCTCTCGACATCGAGAGCGGGCAGGTCTAACACGTTCCCGCCGCCCCTCTGCGTGAGCGCGTATTTCAACGCATCCGCCGCCATACTTTGAGCCAACGCCGCGACAACCGCATCAGAATTTTTTTCAATCATCCGCGCCGCTTGCCTTTCAGCCTTTTGCAAAATCTTCGCCCGCTCAATGCCCCTGCTAATCTCCGCCGTAAATTCTTCCCCGCTGGCATGTCGCGCATACAACAACACCACATGCCCGACCATAACCACGATGAAGATATAAGTCAGCGGCTTTGCAATCGCGGACTCCGTAACCAGCCCAATGGATATACTCACCTCGATGGCAATCAATCCCACCGACCCGAGCAACCCGACCATAAAACCGAATGAAGCGGTAACGTATTCGCCAATCGTCACAGAGAGGAAAACCAGCGCGCCGAACCACAACAACGCCGCCATATCGAACAGCAGCAACCCGAAGATTTGACCGAGTAAATCATCAGGGAAGATAATAGACAGCGCGCGCCAACTGTAGAACATGACCGCCGCGAACACCGCCACCGAGAACGCCGCGAAAAGCGGCTTGATGTACGAACCGATTAATTTGGACATTTTGCGAAGTCTCCAATCTTTTTTTGAAATGTTGTAAAATCCAACCACCGCCGCGCGCCTCTGGTCTCTTGCGAAGTCTCCAAGAGGTGCGCGGCATCCTCACAGTAGAGAGTCCCGTCTCTACAAAACACAGCGCGCAGGGAGTCAGCCAGCGCGCAAATGCCACAAGGGAAAAGAGCCATGAACAATCGAATATCTGTTTTTCTGGCATCGCGCAAATACAGCGCAGCCACCAAGACCACCTACGCCCATGTCCTGGGCGAACTGGTAAAGCATCCCATCGAAACATGGGACGCCGCCGACCTGCTGAAATTCGTAGAGCGTAAAAATTGGGGGGATTCAATGCGTTATGTTGCGCTTGCCGCCTGCCGAAGTTTCATAAAATTTGAACATGGCAACAGGCACGCGGCGCTTACCGCACGGCTAAAACGCCCCGAACTAATCCCCCCGCCAACGCTCACAGAAAAAGACCTGCTTGCCCTGCTTGCCATCCACGACACCTACACCGCCATCGGCGCGCGTGACCAAGCCATCATTGCCATTGCCGCAGATACGGGGTTTAGGGTCGCAGAACTCGCGCGAATATCCCTTGACGATATAGACCAAGAGACGCGCGTCATTGTTGCAAAAATCAAAGGTGGAAAAATTGGATGGGCGACCTATTCCCCCGAAACCGCCGCCATCCTTGACCGCTGGCTGTCATACCGCAAACCCGCGCCCAACGTCCGCGCCCTGTGGCTTGCCATGAAGCGCGGCGGTACGCGCGGGCAGCCCCTCACCGCGCAGGCAATCAAAACGCTGTTCAAAAGGTGGAGCGCGCGCGCAGGTGTCAAAATCTCCCCCCACGCCATGCGGCGCGGCTTTGCAACCATCACCACGCGCAACGGCGCGCCGAGCCGCACAGTACAGTTGGGCGGGCGATGGTCAGACATCCGCCAAGTCGAAAGATATACCCGCGCCCTGGAGCTGCAAGCCATCCAACCCTACCTACCCATGCACAACCTACACAGGGCAGAAATTAGAAATTAAAACAATTGGTTGAGGGTTCAAATCCCCCCGGAGTCACCTAACTATGATGTTGTTAAAGTGCCGCTTCACTTTGGCAACGCATAGAGCCTTGCCACCGCCGCCCATGTTAGCGCATGAGCGGCGGGAAGTTTTAACTCCCCAAGACGCAGAGCAAAATCACCACACCGAAAGCCAACAGCGCAAAGACGCGCGCCCAGGGCGAAGGTTCAAAGCCAGTCGCCCGCGTGCTATCCCACGCCGCCCGCCGCACGGAAGAACGCGAAAAGAAATTAACTCGCTTTCGTGTTTTCACGTTTCAACCTATCCCGCTCGACCCGCTCAACTTCGGAGATGGGAATCAAAAACGGCGAGGTGAGACCCACAAAGAGTCCACCCCGCCGCGCCTTGATTTTGCCCTTCCGTATCCATCGCACGATTGAATCATGCGACACGCCCCAACGTTCTGCAAGTTGTTTGGTGGTGAGTTCTGCTTTCATGCCGCCATTCTATGTCACTTTCGCACTTTACGCAAGTGGACAAATGTTCTAAACCAGCGCATCAGCCAGCCCACGCGAGTCAAGAAGTGTACTTTTTGGCGAAGCCCTTCGAGACCAATTCATCATTCAACACAACGCCGGCGCGCAGAATATCATCTCTCGATGTGGAGCCGCGCTTATACCGCAGAGTCCCCAACCACCGCCCGTATTTCTCCGTTTTCATGATGTCCACCACCACCACCGAGCCAGGCGGTATGACTTCATTCAGCCAATCAATCGCGGGATTATGCAATCCATCCGCCGCCCAATTCGCCAACTCGGGAGCCTGCACACGCGCCAACCTGACGCGCACTTTCAACCGCAGGGTGAATCCTAAATCCACATCGAGCAGTAGCGTATCGCCATCCACAATCCGAATAACGTTTGCTTCATACTGAAACACGATTCCACCTCCAAAGTAAAAACTCCCCCGCGCGGATGGATACCGATAAGACCGCGCAGGGGAGTCCGTCCGCAGACGAGCGCAAGCAGAGAGCCACAAAGCCCGCGCTTATCTGCATCTGGTCAATTCAGATTACACAATCCACTCGCCCGCAATGGTCGCGCTGTTGGTGCTGGTCGGTTCCGTGATGAGACCATCGCCGTCAATACGCAGAGCCACATCATAGAGCGATTGCGCCACGATGTAAAACACCAGCCCCGCCGCGTTCACATTGCCGGTGGCAGGGTCGGCAGTTTCCCAGTCGGTTTTGTCGCCCGCGATGAAGGCGGCATATTCCGCCGCGAGTGCGTCCCACTTCGCCGCGCCATTCGCCATAATCTCCCCGATGATAACGGAGTTCCAGCGCGCGCCGAGTCCGGTCTTCAAGTCAGCGCGCAAGGTCGCGCCGAGTTCCTTCAGCTCACGCTGAATGTCGCCCATCTTGTTTCTTACCGCCATCTGATTCACGGTCTGCGGGTTGGCGGGAATCACGTATTGCCGCACATACCCGCGCTTGTCAAACGTCATCATGCCGCCGAGTTGACCGGAAGCAGACCCCGAAAGCAGAGGATTAATCACTTTAGCCATTTCTCAAATTCTCCTTTTGTCCTTTTTGCAAATTTGTAAAATCGGCGGTATGCATCCCGCCGCCCAAAACTAATCAACAGGGTAATAAAAAGAAGCAGAAACCAACGCCTTAACGCCGCTTGTCTGGAAAGCCCCGCCCCCCCAATCTCTGTAAACAAAAGCTTGTTGATAACTAACACTAACTGCAAGATAGCCCGCCGCCGCAAGCAAAATACCCGCATTTTTGACACGCACGGCAAACGGATAAGCCAAAGCAATTGCAACTTGCACCGCTGGCACAGGTAAAGACAACCTTAAATATGTTGTATTCGATGTGCCGCCCGTGCTTTGAACGTACACGTAGCAAATCTTTCCAATAACCAAATAAGCGGCATAAACATCAGAAACCGCCGTACTGAACCCGTACCATGTAGGGCTGTAAGTTTGCCAGCCCCCGCCCGTCAAAGGCATATATAGCCCGTCCCCACGCGCCTGTGTCAAATACTGCGGATGGTCGTCAGAATCAAGCCCAGAAAGCCCGCTATGAGGCAAAACAGGCACATCTTGAAGGTATCGAGCATCCCCGCGCGCCTGTGTCAAATACTGCGGATGGTCGTCAGAATCAAGCCCAGTTAAATCACTGTGTAGGCTCGCGCCTGTTTGCTGTGTGAGGTGCACTGCCTCAATTTTTAGAGTTTCACGCTGCAGCAGGAAGACATCAAAAAATGGTACTCTTGTTTGCGCCCGCGCTAATAATGTAATTGACGACTCGCCCACGTTGCCCCACGCAATAACAGCGACCGACAATTTATCACCCGCCTTTAAGTATAAATTTGTCGTATGAGAAAAGAAGGTAGAAAGTTCAGGGAATTGAACAACTTCGGAAATCTCACCGTTAACTTGCAAATATGCGAAACTTGGAGTCGTGAAGTAAACCCCATAATAAGACAGACCGAAAGAAACGCTATAAAATCCCTCGACAGGCACAGTAACAGCATGGGGATTCACAACAGGACTATGCATGCCCTGTTTATCTGCTACAGCATCCCAAAGCACATTAGTTAACTCTCCAACCATGACAATTTGTTCAGCATTTTTGGACAACATAACCATAGGCAATGCGACGGCGTCCGACACCAACACCGCCGCGCTTGTCTTTGCAGTAGTCAGCACTCCGAGCGCGTCAAGCGTCACCGCGCCTGCTCCCGCCCGCGTGAGCGTCACCAAATGCAGCCCCTTTATCAGCGCGGCAGATGTCCACACTTGACCATATAAAACACTCTCCGCGCTTTGGCTTATGGTCTGGTCGCCCATGCCGAATGTCGATATAGTAATGCCACCCGCGCCAGGACTCGCGACATATTCCGCAGAAATTTGTGAGCCGTAAAAATAAAACGATACAGAATCCGCGCCGCTCGCGCTCGACTGATGATAACTGCCGCCGCTCGCCAGCGTATCAGCCACCGCGCCCCATGTGCCGCTGTAAACAATCAGACCGTTTGAGTCGTCCCAATCCCCCGAAAGCAACGCCCCATCAAGACCGCGCCCGAACCATGCCGCAACCGCCCCCGCGCTTGTCTCTGTCACGTCTGGCATGTCAAAAAATGGCGCGCCCTTTTCGGCCAGCCACGCCCGCGAAATGTACGCCAGTGCAAAAAATACAAGACCAGGAGCGTTATAAGTCACCTGAAACGGCGCCGCATTATTCCAATCCTCTTGTAACGGGTCAGACATCGACGCCCACAATCCCGCCGCTTCGTTGAAACGCTCGCGCCCGTTTTCAGTTACCCGCTTATAAAGCGACGTGTACCACCGCGAACCAAACGCAGTACGCCAAGCCGCTTTAGCCCACGCACCTACAAATGATTCCATTTTCGTGACATCGTAAAAAATTTCCCGCACGTCAATTTGAGCATCCGTGCGCGGGTCGAATGGCACAACATACGCGCGGCAAGTTTGCCCCTGGAAGACAATCATCTCACCGATTGCCCCGTAAGCTTCAGCGCTTGCAAGTGGTAAATAAATCTTTGGCACGATTAGAACCTTCGTTCTAATCATACCCCAAAAAGTTATACATCACACTACAGAAAGGATGAGGCACGGCTATAGAAGAACCTATTAGAACATAAAGAACAACCCTGTGCACTATGCCGCCAGACACCTAATAACGCGCTCATATCCACATAGCGCGGGCATATATACCCCCCGCGCCCCATGTATATATATCCACTGCGGCTTTGTTTATC
>DYNM01000014.1 GCA_020721065.1 Thiocystis violascens | reverse complement strand
CGCCAACTGCGCCGACTCAACCGATAATTCAAACTGCACCGGTAATTGAAATTGAACAAATTGAAATCGTCGCAGCGCCAGTGCTTGAAAAGGCTGCGCCAGCACCAACTGCGCCGCTTCAACCGGCAATTCAAACTGCAGCGGCAATTGAAATTGATCCGATTGAAACGGTCGCAGCGCCGGTGCTTGAAAAAGCTGTGCCCGCGCCAACTGCGCCGCCGCAACCAATAATTCAAACTGCAATTCAAGCTGCACCGGCAATTGAGATTGAACCAATTAAAATCGTCGCAGCACCAGTGATTGAAAAAGCTGTGCTCACACCAACTGCGCCGCCGCAACCAATAATTCAAACTGCACCAGCAATTGAGATTGAACCAATTGAAATCGTCGCAGCGCCGGTGATTGAAAAGGTTGCGTCTGCACCAATTGCGCCAGTGCAACCGACAATTCAAGCTGCACCGGAAAGTGAGATTGAACCAATTGAAAGCGTTGCAGCACCGGTGATTGAAAAGGCTGCATCCGCACCAATTGCGCCAGTGCAACCAACAATTCAAGTTGCACCGGAAAGTGAGATTGAACCAATTGAAAGCGTTGCAGCACCGGTGATTGAAAAGGCTGCATCCGCACCAATTGCGCCAGTGCAACCAACAATTCAAGTTGCACCGGAAAGTGAGATTGAACCAATTGAAATCGTCGCTGCGCCAGTGATTGAAAAAGCTGCGCCAGCGCCAGCTGCGTCGATTCAACCGACAATTCAAGCTGCACCAGCAATTGAGATTGATCCGATTGAAACGGTCGCAGCGCCAGTGATTGAAAAAGCTGCGCCAGCACCAACTGCGCCGATTCAAACAAAAATTCAAGTTGCACCGGAAAGTGAGATTGAACCAATTGAAATCGTCGCAGCGCCCGTGATTGAAAAGGCAGCGTCAGCACCAACTGCGCCGACTCAACCAACAATTCAAACTACACCGGCAATTGAGATTGAACCAATTGAAATCGTCGCAGCGCCAGTGATTGAAAAAGCTGCACCTGTACCAACTGCGCCGCTTCAACCGACAATTCAAACTGCACCGACAATTGAGATTGAACCGATTGAAATCGTCGCAGCGCCGGTGCTTGAAAAAGCTGCGCCAGCACCAACTGCGCCGATTCAACCGACAATTCAAACTGCAGCGGCAATTGAAATTGATCCGATTGAAACGGTCGCAGCGCCGGTGCTTGAAAAAGCTGCGCCAGCACCAACTGTGCCGATTCAACCAACAATTCAAGCTGCACCGGCAATTGAGATTGAACCAATTGAAACGGTCGCAGCGCCAGTGCTTGAAAAGGCAGCGTCAGCACCAACTGCGCCGATTCAACCGACAATTCAAACTGCAGCGGCAATTGAAATTGATCCGATTGAAACGGTCGCAGCGCCGGTGCTTGAAAAAGCTGCGCCAGCACCAACTGTGCCGATTCAACCAACAATTCAAGCTGCACCGGCAATTGAGATTGAACCAATTGAAATCGTCGCAGCGCCGGTGCTTGAAAAGGCAGCGTCAGCACCAACTGTGCCGATTCAACCAACAATTCAAGCTGTACCGGCAATTGAGATTGAACCAATTGAAATCGTCGCAGCGCCGGTGCTTGAAAAATCTGCACCTGCGCCAATTCAAACTGTTTCAAATCAAATTGAAATTTTAAATATTGAAAAGTCTGTCACACAAACAAACTTTAATCCTGCCGTAGGAATGCGTGCTAACCAATCTGCACCATTGAATGATGACTTAACGTCGGAATATATCAGCACAGCAGATACTGAGCCGTCGGATACAACGGTTACTGTTAAAGTAGAAACGCCTATAAATTCGCCAAAAAATAATTCACCATCAGTTGCTATATCTAACCTGCCGCACATTACTGAATTACAGGTTCCTCCACTGTTTTCAGCGCATGGAACGCTATTACGAGCATCAGTCAAATCAATAATTAGTGATGTGCATTCTGTAACGAATGATGATACGATAAGTTTCAATCAGGGCTTGGCAACTTCTATCAACGAAGATACACAGCAATTAACAACATTAGGACAGCAGCGAGTGATGCCTCCTGTGTTTTTGTTTTCGTCTATTCCTCCGGTAACATTACCCAAGCAGCCACTTGATTTAAATAAACTTTTGCAACCAAATGGTGAACTATATCTTGCTAATTCGGTAAAATGGCTGGTGCAAAAAAATACTGACACAGTAGAATTGAAATTGCATCCCGCAAATTTAGGTGCATTAGACGTCAAATTAACAATGGAAGCAGAAAAAGCACACATTCAATTTGTGTCTTCTAGTATAATTGTTCGTGATGTATTAGAAATAGCACTACCACGATTGCGTGATAGTCTTGCACAAGACGGTTTGCAACTTGGCAATGTATCAATTACAGATCAATTACCGCAAGATCGGCGCAGCTCGGAGCAACAATTGACGAAAGATTCACAACGTCAGCTATCTGCCTTTGATGAAAAAGATGAAGAATTTTCCGATTCTGACTTGCAACACTCAACAGAATCACTAAATCAACTAGATGATTTTGCGTAATTTCTGATGATGAAGCCTAGTTCGTGCTTGGCTAATTCAGATTATTTTGTACTAACACGGCTTTTACAGCCATACTCACACACTTTTTATTATCAACCATTTTGAGGCTAGGTTATGGCTAAAAAACCCACTCCAGTGCAGACCGAAAAAAAAGATACTGAATCTAAAAAAAGTTTAAACATCAAGTTAATTTTATTAGTTGTTGGTATCATTTTTGTGCTCATTGCTGGTGCTGGAGCAGCATATTACTTTTTGGTGATGGTGCCAGCGGCACATACTGAAACAACTGAAGGTGCAGAAACGGTAGATGAATCCGCGACTGAAAACGCACATGCTGTTAAACCAACTCATCCTATTGAACAAGTGCCAGTAATTTATCACGCATTTAAACCACTTACTGTCAATATTACTGCACCAGGTCCAGTGCGCTTTTTGCGTATTAATATTACTGTTGTCACCCGAACTGCAGCAGTGGTAGCAGCTTTAGAAAAACATTTACCGCGCATTCAAAATGACTTATTAACGCAACTTTCAGGACAAAGTTATACTGTTATCAATACTCAAGAAGGTAAAAATTCACTACGTGAGAACTTAAAAAAAATGTTGAACGACATTTTAACAAAATCGCGTGAACCTGCTGATATTCAAGATATCCTGTTTACGGAACTATTGATGCAATAAAATAATGAGTAAAAAATATGGCACAACAGACTGATATTCTCAGTCAAGATGAAATCGACGCGCTATTACATGGTGTAGATGACGGGGAGATTGATACTAGTTCTAATCCTTTTCCATCTGATGGAAATGCACGTCCTTTTGACTTCGCCACACAGGAACGAATCGTTCGTGGGCGAATGCCAACGCTCGATATGATTAACGAACGTTTTGCTCGTTACTTGCGTATTCATCTATTTAATTTATTACGACGCTCATCGGAAGTTTCTGTGATTGGTGCGCGTATTACTAAATTTTCAGAATACATTCATGGGCTTTATGTACCAACAAGTTTAAATATGGTACGAGTAATACCGCTTCATGGCACGGGATTATTTGTGCTCGATCCTAAGTTAGTTTTTAGCTTGGTAGATAATTTTTTTGGAGGTGACGGGCGTTATTATTCGCGCATTGAAGGTCGTGATTTTACCGCAATGGAAATGCGGGTAATCAAGAATTTGCTTGATGCTGCTTTTGAAGATATGCAAAAGGCTTGGGAACCCGTTATGCAGTTAAGTTTTGAGTTTATTAACTCAGAGGTGAATCCGCAGTTTGCAAACATCGTTAGTCCCACTGAAATTGTTGTGATTAACGATTTTCATATTGAATTAGATGGTGGTGGTGGCAATCTGCATGTCACTCTACCCTATTCAATGATCGAACCAATTCGCGAACAGTTAGATACCGGATTGCAATCAGATCGTTCTGGAGTTGATGAGCGTTGGTTGCGAGCATTGCAAGAAGAAATTCCAACAGCAATCGTTAATATCAGTTCAACTTTAGTGGAAACTGAGTTATCTGTGGAACAATTGTTAGATATGCGCCCTGGTGATATTATTCCAATTAATCTGCCAGAAACAGTAGTTTTGTATGTTGAAGATATTCCATTATTACGCGGTAAATTTGGCGTTTCTAATGGTCATAACGCTATTAAAGTTTCCGAGTACATCCAAGCGAAGCATTAGTGAGTAATACATAAAATGAGTACCGATAGTGATACTGATTTGGGTGATACTGTTGCTGATGATTGGGCAATGGCATTAGAGGAACAAAAAGAAGCCACTGAACCATCTATACCTGACCCGCCAGCCGTAAAAAAACCGCAAGGACGTGAGCGTGATGGTGATGCGCTTAATGGTGGTAAAGATGGCAACAAACCACAGCCTAAATTGCGGCGGTTTGGTGAAGAGACGATGGATTCGTTGAAAGCACAACCATTGAATCCTGATGATTTTTCTAATTCAGCTCCAACTGCATTAGAAAATCTCAATCTCAATATGTTGTTGGATGTGCCAGTAACGATTTCAATGGAAATTGGGCGGTCTCGTATTACTATTCGTAACTTATTACAACTTAATCAAGGATCAGTAGTTGAATTAGATCGTTTAGCAGGCGCACCATTGGATGTTTTAGTAAATGGTACCCTCATTGCGCATGGAGAAGTAGTGGTGGTCAATGAAAAATTTGGTATTCGCTTAACAGATGTGATTAGTCCTAGTGAACGTGTGCGTAAGTTACGGCAGTAATGTTAATGTGTCATTTACGCTCGACACTTCATTATTACATCATTTCTGGTTGGCTATTGGTTAACCAGCCAGCAAGCGCCGTTACTGATTCAACTCATACGCCGCTTTCACCTTCACCAACTGCTAGTTATCTTGCTCAACTAATCGGTGGTTTGGCGCTTATTATTTTGATGATTTTACTGTTAGCGTGGTTCCTGCGGCGAATTCCTGGTCTGACCACAATGGAATCTTCTGTCATTAAAGTTTTAGCCGTACGCGCTATTAGCAGCCGCGAACAGTTGTTGTTAGTTCAAGTAGGTGAAGAGCAGATTTTAATTGGTTTAACACCAGCCGGGTTATCACATCTTCATACCTTGCGAACACCTCTTATCATACCGGTATCTGAGCAATCCTCTGGACAGTTTGAACACTTACTTAAACAGTTTCGTGCAATAGGATCAAAACCATGATTCGGCAACGCTGGCTGGTGCTGGCGTTTCTTTTGTTGTTGCCAGAACTGCTATTCGCGCAAATTGGTGGTATGAATGCTGTTACAGTGACCGCAGCTCCAAATGGCGGTCAAGTGTATTCATTAACATTACAAATTTTGTTGTTTATGACGGTGTTGACGTTATTACCGTCAGCATTGGTGATGTTAACTTCATTTACTCGCATTATCGTTGTGTTAGCAATTTTACGCCAAGGATTAGGAACTTCACAAACACCATCGAATCAAGTCCTTTTAGGATTGGCATTTTTTCTAACGTTGTTTGTTATGGCTCCCGTGTTTGAAGATATTTATAACACTGCTGTGTTACCTTATTTAGATGAAAAACTCGGCACCGAAGAAGCAATTGTTGCAGCAGTTAAACCGCTACGCGCTTTTATGTTAGAACAAACTCGTGAAACAGACATTGCATTGTTTGCCGAAATAAAAGGTCTCGATGGTTTTGCCTCACCAGATGCGATTCCGCTCAACCTCTTGGTGCCGGCATTTATTATCAGCGAATTAAAAACTGCTTTTCAAATTGGTTTTTTAATTTTGATTCCTTTTTTAATTATTGATTTGGTAGTAGCCAGTGTATTGATGTCAATGGGTATGATGATGCTGTCACCATTGATTATTTCGCTACCATTTAAAATTATGTTGTTTGTTTTGGTTGATGGTTGGTCGTTAATTATGGGTACTTTAGCGCAAAGTTTTTATAGCTAGGATTAAAAGCATAATGACGCCAGAAATAGTCCTTGATGTCGGTAAAGAGGCGGGAGAAATGATTATTTTGTTGTCTGCACCGCCATTATTAGCAGGACTAATTATTGGTTTGGTAATCAGTATGATCCAAGCTGCAACACAAATTCAGGAAATGACTTTAAGTTTTATCCCAAAATTATTGGGTATTGGCGCATCATTAGTTTTTTCTGGGCATTGGATGCTGTCCCTCATTACAGACTATGTCATCCGTTTATATCATTCTATTCCTAGTTTAATCGGTTAGTCTGCGTTACTTTTTATGTCACCCTTAGCACTCACCACTCAAGATTTGACATTGTGGGTTGGGGCATGGTTATGGGCATTTGTACGCATTAGTGCTGCTTTATTAGTTGCGCCTTTGTTTGGAGCGCGTACCGTCAATGTCCGCGTTAGAATTGGGTTAGGATTGTTATTAGCGTTGGTAGTTGTGCCACAATTACAAACACCTCCGGTTATTGACCCACTGAGTTTAGACGGAGTAGTGGTTGCTATCCGACAAGTGTTGATTGGAATTAGTATGGGATTTGTGTTGCAAATGGTATTTTCTGCGTTGACGCAAGCCGGAGAATATATTGCGTTGTCAATGGGTTTAGGATTTGCTTCGGCAATGGACCCAGTCGGCGGTGTTCAGGTGCCAATGATTTCGCAATTTCTCACCATTTTGGTGATGCTGATTTTTTTGGCGTTAAATGGTCATCTTGTGTTTCTTCAACTGCTATTAAAAAGTTTTGAATCTATACCGGTTACCAGCAGTGGCTTGTTGAGTGATGATTTGTGGGCAATTGTGATGTTTGGACACACCATGTTTGCTCATGCCGTGTTAATCGCTTTACCCGCTATGGCTTCATTATTATTGGTGAATTTAGCGATGGGAGTGGTCACTCGTGCTTCACCGCAACTGAATATCTTTGCAATTGGTTTTCCGTTGACTATTCTTGCCGGATTTTTTGTACTCGTGTTTACTTTACCCAATTTTCCAGCGCGTATTGGTGAGCTGTTGTTACTTGCTTTTGATTTAATTCAGAAAATAACGAGCCGTTAAGATGGCTGAAAACGAAAATGGTCAAGAACAAACTGAAGAACCCACCGCGAAACGGTTGCGTGATTCACGCGAAAAGGGGCAAGTGGCGCGTTCACGCGAATTTAATACGCTTGTGATTTTGTTGATTGGTGGTGCATATTTTAATTTCCTCGGTGGTGATTTTACTGTCCAGATAATGCAATTGCTCACTGAGGCGCTCACTATAGAGCGCCAACTTATTTTTGATGTGGGCTTGATTATTCCGCATTTACAAGAATTGATGACACAAGCATTGCTAATTATCATGCCGTTATTTATTTTGATGATGGTTGTTGCTATTTTTGCCCCTATTTTGATTGGTGGTGCCAATTTTTCAAGTCAAGCCTTTGCGCCGAAGTTTTCAAAACTCAATCCGTTTACTGGCATTAAACGTATTTTTTCAGTGCAAGGGTTGTTAGAACTGCTAAAATCACTTGGTAAATTTGTGTTAGTCGGCACGGTTGCGTGGTTTTCGATTGCGGGAACGTGGGATGCGTTAATGAATTTAGGTGAGCTGCCATTGGTCACTGCAATTACACAAACTGGCGCAATGGCAATTCATCTATTTTTGGTTGCATCTGCCGCACTGATTGCAGTGGCGTTGATTGATGTTCCGTTTCAATTATGGAATCATAATAAGCAGTTGCGGATGACGCTGCAAGAAATCAAAGATGAATATAAAGAAAGTGATGGCAAGCCGGAGGTTAAGGGACGTATTCGGCAATTGCAGCAGGAAATGGCGCGGCAGCGTATGATGTCGGATGTTCCCAAAGCTGATGTGGTGATTACTAATCCAACGCATTATGCAGTGGCTATTGTCTATCAAGCAGAAAAGATGATCGCACCGCAATTATTAGCAAAAGGCGTTGATGATACTGCATTGGCTATTCGGGAATTGGCGGCAGAACACAATATCACGCAGATTACTGCGCCTAAAGTTGCTCGCGCTATCTATTTCACCACTGAAATTGGACAAGAGATTCCTAATGGTTTATTTGTCGCTGTGGCGCGATTACTCGCTTATGTCTATCAATTAAAACAAGATGACCCTGAAGAACTCACTTTACCTGATGATTTGCCGGTGCCAGATGAATATCTCGATCAGCGCACTGCCCGCCAAGTGCGGCGCTAATTACTGATGGCGACGCTGGGCGAACGGCTCGGCGGCGTGGGGCGCTTGGGTTTAGGCGCACCGCTGATGTTGTTGGCATTATTGGCAATGTTGGTTTTGCCGCTGCCGCCGTTGGCGCTGGATTTACTTTTCACTTTCAATATCGCGCTGTCGCTGATCGTGGTGATGGTGGCGGTTTACACCCCACGTCCCGTCGATTTCGCGTCTTTTCCCACCATTTTGTTGTTAGCCACGTTGCTGCGCCTCGCCTTAAACGTGGCGTCCACTCGCGTTATTTTGCTGAAAGGTGGCGAAGGTACCGAAGCTGCCGGTCAAGTCATTGAAGCATTTGGACAATTCGTCCTCGGTGGCAACTTCGCCATTGGTATCGTGGTGTTTGCGATTCTGATCATCATCAATTTCGTGGTGGTCACCAAGGGCGCGGGACGGGTGTCGGAAGTGAGCGCCCGCTTCACGTTGGACGCGATGCCCGGCAAGCAGATGGCGATTGATGCTGATCTCAACGCGGGGCTGATTTCGCAGGAAGTGGCGCGGCAGCGGCGGGCGGATGTAGCGCAAGAAGCGGATTTTTATGGCTCGATGGACGGTGCCAGTAAATTCGTGCGCGGCGATGCGGTGGCCGGCATTTTAATCTTATTTATCAACATCCTCGGTGGCATCATCATCGGCACCACCCAGCACGGGATGACGTTTAACGATGCTGCAAATAATTATTTGTTGTTGAGTATCGGCGACGGGTTGGTCGCGCAGTTGCCAGCGTTGCTGCTGTCGTCGGCAGCCGCCATCGTCGTTACCCGCGCTAACACTGCGCAGGATATGGGGCAACAGGTATTCAGCCAGTTGTTTTCCAATCCTCGCGTGCTGTATATCGCCGCTGGCGTGATTGCGATCCTCGGTGCAATTCCGGGGATGCCGAATCTGGTGTTTCTCGGCTTGGCGGCGATGCTGGGAGGTGGCGGTTATTTGCAAAGCCGCAAATCATCAGAATTGGTGGTGGTGGGTGATGAGGAACAATTAGCCAGCGGTAGCGAGCTGCCCGCGCCAATGGAAGATCGTGATTTATCGTGGGAAGACGTGCCGCCGGTGGATTTAATTGCGCTGGAAGTGGGGTATCGCTTAATTCCGCTGGTGGATCGCAGTCAGGATGGACAATTGATGGGGCGGATTAAAGGAATTCGCCGCAAGTTGTCACAAGAATTTGGGTTTTTAATTCAGCCGGTGCATATCCGCGATAACCTTGATCTCACGCCCAATCAATATCGGATTTCATTACTTGGCGTGATCGTTGCGGAGGCGGAAGTGTTTCCAGAGCGGGAGTTGGCGATCAATCCCGGCAAGGTGTTTGGCAGAGTTGCCGGTACGCCTACGAAAGACCCGACGTTCAATCTGGATGCGCTGTGGATTGATCCGTTGGATCGGGAAGCGGCGCAGGGCGCGGGTTATACCGTTGTTGATGCGGCGACCGTGATTGCGACCCATCTGTCGCAAATTTTCCGCGATCACGCCCAGCGCCTGATTGGTTATGAAGAAGTGCAGCATTTGCTCGATCAATTGGCGCGGCAGTCGCCAAAATTGGTGGAAAGTCTGTTGGCTGCCAAAACTGTCCCGCTGGGTTTGTTGTTGAAAGTGTTGCAAAACTTGCTGGCAGAGCAGGTCTCTATCCGCGATTTGCGTACCATCGTCGAGATTTTGGCGGAACGAGCGCCCAAGAGTCAGGATTCTGCCGTGCTGACGGCGGCGGTGCGAGCCGCGTTGGCACGTTCAATCGTGCAGGACTTGGTGGGTGCCGATGATGAGCTGCCGCTGATTGCGCTTGATCCCGGTTTGGAGCAGATTTTGCACAAATCACTTCAAAGCAGTCAGGGCGAAAGCATCGGGATCGAGCCGGGGCTGGCGGAGCGGGTACAGCGGTCGGTGACGGAGGCAGCGGCGCAGCAGGAGGCGGAAGGCGCACCAGCAGTGTTAGTCGTGGCCCCGGAAATTCGCGCTTGGATCGCCAGTTGGTTACGCGGGGCAGTGCGTAACCTCACGGTGTTGGCTTTCACTGAAATCCCAGATAACCGCCGCATCCGTGTGGTGGCGACGGTGGGAAAAGGAGGCTGAAATCGCGGCTGGCGCGACATGAATGAATCAGGAGTAAGCAGATGAATGTACGGCGATATCGGGCGCGAGACATGCGGGATGCACTGCGGCAGGTGCGGGAACAACAGGGCGCAGATGCGGTCATTTTATCGAGTCGTCGGGTGGATGGACTGTTGGAAGTGGTCGCTGCTTACGATCCAGCGTTGGAGTCTGGTTTTACGGCGTTTGATGATGTGCCGATGACCGCGCCGCCGCATTTGACCGGGGTTGATCCTGATTTGGCAGCGATGCGCCGTGAGTTGTGCGATTTACGCACGTTGTTAATGCGCCAGCAGTTGTGGAATGAGCAAGATCAGTGGATGGCACAACATCCGTTGGCGGCTGGCTGTGTTGAGCGGCTGCGCCATTGTGGTTTTCACGAGAAGCTGGCGCGGAGTTTAGCGGGGAGTGTGCAGGAAGATTTGACGCCAGAAACGGCGTGGGCGCGGCTGCGGACACGTTTGTCGGCGTCGATTGCAACAGCAACCCCAACAGTCTTAGAGCGCGGTGGTATGCTTGCGCTGATTGGTCCGACTGGCGTCGGCAAAACGACGACCATTTGTCGGCTGGCATTGCGGCAAATTCGGCGTTTAGGGCGCGATGCAGTGAGTTTGGTAACGCTCGACCGCCAGCGTGTTGGTGCTTATAAACAGTTACAAGCCTTCGGACAAATGGCGGGAATTCCGGTGCTGTTGCTGGAAAGTGAGCGGGATTTGGTGGCGCTGGCGGGACGTGCGCGTGATGGTCACTTGATCTTGATTGACACAGAAGGGCAGGCGGCGCGGCAGGCGGCAGAGCGAAATTTGTTTGCGAAGGTGCGGCATCTGATTCCGTTGGAAACGTGGTTGGTCATTCCAGCAACGCATCAGGCATCGGTGTTGCGACAGGTGTTGCAATCATTTCAAGGCAGTGAGCCAGCAGCATTGGTCTTAACGAAGGTGGACGAAGCAGAACAATTAGGAGAAACCTTGTCAGTGCTTCTGGAACAACCTCTGGGTTTGGTGTTCTACAGTGATGGACAACGAATTGATGGGGATTTTCATCAAGCGGACACCACCTATCTCACGTCGCTGGCATTGCAAGAGCCAGCACCGACGGCGGCGCGTTCGGTCTTTGATGACGAGGATATCATGCTCATGCAGCCGCAGCCGGTGACGCCGCGATTGCAAGAGTCATCGCCACAGCGCCCCGCATTGGGCGCGTCAGTACCCGCACCACTGTTATCCAACCCCCGCGAGACGATGGTTTTAGAATCGGTGGTTCCTTTCAGGAAATAAGTTGATGCACATTCCCATGAGGAATAGCCGACCGCTGAAAACAATCGCCATTGCCAGTGGTAAAGGCGGTGTTGGCAAAACCAACGTGGCGGTGAATTTAGCAGTGGCGTTGGCACGCATGGGACGGCGGGTGATGCTGTTTGATGCTGATTTGGGGTTGGCGAACGCAGATTTGCTGCTAGGTCTGCGTCCACTCCGCAGTTTGCACGATCTTGTCACCGGCACTGCATCCACTCTTGAAGAGATTGTGACTGAGGGACCAGATGGGCTGTTGCTCGTGCCTTCGGCGTCTGGTATCGGCAGCATGGCGAATCTCACGCCGGCAGAACACACGGGGTTGATTCGAGCCTTTAGCACCTACGATCAGCCGCTTGATGTGTTGATTGTGGACACAGCAGCAGGGTTGCAGGATTCGGTGACCAGTTTTTGTGTTGCGGTGCAAAACGTGTCGGTGGTGATTTGTGATGAGCCGGCGTCGTTGACTGATGCTTATGCGCTCATCAAGGTTTTGCATCAAGATCATGGACTGCGGCGTTTTCGGGTGGTGTGCAACATGCTGCGCACGCCAGAATCAGGACGGCGGTTAATGCAAAAGTTGTCTTCGGTGTGTATGCAATATCTGCCCGAGGTGATTTTGGAGGCTTCTGGCATGATCCCGATGGATGAAGATTTGAGACGGGCGGTGCAGCGCCGCGAGCCGGTGGTCAGTTTGTATCCCAACAGTTTGTCGGGACGGGCGCTGGTGGAGCTGGCGCGTCAAGCAGATCGTTGGGCAGTAGCAGATAGCGATGTTGGCGGCATTGGTTTTTTCGTCGAGCGGATGTTGCAAGGTTCCTGTTGATCGCCTGCTTTGATACGGCTCTCAAGCCGTCGTTGGCGTAACACTATAAATTGATTGACCAGCCGACCTGAAATCCCTCCGTGCCCTTTTTCAAAAGGGATTGATGAGTAAACGATATGCGTAACGTTCAAGAACACCCCTTGGGATACCGAATCGTTAAACAGCACCGGGCGGGACAATGGGCAGTACCGTTCGGAAACACTGGTGCAGTTACCCTGACACCTACGGAGGGGTTTATCAGTATTGACCGCTGGGAAAGATCGGGTGTCTCAACGGAAATGCTCGCTAAAAACCAGCGTGCGACTCTTTTGCCGCAGCGGCGCTCGCGCTGTTTCCCGCTTGTTTGCGCATCAAGGCGCGGCGCGAACAATCGGGGTGCAGTATGCGGACGGATCGCTCGCCATCCGTGACTTATCCTGATGATGCCGAATCGTGTTTTGCCGGGATATGCAGGTCAGACTGATCAATCTGAGCAGTTGGTGATTGCGCATCTTGATCTGGTGCGGCGGGTTGCCCATCATTTGATGGCGCGATTACCGGCATCAGTGCAGGTTGAAGATTTGGTGCAATCAGGGATGATTGGTTTAATTGAAGCGTCGCGGCAGTTTCAATGCGGACAAGGTGCAACCTTTGCCACTTATGCCAGCATTCGCATTCGCGGGGCGATGATCGATGAGCTGCGGCGCTCGGATTGGACGCCACGTTCTGTACATCGCAACAGTCGTCGCATTGCCGAGGCGATTCGACGTGTAGAAGCCGAAGTTGGGCGAGCGGCGCGGGATAGCGATATTGCTGCTGCCTTGGAAGTCAGCATCGGAGAGTATCACGCGATGTTGCAAGATTGCGCCAGTACGCGGATTTTTAGTTGGGAAGACCTGTTTGGTGAAGATGCCGACCCTGATCAATTAGTGGCAGGAAGTGAGCCGAGTCCAGGAGCACAGTTTGAACAAGAGCAACTGCGGGATGCCCTTACTCATGCGCTAGACACCCTCTCGGAGAAAGAGCGATTGGTTTTGGCGCTGTATTACGATGAAGAGCTCAATCTTCGAGAAATCGGCGCAGTGTTGGGAGTGACTGAATCGCGGGTCAGTCAAATTCGTAGTCAAACACTTCATCGGTTACAGGCGCGTCTTATAGAATGGCACCGCAACGGTGTTGATTCAGTTTCTATTTAACAGATTTGCCATTGGAGGTTTTGCGTGGATACAGGTATGAAAATTCTCATCGTGGACGATTTTTCCACCATGAGACGCATTATTAAAAATCTGCTGCGAGAACTGGGTTTTAATAATACGATGGAAGCAGATGATGGCAGTACTGCTTTGCCAATGTTGAAAAATGGTGGCTTTGATTTTTTAGTCACTGATTGGAATATGCCTAATATGGAAGGCATTGATTTATTACGCGCAGTTCGCGCTGATCCGGCATTAAAGAACTTACCAGTATTGATGGTCACCGCCGAAGCAAAACGTGATCAAATTGTCGAGGCAGCGCAGGCCGGTGTGAATGGTTATATTGTTAAGCCTTTTACGGCGGAAACGCTCAAAGAAAAGATTGATAAAATTTTTGAGCGCATTGATGGCTAAGATTAAATGTTGCATGTGCAGTGGCAAGGACTGCGCCAATTAAACGTCAGCAATTGTGGTGATGTTTGAACAGACAACGAGCAAAGCAACATGCGCAGTCGCGGTGAATTCTGCGCGTTCGTCATCTCGGAGTTCGCCTGAGGATCATCAATGGACAGTGACGAAGACAACCTTAACTTCCAGTTGCAATTGGCGCAGCAATTGGTTGGCTATTTAGAAGCTGGTCTGGTCGATGATGCGGCAGCAGTGATTCGTCAATTGCGCGTTCCGTATGAGCGGGAACTCTTTGAGGAATTAGGCAAACTAACCCGTGATTTGCATGAAGCGTTGAATAGTTTTCGCGGTGATTCGCGGTTGGTGGAGTTAACGCAGGATGATATTCCTGATGCCAAAGAACGGTTAAATTATGTAGTGACAATGACGGAACAAGCAACGCATCGCACCTTAAATGCGTTGGATGAAGCAATGCCAATTGCGGAATCACTACAAGCGCGAGCGCACGGATTAACGGCAACTTGGCAACGCTTTCGCCAGCGAGAATTAACTGTTTCTGAATTCCGGGATATGGCAACCGCTCTGGATACGTTTTTTATTGTGAGCAGTGAAGAAACAGAGCGGCTGCGTACACTCATGTCGGAAGTGATGATGGCGCAGGACTTTCAAGACCTCACCGGGCAAATCATTCGCCGCGTTATTCGTTTGGTACATGAAGTTGAAGAAAACTTAGTGGGATTGATTCGATTGTCTAGTGCCCGTATGGATTCGAGTAAGGGTATGATGAAAGCGGCGGGAAAAACGCCACCCGAAGAACTACCAACCAGTCATGGTCCAATTGTTCCGAATACCCAAGATGCTACGGGAGATGTTGTCAGCGGGCAGGACGACGTGGATGCACTGTTATCCAGTCTTGGCTTCTAGCGCACTGTTATCAGGTAATTTTGCATGGCAATCGATCCGCAAGATGAAATTCTTCAGGATTTTCTGGTTGAAGCCGGAGAGTTGCTCGAAGCACTGAATGAACAATTGATTGACCTTGAGCAAAATCCTGAGGATCGTGATTTATTAAATGCGGTGTTCCGCAGTTTCCACACCATTAAAGGTGGTGCTGGTTTTTTGAATCTCAATGCGTTGGTGGTTGTCTGTCATCACGCTGAAGATGTGTTTAATTTGTTGCGCAATAATCAGCGCAAAATTGAACCATTTTTAATGGATACCGTGTTACGGGTTCTTGATGTGCTGAACGTGATGTTTGGTGATCTGAAATCTGGACATGAGCCGGAACCCGCTCCCGAGCAGTTGGTCGCTGATTTAGCGCGATTGGCGGTGCCGGGCGATGTGAGCACGCCGCCTAAACCTGCACCAACGCCTGTTGCGCCCAAGCCACCTCCTCCTGTGATCATCGCGCCTACCGCTGCAACAGAACCTACAGTTCATGCTGGGGATGACATCACCGAAGCCGAATTTGAGGCGTTGCTGGATATGATGTCGGGTACGACGCCGGTGGTTACGCCGATAGAGGTTCCTGTTGTGGCTGCGGCAGAAACCTCTGGCGATTTGATCACTGCGGAAGAATTTGATGCTCTGCTTGATCAGTTGCAGGGAAATAAGAAGGTTGTCGCCGAACCAATTCCAGCCGTTGCTGCGCCCGCGCCGCCGCCGAAACCCGCGCCGGTGGTGACTGAACCGGTGGCGAGTTCTGCGGAGAAAGAGGAATCTGCCGCGAGTGGGAGTGGAAAGAGTTCACGCAATGCAGCGGCTGCAAGTGGGGCGGAGACGTCAGTACGGGTAGATACGCAACGCCTTGATGAAATTATGAATTTAGTTGGTGAGCTGGTGTTGGTGCGCAATCGCATGAGCATGTTGCGAACCCGTACGATGGATGACGAGCTGGGTAAGGCGATTGGGGCGTTGGCGCTGGTGACGGCCGATCTGCAAACGGCGGTGATGAAAACCCGAATGCAGCCGATTAAAAAGGTGTTTAGTCGGTTTCCGCGTGTGGTGCGTGATTTGGCACGCAGTCTCGGTAAAGAAATTGATTTGGAGATTTTTGGTGAAGAGACTGATTTAGATAAAAATTTGGTGGAAGCTCTCGCTGATCCGTTGGTGCATTTGATTCGTAACGCGGTCGATCACGGAGTGGAGTTGCCGGCGGTGCGGGAGGCGAATGGTAAGCCGCGCAAGGGCACCGTTATTCTTGGTGCAGCGCAAGAGGGTGATCACATTTCGCTGATTATTCAGGATGATGGGCGTGGGATGGACCCGGTGGTGCTGCGACGCAAAGCGGTCGAGAAGGGGTTGTTGGAGCCAGCGATGGCGGAGCGGTTGTCAGATCGTGATGCGTTCAATTTGATTTTCTTGGCGGGCTTTTCAACCAAAGAAGAGATTTCGGATGTATCCGGGCGCGGCGTGGGTATGGATGTGGTGAAGACCCGCATCGCGCAGTTGAATGGCACGGTTGAGATCGATTCGGCAGTAGGACGTGGTACCAAGTTGCAGGTGAAGTTGCCGTTGACGTTAGCGATTTTGCCGGCGTTGATGGTGATTTTAGATGGACGGCAGTTTGCGATTCCGCTGGCGTCGGTATCAGAGATTCTCGATTTGGATTTGACGCGTAGTCATTTTGTGGACGATCAAGAAGCGATCATGGTGCGCGGTCATGCGTTGCCGCTGTATTACGTGGGGCGTTGGTTACATCCGGGGCGGTTGGTTGAGCCGCAAGCTGAAGCGCATGTGGTGGTTGTACATGTGGCGCAACGCAAAGTGGGGTTAGTGGTGGATGGGTTAGTTGGACAGGAGGAGGTGGTGATTAAACCACTGGGACGTGGCTTGCAGGGAGTACCCGGGTTAGCTGGAGCTACTATCACTGGTGATGGTGGCATCGCGTTAATCATTGATATTCCAGAGCTTCTGCGTTTGATGGGACGACCGGGCTATGGTGGACGCGGTTCTCGCGCCAGCCGGTCAGTTGCGGCACTTTAGTCGTTTTTTGTATGCGCTATAGTGCATTTTAGCTTACCCAACAACACTATTGGAGCGGTCGCAGATATTGATGATCAGGAATATCCAGTAAAGTGCTTTCTTGCTTTTTAGGGTTGGCAGTCTGACAATAAATCGGTGGATGGTATCCACAGGCGCGAAGGTTTCGCGCTCCATCGCGTGTAAACAACATTGAATCGCAAAGCCACTCTGCCCAAGGATAACCAGCAGGATTGCTTTTACGGTCATGCCGGGGCGCACTGTTTATTAACACGCGATGTTGCCAACGCGGGTTGGCCGTTCGGTTGAGACTGCCCAACCAGGACTCCAGTTGCAGTGATGTCACTATCAACGGAGAGCGAATGACCCAGTTGTGCATAAACACTTATGCGCACATTTTTGGGAGCAGTTTAGGTCATGGCTGTGCGCGTGGTAGTCGTTGATGACTCCGGTTTTTTTCGCCGCCGGATTGTAGAAATTCTCAATGCAGATGTTGGCATTGAGGTTGTGGGTACAGCGGTTAATGGTTTAGAAGGGCTGGAGGTTGTCAAGCGGTTAGAACCTGATGTGGTAACGATGGATATTGAGATGCCGGTGATGGACGGAATTACTGCCGTGCGCCGGATCATGGTGGAGTCACCGCGTCCGGTGTTGATGTTTTCGACGCTGACGACTGAAGGCGCTCAAGCGACGCTGGATGCGTTGGATGCTGGTGCAATGGATTTCATGCCGAAGCGATTTAGTGAGATTGCGAAGGATGAAGATGCCGCCAAGGTCATGCTGCGACGACGGGTACGGACGTTGGCGCTGGCACGGACACGGCATCAACCTGTCACACGCATGGCGACGTCTGTGTTGCGTGATCGTGTAAGTGGGTCGGAGGATGCGCCGCCGCCAGCACCGCGTACGGTGGCGAGTGCAACGCCGTTGCATTCGTTGCGAGCAGTGTTGATCGGTACTTCCACTGGTGGACCGGTGGCATTGCAGAATGTGTTGAAAGAGTTACCAAAAAATTTCCCATTGCCGATTATTTTAGTGCAACACATGCCTGCGAGTTTTACTCCCGCCTTTGCGCAACGTCTTAATAATCTTTGCAACATTGAAGTGCGCGAAGCCACGACCGGTGACGTGCTTCACCCCGGTTGCGCTCTGCTCGCCCCGGGTGGTCAACAGATGGTGTTAGAAGGCGGGGCGTCAACGCGCATCCGCATTCAAGATAGCCCGCCAGGAACGATTTATAAACCCAGTGTTGATATTACGTTTCGTTCGGCGGTGACGGCATTAAAAGGACAGGTGTTAGCCGTCGTACTCACGGGTATGGGCGCAGATGGGCGCGAGGGAACCCGCGCTTTACGCGAACTTGGGGCGCAAGTGTGGGCGCAAGATGCGGCAAGTTCAGTTGTATTTGGAATGCCAGCTGCGGTTATTGAAGCGGGATTAGCAGATCACATTTTGGCATTAAAAGATGTGGGTCCAACCTTGATAAAGAGTTTCTGCTGATATGGATATTTTAAGCCTAATCGGGATTATCTTTGGGCTCTTTGCTATTCTCGGTGGCGCAGTAGCAAAAGGTAGTAGTTTAGGTGCGTTATGGAATATCGCAGCGTTTATTATCGTCATTATTGGTACCTTAGCAGCAACACTCGTACAAAGTCGCCAAGCTGCATTTTTACACGCCTTCCAAATCGTGTTATGGGTCTTTAAACCACCTAAATTTGATGTGCGGGCGACGGTAGCGCGGATTATTGAATGGTCGCAGGTATCACGCAAAGAAGGGTTGTTAGGTTTAGAGAATTTTTCGGATACTGAACAAGACCCTTATATCCGCAAAGGTCTGCAACTGTTGGTTGACGGCACCGAGCCAATAATTTTGCGGCAAATTCTCGAATCTGATTTAGATAACCGTGAAGCCTTTGATCTGCAAGGAGCCAAAGTATTTGAAAGCATGGGTGTTTATTCACCAACGTTGGGTATTATTGGCGCAGTAATGGGTTTAATGGCAGTGATGCAAAACCTCGCTGATCCCAGTAAATTAGGTCATGGTATTGCAGCAGCTTTTGTAGCGACAATTTATGGTGTTGCTTTGGCAAATTTACTGTTTCTACCGGTTTCTAACAAGCTTAAAAGCATTATTCAAGCTCGTATCAATTACGAGACCATGCTGTTAGAAGGTTTAGTATCAATCGCGGAAGGAGAAAATCCGCGTCATATTGAAAATAAATTAAACGGTTTTTTACAGGGGCAATAACACTTCATGGCGCGACGACATAAATGCGAAGAGCATGGCAACCACGAAGCATGGGCAATTCCCTATGGCGATTTGGTGACACTATTATTAGCATTTTTTGTGGTGATGTATGCAGTTTCAGTCGTCGATGCTGGTAAATATCGAGTGTTATCCAATTCTCTCGTGCAAGCTTTTGGCTCTAATGTCCCGCTTGATCCAGTGCAAGTTGGTGATCCAAGTTTAGCCTCAAATTTATCGCCTGATGAAGTAAAACGTTTATTGGTTCCGATTGAAGATGCTACTTCGCCCACTGAAGTTGCTTTTGAGGATTCATTAGATGCTGCTGATGCAGCTGAACGCGCCCGCATTCTTAAAGAAGTTAGTGAAATGTCAAATGAAATTGAATCTTCGCTTGGTACGCTCATTGAAGATGGCACGATTCAGATGACACGCAAAGCCTATTGGCTTGAAATTAATATCAATTCTAACTTATTGTTTTCTAGCGGTTCGGCAACCTTAGAGCTGACTGCGCGTCCAGCATTAAAAAGCCTTGCTGCTGTTCTTGCAAAACGTGAAGCACGCATCCATGTCGAAGGACATACCGATAATTTACCAATTAAAAATCCAGTCTATCCCTCGAATTGGGAATTATCATCAGGGCGAGCAGCAACGGTGGTAAATCTCTTTTCGCAAAATGGTGTAGACCCTAAACGCATGGTTGCTATTGGCTATGCAGAATTTCAACCTATTACTGAGAATGACACTGAACGTGGTCGCGCACAAAATCGCCGTGTGGCAATTATTGCTTTGCCGGGCGTGTCATCATCAACTTCTGGATCAGCGCCAGAACGTGTACGCGCCGATTATGAAACAGCAACTGATGATGTCGGTCAAATTCGTTGATTAAACTATTGTTAGCGGAACGCAATAACCACTGATTTTAATTCATTTGTACAATCGTTTTTTGTGAGGATGCGACCGCAATGTCCGAAATAGATCATAAAGCTAATTCTAAAAGTAATTCTTCATCTTACGTTACCTTTAGTTTAGAAGATGAGACTTATGCAATTGATGTTTTGCAGGTACAAGAAGTATTGAAAATTACAGAAATTGCGCCGGTTCCTGGGGTACCAGATTACATTTTGGGTATTATTAACTTACGCGGTGATGTAGTAACGGTAATTGATGCACGGCGGCGGATGCAATTACCAGAACGAGCGCCAGATGATGCTTCACGTATTGTCATTATTGATGTCGATAATCAAAATGTTGGGATTTTAGTTGATTCAGTTGCGGAAGTAGTCAGCATTCCTCCTGATGAAGTTGATCCAGCACCGGCGGTTGGTAATGATCAAACCAGTCGGTTTATTCTTGGGGTGAGTAGTAAAGAAGAAAAACTCACTATTTTGATTGATCTAAATAAATTGCTATCTGACGATGAATGGGCGGCAATCCGCGAACATTAGTTTTTATCAGTACAACGTTTTAATGATTGGTCATGCATGTCATTCTATGAAATCCCACTGTATGAATGGGGCGTATTGCTACTCGTCCTCCTGATTTTAGTCGTTGCAATCCGCGCTTTAATCGTTACTGCTGCCTTGCGCACACAACTTCGAGAGCTTAAAAACGAGTTCCATCGTCACGATAACTCGTTATTGGCGTTGCATGGGGCGATGAAAGTGATTGCTGAAGATGTGATTACACATGGGCGAATGCAAAGCACGGTAAAGCGCACCCTAGAGCGACTGACTGATGAACATAGCGAAATGCGTTTACGCGAAGTAGATGCGGGTTTATATCCGCAAGCAATTCAATTGATTTACGAAGGACGTCGTCGTGAAGAAGTGCGTAAATTATGCGGACTCACTGAATCGGAAGTGGATTTATTGTTCAGCTTGCATGGTCAAGGCACCACTGACTTAACGGCGTCGCGTTGAATGACGCATGTAATACAAGGTCAAATAATTGTCATTACATCCTGTTAGTGTTTTTTAATCTGGTCAATATCCGCTGTAATAGTGATTGGTGCGGATAAAAATGACGCATTAATTGCGCAAGTTGGTTTACAAGCTGATCGCTTGTCTGGGCACCAAACCGCGCTGGAATATATACCGCTAAAAATCTATTGACGCATTCGGCAAGTTCTGGTCGTTCTTTAACTACTCGTTGCCCAAAATCACGCGGTCCCTCATATGTTTGTCGCACCAAACCAACACGCGCTAAACGCCGACAAAAGCACATGTAATGCGCTTCTAACGGCGTTAATAGCGGTCGTTGCCGCAATAACCCTAGCACTGTTAATCCTAATGTTAATGCAACTGTTATTAACATAAGTATTGCTAAACCGTATTCTTTCCACGCGCCAAATCCTATTTGTTCTAATAGCATCAATTGATCTTGTGCTGAAAAATCGAGCACCCAGTTCTGCCAAGCAGCATTTACAGTATCCGCCAATACGCGAATCTGCCGCGCCCATTGTGCGAATACATTTGTATGATCTAAATGAAACCGCGCCGATTGTCCGGCATTAAGTAATTGTGAGGCGCTGCCGTGATCTATTCGCGTCGGATCAATTGCTGCTGTCGGATCAATACGCACCCAACCACGTTCAGCAATTAACACTTCCACCCACGCATGAGCATCAGATTGCCACACCATTAAATAGCCACCCAGCGCATTGAATTCGCCGCCAAGATAACCTAATACCACCCGCGCTGGTATGCCACCAATTCGCATCAATAACGCAAAAGCACTGGCATAGTGCTCACAAAATCCCTGTCGCGTTTCAAATAAGAATTCATCTGTTGGATTTAATCCTAAACGCGGCGGCAACAACGTGTAATAAAATTGTTCTCGACTAAAAAATGCTAATCCTTGTTGCACTAATTCCCAATCATTAGCTGCTTGTTGCCGCCAACCCGCTACCAGTTCGCGCATTCGTGGTGTGACATTATATGGCAATTGCAGTCCTAGTGCGCGTCGCGCTGCTGAGGGTTCATTAAGGCGATAATTGAATACCGATTGCACGGAATAGCGGTACACCTTATCAATAGAATTCGGCGCTAATAATTGCAAATCAGTATTACGTTGTGCTGTCGTCGGAGTAGTCACTGGAACATCTAACGCAAATAACCATTTTTGTTGCGTTGGCTCTAAAATAATGTCATAGCGCACTGGCTTTTCCATTATCTCAATTTGCGTTGTAAATGCTCCGGTTGTAGCAAGCTGTGACCAACGCCGTCCATCCATATTCCATAACACTAATCCACGCCAATATAGTTGATTAACCGGCGGAATTGCACCTTCAAAGCGAGCACGAAATGCTAATTCACCACTTACTGCTAATTCACTAATTGCGCCTGGTTCCATGTGATCACTCATGCCAACCATCGCTTGTCCAGAATCTAAACCGAGATTCCAGAGCGGCGCATTCAAACGCGGAAACAGTAGAAATAAACACAGCATAATCGGTAATGCTTGTATAGAAAAATAACCGGCAAGACGCAGCGAATTTTTCCAGTCATTAGTGTCAGTATTGCTACTATTGAGTTCAAGTAAAAGCGTGATCATGCCAAAAACAATCAAGCTGCAATACAGTGCCAGCAGTAAGCTCTGGTCAAATAAAAATTGAATGACAACTAAAAAACCGATTAAAATTGCTAAAACTCTTAAATCACGTTTCGTATTCAGTTCTAATAGTTTTAGCAGCATCATGGTTGCTAATAATGCGGCACCGCCATCTAAACCAACTAATGTATGATTACTATAAAGGCAATTGGCAATACCCGTTAAAGTGAATACTGCCCTCAGTCCAGTTGGTGGTAATGCGGCACGCCAACGCCAACTAATGAGTCGCAGCGCAGCAATACAGAATAAAAAAAGAGTGATTTGCCAGTGAAAAAAGCGCAACAGTGGTAAACAAGCCACTATCACCAAGATGCTCATCGCGAGCACCGCCGTTGAATCAGCGCGTTCGGTAGTGATTATTGGCGGGCGTGTGGCGCGTTTAATAAATGGAATCATGGAATTATCTGCCATTAAAAAGGGCTAAATGGGTGAGGCAGCGATGTACCTGCGCCGCTCCTTGCGCCGGCGGTTCAGTCACTCCGCCCGGCAGCCGCAACCCAAAACGTACCCCATTGTGGTTAGCATCCAACACCTGCCGCGCCAATACGCTCAACCGCAATTCTGGGTCTGCTAGGTGCAGTTGTGACCAATCTAACCACAACGTTTGCCCCTGATCGCTACCAAATTGCTTGACCACCAGCCCGCGTTCCCGTGCCACCGCTTTCCAATCAATGTGGCGCGGTGAATCGCCGGGACGATATGGGCGCGAACCGAGATAATCCTCTACGCCAGAGCTGCGCCGCCGTTGCTGCGGACGGTTGACATTGCCCGCATCGGTCTCCGGTGGCGGCGCGTGCGGGGTTGGCTGCGGATAAATGAGGGTTGTAGCAGTGGTGGAAATGTAACACCATGCGCGAAATAGGTGCATTGGATGGTGGGTCGCAATACGCACGGAATTGAGCGGCAATAAACCACGTTGTTGAGCGGGTAATGTGAGGGTAATGGTGGATTGCTGATGACCAGCAATTAATACGCCGCTGGTCGGTAATGATGTGGCGGTGTCAGCATGAATACTGATGTCATAATGTGGTCGTTGCGTTTCAGCGCGGATGGTTATTATAAAACTTGCCATTTCTCCGACAAATACTGCGGCACCTCCGCGCACTTGAATCGCTAAATGTAGTAAATTAAACCACGCATGGTGCATCGCCAATAAACCAATGGCCACGAGAAAAAAAGTGAATAATAAACCGAGGTTGTTTTGATAATTGAGCGATCCTAATAACATCAGCAGCACGACGCTACCAAAGATCAAGCCAGTTGAAGTTGGTAAAATATAAATTTGGCGGGCGGTAATCCGTGCGATACCATCGTTACCTGTTGGTACTTGTCGCAATAGCGTTTTGAAATAGCGTTGGATACGGTTTAACATCGTTCACTCGCTGGAATCGTTAAAGTTTTCGCTCGATAAGGTTGTTAAAACAGCGAAAATAACTGGGTTTCAAAGAGGCGTATTCCGGTTAAAATCAGCATTCTATCCATTAGCAATCACCACATTTTTCACACGTTATGAATCAATCCATTTCCGCCTCTGAAGCCCTCGCTCGTTTGCGCGTGGGTAATCAACGCTTTGCAACCAATCAATGTATTAGTAACACGCTGCTGAATCATACCCAACGCTTGGAATCATTGGCGTGTCAAACGCCATTTGCCATTATTCTTGGCTGTTCTGATTCCCGCGTTCCGGCTGAGATTATTTTTGATCAAGGCTTGGGTGATTTATTTGTGATTCGGGTTGCTGGCAATATCGTTGCGCCATCACAAATTGGCAGTGTTGAATTCGCTGTATCGCGTTATCACACGCGCTTAGTGGTTGTACTTGGACATTCTCACTGTGGCGCAGTGACTGCAACAATTGAAGCCTTGCTTGATGGTGAAGACAGTGAATCGCGCAATATCGCTGCGATTGTGAATCGCGTAAAACCAGCGGTCGAAGGGTTTTTAGATACCGATTTACGCTATGATCGCTTGGCATTACATCGCGCCGCCGTCCGTGCAAATGTTCGCGCTTCGGTCAATCATTTGCGGCATGGTTCAGCAATTATTGAATCTCTTATTGCACAAGATGGCTTGGTGGTGATTGGTGCTGAGTATGCGTTGGAAACGGGAATGGTGCATTTTTTTGATGAGTTGCCCAGCGCCTAATTGCATTCACCAAGTGCTGCAATGAGCGGCAGGAAAACTGCCGCTGTTGCGTGTTAACAGCGCAAGTTATTGTAATGCAAATACGGTTTCACAACGCTGAATCAATGCCCGCATTTGCAATGCAAACAACGCAAAATCTGTTTGCAATTGCGCGGTGGCTTCTAATTCATCATCATTGGCGTCATTAGTATCATCAGGCACCGCGTCAATCAATTGAATGCGTTTGAATGATAAATCATCCGCTAATACAAAAGTGAACCGTTCATCCCATTCCAGCGCCAGCTTGGTGACTAATTTGCCAGCGCGTAAATGATTCAATATCTCGGCGCTGGCTAAATCTTGACCGCGACAGCGCACCATGCCATTTGGGGCGTCGGTGTCGCGCAGTTCGCAGGCGTCACCGGCAACAAAATCCAACGGCGCTTTTTGTGTCAACAGCCATTCTGTCATCACGGCAGCCGGGGCGCGTTGCGGTTCCGGCAGACGCGCCGGCAAGCTGCCCAGCGTTTCGCGCAGCAAGGTCACGACCTCTTCAGCCTGTTTATCGCTGGCTGCATCAACCACCAGCCAGTTGGTCGCGGTATCGAGATATAGCCGCGTCCGCCGCGAGCGGGTGAAGGCGTGAGGCAGCATTTCTGTGAGCAATTGCTCGCGCATCCGCCGCCGTTCGGAGCGCCCCACCGTCCGCGTTTCATGGCTTTCCACTTCGCTGATGCGCTCTTCCAAGGCTTCGTTAATCGCAGCGGCGGGTAACAAACGCTCCTGTTTGCGAGCGCACAGCAACAGGCACTCGTTCACCGCAAACACCAATTGCGGATCAGCGCCGAGCGCGGGTGCCCAACCAAGCGTCGTCGTTTCCAAAGCACCGCAGGAGCGAAAGCGCCGCGTGGCTAATTGTTCTGCCAGCGCCGTCACCTCCCAATTGAAAGGCGTGGTGAGCTGCAATAAGCGGGCATTCTTAAACATGGTTCGTCCTAAAATAGAAAAAGCACCATCTCAAACGCGGTGCGCAGTGAATCATTCAGTCTTCATCTCCAGCGTGGAGCGATTCCGTTAGAATCGCGCAACTGTCCTTACCTCACGGCTCCGTGTGAACGATCTGTCACTAACCGGTTTATCCATCGCTTTAGTCCTGTTAATTGCGCTATCAGCATTCTTTTCCGGTTCCGAAACCGCCTTGCTGACGCTCAACCGCTACCGTTTGCGCCATCTTGCCGATCAAGGCAATCAGGGAGCGCGGCTCGCTCGCAAGCTGTTGGAACGCCCAGATCGGTTGATTGGCATCATTCTGCTTGGCAACAACTTTGTGAATACCATCGCTTCGGCGTTGGCAACCGTGTTGGCGTTACGGCTGGGCGGCGAGGCGGCAATTGGCATCGCGGCGGGAGTGTTGACGCTGGTCGTGCTCATTTTTGGCGAGGTCACGCCCAAAACCTACGGCACCTTGCATCCAGAACGGCTGGCGCTACCAGCAGCGTATGTCTACACCGTCTTGCTCAAACTGTTCTATCCCATTGTGTGGGCAGTGAATTTAATCACCAACGGCTTGCTGAAAATGCTAGGAATCGCGCCCACCGACAGCCCCACCACCGCCCTGAGCCGCGAGGAATTACGCACGGTGGTGAGCGAATCCAGCGCGATGGTGCCAGAACGCAGCCGCGCCATGTTGCTGGCGATTCTTGACCTCGAACACGCCACCGTTGAGGACATTATGATTCCGCGCCATGCCGTCGAAGGGATTGACCTGCAAGACAGTGAAGATGACATTTTGCACGCCATCCGCAACACCAATTACACCCGTTTACCGCTGTTTGATGGCGGCGTGGACAACGTGCTTGGCGTGTTTCATGCGCGAAATGCGCTGCACGCGCTGCTAGATAAAACCTTAACCAAAACCCGCCTGCGTGAGATCGCCCGTGAGCCATATTTTGTGCCAGAAGGCACGCCGCTGTATCAGCAGTTGCTCAATTTTCAGCGCCTCAAACGGCGGGTGGCGCTGGTGGTGGACGAATACGGCGATTTTAAGGGCTTGATTACCTTGACGGATTTGTTGGAAGAAATCGTGGGCGAATTCACGACCGACCCTTACGACCGTCTGGAGGAAATTCACCACGCTGAGGATGGTAGCTTATTGATTGATTGCAGCATTGGGCTGCGCGATCTCAACCGGGCGCTGCGCTGGGAACTGCCGACTGATGGCCCCAAAACGCTCAACGGCTTGATTTTGGACTATCTGGAAACGATTCCCGAACCCGGCACCAGCTTGTTGCTGCACACGCATCCGCTTGAAATCATTCAAACTGTTGAATCAGGCGTGAAAACTGTCAAAGTGATTCAGCGAACGGTACGCAAGTTACGGCGTTAAAGTCTTTGAATATACAGGAGAAATAATTGATGATGGCGATTGTCAAACGCGCTCCGCGCCCACTCTCCCGCCGCCGCGAGCGCCCATCTCAGCTCGATTATCCGCTGCTGGTTTGCGCTCTCGGACTGCTGGCATTTGGCTTCATCATGGTTGCTTCTGCCTCGATGTCGATTGCAGAACGCTGTTGCAACGATCCATTTTTTTATGTGATTCGCCACGCCTTCGCCTTAACGCTCGCGCTCGGCTGCGGTCTCGCCGCGTACACCGTGCCAATTGCGCGTTGGGAACGCGCCAGCACTTGGTTATTTTTAGGCGGAATTGCGGTGCTGGCGCTGGTATTGGTGCCCGGCATTGGGCGCAGCGTCAACGGCGCAATGCGCTGGATTCCGCTCGGCCCGCTCAATTTGCAACCGTCAGAATTCGTCAAATTGTTTGCGGTGATTTATGTTTCTGGCTATCTCGTGCGCCATGCCAGCGCCGTCGCCAATCAAATCGTCGGTTTTATTCGTCCAATGCTGTTAATTGGCGTCGCCGCCGCATTGATTTTAATGCAGCCAGATTTCGGCACCACTTCCGTCATGCTGGCGACGGTCATGGGATTGTTATTTCTCGGTGGTGCCAGCTTGCTGCCATTTGCTTTTTTATTGGGCACTGTCGGCGCGGGTTTAGTGGCATTGGTGATTTTTTCGCCTTATCGCATGAAACGGGTCATTTCATTTCTCAATCCTTGGGAAGACCCATTTAATAGCGGCTATCAACTCAGCCAAGCGTTAATTGCATTTGGGCGCGGCGAATGGTTTGGCGTTGGCTTGGGCAATGGCATTCAAAAACAGTTTTTTTTACCCGAAGCACACACCGATTTTCTCGTTTCCGTTGTGGGCGAAGAATTTGGTTTAATTGGCGTTGTCGCCTTAATTGGCGCATTTGTTTTTTTAGCACGACGCGCATTTGCTATCGCAACTCGCGCCGAAGTATTGAATCAACGTTTTGCTGCGCACGTTGCCCAAGGCATTGCGCTGTGGCTAAGTTTGCAAGCCTTTGTCAATATCGGCGTCAATATCGGCTTTTTACCGACTAAAGGATTAACCATGCCGTTTCTCAGTTATGGCAGCAACAGCGTGATCGTTGGCTGCGTCGCCGTCGCCATTCTGCTGCGCATTGACGCCACCGTGCGCCAGCTCGCAGTCGAGACTGCGCCCAAACCACAGCAGGGGGTGCGATGGGTTCGTGCATAACGATTGGCATCATGGCGGGCGGCACGGGCGGTCACGTTTTCCCGGCGCTGGCGGTCGCCGAAGTGCTGCGCCAGCACGGCGTTGAGGTGTTTTGGATCGGCACCCGCAGCGGCATGGAAGCGCGACTGGTCGCTGAACACGGTTTTGAACTGGAATGGATCGACATCGCTGGCGTGCGCGGCAAAAGCTGGGCAACGCGCCTGCGGCTGCCGTTCACCTTGGCAGGTGCAGTCTGGCAAGCGCAGTCCATTTTGCGGCGACGGCGACCGGCGCTGGTGCTGGGCATGGGCGGATTTGTCGCTGGCCCGGGCGGATTAGCGGCGCGAATGTTGGGCATTCCGCTGGTGATTCACGAGCAAAACGGGATTCCCGGCTTGACCAATCGCTGGCTGGCGCGATTGGCAACGCAAGTTTTTGAAGCCTTCCCCGGCAGTTTTCCGCCAGCGCGAGGCGCAATCACGGTCGGGAATCCGGTGCGGCAGGCGATTCTTGAGTTAAAGCCTTCCTTTGAAAAAGGGGGATTTAATCTGCTGATTCTCGGCGGCTCGCTCGGCGCACAAGCGTTAAATGAAATCGTGCCCGCTGCGCTCGCCGCGTTGCCAGAAGCGCAGCGCCCGCAAGTGCGTCATCAAGCCGGTGAACGGACATTGCAACTTGCCCAATCCGCGTATCAAACCGCTGGCGTCAGCGCCGAGATCACGCCATTTATCAACGACATGGCGGCAGCGTATGACTGGGCTGATCTGGTGATTTGTCGCGCTGGCGCGTTGACCATTGCCGAACTCGCCGCAGCGGGCGTCGCCCCCGTGCTGGTGCCGTATCCGTTCGCAGTGGACGATCATCAAGTCGGTAACGCCCGTTATCTCGCCGATGCTGGCGCAGCGCGATTGGTGTTGCAGCGCGATCTCAGCGCCAGCAGCCTGAGCGCGTTATTAACCGAATTGTTCGCAGATCGCGCTGCGTTAGCGGCAATGAGCGAACGCGCTCGCCAACTGGCGCAACCTGACGCCACCGCTCGCATTGCCGCCGCGTGTCTGGCCATTGCCCAACGCGCTCAATCTGCTGATAACTGACAACTTTTTCCCCCGCCGTTTAACCTCCAGTTGTCTGCTGACAACTGCCAACTGATAACCGACAACTCAAATGAACACCCATTTTGAACACACCGCCGAGCGCATGGGGCGCATTCGGCGTTTACATTTCATTGGCATCGGCGGCGCTGGCATGAGCGGCATCGCTGAATTGATGGCCAATCTCGGCTACCAAGTCAGCGGTTCTGACCTGCGCGAGAGCGACACCACGCGCCGCCTGACTGCGCTCGGCGTCACCGTGTTTATCGGACATCGCGCCGAACAGGTCGCAGCGACCGACGCGGTTGTCGTCTCCACTGCGATTGATGAAACCAATCCCGAAATCGCTGCCGCTCGCGCAGCGCGGCTGCCGATTGTGCGCCGGGCGGAAATGTTGGCGGAATTGATGCGGTTTTATTACGGCGTCGCGGTCGCCGGCACGCACGGCAAAACCACAACCACCAGCTTGGTTGCCAGCATTTTGGCGGAAGGCGGACTTGATCCGACTTTCGTCATCGGCGGTCGCCTCACCAGCGCCGGAGCCAACGCCAAACTCGGCACCAGCAAATATCTGGTCGCCGAAGCCGACGAAAGTGACGCTTCATTTTTGTATTTGCAGCCGATGATTTCCGTCGTGACCAATATCGACGCCGATCACATGCGCACTTATGGCAATGATTTCAATCGCTTGCGCAGCACGTTTATGGAATTCCTGCACCATCTGCCGTTTTACGGGCTGGCGGTGCTCTGTCTTGATGACGACGAAGTGCGGGCGCTGGTGCCGATGGTTGGTCGCGCCGTGCGGACGTATGGCACCCATCCTGACGCAGACGTGCGAGCGACCGACCTGCGCCAGCACGAAATGCAAACGCGCTTTGTCGTTCACAGCGCCCAGCTCGCAGCGCCGCTGGAGATCACGCTCAATCTGCCCGGTCGTCATAACGTGTTGAATGCGTTGGCGGCGATTTGCATCGCGCTGGAATTGGGCGTGAGCGAAACGGCGATTGCACGAGCGTTGCAGCAGTTTGAAGGCGTCGGACGGCGGTTTGTCGCCAGCGCCATCACCGATGCTGCTGGACGCGAGCTGCTGTTGATTGATGATTATGGGCATCATCCCCGCGAGGTCGCCGCCACCATCGCTGCGATTCGTGCTGGCTGGCCGCAGCGCCGACTGGTGCTGGTGTTTCAGCCGCACCGCTTCAGCCGGACGCAGGAGCAATTTGAGGATTTCGTTGCCGTGCTTTCGACCGCCGACGCGCTGGTGCTGTGCGAGGTGTATCCGGCAGGTGAAGCGCCGATTGCTGGCGCAGACGGACGGGCGTTGATTCGGGCAATTCGGATGCGCGGGGCGCTGGAGCCGGTATTTGCGCAGCAGGTCAGCGAGGTGCCAGAACTGCTGCCGCATTTGCTCCAATCTGGTGACATCGTGTTGATTTCTGGCGCAGGCGACATCGGCGCACTCGCGGCAAGATTGCCGCAGCAGTTCGCCGCATGAGCACCTATTCCGGCATCCTGCGCCATGATGAACCGCTGGCGCGTTACACGACTTGGCGCGTGGGCGGCCCGGCGCGGCAACTGTATCGTCCGACTGACATTGCTGATTTAACGGCATTTTTGCGAGAATTGCCGCCCGCTGAACCGCTGCTGTGGCTCGGACTCGGCAGCAATGTGTTGATTGCTGACAGCGGTTTTGCCGGCACCGTGATTCACACGCTCGGCGGTTTGACCGGACTGGAACAGCGCGGCGCGACCGGCATTGTCGTTGACGCGGGAGTGCCGAGCGCCAAGCTGGCGCGATTTGCGGCGCAGCACAATTTATGCGGGCTGGAATTCCTGACCGGCATTCCCGGCACTTTTGGCGGCGCGTTGGCGCTCAATGCTGGCGCGTGGGGCGGTGAAACCTGGCCGCACGTCCGCCGCGTGCAGACGCTGGATCGCAGTGGCACGTTGCGCTGGCGCGAGGCGGCAGAGTTTAGCGTCGGTTATCGTCAAGTCAGCGGCGCAGCGGGCGAGTGGTTTGTTGCCGCCGAATTGGAATTGACGCCCGGCGATGGCGCGGCAGCGTTGGAGCGAATGCGCGAGATGCTGGAACGGCGAGCGGCGACGCAGCCAATTGGTCAACCGAGCTGCGGCTCGGTATTCCGCAATCCGCCCAATGATCACGCCGCCCGCTTGATTGATGCGCTGGGTTTGAAAGGGTATCGCATCGGCGGCGCACAAGTTTCTGAAAAACATGCTAATTTCATCATCAACACCGGCGGCGCCACTGCCGCTGACATCAGCCATTTAATTGACTATGTGCAGCAGCAGGTGGCGCAGCACACCGGCATTCACCTGATTCCCGAAGTGCATCAAATTACTGGACATTCTGATGACAACCACGCTTGACGCCCAACAATTTGGCAAGGTCGCAGTGCTGCTCGGCGGACGTGCGGCCGAGCGCGAGATTTCTCTGAAAAGTGGACAAGCGGTGCTCGCGGCGCTGCAACGGCAGGGCATCGACGCGCACCCGCTTGATCCTGATGACACGGTGCTGGCGCAGTTGCGCAGCGGCAGTTATGACCGCGCTTTCATCATGTTGCACGGGCGCGGCGGTGAAGATGGGCAAATTCAGGGCGCACTCGAAACCATCGGCTTGCCGTACACCGGTTCCGGCGTGCTCGGTTCGGCGCTGGGCATGGACAAATATCGCTGCAAATTGGCGTGGACGGGCGCGGGTTTACCAACCGCTGCCTCGGTGTTATTGCGCAGTGCTGCGGATTTACCCGCCGCTGCCGCGCTCGGATTTCCGTTGATGATTAAGCCGGTACACGAAGGCTCCAGCATCGGCATGGCGCGAGTGGCAGATGCGCCAGCATTGGCGCAGGCGTGGCAAGCTGCCGCACATTACGATGATTTAGTGCTCGCGGAGCGGTGGATTGATGGTCCGGAATACACCTGCGCCATTTTGGGCAACGAGGCACTGCCGTTGATTCGGTTGGAAACGCCGCATCTGTTTTATGATTTTGCAGCGAAATATCAAGCCGATAGCACCCGTTATCATTGCCCGTGCGGATTGGATGCCGCGACCGAGCAGCACTTCCGCGAGCTGGCGCTGGCTGCGTTTACGACCGCTGGCGCGAGCGGCTGGGGACGGGTGGATTTCATGGTAGACGCCGCCGGGCAGCCGTATTTGTTGGAGATCAACACCGTGCCGGGGATGACCGATCACAGCTTGGTGCCGATGGCAGCGCGAGCGGCTGGCATTGATTTTAATGCGCTGGTGCTGCGAATTTTGGCGACGAGTCTGGCGCGAGGCTGATTGCGCTTATGGCAGAACCTGCGCCACCTGCTGCGCCCACACCTGCGCCGCCACCGCCGAGCGAGCGGTCGGGAATGTCCCGCTTTCGTGCGATCTTGGCATTGTTGTTGATCGCTGCGTTGAGTGCGGGCAGTTGGGTGTTCAAAGATTGGGAACCGCGTTTGCTGCCGATTCGCGTGATTGAGGTCAAGGGTGAACTCCATCAACATTCGTCGCAGTTGCTGCAACAAACGCTGACAGCGCGGCTGCATGGCGGGTTATTGACCGTTGATTTAATTGACTTAAAAGCCGCCGCTGAGGAGTTATCTTGGGTTGGACGCGCCAGCTTGCGCCGCGTGTGGCCGGATCGGTTGCAAGTGCAGGTTGAGGAATATCGCCCGCTGGCGCGGTGGAATGATGATTGCCTCGTCACCGCTGACGGTATCGTGTTTCAACAAGGTGGTGGCACGGTACCGGCGGGTTTGCCGCAATTGCGGGCTGAGGATCAGCGCAGCGTTGAAGTGGTCACGGCGTATCAAAAATGGCAACCCGCATTGCAGCAGATCAATCATGTGATTGCAGTGTTGGCGGTCGATTCTCGCGGTGACTGGCAACTTGAATTAGCGAAAGGAACTCGGTTGCGGTTGGGCACCGAGGCAGTGGAAGAACGACTTGCCCGCTTCATCGCCAGTGCGCCACAACTTGAGGCTGCCGGCCAGGCGCTTAAAGTCGATCTGCGTTATCGCAATGGTTTTGCGGTGAAATGGGCTCCTAACGAATCAGCGGTTCCCGCGCCACCTGCGGATCGCCCAACGCCATCTGGCACTCGAGGATAAATTGGATGCCGCGACGTAACGATAAACGTAACGACAGACGTAACGATAAAAATTTGTTAGTGGGATTGGACATTGGCACGTCAAAAATTGCCTGTCTGGTCGGTGAATTAAAAGATGATGATCAAATTGAAATCATCGGCATCGGTGTTCATCCGTCACGCGGATTAAAAAAAGGCGTGGTGGTGGATATTGAATCCACTGTTCAAGCGATTCAGCGGGCGGTGGAAGAAGCGGAATTGATGGCGGGTTGTGAAATCAATTCGGTCTATGCCGGCATTGCGGGTAGCCATGTGCGCAGTCTCAATTCGCACGGCATCACGGCGATTAAAGAAGTCGAGGTGTCGCAAGCGGATGTAGATCGCGTGATTGATGCGGCGCGTGCGGTGGCAATTCCGGCGGATCAGAAAATCCTGCACATCCTGCCGCAGGAATTTATCATTGATAATCAAGAAGGTATCCGCGAACCGATTGGCATGTGTGGGGTGCGGCTGGAGGCGCGAGTCCACATGGTGACGGGTGCGGTGAGTGCTGCGCAGAACATCAAAAAGTGCATCGAACGCTGCGGGTTGGCGGTGGATGATCTGGTGTTAGCGCAGTTGAGTTCGAGTTATGCCGTGCTCAGTGAGGATGAAAAGGAGCTAGGCGTGTGCGTGGTCGATATTGGCGGCGGCACGACGGATTTGGCGGTGTTCACTGATGGCGCAATTCGTCATACGGCGGTAATTCCAATTGCGGGTGATCAAGTCACCAATGACATCGCCGTCGCGCTGCGGACGCCCACGCAACACGCGGAATTGATTAAGGTGAATCACGCTTGCGCGTTGACGCAATTGACCGGCAGCGGCGAAACGATTGAGGTGCCGAGCATCGGTGATCGTCCACCGCGTCGGCTGGCGCGACAAGCGTTGGCGGAGGTGGTGGAGCCGCGTTATGAGGAGCTTTTGACTTTGCTGCACAACGAGTTACGCCGCAGTAGCTTTGAGGATTTGATCGCGGGCGGCGTGGTGCTCACCGGCGGCAGTGCCAAGATGGAAGGGCTGTTGGAGTTGGCGGAATCGGTGTTTCAAATGCCGGTGCGGTTGGGTTTGCCGCAGCATGTGATTGGCATGGATGAGGTGGTCAATAATCCGATTCATGCTACCGGCGTGGGGCTGTTGATTTATGCGCGTCAACATCGCTTTGCGCCCAATCCAGAAATGGTTGAACAGCAGGGTTTGAAAGGTACTTGGACGCGGATGCGCAGTTGGTTTCAGGGGAATTTTTAGCGCACATGCGGCTGCGTCAGATGCCAGATGCCAGAAGGCGTGTGAAGATGTCGAAAGGCGGTCGTACACAAACTGGTGTGTGACTTAACGCTGTTTTTAAGGTTGCGCGAGCGCAATCAGGAGCTTGACCGATGTTTGAAATCGTAGACAACAACCATCCGAATGCGGTGATTAAGGTCATCGGCGTCGGCGGCGGCGGCAGCAATGCTGTCAATCATATGGTCGCGTCCACCATTGAGGGCGTGGAATTTATCTGCGCCAATACTGACGCGCAGGCGCTCAAAAGCTCGAATGTGAAGACGATTTTGCAATTGGGCGCAGGCATCACCAAAGGGCTGGGCGCTGGCGCTGATCCTGATGTCGGTCGCAATTCGGCGATTGAAGATCGGGATCGGATTCATGAGGCGCTGGAAGGCGCAGATATGGTGTTTATCACGGCGGGCATGGGTGGCGGCACCGGCACTGGTGCGGCTCCAGTCGTGGCGCAGGTCGCCAAGGAATTGGGCATTTTGACGGTCGCCGTTGTCACCAAACCATTTCCGTTTGAAGGCGCAAAACGGCGGCGCGTCGCTGAGGAAGGCATCGCGGAGTTGGCAAAATCGGTCGATTCGCTGATCACCATTCCGAATGAAAAGCTGCTGGCAGTGCTCGGTAAAGACATGAGTTTGTTGGATGCGTTCAAAGCGGCGAATGATGTGCTGCTGAATGCGACGCAGGGCATCGCCGAGCTGATTACGCGGCGCGGTTTGATTAACGTGGACTTTGCCGACGTGAAGACGGTGATGTCGAATATGGGCGTTGCAATGATGGGCACCGGCTCGGCGACTGGTGCGAATCGGGCGCGAGAAGCAGCGGAAGCGGCGATCAAAAGTCCGTTGTTGGAAGACATCGACTTGGCGGGTGCCAAGGGCATTTTGGTCAACATCACCGCCGGGCTGAATCTGACTATCGGCGAGTTTGATGAGGTCGGCAGCACGGTGCGCGATTTTGCCGATGATGAGGCAACGGTGGTCGTCGGTACGGTCGTCGATATGGATTTGGAAGACGAGCTGCGGGTGACGGTGGTGGCAACGGGTCTCGGCGAACGGCGGGCGGCGAGTGCGCACAAACGCGGCGGTGCTCATGCCGAGCCGGGAATTCGCTTGGTGGCGGTAGACGCGGGCGATGGGCAGCCTGATTACCGTGAAATGGAACGGCGGCCGGCGATTTACCGGCGCGGCGGAGCAGCGATTGCTTCGGAAGCGATTGATGATGATTACCTTGATATTCCCGCTTTTTTACGGCGGCAAGCCGATTGATCTTGCGTGAGTTCGTGGGGGTTTATTGTTATAAAAAACAATAACCTTGTGCTTTAATCAACATTACACTTGAAAAAAGTTCGGGAAAACCCTAGGCTGACCACTAATTGCGCCGTTATGTGCGCTTAGAACAATGCGATGACGATCAGACATCAGGTGTGATTCAGCCGGGAATGCTGAATCACACCGCCCGGTCGCTCCGCATGACCCGCCGTCAGCCACTGTGGAGCGATGGAGACCCGAACGATGCTCAGGCAACGTACCTTAAAAACTGCGATTGGCACGACCGGAATTGGACTGCACACCGGCGCGAAGATCGAGCTCACCCTCCGCCCTGCTCCGCCCGATACGGGTATCTTGTTTCGCCGCGTTGATCTCACGCCACCGGTTGACATCAAAGCGACTCCGTTCAATGTCGCCGACACTCGGCTGTCCACCACTTTGGCGCAAGGCGGTGAGCGCGTGTCTACCGTTGAGCATGTGTTGGCGGCCTGCGCGGGGCTGGGCATTGACAATCTGTTGATTGATGTTGGCGCAGCGGAAGTGCCGATCATGGACGGCAGCGCCGCACCCTTCGTGTTTTTGCTGCAAGCAGCGGGCATTGAAGAACAAAATCGCCCTAAACGCTTCATTCGCATCAAGCGCCCGGTGGAAGTCCGCGACGGCGATAAGTTCGCTCAGTTCACGCCGTACAACGGCTTTCGGGTGGATTTTTCGATTGATTTCGATCATCCCGCCTTCAGCGCCCACACCAATCGGGCAATCATTGATTTCTCCACCGCTTCCTTTGTCCGCGAAGTCAGTCGCGCCCGCACTTTTGGTTTTTTGCGCGAGATTGAAACCCTGCGCCAGCATCAGCTCGCGTTGGGTGGCAGCTTGGATAACGCCGTTGTGATTGATGAATATCGCGTGCTCAACGAAGAAGGGCTGCGTTATGAAGATGAATGTGTGAAGCACAAAATTTTGGATGCCATTGGCGATCTGTATCTGCTCGGCCACACGCTCATCGGTGCTTTCACGGCGCACAAATCCGGGCACGCGCTCAATAACGCGCTGTTGCGGACGCTGATGGCCGATGCCACTGCGTGGGAAGCGGTGTCGTTTGAAGACCCGGCAGCCGCGCCGATTTGCTATGCCCAGCCGCTAACTGCGCTCTAACTCTGCATCAGTTGCGGTGTGATGACGCGCCAACTGTAAAAATAAGTGTTGTAAATCAGGATCAGCGGTGGCGGCAGCGGCACTGCGCAGGTGCGCGGCAGCAGTCGCAGATAGCGGGGAGCGCAGCGGGCTGGCGCTGGGCGCTGGTGGCGGGGCAAGTTGGATGCGTCCTTGAATCTCATTGATCTGATAACTCGCCAACGCTGCGACCAGATCAGTCGCCATGAAGCGCAGCCGCGTCAACCACGCGGGCGAGTCCAAACACAGCGTTAGGCGCTGCTCATGGCGGCGAACATCTAAACAATGTGCCCGCATCGCTGGCGGAAGTTGGGCGCGTACCACCGCCAACAGTTCCGCGTCGTGCTGGCGCTGTTGCAACAGAGTTTGGAGCAACGGATGGTTGCTCAATAACGCGCCAACGGGCTTGGCGTTCATGTTGTCCACTCAAGTCAAAACCAAGAGAGAAACGAATGTACCACCACGATCATCATTTACCTGTTCGCGGATCGGCCTTTGTCATACTTTTGGCCGTGTTGTGTTTAATGCCGGCGGGAGCCGGCTTGGGATTTTGGCTGGCGCATTCTGCTGATTCTGACGCCGCCAGCGCCATTTTCGCCGCCAGTGATGGCGGCGAAATCATTTTAGATGTCGCTCCAACTGCGGGCGCAGCGGAGGATGTGAATGCAATGGCCGCGCAGTTGGCGGCGATGGAGGCGGAATTGTTGCGCCTCAACGCGCTGGGCGAGCGGTTGGTGAAGCTGGCGGGTTTGGATCCGCGTGAGTTTGATTTCGTCAATCCACCACCGCAGGGCGGCGCGGAGCGCCAGCGCGTGCGTGATTACACGATTAAAGAGCTTGCCAACGAGCTGGGCAGCGTGGTTGATGCGCTGGTGGATCGGCAGCAGAAGTTGGATGTGTTGGATGAGTTGTTGGTGGAAAAAGACCTGCGACTAGAAGGGCGCACGGTGACTGCGCCATCAAGCTGGCCGGTGCGGTCGGGCTATGTTTCGTCGCGGTTTGGCTATCGGATTCATCCCACCAAACGGGTGCGGATGTTCCACGAAGGCGTTGATATTGCTTGCGCTCGCGGGACGCCGATTGCGGCAGTAGCGGCAGGAGAGGTGATTTATAGCGGGACGCGCAGCGGCTACGGGCGCGTGATTGACATTCGGCACGACAACGGTTTGGTCACACGTTACGCGCACAACGCCAATAATCTGGTGCGCGTTGGGCAGCAGGTGCAGCGCGGCCAGCAGATCGCCAGCGTCGGGACATCGGGAACGGCGACCGGTCCGCATGTGCATTTTGAAGTGCTCCGCGCTAACCGTCCGCTTGATCCGATGCCGTATCTGAACAGTGACACGGCGTGGCGCACGGTTCCTAACCCGGCTGGCTAATTCAGATCGTCGCCTGCCGCCGCGCTTGGCGGTGGGTGATGAAATGACTGAGCAGCGCCGAGGCGATATAAATACCTCCCGCCAATAAAATCATCGTCGGTCCGGCAGGTAAATCGGGCGCATAAGACAATCCCAAACCTAAGGTGGTGAATGCGCCACCCAGCAGCGTCGCCACTCCCATCATCCCCGCTAATGAATGCACATAATGACCGGCAATTGCTGCCGGCAGCGTTAATAATGCAATCACCAAAATTAAGCCGACGACTTGAATTAACAACACAACGGTGATGGCGACTAAACACAGCAGCAGTAAATAGAAAAAAGTCACCGGCACTCCGCGCAAGCGGGCGAATTCTTCGTCAAAGGTAACGAGCAAGAATTGGCGATAAAACACGCCGACAGTCAATAATAAAATCCCATCTAAACCCGCCATTAACCATAATTCTCGCGGCGGCACCAATAAGATATTTCCGAACAAAAAGCTCATTAAATCCGTCGCATAGCCCGGCGTTTTGGCAATAAATAAAATTCCAATCGCCATTCCCACCGCCCACAACGCGCCAATTAACGTATCTTCTTGCGCCTGCCATTTTAGCCGCACTGTGCCAATAATTAACGCCGCCAAAATTGCTGCCGCCAATGCGCCCAATAATGGGTCAATGCCGTAATACAGCGCCGCGCCCATGCCGCCGAGCACAGCGTGAGCGATGCCGCCTGCCATAAACGTGATCCGTTTGACCACCACGAAGGTGCCAATCACTCCGCAGCCAACGCTCGCCAATAGCCCCGCGAGCAGCGCGGTTTGCAAAAAACTGTGTGCAATCAATGCAGTCAAAAAATCAGTCATGGTGGGGGTGCCGATGCGTGATGCGGCGAATGTGCCCGCCGTAGAGTTGCGACATGATGTGGTCGTCCACCGCCGCCGTGTCGTGATCCAGCAGGGTGCGATTGAGACAGGCAACGCGGCTGACGTATGCGGAAATAAACGCGATGTCGTGCGAAACCACGATAATCGTGAGGCGCTGATTCAAAGTCGCCAACAGGTTAAAAATCTCGCCTTCCACGCGCTGATCGATGTTCGCGGTCGGCTCGTCGAGAATCAACATCTCCGGCGCACTCACCAGCGCCCGCGCCAGCAACACCCGCTGCAATTGCCCGCCCGATAAAGTCCCCAACCGCCGCGTTGCCAAATCAAGCGCCTCCACTTCCGCCAACGCCTGCTGCGCTGCGGCACGATCAGCGGCGCGGCGCTGGCTCCAAATCGCGCTCCCGCTGAGGCAGCCCAACGCCACCACTTCCACTACCGAAATCGGAAAATCGCGGGCAAAATTAGGGAATTGCGGCACATAACCCACGCGGCGAGCGGCGCGGCGCGGCGTTTGTCCGAGCACTTCAATCCGTCCGGTTTGCGGTTCAAGCAGACCTAAAATCAATTTCAACAGCGTACTTTTGCCGCCAGCGTTGGGCCCAACTAAACCAATAAATTCGCCGGGCATAATGCTTAAATTGATCTGTTCCAATACCCGCGCTGCGCCATAAGAAAAGTTCAAATTTTCAATTAAAACTGCGGGAGTTGGTGTCATCATTGCCAAAGAAACATTTTTAGTAAACACTCAGATCATTGATTGTGTGGTCGTGTGCCATTACTGAAACATTGCGACCCACTATTTTTTTAATAGTACTTTAACTTCTGGCGTTAAATCACCTTCATCAACATAGCCAATTGCACCAGCATGATTGACAACAAATTGTAAAACATCAGCAGCAGAATGTAATTCTTGCGGCGGAACACCTTTACCCACATAGCATCGCACTGTCCAATAACCCGTGTAATCATTTTCATCGCGTTCTAAATAATTGCGTAAAAATTGCGTGCGCAGCGGATGATTGGGCGGAAGATTAACTGGAGTTAATCGCACACCATTGAGCGACACCGTTTTGCCGGTATAAATTCGTTGTAACGTCGCTTGATCTAATAGTGGCACCGTCGCATGACCAATAATACTGAGATCAGCAATAGCAGGCGGTGCAGATAACAATAACAAGATTAAAAAAATTGGCATCGCATCAACCCTCACTCAACCCTCAAAAAGTGTGGTTATAAGACAGCGAAAACACATTAATTTGCCGTCCGCCGCTATCTTCACCAAATGGGGCATTGACAAAACTTGATAACGCACCAGTGCGAGTGTGCAACCATTCCAATTTGAAAGAACTGGTGCGTGATAGATGATACGCAGTGCCAAAAGCGAGAGATTGTTGCTCATAAGGGTTAATTAAATCCGCACCAGCACGTTGGGATATATTAATGAGTGCTGCGTTCGGAACACTAGCAGGTAATTGATTACGGTTCATCGTTTTAGCAAGGTTTAATCCTTGATTATCAGAACGAATGCCCGCCCAATAGCAATACGGCGTCCAACTTCCAATTTGTTTAGATAAGGCAAGATAACCAGCGTGAGTATCGGCACCAACCACAGCTTCTGGGAAATGACGCCGTCCGTATTCAATGGTGAGTTGCCAATGTTGGGGCAAGCGAATTTCCGTACCAAGTGTGAATAGATAAACGTCATAATCTTTTGCATAACGAATTGGCGGACCGGGTAGTGCTGGATTGATTTTATAATAACCGAGTGAACTGCCGGGCATAAGAGGTACAAAAGGAAACCGAATTGGTGTTGGTCCTGCATCCCATGTTGCAGTCGTGTAATGAATACCGACGCGCCATGTATTCCGTTCGCTCACCCGAGAAAGAATTGTGCCAATCATTTTGAAATCATACGCTAAAAACAGCGTCCCATTTTGAAATAATGGCTCCAAACCATCGCGTAAATAATAGCGCCAATCAGCGTGAGTTTTGCCGATATATCCTTCAAGCATCCATTCTGTTGTATCACCTAACCATGTTTTGGTTACGGATAAGCCGTTTACATCTACACTGGGTAAAAGTGAATATAATTCAGTCGGTAAACGGACAAAAGGAAAGGTAACGCCTACATCACTATTTGCTGAATGCAGCATGAGTGGTAAACGTAAACGTCCGGCGCGTAATAACCAATCGTTTGCTGGTCGCCATGATAAAAAAGCCCAATTTAACACAGCTTCCCAATCGGTATCATTATGTGAAGATGCAGCAGCTTTTGTTTGTAGCGTAAAACCCCAACCATCTGGATGCGTGACATCAACTTGTGCGCCAATCACTGAATCCCGATAAGCAGTTCCACGATCATCAATAAACCGTTGGTAAATAAAATCTTGATCAGATATTGCACCACCTAAGGTGCCAAATCCAGAGAGTTTAACATCTGCTGAAACAGGTAAAGATGCACATAATACTAAAGTGAGCAACGATAAACTAAGTGCTTGATATTGAATATACGCGGTCATTCTTATCCTCGTATTGACAACGTTAACAGCAATTAGGAGTGACGCAGTTGCGATATAAGCTATTAGTTTAGTTGTCAGTTGTCAGTTGTCAGTTGTTAGTTGTCAGTTGTCAGTAAAAAGTATAATTGTCAGTGACAACTGACAACTTTTTACAATTGCGTCAATCCTAAGCAACTAAAACACTAGCGTATATTGAGCGTTATTTGGTGGTAACAGCGTAAAATAATGACTTATTATTCAAAGTTTTTTAGCAAGATATTGAGTTCTGGACTTGCTTCGTTGCTATCAATATAACCAATTGCCCCGGGTGTTTCTGTAATAAAACGCTGCATTTCTGCTGTGCTATTTAAATCTTTTGGTGGTTTACCTTTACCAACATAACGCCGCATAATCCAATATGCAGCATATTGATTTTCATCTTGCTGCATATACAATTCTAAAAAGCGTTGGCGCAAATGATGACCAACAGCAAGATTTACGGGAATCACCCGAATTCCCTGAAGTTCAACTATTTTACCAGTATAAATATGTTGTAACGTAGAACGGTCGAGCGTTGGTAGACCCGCATGACCAATGATCAGTGGCTCGGCAACGACAGATAAAGTCACAAAAAATAATAGGATTATGAGGATAAGTAGGCGCAAGTGCTGTTCCTCAAAATACTGCATTATAAGAAAAAGAAAATAGGTTGAACTGGCGATGCCCAGTCTCTTCGCCAAGTGGTGCATCAATAAAACTAGATGCGCGTCCGCTGCGAGTGTTAATCCATTCAAATTTTAATTTACTTTGTGGGGTGAGCTGGTAAGCAGTGCCAATTGCAATGGATTGTTGATCATACGCATGATATAAATCTGCGCCGCTGCGTTGACTAGCGTTAATCATGGCGGCATTTGGAATCAATTTTGGTACCCGATTGGTATTGAGGGTATCGTAAAAATTGAGACGTGGCGTCAAAGAACGAATCGCTGACCAATAACTATAAGGCGTCCATTTGCCAATTCTTTTTTCTAAGGCGATATAACCTACATTGACATCTAAACCAGTGGTGATGTTGACGATACGGCGTTGCACATATTCGGTGGTTAAACGTAATTGGTATGGCAAACTGAGTTCCATGCTTAAATTGAGTGCATAAGCAATCGCGGTTTCAACGTTGTGTGGCGAGTTGGGAATCAATGGTGTGGTTAGAGTTTGATAATAACCAATTTTGGTGCCGGGTAAGAGTGTTACAAAGGTATATTCATTTAGCAGTGAACCTAAACCCAGTTTGAAATCAACGCGGTGTAAACCAACGCGCCAACGATTACCGCGTTCATTGAGTGCCAATACTAAACCGGTAGTTAAATCCATATTTACTTCACTAAAAAACGCGCCGGCAGGCGCGTTCGCCGGAATGCCATCGCGGAAATAATAGCGCCAATCTGCTTCCGATACGCCTAAATAACCATCCAAACTCCATTCTCGCCCAGGTTGTAGCCACGTTTTACTGATGGAAATTCCAGCAGTATCAAATGTGGGTGATACTGAATATAGTTCAAATGGCAAATGGGCAAAAGTAAATGACATTCCTACGTCCATTGTTGTCGAATGAAGAAATCCCGGAATGCGTAAGCGTCCCAAACGCAATAACCATTCATTTGTTGGTCGCCATGATAGAAATGCCCATGAGAGTGTGGGATCAAAACCAGTATCGCGTTGCTGCGAGGGTGCGAGTTTGGTTTGTAACGTTAATCCCCAGGTGGTGCCAAGGTCTGCGTCTAATTGTAAACCGCCGATGGTGTCGTTTTTTAAGGTGCCGCTATTATCAATAAAGCGTTGATAGATGAAGTCTTGATTGGAAATCGTGCCGCCTAAAGTGCCAAAACCAGAGATGCTTAATTCTGCTCGCCCAATTAAAGGCTGCATCCCCAACAGTATTAACGCACACCAAGCAAGCTGTCTTGCTGTCATTAAAATCTCCCGCACCCTCATTGTTTACTGTTGAATTACACAATTAAGCATCTGACTGAAGTAGCGCCAACGCTGCCTCGAAATCAAAATGATCGAGTGCGACGCGAATTCGGCGCAGTGTGTTGGGATTAAATATATTGGCAAATGCGTCGGCGTGGGTTGTCCATAATTCAAGTGCTTCGGCATCACCTTCGCTTAATAATTTGCGCAATGCAGATAGGTGTTGGTTCAAGTCGTCTTTGTCAATTGAGGGTGTTTGCAACTCTGCTTCTTGAATAACCAACGTGTTTAATTGCGCTAATAATGGTTCCAATAGTGCAATGAATTCTGTTAAACGTGCCGTTGCTGTTGCATCTTGTGTCCGCAGCGCCGCTTCCAGCGCCAGCGCCGCCTGTTGTAGTGCGGTCATGCCCAAGGTTCCGGCTAATCCTTTGAGCGTGTGGATCAAGCGGCGGGCACCATCCCAATCGCCTTGCGCGAGTGCCGTGCGTAGCGTCGTCGGGGCGGTGTGAAATTGGCTGTGAAAACCAACCAATAAGCGTTGATAAAACGCTAACTTGCCGCCAACGCGCATTAACCCTTGTTGGGCGTCGAGTCCTTGAATGGTAAACACATTTGACATGACGGCAGCAGTGCTCAGTGTTTCAACAGTGGCGGTGGTGGCTGAACCTGAGCCATTCCAATAGCGCGATAAAATGGCAAAGAGATCATTAGGATCAAAGGGTTTGGAGAGATAGCCTTGCATTCCCAATTCCAAACCGTGTTGACGTTCTTCCACTAGTGCGTGAGCAGTCATGGCGACAATCGGCAAGTGGTCATAACGCGGATTGGCTCGCAATTGTTCTGTAGTTTGATAACCGTCAAGCACTGGCATTTGCAAATCCATCAAGACCAGTGCGAAGGCATCTGGTGGGCGGCGGGCTAATTGTTCTAGTGCCTCGGAGCCGTTATTGGCCAGCTCCACAATGACGCCTTGCGCTTGCATCAGTTCCAACGCAATTTGTTGATTTAATAAGTTATCTTCTACTAATAATACCCGCATTCCAAAAAATTGCGGCGGCATGGTGGACGCGGCGGCAACAGTCAGATGCGGCGTCGTTCCCAGCATCCGGCGCAGGCGTTCGCGCAAATCCTGTGGCAATACGGGTTTGGTGATGAAATCGCACACGCCGAGTTGCAATGCCTGATCGCGGATGTCGCCCGGATCACAGGCGGAGGCGATCAAAATATGTGGCGGCGGCGGAATGTTGCGCAGGCGCTGAGTGCGTAACACCGCTGCGCCATCCATGCCGGGCATCATCCAATCTAGCACCAGCAGATCGTAGGGATTGCCGACTGTCCATGCGCTTTCCAAACGCTCTAATGCTTGCCCGCCAGTGCTGCATTCTTCTACTCGTTGAATGCCCAGATGCCGCAATAAACCCACTAAGGTGATCCGCGCTTCGGGGTAGTCATCGACCACCAAAACGCGCAACTGTTTGAATTGTTCAGGTTGCGGTTCGACCACGCTGCTGGTGTGGGCGCGGGGCAGGGTGATGGTGAAATAAAAGGTGGTGCCTTGTCCGAGTTGACTTTCAACGGTCAACTGTCCGCCCATCATGTCTACCAAACGTTGGGCGATGACCAAACCCAAGCCGGTGCCGCCATAACGACGGGTGGTTGAGCCATCGCCTTGAGTGAATTCCGTAAACAGGCGCGTCAACTGCTCGGGCGTGATGCCGATGCCGGTGTCCTCAACGGCAAAATGCAGCTCGATTTCCTCGGCGCTTTCGCGGATTGGTTCCACCAGCAGGCGCACATGACCGACGGCGGTAAATTTCACCGCGTTGGACAATAAGTTAGTCAACACTTGTCGCAATCGCAGCGCATCGCCCAAGACTTCGCCGGGTTGACGAATCGCCCACAATCCCCGCGCATCAAACAACAGCTCGATCTCTTTTTCCTGCGCGTGTTGTTGCACCAACAGCAACGCCTCGCCAATCACACGCTCTAATTGAAAGGGCGAGGGATCAAGCTCCAGCCGTCCGGCTTCGACTTTAGAAAAATCCAAGATGTCGTTGAGAATGCCCAGCAGTGACTTGGCGGCGGCTTGTGCCTTGACCAGATAATCCTGCTGTTGCGGATTGAGCGTGGTACTGAGCGTGAGATACAACATGCCGATGATGGCGTTCATCGGGGTGCGGATTTCGTGACTCATGTTGGCGAGAAAGCGGCTTTTTGCTTCCGTTGCTGCTTCGGCACGCTGGCGGGACTGTTCCAATTCTTGCTGCACACTTTCGCGGTGCTGAATGTCGTTGGCGACGGCCTGCGCCATATCATCCAACGTGGTGCCGAGCATGATCAGTTCTTCCGCCCCCGCCAGCCGCCCGACGCGAACGTGATATTGCCCTTGTGATAATTGCCCGGCGACGAGACGGAGCTGGCGCACCGGGGCGAGAACATGTCGGGATAAGATGCGAATTTCGATCAAAATCAAGCCAGTCATCAGGGTTAAACCCAGAATTGAGGCGAGAATCCAATCTTGCAGGCGGGCGCGGGCGTGGTGCAAATCGCTATTGGTGCGTTGATCGACACGTTCCATCAAGACATCAATCGTTTCAGACAGACGCAAACGGCGTTGGTTATAGTCACGTCCAGAAATGCGTTGGCGGGCAAAATTCACATCTGGCTCGCCATCGGAAATGAACATGTTAGTTTTCGGATCGTATAACCCTTGCGTGGCGGCAAAGGCGATTTGTTCGAGTTCTTTTAAATCTTCAGTAGCGGTGAACACCGCATCCAGCGCGGCTAATTCTGTGGATTGAAATCCTAATGAGCGCATTCGCTCGCGTAATGGTTGGTGCAAACCAATGAGGGGTAGTTGATGTTGCGTTGCCCCTGCAATAGCTTGTTCCCAATACACGATGGGATTGCGTTGTGTAATTACGGGTTTTTCACCTTCGCGGATGGCGAGGATGTCGTAATACATCAATAAAAAACGCATGTCGGTTGAATTGATATAGAGCGTTACCAGCCGCATCAGCAATTCCGATTCTCGCTGTAACGTTTGTACCAAAATGAGTGCCCGCTGGCGATGTTCATGGGCGGCGCTGAGTTGAACGTGTGCATTCCAAACAAAGAGGGTAAAAGCACCGTTGACGATGAGCATCAATGCCAACGTAGCGGAAAAAACGAGCGAGAGTCGGCTCAGTTTCATAAAGACATTTTCAGTTGGCAGTGTTTAGTTGGCAGTGTTCAGTTGTCAGTAAAAAACATCGTTGTCATGGATCACTCAACCAATGACTTTAGGAGTGACGCAATTGCGATATAGGCGATTGATTGAGTTGTCAGTGCTCATCGTGTTTTTTACTGACAACTGAACAATGACAATTAAAAATTTGTTACTACGTCACTCCTAATGGTGACTAAAATGTGTTGACAGTCAGTTATTTTTTTTATTTTTTTAATTCCAACTGTCACTTACCACTTCAATTCAAATGCGCTGCCCACAAATTGGACAACCCGGATCAGAGCGCAAACGTAAACTGCGCCAGTTCATGGTGGCAGCATCCAGCAGCAATAAGCGTCCAAACAACGGCGTTCCCATGCCGGCAAGCAATTTGAGCGCCTCAGTTGCTTGCATTCCGCCAATGATGCCTACCAGCGGCGGCAAGATGCCATCGGTTGCGCAGGTGTCGCTGGAATAGTCAGCGCCGTCGGGAAATAAACAGCGATAACAAGGATCGCCCGCCCGCCCAGAAAACGCCGTGACCTGACCTTCTAGCCGCAGCGCCGCTCCAGAAATCAACGGCACACCAGCAGCGTTGCAGGCTGCATTGATCGCAAATCGGGTGGTGAAGTTGTCGCTGCAATCTAATACCACATCCACCTGCCTCACCCACTGCGGCAAGGTCTCCGCTGTCAACGCCGTTGCCAGCGGCACCAATTCAACCTCAGGATTAAGCGCGGCCAATGTCCGGCACGCTGACTCCGTTTTTGCCAGCCCAACGTGGGCGGTGGGATGCAAAATTTGGCGGTGCAAGTTAGAAAAATCGACGCAGTCACCATCTGCCAACAGCAATTTGCCCACGCCAGCAGCAGCGAGATACATCGCCACCGGTGATCCCAAACCACCCAAGCCGACAATCAGCACCCGCGCTGCGGCAAGGCGTTGTTGTCCAGCGATACCTAAAGTGGGTAATAACATTTGGCGGTGATAGCGCCGTAAGTGGTCGTTATTCATAGATAAAATCAACAACAATAAACGCTTATTTATTGCAGTCTATGCGAAAATGTAACCCTAAAAAAGTTTGAAAAACACTGTACTTAGGGACATGTTGAACGCCAGTACCTTAATTCGCGTCAGCGCAGCAAACGATCATGCACGAACTCTCCTTATGTCAGGCGCTACTCACCCAAGTAGAGCAGTTGGCACTGCAACACGCCGCCACGCAGGTGACGCGCATCCGCCTCATCATTGGCCCGTTAGCCGGTGTGGAGGCGACGTTGCTACAACACGCCTACCCGTTGGCAGCGTTGGGTACCTGCGCGGAACACGCGGAATTGGTGATTGAGACCACGCCGATTCGCGTGACCTGTTTGGACTGCGGCGCAGTGACGCCAGCGACGGCAAATCGTCTGAGTTGTGGCGCGTGTGAAAGTGTGACCACGCAATTGCTGAGTGGTGATGAGCTACTGCTTGCGCAGGTGGAAATGACGCAACCGGATTCGGCTGCCAACTGACAACTACTCAACCACTCAAGAGCGCCGTACTTCCAGCACTTCGGGAAGCTGCTGGAGCCGATTCGTCAACTGCTCGATTTTTTTCATGTTTTTGATTTCAATCGAAAAACGCATCGTCGCGCAGTCAGTGCTGCGCTCGGAATAGGTGTTGACGCCAATCACGTCTACATCGACATCCGCAAACACCGCCGACACATCGCGCAACAAGCCTTTGCGATCCGTCGCAATCACCAGCATATCTACCGGATACAACGCCGTCGGCTGCTGCCCCGCCCACCGCACCTGAAGCAGGCGCTCGCGCTCCGTCTCCGCTAAATGCTGGATATTCGGGCAATTGTGGCGGTGAATGGTGACGCCGCGCCCGCGTGTGACAAAGCCCACGATCTCATCAAATGGCACCGGTTTGCAGCACTGCGCCAACTGCGTGAGCAAAGCGTCCACGCCCTCAACCACCACATCATTGCCAGCGGATTTCGCCGCAGTGGTTTTCGCTTTCACCGGCGGACGCGGCAGCGGCGTTTCCACCACCTTTGGCTCACCTACTTGGCGGGCGACCTGCCCGACCGCGAGATCACCGCAGCCAATCGCCGCCAGCACATCGTCACCGCGCCGAAAATTAAACTTGGTTGCCAGCTCGTCCAGCCGCAACTTGTCCGCAATCCCCAGCCGCGCCAGCTCCAGCCCTAATGCCGTGCGCCCGTCTTGAACGTGTTGCTCAAAATGCTGCTGTTTGAACCACTGCCGCACCCGATTCCGCGCTCGCGCCGTCACCAAATAACCATGATGCGGACTGAGCCAATCCCGGCTCGGCATCGCATTGTTTTGGGTCAGAATTTCCACTTTATCGCCGCTGGTCAGCGTTTGATTCAGCGGCACAATCCGATCATTCACCCGCGCCCCGCGACAGCGATTGCCAATCTCAGAATGAATCGCGTAAGCAAAATCCAACGGCGTCGCGCCCTTCGGCAGCTCAATCACCTTCGCCTGCGGCGTGAGCACATAAATATGAACCGGCTCAAATTCAGACTTAAACCGCTGCAAGATGCCGTCGCTGCGCTCGCCTTCATTTTTCAACTCCAGCCAATTGCGCATCCACACCACGCGGCGCTGAAACGCAGCATCGTGACCTTTCGCTTCTTTGTACGCCCAATGCGCCGCCACCCCGAATTCCGCGTGGCGGTGCATGTCGTGGGTGCGAATCTGCACCTCCAACGGTTTATCTTCCGGGCCGATCACGGCGGTATGCAGCGATTGATAAAAATTGCCCTTCGGCGTGGCGATGTAATCATCAAATTCTTTGGGAATATGCCGCCAGCGCCCGTGAACCAGCCCGAGTGCGGCATAACAATCGGCGACGCTCGGCACCAAAATCCGCACGGCGCGTAAATCAAAAATCTCCTCAATATCAACGGCTTTACGGCGCATCTTTTTCCAGATGCTGTAAATATGTTTGGGGCGACCGGTGATTTCAGCCTCAATTCCCGCCTCCGCAAACGCCGTGCGCAGAATGTCGAGCACCGCCGCGATGTAATGCTCCCGCTCGGCGCGGCGCTCCACCAGCAAATTTGCAATCCGTTTATATTCATCAGGTTGCAAATAACGCAGGCTCAAATCTTCCAATTCCCACTTGATTTGCCAGATGCCGAGCCGATTAGCCAGCGGGGCATACACGCGCTGAGTATCACGCGCCAGCTTGGCGCGACGCTCTGGCTCCAACGTTTTGATCGCTCGCATCAGGTGCATCCGCTCGGCGAGCACCACCAGCACCACCCGCACATCCTCAGCAATGCCCAACAGCAGCCGCCGCAGATTTTCCTCGTGCTCTTCCTGATCTTTGGCGGCGATGATCGCGTCCACATTGGCAAGCTGTCCGATGCGAGCGAGATCGCCAACCATGCGGGCAATGCCGCTGCCAAACTGCGTTTGCAGCGCGGTGGCGGTTAAATCGGGGTGATTCAAGCAACCGTTGAGCAGTGCGGCGACAACGGTTTCCGCATCCATTTGGAGCTTGACCAAGATGTCGGCGGTTGACAGAACATGGCGGACGTGACGCTCGCCGGTATCGAGACGACGATTGCCCTCGTGCGCGATCAGCACCGCGCAGGCCGCGCTGATCTGCGTGACTGCCTCGGCGGGATAATGCGGAGCCAACTGCGTCAGCCAATGCTGAATTGCGCCCTCGTCAGTCGTCGTGGCGACGGGAAGATTGCCGGTAGATGTGACCATGTGTTTTGAGAAAGACGTGATGGCGGGAAAAAGTTGGCGGTTGTCAGTTGTCAGTAAGAACGCGCAAGGACAGGTTAAAACGCTCCTTGCCAGTGCGGGCAATTTGCGTCACCGGCGACTTAAATGTCACCTCCTCAAAATGCGGCGCTTGCTCCAAAATTGCAATTAACGCCGTCGCTTGCCCCGACTCACCGCGCACCTCAACGCGACCATCGCTATATTCCAACGTCTGAATCCAAGTGTCATCGGGCAAGCGTTCCGTTAATTCGCGCAATACTTCCAACAGCGACGGCTGCGCTTGTTGCTGCCGCACTAACACCGTGCTGCGCTCGCGGGCGCGTTCCAACTCCTGCCGCAGCGTGTCAACCATCACCGCCTGCTCCCGCACCCGCCGTAATTCGGCATCCACCGTCGCCACCTGATGCTGCAATTGCCACAACGGACTGAATAACCCAGCCAGCACCAGCACCGCCGTCAACGCCAGCAAACCGTGCGTCAGCGTGACGTGCGGCTGGCGCTGCGGACGCTCGGCGTGCGGCAACAGATTGGCATCCGCCCACGCTCCCGCCCACGTCACGCAAGCAACGGGCGCTCCGGCAGTTGCCAACGGCGTCAACCATCCCGTGACCTGATCGCGCCGACACAGCGCCAGCTCTAGCGTCAACCGCAGTGCCGCTGGCGCAGTCGGCAGCAGCCGATATGTAAAAAACACCTCGTGCGCCTGAAATGGTGACAGCCGATCCAGCTCATGCAGCACCACTTGCGCCAAATTGCTGCGCACCTGCGCCGGTAGCGAGACATGCCGCGTTAAGACCGCAGCCGTCGGCAGCCGTAATACCGTTTGGATTGGCAACGCCCGTGGCTCAGGTTTGAACTGCGCTGACCAGTCCGCGCTGGCGCTCAGATCAAGCTCGCCCAGCAGCGTCTGTTCCTCACCACTCACCCGCCACTGCTGCGCCGTCGTGAGACTGCGGACATCCAGCAACCAGTGGCGATGCCGCCGCGCCAGCACCCGTCGCCACCGCAGCGGCACACACTGACGCCAGCGCCGGTGCAGTGCCATCTGCCCCGCGCCGGGCAGCGTGAAGCGCGAGAAGCGGTTAAAAAAATCCTTCAATATCATCATTGCTCACCATCAACTGCGACGAGCGGCGGCGCAGCATCTGCCTGACCAAACCGCCGCCAATGCACCAGATACGGCGTCGGCTGCGCGGGCGTCAGCTCCAACAATGCCTCGAGCTGCTGACCAGCAGCTGGCTCCGCAGCCGTCACAAAGACGCGATACAACGGTCCGCCGCGACTGCGCGGCTGCACCTGCGCGGATTGCTGCATTTGCGCATCTATCAACGCGATGCCCTGCGTCGCTGCCAGCACCGCTGCTGAGGCAAACTCCAGCACCGGCGCGTCATCACCGTCAGTCAACGTCAATTCCGGTACCAGCCGCTGATACAGCTCCGGCGTCATCCCGCGCACCTGCCGCAATTCTTCAAACGCCGTAAATGGCTCATCTTTCGCCCCAAAAGCCGCGCTGGCCGCTTCATAATCACCATCTTCTGCACCATTGAGCTGCGCCAAATCGTCAGCATCGCGCCAATCCACCAGCGCATCTGCCAACGCTAATGCCTCCGCTTCTGGCACCGCGAGCGCCTCCAACAATGCCGCCAAAGTCGGTGCGTCAGCGTGATTCAGCGCCAGCCGCGACTGCTCATTAAATACCGTGAGCGTGAGCGTGGTACCGGCAAACTGCCACTCATGCGGAGTGCCGTCCGGCAGCCACTGCGTCGCCGCAACAGCCGCTTCATCGGCAGCGGTCATGCCCACGCCGCCGGTCGGCTCCAACTGCGGCAAGGGTTGGATAAATTGCCATGCCATGTACGCCAGCGCCGCGTCGCTGTGCAGACGAAAGCGCGTGGCAGCCAACTGATGCTCCGTCAGCGCCAGCTCGCCGCGCTGAGTGGTGGTCATGCTGACTGCCATCACCGTCAGCAAGGTCAATACCCACAACACCAGCATCAGCGCGATGCCGCGTTGGTGGGTGAAGCTGGCGCTGGGGCGCGGGCGCATCAAGTCGGCACCTGCGGCAGGGCGATAACCAGCTCCGGCCACGTTTGCGTTGGGCTGGTCAAACGAATGCGCAGCAACAGCGGCAAATGCGGCTGCTCAAACCAATCGTCTCGCCACGCCGGTTCGGTCTCACCGTCGGCGATGCCGTAATAACTGAGCTGGAACGTATCCACCGTTGCCAACAACGGCGTGCGCCCGAACGCGCCGTCCGCAGCGTCCATTTCAATCGGCAACTGCGCGAGATCGGGCGCGGCATCGGCGCTGAGAGGTTCCCACGCCGGCACATCATCGGTGCCGTGCAGGATTTCCGGGTGCAGCAGCCAGCGCGTGACCAGCAGCATCGGTGTCTCGGCGTGCATTTCGAGCGTGAGCCGCAGCACATACAACCCGCCGCTGCCGACGTGTTCTGACAATGGCGCAGCGAATTCGAGGCGGTCGTGATCACCAGCAAACACGGTCACGGCGCTGGTCTCCAGCGTGACGGTGGTCACGCGCAGTTGACTCAAGGTGCGAGTTAAAAAGCCGTGCGCCAGCCGCACGGCGGTGGTGCGTTCAGCGGCTGCATCGACCGCTTCCCACGCCCGACTGCCCAAGCGCAAACCCGCAAACAGCAGCAACGTGATCAGGCTAATCAGCGCCAGCGCGATCAACAATTCCACCAAAGTAAAGCCGCGCTGCGGGATGCGGTGCGTGTTCATGGCGTAGTGGGTTCGCTTGCGGCGACATCTGTGGCGGTGCCCAGTCGCACGGTGGCAACACTGAAACGGCGGACGCGCTCACCTTCGCGCCACAGAACGGTGGCAGTGAGTTGATACGGCGTGACGGTGGCGAGGTTGGGCGCGATCATGTCGGCATCTGGCAACGGAGCGATGCTGGCGAATTTAACTGGTATCACGCTGATTTCCCAAGCAAAACCTGATTCTAATTCGCCGCTGTAGGTGCCTGCCTCAAGTGGCGTTGTTATCCCGATAGCGTTGAGTTGCGCTTCTGCCAGCGCGGCGGCTTGGCTGTATTGCGTTGACACAATGGCGCTGTGGCTGGCGCGAGAAAAAATGTTGAGCAACACGCCGAGCGTGAGGGCGAGAATCGCAAAGGCGACAAGTACCTCCAGCAGTGAAAATCCGCGTTGACGCTGCGCGTTCATGGTTCCGTCCAAGGAGCGATGGTGATACGTCCGGTCAGCCAAGTGACGCCGACCTGATAACCGTGCGCGTTATACGTCAACATGATGCGCCCACCGGTGGCGGTGCCGTCAGGAAAAAAGCGGATGATCCCGCGTTGGTCATTTTGCAAATCACGAGCCGCGATCTCCAATTGGAGCGTGAGACTTGTCGGCAGAGTAACGGAGCGGGCGGTAGCGAGGGTGAGCTGGCGTGATTCCACGTCGATCAACACTTCAGTCGCGGTGCCGCGCCGGATCGCCATTTCCTGCGCCAATCGCAGAGTAGCGGCAGTGCGCCGGGCAGCGGCTTTTAATTCCAACCCGGGTAAAGCAGCAGAAAATAACGCAGGCACAGCACTCATCAATAACGCGGCGAGCGCCAACACGATTAAAAGTTCAACAAGGGTGAAGCCGGTTTGACGAGGCATAGTTTTTTTAAGTTGTCAGTTGTCAGTTGTCAGTTGTCAGTGAATTGTGACACAGTCGCATTTTGAAAAGCTAACTTCTTATATTAAAGAATCGCAGATATTAGAAACAAATAAATTCTATTTTAATTGCATCACTCCTAGAAAGTTTAATACAGTTAAACTCACAACTGCCAACTGAAAACTCAACCGCCATGATCCAGAACTTTTCACTCGCACCCGACTTTTATCACCTCAACCACGCGGCAATTAGCCCTTGGCCACAGCGCACGGTGGACGCTGTAACCCAGTTCGCACTTGAAAATGGTCGTTTCAGTTCAATGCGTTATCCGCGCTGGCTGGAAGTAGAGCAGCGCCTGCGCGAGCGATTGGCACGCTTGCTTGGTGCCGCTGCCACAGACATTGCGTTGGTAAAAAACACCTCAGAAGGCTTATCTATTGTTGCGCACGGCTTACAGTGGCAAGCAGGCGACAATGTGGTTGGCATCGCGCAGGAATTCCCCTCAAATCGCATCGTGTGGGAGGCGCTGGCACCGCAAGGAGTGACGTGGCGGGCGGTTGATATTGATCAAACGCTTGATCCTGAAGCGGATTTAATCGCGCAGTGCGATGAGCGCACTCGCGTGATGGCGGTTAGTTGGGTGCAATACGCACGCGGTTTGCGCCTTGATTTAGCGCGACTTGCGACACTGTGCCGCGAACGCAACATTTTATTGTGCGTTGACGCAATTCAAGGATTGGGCGCTCTGCCGTTTGATTTGGCAACGATGTCGGCCGATGTCGTGGTCGCTGACGGACATAAATGGCTGCTGGGGGCAGAAGGTGTGGCGCTGTGTTATGTGCATCCCGCTCTGCGCAACCAATTGATATTACGCCAATTTGGCTGGCGGATGGTCGCGCAAGCAGGTGATTTTGATCGTACTGAATGGACGCCGGCGGCGACGGCACAGCGGTTTGAATGCGGCAGCCTCAACGTCATTGGAATTCACGCGCTGGAGGCGAGCGTGGCGTTATTGGAAGAAATTGGATTGGAAACGATTTGGCAGCAATTACAAATCCGCACTGATTATTTAATTGCACAATTGGATCAACGTGGATTTGAATTATTGACACCGCGTGCGCCAGAACGCCGCGCTGGTATTATCACTTTTCGAGTGCCGAATTGGTCAAACGAATTGTTATATCAAGCGTTAATGGCGCGACAAGTATTGTGTGCATTGCGCGGTGGCGGCATTCGTTTTTCACCACATTTTTATACGCCGTTGACGACGATTGATCGCGCCTTAGCAATGATTGATGAACTGATTGCATAATATCTTATTTCATTAAATCCACTCAACCGCCTTTTTCAAAGTGGGCGTAAAAGCGTACTGAATAAACGAGCGGTTCTTAAAAATTAATCTGTCACTTGGAGAATAAAAAATGGCTGAACATGACATAGAAGAACGGGCAGTGATGCAACTGCACCCGCAATATATCACTGATGAAGACGGCAGCCGGTTGTCAGTGCTTTTGCCGTTGGAAGAATACGAAGTGTTATTGGATCGCTTGGAGGATTTGCAAGATATTGAAGATGCGCGTGCGGTGCAGAATGAACCCTCTGTTCCGTGGGAAACTATCATAGCAGAATTGGAGCTTGAGGTTTAATGAAGTATCGGATCGAAATTAAGCTGTCTGCTCGCAAGTCAATGTTGGCGCTCTCAAAAGATTTGCAGCAACGTTTGCACCACGCAATTGTCAAGCTGGCAGAACAGCCACGTCCGGCGGGCATGATAAAACTCACTGGTGATGATTTATATCGTGTCCGCATTGGAGATTACCGGGTCATCTATGAGATTCACGATAACCAGTTGTTAATTCTTGTCGTAAAAGTTGGTCAGCGGAGTGCTGTTTACCGTTAAAACCGCATTCAAATAAAAACGCAGCTTGGCATTAAAGCTGCGTTTTTTCGGTAAATTCACATAAATCCGCAATTGGACATTGCAGACAATGAGGGCGACGGGCAACGCAAATATAACGCCCGTGCAAAATTAGCCAATGATGTGCATCTTTTTGAAACTCGGCGGGAACCTGTTGCAATAATTGCAATTCAACTGCTAATGGAGTTTTACCCGGCGCAAGACCAGTGCGATTAGCAACTCGAAAAATGTGCGTATCAACGGCAATCGTGGGTTCACCAAATGCAGTATTCAAAATCACATTGGCGGTTTTCCGTCCCACGCCGGGCAATGATTCTAATGCTTGCCGCTCATGTGGAACTTCGCCACCATGTTCGGCAATAAGTAAGGCGCATGTTTTGATAATATGCCGCGCTTTGCTATTAAATAAGCCAATTGTACGAATATAGTTTTTTAAGCCTTCTTCACCGAGTGCTAAAATGGCTGCTGGCGTATTGGCAACGGCAAACAAAGCTGGCGTCGCTTGATTCACACTTTTGTCAGTTGCTTGTGCTGATAAAATAACAGAAATCAATAATTCAAACGGCGTACAATAGATTAACTCAGTTGTTGGTGCAGGATTCGCAGCACGCAAGCGCGTAAATAGTAATTGGCGGATATTGTGATTCATTAGCGATACTCTAGGTTGATTGCTCAAAATGGCAGTTTAAAAATGCGCTTGTGATGCGCCTAACATTGGAATCTCAACACCTATTGCGCTTTTAACAACCTATGTGCATGATTATGTAATGTTATGGGCGCAATTGCCCGTTGGCTTGAGGTTTATCATTGCTATGCTTCATGTGTCATTTCGTTGGTTGCTGGTGCCGTTCCTACTCTTCCCCGCGCCGGGTTGGACAGCTAACGAACCCGCGCCAACTGCGGTGGTAGCGCCACTGATAACGCCGACAACACCTGCTGCGCCACTGTCTGCTGCTGAAATAGTGCCGCCGAAACCCGCGCTGCCGGTGCCGCCTAATCGTCCGCGCCCCAGTCGCGCTCAAATCATGGCGTTAATTCCGGCAGTGGCAAAGCGTTATGAGGTTGAAGAGGCGTTAATTCGGGCGGTCATTACCGCAGAATCTAATTTTAATGCTCACGCGGTATCTCATGCCGGCGCTGTGGGTTTAATGCAATTGATGCCGGCAACAGCGGGTGATTATGGCGTGTCTTCAGTAGACGCATTATTCGATCCGCAAATCAATTTACGCACCGGTACCCGTCATTTGAAACGCTTGCTCAACAAATATAAAAACGATTACGGACGCGCTATTATGGCATATAACGCTGGTGAAGGTGTAGTGGATCGCACTAATAGCCAAGTGACTTACCGCGAAACAATTAACTATACTGCCGCAGTGTTAAATCACTATCAGCGCCAAGGTGGTGCCGCACCCACCACAGCCGCTTTAATTGAAGTACAAACATTGCAAAAAGTTGAAAGTCCTACGCAGGCGCGGCGATTATTAAAAAAATATCTTGATCCCTCGCTGTTGTCATTAAATGTGAAGCCGACGCTGAGTGTACGTTATCTTAATCCGGCACTGCACGAAGTGGGGCCAAGCAGTAAACCAATGTTTGAATTAAACGTTGATTAACAGTTCATAGTTACCAACTCTGAACTTAACGCTTTTTTGGTGATAGCAATATGAATCCAACACTGAAAAAACTCCGCGAAATTGCGCAAGAAAGCGTAATGAGCGTTCAGGATTTAGAACTTAAAGATCAACGCTTGCTTGCAACTCGCGCTCAATTTGCAGCGCCGTTATTACGCGCCTTTGCTGATGTTGAACAGGAATTTGTGCGGGTGGCGGTGTTGCGCCAAATTTGGCCAACTGATTTTGATCGGCGTGATGATCGGGTGTCTGGTTTATTAGTGGAAAAATTAGGTCCTATAGCAGCACCCTATGGCTTAAAAATGGCACTGCCACATGGGTTTTTAAGTTTTGAAGTGACGCTAAAAAGGGAGGATTGTCCGGTATTTCAGTGTATTCGTGATACCAATGGACAACGTCCGCTCACGATGGATTTTCCTGATGGTCAGCATTGGCTAGATTATTTTTATAAGGTTATTGCTGATGTGGTTGAACTTTAGTTGCAAGTGTGAAAAGTCGGTATTAAAACAGTCATTCTCAACGAGTACGCGATGAGAACGACTGCTCTCAATTAACCGCGCTGTCCGTGTACTTCTAACCATTCCTCTAAGGTTAATAATAACCACAACATGCGTCCGAAATAGGTTGCGTGTTCAGTTTGATGGGCGTGGCGCATCTGTTCAATATATGCTGGGCGCAGCCAGCCGCGCCGACTTATATCTGCTAAACGATCCGCCATCCGTTCGCGCAGCGCCGTGTGTTCGCGTAGCCATAAGCCAAACGGAAGTCCAAAACCATGTTTTTCTTTATCAATAATGGCATCTGGTAAATAGCCCCGCAGCGCCGTTTTGAAAAACCATCTTAAATAATGCCCTTTTACTTTCCAATTCGGCGGTACCTCGCCAGAAAAGTCTAATAGTGCGTCATCAAGTAAGGGATAACGCACGGTCATTCCAGCGGCTTCTACCATGCCGGTGACTTTGCGCAAATCGTTATCCGCTAAAGTAAATTTAATATCGAGATGCAGCATCTGGTTAATAAAATGCGTGGTGGCGGCGCGTTCATACGGGTCTTTGAGTAAGAGTAGCGGGGTGCCAGGATTGATCGTCGCTAAAAACTCAGGATGAAACATCTCGGTCAGCGGTTGGCGATAAATGAAGTTGTATGTTTCCATTCGTGCGGGTAGTGGTATTCGCGCTTGGCGGACGTAGCTTTGCAATTTGCGCGTTGGGGTGAATTGCGCCATGCCGGGTAAACCGGTGATGGGTTCAATTAAATTTTCGCGTAATAAGCGCGGAATGGCTTGGTAATACTCAAAAATGCGTTGCTTGGCATAGCGTTCATTGCCACCAAAAATCTCATCGCCGCCATCGCCGCCCAGCATGACGTCATAGCCGTCAGCTTGCGCACAGCGGGCACAAAAATACGCAGCCACTGCCGATTCATTGGCAAAGGGTTCATCGTATTGTTGCGCAATTAACGGAATGGCAGTTAAGACATCATCGGGAGTTAAATAATACTCCTGTGCATCTAAACCAAAATGACGCGCCGCGAGGCGGGCGTATTCCATTTCATCAAAGCCTTCGGCGGCAAAACCAATTGAATACGTCCGCGCTGGTTTGCCTTGCACTTCGGTGAGGATGCCGGCAACGGTGGAGCTGTCGGTGCCGCCAGACAAAAAGGCGGCGACCTTGTCGGTGCCGGTCGCTCGGGCGACGCCGTCGCGCAGCAGTTGTTTGAAGTGTGCGGCTTGGGCGTTGAAATCGGAGCGCGGGGCGTCGCGGTAGTTGAGGTGCCAATAAAATGCGCGGGTGATGACGCCAGCGCGTGAGCACACCCATTCGCCGGGGAGCAGTTTGCTGACGCCTTGAAAGATGCTGCCGGGCGCAGGTACCACGAAAAAATAGAGATAATTAAAAATGCCTTGCGGGTCGATGGCGGCACTGATGTCGGGATGCGCGGCGACAACATCGGCGCGATTGGCAAACACCAGTCCGGCGTTGGGTGTGCTGGCAAAGGCGAGCGCTTGAATGCCGACGCGATCTAGCGCCAAAAAGGTGGTTTGCATGTGCGGTTCCAGCACCGCCAGCGCAAAATTGCCGTGAATGTAGCGCGGCAGCTCCTGCCGGTACTGACGCCACAGCCGCAGCACCGTTTGCGCGGGCGTATCGTGTGCTTGCTGACCTTGGCTGAAGCGCGGACGGCCAACGATGAGCGCCAACACGCCATCCTGCTGCGCCAAGCTGGCATTGAGTCCGGTCGCTGCTAATACGCCGTTGGCGTTGTGCAATAGTTGGGTGCGAGCGGGATCAGCGCCGGGCGCTGCCAACAACGGCTTGAGCATATCGGTCTGTGCCGGCGTGGATTCCGGCACGGGAGTGAACCAACCACAGAAATTTTGCATCACAGAAATCCTGATTGAAGTTGTTGATTACATTTAAGATTTAACGCACTCAGGGCGCATCTGCCCGTTAAGTGTAGCGCGAGGCTCGCTGCTCTCGCGCCTAAAAACGTAGGAATTCACCGTGAATCAATTGAATTGGCTTGCAGACTATCTCACGCAATTGGCGGATAACCATGTCATCGCTGCGCCAGATGCTGTGACGCTCGCACCGGCGCAAATGCTGCACATTGAGCACGAAGATTGGGCAGCGGCCACGCGCTTGGCGGCAAAATTGCGGATGCGCCACGCCGGTTTATGGGTTGACCCGCTCGACACCGCGCCAGCTCCAGAAGCTGCGCTGCGGGTGTACGCCTGTTTGGAGCAGCACGGCGCTTATCTGGTATTGGCGACCAGCGTCCCGCTCAATCGTCCGCAGCTCGCGTCGCAAACGCCGTATTTTGTGGGCGTCAATCGGCTGGAACGTCATGCCCACGATCTCACCGGCATTGTTTTTAATGATCATCCCGACGCTCGCCGCTGGACGCGCCATCAGGCATGGACAGCAACGGATTTCCCGCTGCGGCAGGATTTCGTCAGCGCCGCGCCCAAACGCCGTACTCCCGCCGATGCCGAATATCCCTTTGTCAGCGTGCAGGGCGCTGGTGTGTATGAAATCCCCGTCGGACCAGTTCACGCCGGCATCATCGAGCCGGGGCATTTTCGCTTTCACGCTGCCGGTGAAGATGTGCTGCGGCTAGAGGAACGCCTCGGCTATGTTCATAAAGGCATTGAAAAATTAGCAGTCGGGCGCGATCCCGCCGGCTTGATTCGACTCGCAGCGCGAGTGTCGGGCGACTCCAGCGTCGCTCATGCGTGGGCAGCTTGTTTGGCAGTTGAACGCGCCACCGGTAGCGACGTTCCAGCGCGAGCGGTGCAACTGCGAGCAGTGCTCGCCGAGCGCGAACGGATCGCCAATCATCTCGGCGATCTGGGCGCGATTTGCAACGATGTCGGGTTTGCTTTCGTGCAGATGCACTGCTCGCGGCTGCGGGAACAGTGGCAGCGCCGCAATCGGGCACTATTTGGACACCGCCTGCTGATGGACACGCTGATTCCGGGCGGCGTGGTACACGATTTAACTGGCGCGGAATGTCACCAGCTCCGCGTCGATCACGCCGCGCTGCGCAAGGAAATTGCACCGCTGTTTGATGTGATTGACGATCACCCGTCGCTCGATGATCGCCTGCTGACGACCGGCATCTTGTCGCAGCACGACGCCCGCGAGCTGGGCTGCACTGGCTACGTCGGCAAAGCGAGCGGGTTGGCATTTGACCTGCGCTGCGATCAGCCGTATGCGCCTTATGACACGCTGCGCTTCGAGGTGCCGGTGCAGCAAGAAGGCGACGTTGCCGCCCGGGTGCGAGTACGGCTGGCGGAAGTGCGCACCAGCTTGTGGTTATTGGAGCGCCTGCTGGACGGACTACCGGAAGGCGACATCAGCGCCCCGCTGGCAGCGGCAGCGCCGAATGCGGCGGGATTGGGCGCGGTTGAAGGCTGGCGCGGCGAAACCCTGAGCTTCATTCGCTTTGATGACGCCGGACGCATCGCCCGTTATTTTCCGCGTGATCCAAGCTGGTTCACCTGGCCCGCATTGGAGCGGTTAATTCTCGGCAACATCGTACCGGATTTTCCGGTATGCAATAAATCAGTGAATGGCTCGTATGCCGGGCATGATTTATAAACAACGCTCGGTTAAACTAAAATCACATCAAACAACAAGAGAGAAAGCAAGGCTGGTTATGAATAAACTCACAAGATTTTTAATTGCGTTGCCATTTGCGGATGCCGCCACCACGCAATTGCCATTATCGCGCATCATGCGTTTATCACTATTCCAAGTGTCTGTCGGCATGGCAATGGTGTTGTTATACGGCACCCTCAATCGCGTCATGGTTGTAGAACTTGAAGTATCGGCATGGCTGGTCTCATTGATGGTTGCGTTGCCATTGGTATTTGCTCCATTACGCGCTTTAATTGGACATCGCTCCGATTATCATCACTCCGCATTCGGCTGGCGGCGTGTGCCATATATTGCAATTGGGAGCATGTTGCAATACGCCGGCTTTGCCATCATGCCGTATTCCATTTTGATTTTATCCGATGAAACCAACAAATTGATGTTTCTCGGTCATGTCTTTGCAGCCGCGTCTTTTTTATTAGTTGGCGCAGGATTGCACACCGTCCAAACTGCCGGATTAGCATTAGCAACTGATTTAGCACCACCGGATAAACGTCCCCGCGTCGTCGCCTTATTATATGCAATGCTGTTAATTGGCATGGTTGGCAGCGCATTATTGTTTGGTCATTTATTGGAAGATTTCAGCCATGAGCGTTTAGTGCGCGTCGTTCATGCCGCAGCACTCGCCACCATCATAATGAATGTCATTGCACTGTGGAAACAGGAAGCAATTGATTTGAAACGCGCAGTTGCCGACATTCCGCGCCCACCATTTAAGGAAACATGGCATGAATTCATTCGCGGCGGTCAAGCAACGCGCTTGTTAATTGCAGTAGGATTGGGAACTGCGGGTTTTAGTATGCAGGAAATTTTATTAGAACCTTATGGCGCACAGGTGCTCGGTTTAACTGTGTCAGAAACCACCACTTTAACTGCCATTTTAGCAGGCGGCACCTTTGCTGCTTTTGCGTTATCTGGTTATTTATTAACGCGCAGCAGTACTAATTCTTATCAATTGGCATTGTATGGCGCACTCATTGGCATCGTTGCCTTTGGTTTAGTGATTTTTTCTGCCACCGCGCTCTCACCGATGCTATTCAGAATTGGCACCGCTTTAATTGGTTTTGGCGCTGGTTTACTCGGCGTTGGCACCTTAACTGCGGCAATGGGATTAGCAGAAAGCGGTCATACCGGATTAGCACTTGGTGCATGGGGCGCAGTGCAAGCAACCAGTCAAGGATTAGCCATTGCTATTGGTGGCGCGACCCGCGATATTGTCACCAGTTTAACCCTAACGCCTGATTTAGCAGCCAATTCAATTGTGCCCTCATTAGGCTATCGTTTAGTGTATAGCACTGAAATTGTGTTATTGATTGCGGCGGTAGTGATGCTGGTGCCGTTAGTATTGCGGTCGCGGCGCGATGCAAAACAAGCGCCAGAGAAATTTGGTCTCGATCAAATGTTATGACGATTGACGCGCCAAGATGCGATATATCAAGGCGCTGCGAACCCCAAACCATTATAATCACGCGGTCAACTACTTTTTTATTCACAGTTGACCGCATTTTTACTCTATGAGGATACTCACCCGTTATGAATAAGTTTACCCGTTTCATTACAGTATCTGCCCTATTGACGGCTGGTATTGCGCTTGCGCAAGAACCAACTGCTGTGAATCCGAATGTAGAAGAAGCCAAGACGGTGATTAAAACCTTTTCGATGCAGTTGAAAAGTGAACTCAAGGCAGCGTTAGAAGAGAGTCCATTAAAAGCAATTGCCGTTTGCAAAGAACGGGCACCTGCAATTGCTACTGAGGTCGGGAACAAAACGGGTTGGGAAGTTGGGCGCACTACCTTAAAGCCGCGCAATACCGAGTTAAATACTCCAGATGCGTGGGAACGTGGCGTATTAACTGAATTTGCCAAGCGACATGCGGCGGGTGAAGATATTCAAACGATTGCATACGGCGAAGTGGTCACAACGGACAACGGTAAAGCCTTCCGCTTTATGAAAGCGATTCCGATGGTTGACATTTGTTTAGCGTGTCATGGCACTGAGATTGCGCCCGAAGTTGTGGAATCATTAGATAAGAATTATCCACAAGATCAAGCGCGTGGCTATCAGAAAGACGAACTGCGCGGTGCATTTAGCGTTTCTAAACCGTTGTAAAATAAGGTCTCTCGTAATGAGAGATTGCTGATCTTTTCTAAGCCGCGTCAAATCTTATTGAGAATTTGGCGCGGCTTTTTAACTGAAATTATTTTTAGTCAAAGATGGAACTTTTTTAAGCGCAGCGACTCCAATTGTTTCTATTCCTTCGCTCCCACATCTGTCACAGCAGAAGTGGACTTTTATTAAATGCTTGATTCTCTACTTTTTAGGAACTAGAAACGATGTCAAATACACCTACTGCGCGTGGTTCTTCGGTACCCAGTAAACGTCTCAGTCGCTTGTGGCATTTAGGGCGGGCAACCGGTGATCTTGCCGCTGGAATTGGCGTTAAAGGTTTAATTGAAATGGCGCGGAATCGCGGCAGTTCGCAATTCACCCGGGTGCAAATTTCTCCAGAACATACTCAGCGTTTTGTGGATCGTTTAGCGCGGATGCGCGGTGCTGCAATGAAAATGGGGCAATTGATGTCAATGGATGGCACCGATATGTTGACGCCAGAAGCGGCTGAAATGCTGAGTGCGCTGCGGGATCGCGCCGAGCCGATGCCATTGAGTCAACTTGCTAAAGTTCTCGAACGCGAATATGGCGCGGGGTGGAATAAACAATTCAAACGCTTTGATTTCACCCCAATTGCTGCTGCATCAATTGGACAGGTGCATCGCGCCGAAACCCGTGATGGTCGCCAATTGGCGCTCAAAATTCAATTTCCCGGTGTGCGTGAAAGTATTGATAGCGATATTGATAATTTAATGTTTTTTGGAAAAACATTTGGCATGGTACCACCGGGAATTGATATTGTTCCTTATATGGATGAAGCGCGGCGGCAATTGCATCGTGAAGCGGATTATGCAGTTGAAGCGGATGCAATGGATGCGTATCGGGCCCAAGTTGGAAATGATCCCGATTTTTTTATTCCCGCAATTCACCGCGATTTATCCACGCCTAGCATTTTAGCAATGGATTTTGCAGAAGGAGTGCCGGTAGATCGGCTCGCAAATCCAAATTATCGCCGCGCTGAACGTGATCGCGCTGCAACCTTGTTAATGCGCTTAACGTTGCGCGAATTATTTGAATTTGCGCTCGTGCAAACCGATCCCAATTTCAGCAATTATTTATACGATGCGGCAAATAAGCGCATTGTGTTATTGGATTTTGGGGCGACGCAGCGTGTAGAGCCGCAATTAGTCGCGCAATATCGGGATTTATTTCGTGCGTCTATTCAAGATGATCGCGCTGGAATGCGGTCAGCAGCAGTGGCGCTGGGTTATATGGGCGCAGATGATCCGCATGAGCAAATGGAAGCGATGATTGATATGCTGTGTTTATCTGCCGAACCATTACGCCAGCCGGGGCATTATGATTTTGGCGCTTCTGATTTATTTGAACGGGTCTTTTTACGCGGGCGCGAGTTATTACATTCGGGCGTATTCACCAGCGTACCGGCAGCAGAAACGATGTTTTTACATCGCAAATTCATGGGTTCGGCGATGTTGTCGCGGCGGTTGCGGGCGCGAGTAGATTTAATGACGATGGCGCAAACCTGTTTAGCAATGTGAACAAAGAACGCTCGTTTTTACGGCAACGCGCATTATTGGAGAGTGCAAAATGGCAAATGAAGGGTATCACGAACCAATTGCAGAGTTATCTGATGCAACCCGCGATATGCACCGTGCAATTTTGTCTTTAATGGAAGAATTGGAAGCGGTGGATTGGTATAACCAGCGTGTGGATGCGTGTCGAGATGAGGCGCTCAAAGCAATTCTGGCGCACAACCGTGATGAAGAAAAAGAACATGCAGCAATGGTGTTGGAATGGATTCGGCGCCATGATCCAAGTTTTGATAAAGAGTTGAAGGATTATCTCTTTACGGAAAAAGACCTCGCACATCATTGATTGTTCTAGTATTTGATGTGCTATCGTTATTTGAAACCGCAAAGCTGATGAGTGGCTTTGCGGTTTTTTGTATAGTTAAGGAGCGCAATAATGATGACAACAATTAAAATTTTGTTTGATAATTATCCGGGTTTACCCGGATTACAAACGCTGTGGGGATTTGCGGCGTTGATTCGTACGCCAACGCAAACCATTTTATTTGATACCGGCAGCAACGGGCGGGTGTTATTAAAAAATATGCAGGCGTTGGGAATTGATCCAGCAGAGATTGATCTTGTATTTTTATCTCATGCGCATTGGGATCATATCGGCGGTTTGGATTCAATTTTAGAATTAAATCCGACGGTTAAAGTGGTGGTGCATGAGGGCTTTTCACAACATCTCATTCACGATTTACATGATTTGTGTGGTGAGTTGGTGGTGGTTGGTGATGGACTTTACGAATTAGCGCCCGGCATTTATTCCACTGGAATGCTGGCGGGTGATCCATCAGAGCAGGCGTTAATTCTGAATGTGAATGATTCATTAGCACTGATTGGCGGCTGTTCGCATCCGGGGATTGCGCATTTGGTGGCGCACAGTCAGGAGTTATTAAATACGCCAGTGCGATGGGTCATTGGCGGTTTTCATTTAATGTATTCAGATCAGGGCGCGATTGCCGCTGCGATTACGCAATTGCAACAATTAGGTGTTTCTCAAGTTGCGGCGACACATTGCACTGGTGACGCAGCGCGTTTGGCATTTCGTGCTGCGTATGGTGCGGGATTTATTGAGGGTGGCGTGGGGCGGGATATTCAATTATTGTAAACAGTTGGTGGTTTTCAGTTATCAATTGCACTTCACGATGTGAGCAATGTATCAGCGATGAACATTTTATTTATTCACCAAAATTTCCCCGGTCAATTCAAGTTTTTAGCTCCGGCATTGGTTGCTCGTGGTCATACGGTATTGGCGCTGACGCTGCAAAATGTGACGGCGACAATGTGGCAAGGTGTGCAATTGATTCAATACAGTACCAAGCGCGGTACTACGCCCGGTATTCATCCTTGGGTCAGCGATTTTGAAACTAAAACAATTCGCGGGGAGGCGTGTTTTCGGGCGGCGTTGCAATTACGCGCCGATGGTTTTCAAGCGGAGATCATCATTGCGCATCCGGGCTGGGGTGAGAGTTTGTTTTTGAAAGAGATTTGGCCGACAGCGCGGCTGGGGATGTATTGCGAGTTTTTTTATCACGCGCAGGGCGCAGATGTCGGGTTTGATCCCGAATTTCCGCCGACCGACGTGGGCGATAACTGCCGGTTACGCTTGAAAAACTTGAATAATTTGCTGCATTTTGAGACTGCGGACGCCGGAATTTCGCCGACATTCTGGCAAGCCAGCACCTTTCCGCTGCCGTTTCGGGAGCGCATCAGCGTCATTCACGACGGCATCGACACTGTGCGCCTCGCGCCCAATCCCAGCGCCAGCTTGACGCTCAACAATGCGCTCGTTCTCAGCCGTGATGATGAGGTGATCACGTTTGTCAATCGCAATTTGGAACCGTATCGCGGCTACCACAGTTTTATGCGCAGCCTGCCGGAAGTGTTGCGCCGTCGCCCACAAGCGCGAGTGTTGATTGTCGGCAGTGACGGGGTGAGTTATGGGGCAAAACCCAGTGGTGACTTGACGTGGAAGGAGATATTTATCCGCGAAGTGCGCGATCAGATCAGCGCGGCAGACTGGCAGCGGGTGCATTTTGTCGGCAGCATTCCGTACCAGCATTTTGTGACTTTATTGCAACTCTCGCGGGTGCATGTGTATCTCACTTATCCATTTGTGCTGAGTTGGAGCTTGCTGGAGGCGATGAGCGTGGGCTGCGCGATTGTCGCCAGTGATACTGCGCCGCTGCGAGAGGCGATTGTGGACGACGAGACCGGACGCTTGGTGGATTTCTTTGATGTCGCGGGCTTGACGGCGGCGATCTGTGATGTGCTGGAAGATGCGCCGACTCGCGCTCGACTTGGGGCGGCGGCGCGAGCGGCAGCGGTTGCTCGCTACGATTTGCAGACGGTGTGTTTGCCGCAACAGTTGGCGTGGGTGGAACAGTTAAGTCGTTGATTAAAAATTGAAAGCGGCGACGATACGCGATCAAGCCGCTCGCCGCGTTGCCGCTGCCGCCAGTCGATCAATCATCCGCGCCAACAATTGCCAAGGATCAGCGGGCGCTTGTCCTTTGATCGCCAAATCGACCTCCAAACACTGCCGCAGCAACTGCCGCACCAGCGCCGGTGGCAATTGGCGCAACGTCTGGCTGATGCCTTCTTGCCGAGCGCGGGTGACGCGATGGGTTTGAAAAACCGGCTCCAACGGCTCGCGCCGCGCCAATGCGCCGGCTGCTTCCGCCAACAATCGCAGCTCCCGACTGACCGCCCACAGCACCAGCACGACTGCGCTGCCTTCCGCCTGCAATCCCCACACGATCCGCTGGGCGCGGGCGCGATCACCCGCCAATGCCGTCGGCAGCAACGCATACAAATCATAACGAGCGTTATCGGCGACGTTGCCCAACACATCCTCCAGCGTCAACGCGCCCGGCGGATGCACTAACCGCAACTTTTCAATCTCCTGCGCTGCCGCCAACAGATTGCCCTCAGCGCGTTCGGCCAACAGCGCGACCATTTCTGGCTCAGGACGAAACCCCGCTGTTTTGAGCCGCTCAGTCAGCCATGTTTCAAATTCCGCTGCCGCCAACGCTCGCACTTCCAGCACCACGCCAATCGCCTCAACCGCCTTTGCCCACGCGGTTTGCAGCTCTTTCCAGCCCAACTCCGGCGCGATAATTAACAGCAAATTGTCAGCGCACGGGCGTTTGCAATACGCCTGCACCGCTGCGCCGCCATCTTTACCCAATTTATTCACGCGCACTTCAATGACTTTGCGGCTAGAAAAGAGCGACATCGCCTCGGCGGATTGCGCCAACTGATTCCAATCAAAATGGCTGTCAGCATCAAATACTTCGCGCTCAATAAAACCTTGCTTTTGAGCGTATTTGCGCACCAATTGCGCAGCTTCTCCGAGCTGAAATGGCTCCTCGCCGCATAATAAATACACTGGTGCAAGCGAACGTTTTAATTGGGCGGAAAGTTGGTGAAAACGGATGTTCATAAATTGAGTTATCGGTTAAAAATTGTCGGTGAGAAGTGGTTATTTTTAGGGTGATGACTAAAAAAATTGACAATAAGCAATCAACTTTTTCAACTGACAACTCACAGCAAAACAGCGCGGAGGCGCATTAAAATCCGGTCGGCAATATCGGCAGCAAAATCTTGATAAATCAATTCTTCTTCCAATTGTTTACCGAGCACTTCAACATCGGGATTATCAAAATTGCGGGTTAAATCAAATGTGTGCGCAGCGACCTTTTGCGTACCATCTGGCGCAATCGCATCAAAACGCACAATTGAATGCAGTTCAAACGCCAGCGTTTTTCCATTCGCATCCACCGCCGCCACGCGTGAAGCGCGGCGTTCTTCTAAAATCCGCACAATCAATTTGGCATCCGCTGGCGTCGCCGTCAGCCGCACCGCGCTGCCGGTCAGCAATTCCTCCAGCGCGTGGCGCACCGGCGATCCGGCTGGCGCTTGCAGATGCAGCGGGTTGAGCGTGGCGGGAATTTCGATGCGACCGCGCAGATGAAAGCCGCAGCCGCTCATCAGTGCGAGGATTAAAAGGAGGGCTGCCAACCCACCTTTTGCCAAGAGGAACTGCTTAAACCACCACATTGACCAGCTTGCCCGGCACCACAATCACCTTACGCACCGGCTGCCCGGCGATGAATTTCTGCACCGTCTCCAGCGCCAGCACCGCCGCTTCAATCTCCGCCCGCTGCGCATCCAGCGCCACCTGCACACTGGCGCGGACTTTGCCATTGACCTGAATCACATAATTCACCTGATCCTGTTCAAGCGCGGTCGCGTCCACTTCCGGCCAAGGCGCAGTCAAAATGTCATCGCCAAACTCCAATTCTCTCCACAAATAATGCGTCACATGCGGCGCAATCGGTGCCAATAGCCGCAGCACGATGCCAACGCCTTCGCGCAGCAATGCGCCACGAGCGGGCGATATTTCCAACCGATACAAGGTGTTGACCATCGTCATACACGCAGAAACAACGGTATTAAATTGCTGGCGCTCATAATCAAACAGCGCCTTTTTCAATGCCGTATGCAGCTCGCGCCGCGCCACTTTCTCGGCAGCCGTCAATTCAAAACCACCATTTGAAAAAGGGGGGTTGGGGGGATTTGAGATCGGGCAGTTGGAATTGAGCACTGTCGCATCATTTAACGCCAGCGCCCACAGCCGTTTAATAAAACGAAATGCGCCTTCAACGCCTTCATCATTCCATTCCAGCGATTGATCTGGCGGCGAGGTGAACATCGTATACAGCCGCACCGTATCCGCGCCGTAGCGTTCAGTGAGTGCCTGCGGATCGACGCCGTTATTTTTTGATTTCGACATCTTTTCCACACCGCCAAAAATAACCGGCAGCCCATCTTCTTTTAATACTGCTCGCAGCAATTTACCTTTTTCATCGCGCTCAACTGCGACATCCGCCGGATTAAACCATTGCTTGCGACCAGCATCATCTTCGCGGTACCACGTCTCCGCAATGACCATGCCTTGCGTGAGCAATTTGGTGAACGGCTCATCACATTGCACCAGCCCTTCATCGCGCATCAATTTATGAAAAAACCGCGCATACAATAAATGCAATACCGCATGTTCAATGCCGCCGACGTATTGATCGACCGGCAGCCAATAATTCGCCCGTTCATCCAACATTGCCGTCGTGCAATCGGCTGAACAATAGCGGGCATAATACCAGCTTGATTCAAAAAACGTGTCAAACGTATCGGTTTCGCGGGTCGCGCCATTGGGCAATTCTGAAAAGCTCGGCATTCGTTTTAATGGCGATCCCGCGCCGTCCACAATCACCTCTTCCGGCAAGCGCACCGGCAATTGTGCTGCCGCTTGCTCCACGCCGTCTGCCGTGCGCACGACCGGAATGGGGCAGCCCCAATAACGTTGCCGTGAAACGCCCCAATCGCGCAGGCGGAAATTGACGGTTTTTTGTCCGCGACCGCGTGCAGTCAGCCATTCTGCAATGACATCAAAGGCTTGCGCTGAGGTCAGCCCGTCAAATGGCGCAGAATCAAATAACACGCCTTTTTCCGTAAACGCGGCGCTTTCAATTCCACACGCGCTGCCGTCAGCACTGCGAATCACCGCCTTTTTCGGGATGCCGTAGCGTTCGGCAAATTCCCAATCACGTTGATCGTGCGCCGGCACCGCCATCACCGCGCCAGTGCCATAACCCATCAGCACAAAATTCGCCGCATAAACCGGCACTTCCGCGCCCGTCACCGGATGAATGGCGTTGATGCCGAGCGGATGCCCGCGTTTTTCCATCGTCTCCAGTTCCGCCTCCGAAGTGCCGCCCTGCCGACAGTCGGCGATGAACGCTGCCAGCGTCGGATCATCTGCGGCTGCCTGCTGCGCCAGCGGATGTTCGGCAGCAACGGCGACGTAAGTCACGCCCAGCAGCGTATCGGGACGGGTGGTGTAAATGCCGAGCGGCTCGGCGCGATTCGCCACGCCAAACTCCATGTACATGCCTTCCGAGCGTCCGAGCCAATTGCGCTGCATGATCCGCACGCGCTCCGGCCAGCCCTCCAAACCGTCGAGCGCATCCAGCAGCTCCTGCGCGTAGTCGGTGATGCGGACAAACCACTGCGCGATCTCACGTTTTTCCACCACCGCGCCAGAGCGCCAGCCGCGCCCGTCAATCACCTGCTCATTTGCCAACACGGTTTGATCAATCGGGTCCCAATTGACCGTCGCCCGCGAGCGATACGCCAGCCCTTTCTCCAACAGGCGCGTAAATAGCCACTGCTCCCAACGGTAATAATCGGGATCGCAGGTCGCCAGCTCGCGTTCCCAGTCATAGCCAAAGCCGAGGGTTTGGAGCTGATTTTTCATGTAAGCAATGTTGCTGCGCGTCCACTGCGACGGCGGAATCCCGTGCTGAATCGCCGCATTTTCTGCTGGCAAACCAAACGCATCCCAACCCATTGGTTGCAATACATTTTTACCGAGCATCCGCTGATAACGCGCAATCACGTCGCCGATGGTGTAATTGCGCACATGCCCCATGTGCAACCGCCCCGACGGATACGGAAACATTGATAAACAATAGAATTTTTCACGGCTGGGGTCTTCGACGGCCTTAAATGACTGCTGGGTGTCCCAATAATTTTGTGCGGCGATTTCAATAGCGCGGGGATCGTATTCGGTCTGCATAACGATGATCTGCTGGTGGTGCGGTTAATAAAGATAAAGAGGATGGCGGCAAGAATACCGCAGTGGCGCGTGGAATTTAGCGCCGCCGCTTGCCCAACGGCGCGGGGCGTTTGCCGACTGGCGGCAGCGGCGACCGCGCTGGTGGCACCAGATGCTGCTTGCCATTTCCGATCAAATCGGCGCGTCCCATCTCTTGCAATGCCTGCCGCAGCAGCGGCCAATTCTCCGGGTCGTGATAACGCAACAGGGCTTTATGCAGCCGGCGCTGGCGCTGTCCGCGCACCACCGCCACCCGTTCTGACTGCACCGTTACCGGCTCCAACGGATTGATTTCGCTGTGATACATCGTTGACGCCAGCGCCAGCGGCGTCGGCAAAAACGCCTGCACCTGATCCAGACGGAACTTGTGCTGTTTCAGCCACAGCGCCAGCGCCAGCATGTCTGCGTCGGTCGTGCCCGGATGCGCGGCGATGAAATACGGGATGAGATATTGCTCTTTACCCGCAGCGCGGGAGAAGCGGTCAAACAGCGTTTGGAACTGCTCAAAACACGCAATCCCCGGCTTCATCATCTTGCTCAACGGACCCGGTTCGGTGTGTTCTGGCGCGATCTTGAGATAACCGCCGACGTGATGCGTGACCAATTCGCGGATGTAGTCCGGTGAACACAGCGCCAAGTCATAACGCACGCCCGACGCAATCAGCACCCGCTTGATGCCGGGCAGCGCCCGTGCTTGCCGATATAGCCCAATTAACGGCGTGTGATCGGTGTTGAGATTGCGGCAAATCGTTGGATATAAACAAGAAAAGCGCCGACACGCCGCCGCTGCGCGAGGTTCACGACAATGCAATCGCCACATGTTGGCGCTCGGTCCGCCGAGGTCAGAAATGACGCCGGTGAAGCCGGGCGCTCGGTCACGAATGTCGGCGATCTCGCGCAAAATTGAGGCTTCCGAACGGCTTTGAATCACGCGCCCTTCGTGCTCAGTGATCGAGCAAAAGGTGCAGCCACCAAAGCAGCCGCGCACGATGTTGATGGAGTGGCGGATCATTTCCCACGCCGGCAGTCGCGCTGCGCCATAACTCGAATGTGGGCGGCGGCTGTAGGGCAATTCGTAAACGCGGTCGAATTCGGCGCTGGTCAACGGAATTGGCGGCGGATTGAGCCACACCTCGCGCTCACCGTGTGCCTGCACCAGCGCCCGGGCATTGGCGGGATTGGTTTCGAGATGAAAACAGCGCGAGGCGTGAGCGTATCGCAGCGGATCGGCGCGGACTTCTTCAAATGATGGCAGACGGACGTGAGGATTGACTTCTTCAGGGTGCGCCGCGCTTCCAGCAGATTCGACCCACGCCGTGCCGCGCAGATCGCGGATGCTGTGGATTGCTTCGCCCTGCGCCAGCCGATGCGTCAGCGCCACAACTGCGCGTTCGGCGTTGCCGAAGATTAAAAAATCTGCTTTGGAATCAATCAACACTGAGCGGCGTACGGTCTCCGACCAGTAATCAAAATGCGCGATCCGCCGCAAACTCGCTTCAATGCCGCCGAGCACAATCGGCACGCCTTTGAACGCTTCTCGCGCCCGCTGCGCGTACACCGTCACCGAGCGGTCGGGACGCCGCCCGGGCACTGCGTCCGGGGTGTAGGCGTCATCAGAACGCGGACGACGGTCAGCGGTGTAGCGGTTGACCATCGAATCCATGTTGCCGGCAGTGATGCCAAACCACAGATTCGGGCGTCCCAGCCGCTGAAAATCGGCCACGCTCGTCCAATCTGGCTGCGCGATGATGCCGACGCGAAAACCCTGCGCTTCCAGCAGCCGCCCGATGATCGCCATCCCAAATGAAGGGTGATCGACGTAAGCATCGCCCGTCACCAGAATCACGTCGCAACTGTCCCAGCCGAGCGCGTCCATTTCGGCGCGGGTGAGCGGTAATTCCGCTGCCGTGCCAAAACGATGTGCCCAAAATTTGCGGTACGAAAAGAGATCGGGCGGCGTGGTCATGGACGCAATCAAGCGCGTTGCCACACGAGAATCTGGTTATTCACCGGCATCTGATGCTTGGCAAACAAGGTCAGGTCGTGGCGAGCGGCGATGACTTGCAACTCATCCACATCGCGCAGCCCCATGCGCGGATCGCGCTCACGCAGCGACGCATCAAAAGCCTGATTGCTGGCGCTGGTGAATTGCCCACCTTCGTTAAACGGGCCGTATTGGACGAACAATCCGCCGGGGTTGAGCACTGCGCCGATGCCACAAAACATCATCGCCACGTCGACAATCGACATGATGTGCGCAGTGTTGGCGGTGAACGCGGCATCAAAGAGCGTGTCTGGCCAAATGTGACTGACATCAAGTTGCAGCGGGGGCGGCGTATTCGGCAGCGCCGCTTCATCCAGCCAGAGCTGAATGCCGCTCAAATTGTCTTCCATCTCGCTGGTTTGCCAGATCAGATGCGGCAACGCAGCAGCGAAAAAGATCGCGTGTTGACCGGTACCGCTGCCGATTTCGAGAACGTGCCCGACGTGGGCAAACAGCGGCTGGAGCACCGCCAAAATCGGCTCGCGGTTCTCAACGCTGGAGGTGGAATGTGGTTTGACGGCGGTCATTAACGGCTCTCCGGCGCGATGGGCGCAATGTCGATGATGACTTCGTTGCGGCGGAAAATGCCGGGCGTCAACGGATCGTTGTAATAGGCATAAATCGGTGCCGCGACCGGAGTGAGATTGCGTGATTTCAACCACTCTCGCAGCGCCAGCTCCTGCGCTGCGATCAACTCATCGTTGGCGCGACCACTGAAACGCACGGCGGCAGCCTGACGAGCGGGCACATCGCGCAAAGTGAGATCAGCAGTTGCTGGCGCGGGCAAGCTCTCGCGGGTGTAGCTCGCCGGCATGATGAACCGCACTGCCCACTTGCCAGCCGCAGTCGGGCTTTGCGTCACCGGCACGGTCATGGCGATGGCTTCCTCACGTTGCTGCGTCACGGGCGCAGTCATCGCCACTGACTCGCCGCCGCGCTCTTTGGCAAAAATGTAGTGCGCCAGCGGTGAAAACCCCGCTCGCAGCGCAGCTTTGCGATCCCCTTCGCGGATCACCTCCGCCACGACGAGTGCCGGATAAGCGCGGACTTCAAACGCGCCGTCTTGCGTCACGACCTGATAAACCGGCGTTTCGACGTTTTGCACGACAAAAATAAACACTGCCAGCGCCCCGCCGCCCAACACCAGCACTCCCGCAACGAGCAATAACACGATCTTTTTCATCTTTTTAGTTCCATTAGCGTTTGGTTATATGCTGTTGAGCTTAACGCAACTGCGGCGGCGGCGCGTTAATAATTGTCTGATCAATCAATTGCATCGCAGCATTCAGCGGCTCCGGTTCATCGGCGAGCCAGTGGCAATCCGGTTCGGCGCGAAGCCAAGTGAGCTGGCGCTTGGCGAGCTGGCGCGAGGCGATGATGCCGCGTTCCACCAGCGTGGCGTGGTCAATTGCGCCGCTCAAATACTCAACGACTTGCCGATAACCGACGCAGCGCAGTGCGGGTAAATCAGGGGTTAAATCGCCTCGCGCCAGCAGGCTGCGCACTTCGTCAATCAAACCGTCGGCCAGCATGGCGTGAAAGCGTTGGGCAATTCTGCGGTGCAACACGGCGCGGTCATGCGGGGCGCGAGCGAATTTCAACAGTCGATACGGCAGCGGTGCGGTGGCAGCGGCTGCGATCAAGTCACTGAGTGGGCGACCGGTGAGAGCGTGAACTTCGAGCGCCCGTTGGATGCGTTGCGGGTCATGGGGATGAATCTGAGCGGCGGTGACGGGATCGAGCGCGGTTAAACGGGCATGAAGTGCTGACCAACCAATGACGGCCGCTTCGGCGCTCAAAGCATCACGCACGGCGGGATTGGCGCTGGGCAGGGTCGCCAAGCCCTGCTGCAAGCCGCGAAAATAGAGCATGGTGCCGCCCACCAGCAGCGGAATCCGCCCACGAGCGGTGATGTCGGCCATTGCGGCAAGCGCGTCGTGACGGAATTGGGCAGTTGAATAGGCGACGGCGGGATCAAGGATGTTAATTAAATGATGCGGAATTTCTGCCAACAGCGTGGGGCTGGGTTTTGCTGTGCCAATATCCATGCCACGATAGACCAGCGCCGAATCCACACTAATCAGCTCGCACGGCAAGCGTCGCGCCAGCGCCACTGCTAACTCGGTTTTACCGGCGGCGGTCGGCCCCATTAAAACAATTGCCCAAGGAAAAGTGGATGTTGGCATCATTTTTTGAGTTATCGGTTGTCGTTTTTTAGTGGAGAAAATAAATGTTAAGAAATGATTTTTTAATAAAAAAGTTGATAAAAAACATGAATTACTGCGGTAGCTTTTTTAACTGAAAATTGAAACCCGCCATGCCCAATCTCACTGATTTAATCGCCGCTTTCACTCACGCAACCATCCAACTCAAGCAAGCCGCGCTGACTGATGATTGGGCGCTGGCCGAGCGAATTCAAAAGCGACGGGCGTGGTTGGTGACGCAAATTGTGGCAAATCCCGCGCTGACTCTGGCGCAGCAGCAGGCGTTGCAAGCGGTGCGTGAACAGGAGGCGGTGATTGTCGCACGCGCAACGACGCATCAGCGGGCGTTGGCGCACGCGCTTAACGGTCAACCCGCCAGCGCCCACTCCTCCAAAACCGTGCTCCGCATGTTGCAGGCTTATCAACCCGATCCTCACTAAAACAGAGACCGTTCTCATGCCCAGCTCCACTGCGACCAGTCATTTTCTCGATACCAACGGCTTTCGGGTGCATTACCAACGCCTCGGCAGCGGACCGACGTTGATTCTGCTGTTACACGGCAGTTTTTTGAGTGTGCGTTCGTGGCGACACGTCACCGCCGAGCTGGCCAAACACGCCACCGTCGTTGCCATTGATCGCCCGCTGTGCGGCAAAACCTCGCGCCCCGTGCCCAAAACCGGCGGCGCAGCACTCTACAGCGCCGAGGCACAAAGCGATTTAGTCGCTGCACTGATTGAACAACTCGGGTTTGAACGCGCCATTGTGATTGGTCATTCCACCGGCGGCACCGTGTCTGTGCTCACCGCGCTGCGCCAGCCACAACGGGTGCAGGCGTTGGTGCTGGTTGGTGCGATGGTTTATAGCGCGTATGCGACCAGCAAATTGCCGCCGCCAATGTTGAAAATGATGACGGCAGCAAAACCGCTGTTTGCGCGGCTGATGCGGGTGATGATCGGCGCGTTTTACACCAAAGCACTGCGGGCGCTGTGGCATCGGCAGGAGCTGTTGACGGATGCGGACATTGCCGCCTATCGCGCTGATTTCATGGCAGAAGCGTGGGATCGCGCCTTTTTGGAATCGTTTTTAGCGACCAAACCGCTGGGGCTGGACGCGCAGGTGCCGGGCTTGACGCTGCCGACGTTGGTCATCACCGGTGCGCATGATCGCGCCGTGAAGCCGGAGGAAAGTGAGCGGCTGGCAGCAGCCGTGCCGAACGCGCAACTCGTGGTTATTCCAGACTGCGGTCACATTCCGCACGAAGAAGCGCCAGCCGCGTTTCTCGCTGCGGTGACGCCATTTTTGCAGCAGCATTTGCAGTGATGACGCCACCACCCTCCGCCATCACGCTGCCGCAACTCGTCCACTGTGGGCGCGAGATTTGCGGACAACTTGATCAAGCCGAGCGCCGCGAGTGGTGGCTGACCAACGGGCGCGGGGCATATGCCGCTGGCACCATCGCTGGCACCTTGACGCGCCGTTATCACGGGCTGCTGCTGGCACCGGTGACGCCGCCGCTCGGACGGATGCTGCTGTTGGCGAAAACGGACGCGACCTTGCTTGACGGGACGCATGAGTGGCCGCTGTTCACCAATCGCTGGGCGAGCGGCGCAGTGTCGCCGCCCGGCTATCGTCATCTGGAGTCATTTCATCTGGAAGGGCGGCTGCCGGTGTGGTGTTTTGCCATTGGTTTGCTGCGGATTGAACAGCGCATCTGGCTTGATCCTGACGCGCAGCGGGTGAATGTGGCGTGGCGGTTGGTTCACAGCCCACCTACGGTGGGCAAAATCCCCCCCAACCCCCCTTTTTCAAAGGGGGG
>DYNM01000065.1 GCA_020721065.1 Thiocystis violascens | reverse complement strand
GACGAATTCAAAAATGCACGGAGCATAAGTCGAATGATCGGCACATTGACGGGTGTGTATCTCACCCGCTGTGGTGACGAAAATACCCTCACCCGGCGCAAGATCACGGATCACATCAAAGCCAAGCGCATCAATCGCCACACTTTCCGAGGCAATCATTACTTCCAAGCCTTGCGCCGTTTTGCGCGTGCCATAACACAGCGGGCGAATCCCAAACGGATCGCGGAAGGCAAAAATTCCCATATCGGCAATTAAACCCACCACGGCGTAACCGCCTTTGATCCGCCGATGCACGCGCTCGATGGCATCGAATACATCGTCCGCTGCGGGATGCAATTTACCGCAGCGCTGCATTTCATGGGCAAACACATTCAGCAAAACTTCCGAATCCGACGAGGTATTGATATGGCGCAGATTCTGCTCATGCAGCTCACGGCGCAATTCGTCGGTATTGGTCAAATTACCGTTATGCCCCAAGCCGATGCCGTAAGGCGCATTGACATAAAACGGCTGCGCCTCGGCCGCCGTGTCGCTGCCCGCCGTCGGATAACGCACATGCCCAATGCCCATCGTGCCATGCAGCTGGCGCATATGCCGGGTGTGGAATACATCTTTCACCAGCCCCTTGTCTTTGCGCTGAAACAGACGACCGTGTTCACTGGTCATGATGCCCGCCGCATCCTGACCGCGATGCTGCAAAATGGTTAGCCCGTCATAAATCGTCTGATTAACCGGCGAAAAACCTACAAGACCAATAATTCCGCACATGGGTATGACTCACAAATGAAAATGGCTAGACATATCTTGGGGCAATAGATTAGAAATCGACTGCGCCACGGGGGTTAAATAGCGGATCACCTGCGACTCCTTCCACCAAGGATCCTGCGGCATCGGGGTCAGACTACCCAACAGCAACAACACGCAGACCAAAAACACGCCGCGCACTAAGCCAAACACCACGCCGATACTGCGATCAGAACCTGACAGACCTGTTTTTTTAACCAACAACCCGACCACCGCGTTGATGATGCCACCCACGATCAGCGTGGTGATAAACAGGGCAACAAAGGCAATGGCAAGCCGTGCCGAAGGGATATCTACACTCGCCGGAACGAGCGGTGCCAAGTGCGTGCAGTAATACATCGCCACCAGAAACGCCGCCACCCAAGTCAGAAGCGAAATCATCTCCTTCATAAAGCCGCGCAAGATACTGATAAGCGAAGAAAACGCGATGATACCGATCAGCACAAAATCAATGGTCGTCAACTGCATGAGAAGCACGTACTAGAAATGAAGGCGCATTCTAACCGCTAGACACCCGTGCCGTCATGCCATCTTCGAGAATCCATTGAATTCACCAAACCGAACCAATACTTGTCCGCGCTCATTACCTGCACCACAGACGCGTATTTTGCCGTGGCATCAAGCCAGTGATTATCTCGTTGAATTTATTTGCAAATACTGCGACGCTTCTCCCGAACAAATTCAAACAGCTTGGAATCGGGAACAGAGGAAGGGCACATCCCAAAACACGCTGTATTTTGCAGGCGCGAGTAACACCCAAGTGCAACACACCGGCTTTTGAATATCGACATGAACAAAAAATACACACATTCACAGCACCAAGACCAGCCCAGCGTCATGCGCGATGGTCGTCACCCCATGCGGAAAACCTTGACGCGAGTCGAAGACCTGTTCGTGGATATTCATAGTGAAGTGAAGCTCAGCGATTTAAGTGCAGGGCTAACACAATCGGTTCGCTTGATGGCCGCACGCAAAAGCAGCGATCCTGCATTTTGGCTACATGCCTTCAAATTTCTCAATGATTTCAAGGATGACATTTACACGCGCTTGTGGACTGGCAAAGATGAAACCGATCATCTGGCACGACTCGTTCTCGCGCAGCGCTCCGCGACGATACAAATTCGGTTGCTCATCCGCGAAAAGCACCTACCTCCTGAATTGCAGAGCGCTCTGACCCACATGTTCGGCCCGGCCTTGGCTCTTCTCAT
>DYNM01000064.1 GCA_020721065.1 Thiocystis violascens | reverse complement strand
AGCGGGTTGGCTCGGCGCGCCCAAGACTATGGGCATCAATCCGCGCCATCTGCGGTGTCATATCCGCACGAATCCCCATCAAACGCCCGGTCAACTGGTCGATCACCTTCAGCGTGGACAAATCCAGATCATCACCCGGATGAATCAGCAAAGACTCGACATATTCCACCATGGGTGGCACGACCAGGCCGTACCCCCATGCGCGAAACAAATCGAGCACACGCCGCCGCAAGCTCTCGGTCGCCCAAGCCGCGTCGGGTAACAATTCGTCGATACCCGCAGGTAGCAACCACCTATTTTCTTGATTCATTTTTTTATAAAACTCATTTAGCCACAGAGTACACAGAGCTCACCGAGTTAACGCCGTGAATTTTATAACGCGAGCCTGCGTCTTTCCGCCAAACTGAAACACTTGCTGACAACTTTGACAATGATTTCATCTCTGTGACCTCTGTGTACTCTGTGGCTTGCATTACGGTCTTCACACCGCCACACCTAGCCACGAATCAAACTGAGCGACACCAAACCGACAATAATCACCGCCAAACCGATCATGCGAATCACGCGATCCGGCAAGGTGGACAATTGTTCGGCTGATTGGCGATAAAAACGTGGACTAATAAAAGGTAACAAGCCTTCAATCACCAGCACCAAGGCCAGCGCCGTCCACAAGTCGTTCAGGTTATCCATCAAGGCTTTTTGGACACTGTTGCATCAGGGCTATTGAAATAACGGAAGAAGTCGCTGTCCGGCTGCAACACCAGCACATCCGACTTGTCCGCAAACGCTTTGGAATAGGCTTGCAGGCTACGGTAAAAGTCGAAAAAGGCCGGATCCTGACTAAATGCAGCGGTATAGGTTGCCGCCGCCTTGGCATCCCCCTGACCACGAATAATCTGCGACTCGGCATAAGCCTGCGCCAAAATCTCCTCACGCTGACGATCCGCATCAGCGGTAATTCGCCGCGCCTGCTCTTCACCACGCGAACGGAAACCACGCGCCACGGTGGCACGTTCTTTTTCCATGCGCCGGTAGACCGACTCACTCACTTCAGGTGGCAAGTCAATGCGCAAAATACGCACGGCCACAATTTCGATACCCAGCTTGGTGGCTTCCACATTCGCCGCCTGACGCGTGCGATCAGTGATTTCACCACGCGCACCCGACACAGCCTCAGTCACCGTCATGGCGCTAAACTGATTCTTCATACCGTCGCGCACAATCTGCGTCAGACGCAAGCTCGCCATGCGGTCATCACCGCGCGTGGAGCGGTAAAACGTCGCCACATCACTAATGCGCCACTGAATAAACGCATCGACAATCACGTTTTTCTTTTCGCTGGTCAGATAACGCTCAGGCGGCGCACTCAAAGCCTGCAAACGCCCATCAAAGCGCTTCACATTGGTTAAAAATGGCAGTTTGAAGTGCAAACCGGGTGTGAAGTCGGTTTTAACAATTTCACCCAAACGGAATAAAACCACGCGGTCATATTCATTAACGGTAAACAGTGCCGATGAAAGCACAAAGAAAATCAACGCCAAAACCGGCAGGAAATAGTTTTTTAGCAAACTCATGGTGCCGTCCTCGAACGTAGATCAGGCTGGGCACGCGCCGCAGGTGCTGCTGGAGCCACGGGAGTCGTCGGTTTCAGCGCATCAGATGTCTGAGCCGCTGCGCTTGAGCCTTGAGCGTTTTGCAGCATTTTATCCAACGGCAAAAGCAACACATTACTGTTGCCCTGCCCCGACGAGCCTTGCGTATCCATGAGCACTTTACTGCTCTTGGTCATCACCCCTTCGAGGGTTTCCAGATACATACGCTGACGGTTGATTTCAGGTGCTTTTTTTACTTCAGCCAACAAGTCAAGGAAGCGTTGTGACTCACCTTGCGCCGCGTTTTCAACCCGCGCACGATAACCACGCGCATCTTCCACCACCTGCGCAGCCTGCCCCTTGGCGACCGGCAAAATGCCTGCACGGTAGGCATCGGCTTCATTAATCAAACGCTGTTCATCTT
>DYNM01000033.1 GCA_020721065.1 Thiocystis violascens | reverse complement strand
CATGTGGCTATAATGCACTAAAATGCACTTTATGCAATACTAGAGTTTAGCTCCTCCATCACTGCGCCCGCCGCTTCAAAGCGCCGCGTCAGCGCCACCAACAAATCTTTGGCGGTGAACCGCTCTGGCTGCACCAGCGCCCCGCGATATTTGAGCCGCAACGGGGTAATCAGATCGAAACGCGCCCGTTTCGGCGCAGGTGGAATGACGAATGGCGACGGCGGCAGCGTCAGCACTTCTGCGACATGCGGCTGCCACAGCGACACCCAGCCGTCACCCACCTGTTGCTGCAATTCAACCAACGTCAGATGTACGGGATCGCGGACGCCTAAACCGCGCTGCCCCAGTTGTTGCAGTGCTGCGTGTAGCAACGGCACCCAGCGGTTGAGCCAGCCGCAGACGACGAGGTCTAGCCCCACCAAGCTGCCGCTGAGAAAATAGCCAACTAATGCTTGCGGTTCAAAGATATACGGGCGAAACGGCTCGGCTCCGGTGCTGCTTTCAAACAGCGGCGGATACGGACAATCGCGGCGTTCGGGGCAGGTGGTGCAATCGCCGCCGCGCTGGGTGCAGGCCACATTTTTGAGCGCGTGACCAAAGGCTCCGCGCCATGCGGAACCCGGATAATCAGCGAAATGCAGCGGAGCGCGAGTTTCAAACCAAGCGCGATAACGGACGAGTTCGAGTGGCAATTCAGTAGTCATTGGCGACCAACCGGGTAGAAAAACGAGGGCGGGTAGTTTAAGCACATAAGAGTTAGGAGTTATGTCGTTAGACATTGAAGCGCCTGATTTCATTGAAACTTGGTTTGTGCAGTGTACAACTGCATTTTCATAAAAAATCAGCGACTTAAATTACAACTGCGTAACTCCTAGTTCAATAAAAATGAATAACTCGAATTGGGCTAACTGATGTGCAATTTATTTCGCTTGCCAGCGCCCGTTTTCAAGCGGTTGCGAATGAATAGCGCGAGCGTAGCGATAACACCATGCCAATACATTCTCACCGCTATCAGTGGTCGCGGTTATCAAAACGCGATGATATAACGCCTCATTAGAATAATCATCAAAACCTTCAATGCGATCAATCCGCGCTAAACTGAAATCTGGTTGGTTCAAAGTCAATAACTCGCCATCCACCCAATCATTGACGCCTGCGCTCGGCAGCCAGCCCGGATAATTGCCCAAATCGAAAATCTGACCACGAATGCGAGCCGGTTGGCGCTGCCCGATATTGGTTAATGATTGCCCAAACTCGTATTCAGATTGGAGCAAACCATAAGCAAAAACGTGTTGCACCAGAAAGGTTAGCGATTCATTATTGGCTGCCTGCGTATGCACCGTTGTTGGTAAATTCCACGCCAGCAAACCAGCAGTCACTAATTGCACATACTCATCTGCCGGTTGCACAAATTTATCTTGACGCTTCTCAGCAACAACGCAATAAGTGATTGCCGGAGTCATTTCTCCAGCGGTATTCAAAACAGTGACATCGCGCCGCTCGTAATAATTCGGCGCACCTTCTTTGGTATCAAGTGCCGCCCAACCATCGCTGCGCACTCGAAATAACATCCCCGGCGTGACCTGTCCCAATGATTGAATCACATCAAGTGCGCCGCCCTTGCGTCCGCCTGAATAATAATGATAAATCGGACGATAATCAGGCAACCAAGCGGGAGCAACAGGTTCCAACACATCAATTGAAAAGCCGCGTTCTTGACAAAAACGTTGCCAATCCTTGCTATCCAAATTGGAGCCATAAGCAAAATAAAGCGTGTCAGAGTTCGTGTTCATATTCATATATCCATTAACATTCATTGTGGTTGATTGCGAGAGTGCCGCCAATACGCGGCGCGGCATCCCATTGATTTTGTATGCGCCACCAGCGCGGCGTGCAGACTTCAGCTTGAATTGACCACGCCGCCAATTTCTCCAATTGATTGCACAAAGAAGAATGACGCAGCACGAATAGCGCCAATTTCCCCAACAATTCTTTAGAGCGAGCCATTTGGCGCAGTGCGGCAATGCGCTCGGCATCAAGTGCGCTTAAATCCAATTGCGGTTCTTGGAGATGAAACAATTCACGCGCAGCATGACGCAATTGACGATCTTGCCAAACCAATAACGCCAGCATCAATAAACCATCTTCGAGAATGTGTTCTGAACGGCTGGGAATCCAAATGCGCTGTTTTGGAATGGGCGGAATGGGTTGTTGAAATGCCTCATAGCGAGGACGCAGCGTCCAAGCGGGGCGGCTATTTTCCGACAACGCTAATTCCGCAATGGGAATGATGCCATCATCATTGGGGTGGCCGTGACCGACCAATACATAAGCAGTGAATGTCGCCATGTGTTCCTCTCGGTGTTGTGGTGGAAACCGAAACGAACTTTAGCGGGTTTACTGTGACATGGGTGTGACCGGAAAAATTAGTCTATTTTTTGATCGTCAACACGATGACTGGCAGACCAGACGGCAATACTTTGAATTCAAAACGACGTTGCCACCAAGATTCGATTTTTTCGTTTTCAACATCAGAAATCAGGTTTAAATCTTCCAATTCCTTGAGAAAACGACTTTTCTGCTTCCGTGCGTTAGTCGTTTGTATTAAAGGACGACTTCTTCCTTGTAACCTTTGTTGCCATTCATCAATTTCTGCACCGGAAAAGCACTGTTCTTTGCATTCGCCATTAGGTAAATATGCCTTCGCATAACGCCCGCCGTTGTATTCAATTGCTAAACAATCACCAATTTCGCGCCGCTGCGCAAACATTTGGCGAGCTATGGATTCAGGATAGGCAATTGCTGATCCTTCTTGTTGACTATCCAGCACATACCAAGCCGATTGTCCCACGCCTAAATCTGCAAAAAAGTCATTCTCCAACTCAATTCGCCCTTTTAATGGTTTATAGTCTAAACCAGTGAAATACGCTGCCATTTCTAACAGATTCACGGCATTCGATTGAATAAGATGTCCTTCATCGCGTTGCGGTTTATCCAGTACAGGCGACTGCTGCTTTAATTGAGCCACTGCCGCTTGATAAACGTCCTGTAATTGCTCGGATGGTGCTCCACATTTCTGCAATGACACCAAACGATAAATCAAGGGCATCGCGCCTAAAATAGCATCGCCACCGCTTGCTTCTTCTAATAGCGAGTCAACTCGCTTCCAATCTGTTTTTTCACCGGAACGCATCAACAAATGCGCAAGGCGATATGCCGTGATTTGTGGCCAAGGTGGCGGGAGTTGAGATGGAAAGTGTGCAAGTTTGCAGGCATCTTCTAATAACTGGATCGTGTGTCTTTGATTACAACTTTGCATCTTTTCATCCAAAGCACTTTTAAGTTTTTTTGAAACTTCTTTAATTAACCTTTGCTCAGTCATGTTTTTACTCCAGTAAAATCAGAAAAACAATCACATACCGCCGCGAGCAGATGGCGCAATTAAACCAATTCTTTCCCATAAAAACGCAGCGCCCGGATCAGTTTTACGTCCGGGCGCAATATCGCTGTGACCAACAATGCGCTCGGCAGTAATTGCGGGATAATGCTGTTGAATAAGCGCGATGCAGGTATTTAAGCAATTATATTGCGCCGCCGTAAATGGAATTTCATCAGTGCCTTCTAGTTCAATCCCAATTGAATAATCATTACAGCGGTCGCGCCCTTGAAAATTGGAGCGACCAGCGTGCCAAGCGCGGTGGTGAAATGAGACATATTGCATTAAACAACCATCGCGGCGAATGAGGCAATGCGCAGAGACTTCTAAGTGCGCAATCGTGGCAAAATACGGATGTGCGGTTGGATTTAATTGATTCAAAAAGAAATCATCAATCCAATTTCCGCCGAATTCGCCGGGCGGTAAGCTGATATTGTGAATGACTAATAAATCAATGGGCGTATTGAGCGGTCGCGCAGTGTAATTGGGCGATGATCGCCGCTGCGCCATTTGCAACCACCCGTCACCATCAATTCCAGCATTCATCGCCATTCACCACGCCAGCGTTGCGCCGAGCTGCTGTTGGAGCCAAGCGCGGATTTGATGTTGCGACTGCGCCCCGCTAAACCGCGCCAGCGCCAGCCCGTGTTGAAACAGGATCACGGTCGGAAAACCGCGCACCTGATAGCGCCCCGCCTCGCGCATGTTGTCGCCTTCATCGACCTCCAGCGTTGCCAGCCCGATTTGCCCGCCCAGCGCATGAATCACCTGCTCCAACTGCGGCGATAACGCCCGGCACGGCGCACACCAATCTGCCCAAAAATCTACAAGAATCGGGCGGTTATGTGATGCTTCCAGCACGGTGGTGGCGAAGTCTTCGGTGAATACTGCGAAAATGTCGGAATGAGTAGACACGGGTCATCGGCTCCTAAAATGATTAACGGGTGAACGGCGATCTTTTTCAAAAGGGGATTGAGCAGTTTAGCCGTAAATCCGCGCTGCAATCTGGAGCCGCCGCCCGTCCTGAGCTATCGTAGCTGCCCGCTGCCAACCAGCGAGCTGTCCATTTTTCCTTCCTGTTGAGAACCATTGCCCATGTCCACGCTCTCCACTCCTCGCTCGGCTTTTCCCGTCACGCGGCTGCGCCGGATGCGCCGTGATGATTTTTCGCGCCGCCTGATGCGCGAGCACACCCTGACTGCTAACGATCTGATTTATCCGGTTTTTGTGCTGGAAGGCAGCAACCAACGCGAGCCAGTCGCGTCGATGCCGGGCGTGGAGCGCCTGAGCATTGATTTGTTGGTAGAAGACGCTCGCCAAGCCTATCAATTGGGCATTCCGGCGCTGGCGCTGTTTCCGGTGACGCCGCTGTCCGCCAAATCGCTAGATGCGCGAGAAGCGTTCAATCCTGACGGGCTGGCGCAGCGGGCGGTGCGAGCAGTCAAGGCGGCGGTGCCGGAGTTGGGCATCATCACCGACGTGGCGCTTGATCCGTTCACGACGCACGGGCAGGACGGTTTGATTGATGACGCTGGCTACGTCCTCAACGATGAAACCGTCGCCGTGCTGGTGCGCCAAGCCTTGTCGCACGCGGAAGCTGGCGCAGACATCGTGGCACCGTCGGACATGATGGACGGACGCATTGGCGCAGTGCGGGCGGCGCTCGAAGCGGCCGGTCATATTCACACCCGCATTTTGGCGTATTCCGCTAAATACGCTTCCAGTTATTACGGACCATTTCGTGATGCAGTGGGTTCGGCAGCGAATTTAGGCGCGGGTAATAAATACACCTATCAAATGGACCCGGCGAATTCCAATGAAGCGCTGCATGAGGTCGCATTAGATTTAGCGGAAGGTGCAGATATGGTGATGATTAAACCGGGAATGCCGTATTTGGACATCGTGCGGCGCATTAAAGATCAATTCGGCGCACCGACTTTTGTCTATCAAGTCAGCGGTGAATATGCGATGTTAAAAGCCGCCAGTTTGAATGGCTGGCTGAATGAAAAAGCGGTGGTTTTAGAAGCGTTATTATCCATGAAACGCGCTGGCGCAGATGGCATCTTGACCTATTATGCGAAAGATGTGGCGCGGTGGCTGGCGGAATAACGTCGCAATGTCACAACGGGCGTGGTGGACACCGGAGCTGGTCGCCCGGTTGCTCATTGATGTGATCTTTGCCGAAGTGACCCGCACGCGCCCTGGCTTGCTGGGAGTGCGCCAATTGTTAGCGCCGCTGACGGATGCGCCGTTGCACGTCACCAATCCACTATTAAATCAAGATTTCAGCATTTTTAATCTGGATTCATTGGAATTTTTGAATGTGGTCACGGCGGTTGCGGTGCAGTTTCATTTGCATGAAACCGGTGCCGAGCAACAATTATTGGAACAGCGGCATCTGCGCGGTTGGGTGGACGCAGTGTTGACCAGTCGGGCGCAATGGGATGAAGCGATGAGTTTTTTAACTTCCGGCTCAACTGGTCAACCAAAACTGTGTACACATTCGCTGGCATGGTTAGAAGAAGAACTTGCATTTTTTAGTACGCAATTTAGCGACCGTAAACGGATATTAACGGCGGTTCCATTTCATCACATTTACGGTTTTTTATTCGCCGTGATGTTGCCAGCAACATTAGGAATTCCCGCCCGTGATGTCCGCGATTCATTGCCCGCCAGCGTATTACGGCGAGCGCAGCCGGGTGATTTAATTATTGGACATCCGGCGTTTTTTGATTTGGCGCTGCGCACACCATTGCCATTGGCACCGGATGTCTGGGTGGTCTCATCGACTGGGCACTGTCCGCCGCAGTTGTGGCAGCAATTCCACAACGTCGGCATCGCGCAAGTGACTGAAATTTATGGCGCATCGGAAACTGCTGGCATCGGCACGCGCCACGCGGCGGATGCGCCGCTGCGCTTGTTGCCACACTGGTCACGAGTGCCTGACCGCGCTGACGTCATCAGTCGTTTAGATGCCAATGGCGCAGCGGTGACGGTGGCGCTGCCGGATGAGGTGAACTGGCTGGATGCCACGCAATTTCAGGTCATCAAGCGCCACGATGGAGCGGTGCAGGTGGGCGGAATCAACGTGTTTCCTGAGCGGGTGCGCGACTGTTTGCTGCGTCATCCCGATGTTGCGGCGGCAGCGGTGCGGCAGGCGAGTTTGGAGCTGGGTGGGCGTTTGAAAGCCTTTGTGGTGCCGAGCGCGACTTGTGATGAGGTGGCGCAGTTGCCGGAGCGGTTGCACGTTTGGTTAATCACACGCTTGACGGCACCGGAATTGCCGCGAGCGATCACGGTGGGAACGGAGTTGCCGCGCTCACCGTTGGGCAAGCTGGCGGATTGGGATTAACACGAGATTGATCGGTTGGTCGCCGGGCGCGAGTGCCGCCGAGCGACCATTTTTACGCGCCAGCACTCAATTGTTCTTAGCGCCCTGCGCGATCCACTGCTCAATTTTGGCGATCTTATCCGCGCTCAACGGGTCCTTGTTGTGCGGCATCTGGATCGACTTATCCACCTCACCGGACACCAACCGATACAGGCTGCTCGACAGCGGATCACCTGCCACCACCACCGGCCCAAACTTGGTGCCTTTCATCAGTGATTCATAACTGTCCACGACGAACCCGCTTGCCATAGTGCCCTTGCCGTTATTGGTATGACATTCCACGCAGTGCTGATCGATGATCGGCTTCACGTCTTTAGCAAAGCTCACTGCCTGCTCATTACAGCCTGCCACTAACAACGCCGCTGGAATTCCTAACAGCATGACTTGCAAGTATTTTTTCATAAATAAAGACCTCCTAAAAAAACTCCAGCCTTGACCATCAAAGCCGGAGACAGTGACCGCAATGCGGTCAGTTCTTGGCGAGCGCCCGCACCGGTGCAAAACTGCGGCGATGATGCGGACAAACTCCCAACGTCTGCAATGCTGCCAGATGCGCCCGCGTCGGATAACCCTTATGTTGCGCAAAACCGTAGCCGGGATATTCCACATCCAACTGTTCCAACAAGCGATCTCGCGCCACTTTTGCCAGAATTGACGCCGCGCCAATCGCCGGAATCAACCCATCGCCGCCAATCACCGCCTGCGCTGCGCAGCCAAACTCAGGACAGCGATTGCCATCCACCAACACCAACTGCGGCGCCAGCGGCAATCCCGCCACCGCTCGCTGCATCGCCAACAGCGACGCCTGCAAAATGTTCAGTCGATCAATTTCCTCCACGCTCGCCCACGCAATTGCCCACGCCAGCGCCCGTTCTCGAATCACGCCATCAAGCGCCGCCCGGCGGCTCGGACTGAGTTTTTTGGAGTCATCAATGCCGGCAATCGGCGAACGTGGGTCGAGAATCACCGCCGCTGCGCTCACCGGTCCAGCGAGCGGTCCGCGTCCCGCTTCATCCACTCCCGCCGTCACAATCCATCCGTCGCTCATGCTGCCCGCCGTTGCATCAAATCGACCACAGCGGCAGCCGCAGCCGCAGCCGCATCAACCCGCAGCTCGCGGTGAATTTGGCGATAAATCGCTTGTATATCCGCCACTTGCGCGGGGTGATCGAGCCAGTGCAGCAGCGCCGGAGCCAGCAATTCCGCACGACAGCGGTCTTGAATGAACTCCGGTGCGAGTTCCCGCCCCGCCAGCAAATTCGCCAACGCGATAAACGGCACCTTCACCAGCTTGAGCTGCTTCACCAGTTGATACGTCAGCGCGTTGAGCCGGTAAGCAACCACCATCGGACGCTTTAACAGCAGCGTTTCTAAAGTCGCCGTGCCCGACGCGGTGAGCACGCAATCCGCCGCAGTAATCGCATCACGGCTGCGCCCATCCACCAAGGTCAGCGGCAACTGCGGAGCGCGACGTGCCACTTCGGCAGCGAATAATTCGCGCAAAGTCGCGTTGACCAGCGGCACCACGAATTGGAGCTGTGGGCGAGCGGCGTGGCAACGAACGGCAGTGTCAATAAATGGCGCAGCCAAACGCTGCATCTCGCTCACCCGGCTACCCGGCAACAGCGCAATCACGGGCGCAGTCGGCGCTAATCCCAGCGCCAGCCGCGCCGCTGCGCGATCAACCGTCAGCGGAATCTCATCTGCCAGCGGGTGCCCCACGGCGACGGCGTTAATGCCGTGCTGGATGAGAAATGCCGCCTCAAATGGAAATAAACACAGCAGTAAATCCACCGCTCGCCGAATGGTTTTGACGCGCCCGGCTCGCCATGCCCACACCGTCGGGCTGACAAAATGCACGGTGGTAATGCCGACAGCGCGGAGCTGGCGCTCCAAACCAAGATTGAAATCAGGCGCGTCAATGCCGATCACCACTGCCGGACGCTCGGCGCAGAAATAGTCGCGCAGCCGCCGCCGCAGTCGCAGCAATTCCGGCAAATGCGCCAGCACTTCCGTCAGCCCCATCACCGTCAACCGTTCCATATTCACCACCGTCTCGCAGCCCGCTGCCAGCATCTGCGGTCCTGCAACCCCGACGAAACGTGCGGTCGGCAGTTGCGCTCGCAGGGCGCGAATCAACGCTGCGCCGAGCAGATCGCCAGAAGGTTCGTTAGCGACGATGCCGATCAACATCAGCGCACCACTCCGCGCTCACTGGCGACGATGAAATCAAGCAGCGGCGCGATGTCTGGCGTGTCAACGGCGAGATCGCGCAGCCGCGTGAGCGCCGCTTCTCGTGATAAACCGGCGAGATACAGCGCCCGATATGCCCGTTTGATGGCTTGAATGCTGGCGGGCGTAAAACCGCGTCGCCGCAAACCTTCGCTGTTGATGCCGCGTGGACGGGCGGGATGACCGCTGACGATGACGTAGGGCGGGACGTTTTGATTGAGCACTGAGCCCATCGCGCAAAAGCAGTGCGCTCCGAGGCGACAAAATTGGTGAACGATGGTGAAGCCGCCGAGAATTGCCCAATCCTGAATCTCGACATGCCCACCGAGCGAGGCGGCGTTGGCCATGATGACTTGATTGCCGATCTGACAATCGTGGGCGACGTGGGTGTACGCCATGAACAAATTGTCGTCGCCGATGCGGGTAACGCTCTGATCCTGCACGGTGCCGCGATGAATGGTGGCAAATTCGCGGATGCGATTGCGGTCGCCAATTTCCAACCGCGTCACCTCGCCGTTGTACTTTTTATCTTGCGGGTCCTCGCCGACCGAGGCGAATTGGAAAATGTGATTGTCGCGCCCCATCCACGTTGGCCCGCGCAGCACGACGTGCGATCCCACTCGCGTTCCCGCGCCCAAATGAACGTCCGCGCCAATCACCGCAAAGGCTCCAACCGCAACGGTCGGATCCAATTCAGCAGCCGGATCAATGAGCGCGGTGGGGTGAATCAAGCCGCAAACTCTCGCGCCGTACACATGATTTCAGCGGTGGCGACGACATAATCATCAACCCGCGCTTCCGCATCGAATTTCCAAATGCCACGCCGAATCGGGCCGAGTTTCACTTCCATGACAATTTGATCGCCGGGTTCAACCGGACGTTTGAAACGCGCTTTATCAATACCGACGAAATAATACAATTTATCGCCGACTTCTTCCGGGCGCGACGCCATTGCTAATAAACCAGTTGCCTGCGCCATTGCTTCAATAATGAGAACACCGGGCATCACCGGACGCACCGGAAAATGACCGGTAAAAAACGGCTCATTATAAGACACATTTTTAATCGCAATCAGATATTCATTGATCTTAAAATCAATCACCTTATCGACTAATAAAAACGGATAGCGATGCGGTAATAAACTCAGAATACGATGAATATCCATCGTGTGAATGACGGCGGTGTCATCGTTCATCGGTTCGGGAACGCCTGCGCCAGAATGCGATCCATCCATTTTATGCTTTCCCCCGCGTAATAATATCTTTCATTACATCAATCCATTTTTCAATTGTTTTGAGTCGGTGCATCATGTCATTGAGCTGCTTAAAGCGCACCGCATTACGCCGCCATTGCGCAGTAGGGATCGCCGGAATGCCGCTGCTATAAGAACCGGGCTGGCGAATAGAATGCGTGACCATCGTCATCCCGGTAAAATGCACTTGATCGCCAATCTCTAAATGACCAGCAATCGCCACAGCACCGGCAATACTGCAATGACAACCAATGCGTGTAGAACCCGCGATGCCACAATTCCCCGCAATGGCGGTGTGATCGCCAATCTCAACATTATGCGCAATTTGAATATGATTATCTAATTTCACCCCATTGCCAATGCGCGTATCGCCAAGGGTACCGCGATCAATGGCAGTATTTGCTCCCACTTCGACATCATCACCAAGAATAGCACGCCCAATTTGTGGAATATGCACCCATTGCTGACCATCGTGCGCAAAACCAAACCCTTCTCGACCAATCACAGCGCCCGGGTGAATTAACGCCCGCATCCCAATTTGAGTTCCCGCGCATAATGTGACATTGGCAATTAAACGACTGTCCGCACCAATTCTCACCGCATTATCAATCACACATCCCGGACCAATAAACACCCGCGCATCAATAATCACATTCGCCGCAATAACCACCAATGCGCCAATTTGCGCAGTGGCATCAATCACAGCACTAGGATCAATCACGGCGCTAGGATGAATACCGGCAACAATTGGTAATGGTGGATGTAATAACTGCGCGGCACGAGCAAATGTCAAATAAGGATTATCACTGAATAACTTTGGTATTGCTGCGGCATCAGCATTTTCTGGTAACAAAATAACAGCACCAGCGTGGCTTTGTTGTAAAGCAGAACGGTATTGATCATTCCCTAAAAAAACGAGGCTTTTTGCATCCGCATCAGCGAATTGTGCAACGCGGGAAATCAGCACATCTGGATCACCCTGCAAGACAACGCCTAATTGCGCTGCGAGTTCACCAAGCCGAATATCCATAGCCGCTCAACCTCTTCATCGTATCAATACGACACATTATTTTTTATTAAACTCTTGTTTCAAACGTTCAATCACCAAATCAGAAATATCAATACGCGGATTTGAATAGACCAAACCGTCGCTAATAATGAGATCAAATTTCTGTTCTTTCGCTAATTCCACCACTACTTCGTTCACCTGCCGCCCCAACTTTTTGCGCAGTTCGTTTTGACGCAGGGCGAAATCTTCTTGAAATTCATCTCGCGCATATTTCAATTTGCGAGTGCGGCTGCGAATATCGTTTTGCAAGCGTTGAATTTCATTTTCACTCATTAACGCGCCATCATGTTCCAATTTTTTTTGCAACGATGCAATTTGTTCTTGTTGATCACGCAAGCCGCGTTCCCGATCTTCTACTTCACGCTGTAACGCATCACGAGCAGCTTCATATTGCGGTGATTTTTCTACTACGCGATTGGGGTCCACCACTGCAATGCGATAGTCAGCCGCAATTGCTAACTGTGGCACAACTCCAAAAGATAAGCATAAACTGAATAGAATTAACCCGCGCATCTGTAAACCTCATGCCTTAAAAGGCTTGACCAAATCCGAATTGAAAGACCTGCGTATCGTCGCCGTTTTTCTCGGTTAAGGGATAAGCGAGACTGATTGATAATGCGCCAACTGGCGATAACCACGTCATGGACATGCCAGTTGAATAACGCAAATCTGCCAAATCAAAACCAGTTGAATTCAGCAGCCGTGAATCATCCATTGCCCACACGGAACCAAAATCAAGAAAAGCACCGAGCCGCAACGTTTTTTCAAATTCACCGCCGACTGGAGCCGGTATGAAAAACTCTAAACTGCCCACCATTTTCAAATTGCCGCCGACCGGATCATCGGTAATGATTTCACGCGGACCAATAGAATTGGCGACCCAACCGCGTACTGAACGCGGACCGCCAGCGTAATAGTTTTCAAAAAACGGTAATTCTGAACTTTCACCATAACCATCGCCGTAAGCGACATTACCAGTGAGTGACACAATAAACCGTGAGGTTAATGCCACATAACGCTGCTCTTGATAATTCATTTTATAGTATTGCAAGGCGCTACCAGGCACAGCAATTTCAGTGGATAGCGTTCTTAAACCGCCTTTGGTAGGGAAAATTGCAGTATCACGGGTGTCATTAGAATAACTCGCTGATATTAAATAATCATTAAACCGCGAGCCATTATCGGTAATGAATTGACGCGCTAAACTGGAATCACCTGCTGTAAAATCAGTGTATTGATAACGAAAACCTAATCCAGCGCGACTATTATCTGCAATTGGCAAACCGAAGGTCATTTCCGTAGTGCCAACATTTGACGCATAATTCGCGCCGATCAATTTGCTAAAATCGGTTTCAGTGTAAGACGCATTAAACCCGCGACTGATACCATCAACAGTGTAATAGGGATTGGTATAACCAATTTGATACAAACTGGTGGAAGTGCTGGTATTAAATGCCATTGCCACCCGTTTGCCAGTTCCCAAAAAGTTGTTTTGCGTAATGCTGGCATTCAATAAAATACCCTGCGATTGGGAAAACCCAATGCCCGCTGCTAAATTGCCGGCGGGTTTTTCTTTTACAGTGACATCGACATCAACCTGATCCGCCGAGCCGGGCACGGCAGGAGTGGCGATATTAACCTCTTCAAAATAACCAAGCCGTTGAATACGTTCCCGCGATTTGCGCACTAAATCGGCTGAAAACCACGCGGTTTCCAATTGCCGCATTTCTCGCCGCAACACTTCATCACGGGTGCGCGTATTACCTTTCATATTCAACCGCCGCACATAAACCCGTTTTCCCGAATCAACAAAGAAGGTGACAGCGACTTGATGTGCCGCTTCGTTAATTTCAGGTACCGTATTGACATTTGCAAAAGCGTAGCCTTCATCACCGAGCAAACCTGAAATACGTTCGGAGCTTTCCGTCGTCACTTTGCGGGAAAAGAAATCGCCGCGCTTTAAGTGAATCAATGGAAATAATCGCTCTACTGGTACCGATGGCTCACCTGCTAATTTAATATCGCTAATCGTAAAGGCTTGACCTTCATCAATGACGATGGCGATATAAATATCTTTCTTATCGGCGCTAATTGATACCTGCGTCGATTTGATTTCAAACTTAATGTAGCCGCGATCTAAATAAAACGAGCGCAGCGCTTCCAAATCACCTGCCAGCTTTTGCTTAGAATACTGATCGTTTTTGGAATAAAATGAGTTCCAACGGGTTGCGCCGAGTTTGAATTGTTGGTTGAGTTCTTCGCTGTTAAACGCTTTGTTGCCGATGAGATTGATTTGTTTAATTCTGGCGGTTAAACCTTCAATCACTTCAATATGAATTGACACGCGATTACGTTCTAACGGTGATACGGTAGATTGAATGACAACGCCATATTTACCTCGTGCAAAATACTGGCGTTCCAATTCTTGCTCAATTCGATCCAACACTGAGCGATTAAAAACGCGCCCTTCTTTTAAGCCAATATCTTCTAATGCTGTGTTTAATGCTTCGGTTTCAATATCTTTGTTGCCGGTGATTTTAATTTCGGCAATAGCGGGACGCTCGCGCACCCATAGCACCAAGATATTGCCATCGCGTTCCACCCGCACATCGTCAAAAAAGCCAGTTTTATACAGAGCGCGAATAATGCTGCCGGTCACATCTTCAGCAACGGTGTCGCCAATTTGTACCGGCAAATAATTAAATACTGTACCGGGAGCAATCCGCTGTAAACCTTCAACACGAATATCCGCGATTTGAAAGACTGCCGCCGTTACGGGCGGCGTGAATGCCAGCAGCGCCAGCAGAGGAATTATTCCTTTAATGCTAATGCGAAAAAATTGAGCAATGGCAAACAAGATAATATCCTCTCATTAAATCGAAAGATGCAGCGCGGCTGGCAGTCACTATCACCGGAGTTGGTTAATCAAATAGCCGCAAAATATCAGCATAAAATGCCAATACCATTAACGCAATTAACAGCGTAAAGCCGACAATTTGCGCTCGTTCTTGAATCTTTTCTGAGACCGGACGCCCGCGCATCTGTTCTATAAGAAAATACGCAAGATGACCGCCATCCAATACGGGAATTGGCAGCAAATTTAATACGCCTAAACTCACGCTGACGACCGCTAAAAACTTAATAAACGCATCCAAGCCCGAACTGGCAGAACGCCCCGCAATTTCCGCAATCGTGATCGGGCCGCTTAAATTTTTAACCGACGCCTCACCCACCAGCATCCGCCCCATCACGCGCAACATCATCACGCTCAAATCCCACGTTTTGCCGACCGCTTGCCCCAGCGCCTCGCCCGCGCCGTAACGCACCAGCACTTGATAGTCATCCATCAAATTGTCAGGAATCGCCACGCCCGCGCCAATCCGCCCGACCATTTTCCCGTCAACTTCGGTCGCCTGCGGCGTCACCGTCAGGGTGAGATGCGAACCGTCGCGGCGCTCCACCTCAACCGCCAACGCCAGCCCGGGTCGCTGGCGCACTAGCTCAACCCAATCTTTCCACAATTCAAGCGGTTGCCCATTGACACTGCGCACCCGATCACCCACCGCCAAGCCAGCTTGCTCCGCCGCCTCACCGGGCACCAATTCGCCAATCACCGCCGGTAGTTGCGGACGCCGTGCCGTCAAACCGAGCCGGTTGAGCAAATCCGGCACTTCCGCTAACGCCGCCAATTCCGCACCGGGCAACCAGCGGGTTTGCGTCATCCCCGCCGCATCGCGCACCTGCACCGGCACATCTGCGCCATCAAGCGCCTCCATTGCCAAGGTAAAGATCGCCGTTTCCCAACTCCGTGCTGGCTGCTCACCCAGCGCCAGCACTTCGTCATCAGGCTGGAAACCAGCGGTGGCGGCGATGGACTGCGGCGCAACGGTGCCAATAATCGGCTTCAAACCGAGATCGCCACTCATAAACAGCGCCCAATACGCCAGAATCGCAAACAGCAGATTAAACAGCGGACCTGCGACCACGATGGCGGAGCGTTTCCACACCGGTTGGCGATTAAACGCATGTTTTAACTGCTCTTCTGGCACTTCGCCTTCGCGTTCGTCAAGCATCTTGATGTAGCCGCCGAGCGGAATCGCCGCCAGCACATATTCTGTCGTTTGCGGACTGCGCTGCCATGACAACAGGGTCGGGCCAAAGCCAATTGAAAACCGGGTGACGTGAACACCCAAGCGTCGCGCTACCCAAAAATGTCCAAACTCATGCACCGCGATCAAAATCGTGAGCGCGATGACGAAGGAAGCGATGGTGAATAACAAGTTATCGGTCACGCGAATAAACCTCGATGCCGCACCAGATGGGCTGCCTGCTCGCGGGCACGGCGATCAACATCCAGAAGAAAATCAACATCTTGCCCAACAACGGTTTCATACGGCAGCGCATCTAAAGTGCCGCTCACCACCGCCGCAATGCCCGGTAAATCGAGCTGGCGCTCCAAAAATGCTGCCACTGCAATCTCATTGGCAGCGTTCAAAATCGCCGGTGCGGTGCCGCCGCTTTGCGCCGCTTGAAATGCCAACGCCAAGCACGGAAACCGTGCAAAATCAGGCTCTTGGAAATCAAGCCGCTTTACTGCAAATAAATCCAACGGCGCGACCCCCGAACTCAAACGTTCTGGCCACGCCAGCGCGTGTGCAATCGGCGTGCGCATGTCGGGATTGCCGAGCTGCGCCAACACAGAACCATCCTGATATTGCACCAGCGAATGAATCACGCTTTGCGGATGAATCACGACCTGAATGTGATCGGTATCGGTGCCAAACAGCCAGCAGGCTTCAATCACCTCCAAGCCTTTATTCATCATCGTGGCGGAATCAACCGAGATTTTGCGCCCCATCGCCCACGTTGGATGAGCGCAGGCTTGTTCTGGCGTCACGCTCGCCAATTGCTCCAACGGCCACTCGCGCAGCGGCCCGCCCGACGCGGTCAGCAAAATCCGTTCGACGCCAACTGCGGCTAATCCGGTGCTGAATTTGGGTGGTAAACACTGAAAAATGGCGTTGTGTTCGCTGTCAATCGGCAGCAATTCCGCGCCGCTGGCTGCCACCGCTTCCATCAATAACGCGCCAGCGACGACCAGTGCTTCCTTGTTGGCCAACAGCACCCGTTTACCCGCGTGTGCGGCCGCGAGCGTGGGACGTAAACCCGCTGCGCCAACAATCGCTGCCATCACATAATCGGTTTCTGGCAGTGCGGCGACCTGTTCTAAACCCGCCACGCCGCTCAAAATTTCCGGCGGCTGCGCGAGATCAGCCAGCGCCGTGCGCAGTTGTGCCGCCGCCAGCGGATCAACCATCACCGCCACTGCCGGACGATGCGCCCGACACTGCGCCGCCATTCGCTCGACATCCTGATTGGCAGTCAGCGCCACCACGCGAAACTGATCGGCGTGACGCGCCAGCACATCCAGCGTGCTCACGCCGATGGAACCTGTTGAACCCAGTACGGTTACACCTTTCACAACGTCACCCCACAAGTTAAGAAAACACCCAGATCATGCCCAACGTGAACAGCGGCGCGGCTGCCGTCAGGCTGTCAATCCGATCCAATAAGCCGCCGTGACCGGGCAGCAGTGCGCCCGAATCCTTCACTCCGCGCTGGCGCTTGAGCAGGCTTTCATATAAATCGCCGATGACGGAAATCCACACCGTCGCGCCGCAAATCATCACTATCCGAACACTTTCAATCACATCGAGCCGCAGCCACAGCGCCAGCGCCACACTACACAGCACCGCGCCAACCAGCGCCCCGTTGACGCCAGCGCGGGTTTTATTGGGACTGATGAGCGGCGCTAACTTGGTGCGTCCCCACTGCCGCCCGACAAAATAAGCGGCTGAATCGGCTGACCAAATCAGCAGCATCAAAAACAGCACCAATTGCGTCCCCACGATGGGCAGTTGATGCAGCGCCACCAATGCGATCCAAGGAATCACCACAATCACGATGCCAATCACCAGCAATTCCGGGCGTAAACCCGTGTTTGGCACGATCTCGCGCACCTGCGTGAGCAGCAGCATTTGCCACCCCCACCACATCACGCCCAGCACCAGCAGCCCCAGTTGAAAATCTGGGCGCACCCAAGTGAGCAGCATCACTGCCGCCAGTCCGCTCAAATACAGCCCGCGCCCCGTTGGCGGCATGAGTCCCGCCAAGCCGCACCATTCCCATGCTGCCATTAAAAAGATGATTGCCGCACCGAGTGCGAAAATCGGCGTCGGCAGCCACAAAATCGCGGCGATGACCAGCGGCGCGAGCACCAGTGCGGTGCGGGTACGCAAGACAATGCCACTGGTTGCGACGGGAGAAGCGGGATTTAACGCATTATTTGGTTCGGTCATTGAGAGCCACCCACGATTCAACTTGTTCGCCGGTATGGCCGAAACGCCGCTGGCGCTGCGCAAAATCATCCAAAGCTGCGCCCAGCGCCGCTTCATCGAAATCCGGCCACAGAATGTCAGTGAAATACAGCTCGGCATACGCCGACTGCCAGAGGATGAAATTGCTCAACCGCTGCTCGCCGCCGGTGCGGATGAATAAATCTGGATCAGGCATATCAGGAAAGGAGAGAAACGCGGCGAGGGTGGTTTCATCGCACTCGGCGGGGTTCAAATGTCCCGCCTGCACCTCAATGAGCAGACGGCGCACGGCTTGGGTAATGTCCCAGCGCCCGCCGTAATTTGCGGCAACTTGCAAAGTCAACGCAGTATTGGTGGCGGTGAGCTGTTCCGCCTCGACGATCCGGCGTTGCAGTTTTTCAGAAAAGGCGCTGCGGTCGCCAATCACGCGCAGCCGCACACCGTTGTGATTCATGCGCCGCACTTCACCACGCAGCACCACCAAAAACAGCTCCATCAACACCATGACTTCAGCGCGGGGGCGTCGCCAATTTTCACTGCTGAAAGCAAAGATGGTGAGGGTTTTCACGCCACGCCGGAGACATTCATCCACCGTGCGGCGGACGCTCTTCACACCTTCACGATGTCCGACGCTGCGCGGCCGCCCGCGCAATGTCGCCCAGCGCCCATTGCCGTCCATGATGATCGCCACATGCTGCGGCACAGAACCGGCGGGAACGGCAACGGGGACAGCGAGGGGAATAGCGTCCACAAATGATTGATTCTATGTATAAAATGATAATTTAGATGGACAATAAATCCTGTTCCTTATCCGCCAGCACTGCGTCAACATCTTTGATCGCTTGATCAGTGAGCTTTTGCACCACTTCCTGCCCTCGCCGCTCGTCGTCCTCAGAAATCATCTTGTCTTTCACTAATTCCTTGAGATCGTGATTGGCATCGCGGCGGATATTGCGCACGGCAACCCGCGTTTGTTCCGCTTCGTGACGCGCCACGCGGATGAGATCGCGGCGGCGTTCTTCGGTCAGCGCCGGCAGCGGCACCCGAATCACCGTGCCTGCCGTGTTGGGATTCAAACCGAGGTCCGATTGCATGATGGCCTTCTCAATCGCCTGCACCATGTTCTTTTCCCACGGCACCACCGCCAACGTGCGGGCATCTTCAGCGTTGACGTTGGCGACCTGCCGGATCGGCATTTCCGAGCCGTAATAAGACACCATCACATGATCCAACAGCGATGGATGCGCCCGTCCGGTGCGAATTTTTGCCAACTCGTGCGTCAGCGCCTCAACGCTTTTGCCCATGCGCTCGCTGGCGTCTTTTTTAATATCTTCAATCATTTATCAACTCTCACTGACAACTAACGAGCCAACATCTTCACCGCGAATCAGGCGCTGCAACGCGCCCGGTTCATTGATGTTCATCACCCGCAACGGCAAATGATGATCGCGGCATAACACGATGGCGGTGGTATCCATGACTTGCAGCCCGTCGCGCAGCACCTGCGCGTAACTGATGCGCGGATAACGGATGGCGCTTGGATCGCGCAACGGATCGGCAGAATAAATGCCATCCACTTTGGTGGCTTTAATCAACACTTCGGCACCGATTTCAATTGCCCGCAAACTGGCGGCGGAATCGGTGGTGAAAAAGGGATTGCCGGTGCCCGCTGCCAACAGCGTCACCCGCCCTTTGTCCAGATGGCGCAACGCCCGCCGCCGGTCGTAACTTTCACACACCTGCGCGATGGGCAGCGCCGACAACACCCGCGCTGGTACCTGTAACCGCGCCAGCGCGTCCTGCATCGCCAACGCATTCATCACGGTGGCGAGCATTCCCATGTGATCACCAGTGACGCGATCCATGCCCCGCGCCGCTAAACCTGCGCCCCGAAACAGGTTGCCACCACCAATCACCAGCGCGACCTGCACTCCGGCGGTCACTAACGCTTGCACCTCACTGGCGTAGCGGTCGAGCACTTCGGGATCAATGCCATCCGTACCTGTGCCCATCAGCGCCTCGCCACTGAGCTTGAGCAGGATGCGACGATAGACAGCGGCATGAGACATCGCTTGAAATCCTCAGAGTGGTCAATGAACGACAGCGCCGCCGAGCGGGGCGCAACTGACTAGCTGGCGCGAACCTGCGCCATCACTTCTTCAGCGAAGTTTTCGGTTTTCTTTTCAATTCCTTCGCCAACCTCAACCCGCGCAAACGCCAGCACCTGAGCGCCAGCCTGCTTGATCAATTTCTCCACCGACTGCTCGGGGTCTTTCACGAACGGCTGTCCCAATAAAGTCACTTCTTCCAGATACTTGCGAATCCGACCGTCGATCATCTTCTCCACAATCTCTGGCTTCTTGCCGCTCTCCAACGCCTGAGCGCGGAAAATCTCCTTTTCCTTCTCCAGCGTCGCAGCTGGCACCTGTTCGGCGCTGAGGCAGAGCGGATTGCTGGCGGCGACGTGCATTGCAATATCGCGTCCCAGCGCAGCATCGCCACCAACCATGTCAACCACAACGCCGATGCGCACACCGTGCCGATAGCTGTGCAACGCGCCGCTGGTGCTCTCGAACCGCAGCAAACGCCGGACTTGGATGTTCTCGCCGATCTTGGCGATCAACGCCTCACGGGCAGCACTCACCGTCAAGCTGGCATCAGTCACCAGCGGTTGATTGGCCAGTGCCTCAACATCGGTGACGGGAGTTGCCAACGCAGTGACGGCGACGGCTTCGGCGAAGGCGACAAAGCCGGCATCTTTGCCGACGAAATCGGTTTCGCAGTTGATTTCAACCAACACGCCGTGTTTTTGATCGGCGGTGATCTGAATCACGACCACGCCTTCAGCGGCGATGCGTCCAGATTTTTTCGCAGCGCGGGCTTGACCAGATTTACGCATTGCTTCAATTGCGGCTTCGATGTCGCCATTGGCTTCAACGAGAGCGGTCTTGCATTCCATCATGCCGACGCCGGTGCGCTCGCGCAGTTCCTTAACCATTGCGGCTGTAATCGCCATGTTTCACCTTCTAAATTGTTTGACTGCTGACGTGCTGAAATTGAGGAGTGCCTGAATCCCCCTTTATTTCAAAGGGGGATTTTGAAATCAGCAACTTACTGGCGTTCTTCCCGCTCGGCGCTGGCGTCGATGATGACTGGATCGCCGCGTCCGACCATTGCGGCAGCGGTGCTGCGCCCGTCGAGAATGGCGTCAGCGGCACCAGCGATATAAAGCTGGACGGCGCGGATGGCGTCGTCATTGCCGGGGATGACGTAATCGACGTTGCTGGGATCGTTGTTGGTATCGACCACGCCGATGACTGGAATGCCGAGTTTGTTGGCTTCGGTGACGGCGATTTTTTCGTGACCGACATCAATCACAAACATCGCATCGGGCAGACCGTCCATGTTTTTGATGCCGCCCAAGCTCTGCTCCAATTTGTCACGTTCCCGCGACAAGCCGAGAGCTTCTTTCTTGTTGAAACGCTCGATGGAGCCGGTTTCAAACATGGCTTCTAATTCTTTCAGCCGCTTGACTGATTGGCGGATGGTTTTGAAGTTGGTCAACATGCCACCGAGCCAGCGGTGATTGACAAACGGCATCCCGCAGCGCAGCGCCTCGTCCCGAATCGCATCGCGGGCGGCGCGTTTGGTGCCGACAAACAACACCTTGCCACCGTTAGCGGTGAGCGTCCCCATGAAATTGACTGCCTCTTGATACAGCGGCAGGGTTTTTTCCAAGTTGACGATGTGAATCTTGTTGCGATGCCCGAAGATGAACGCGCCCATCTTGGGATTCCAGTAGCGGGTCTGGTGGCCAAAGTGGACACCGGCTTCCAGCATCTGGCGCATAGTGACATTACTCATAGTCTTGAATTTCCTAAAAGTTTGGGTTGAGACCTCCACGCGCCCCATGTGACCACCTGAGTTGATTCTCAAGGCACCCAGTCGCATGTGTCGGTGCGTGTGTGGACGTGTTGCGAATAAAAATAAAGCGAAAAACGAGTTTTTCGCTTGGTGTCAGAGTCGCCATCAAAAGAATTGGCTTGATTGCGGCGCTGCGCGGCGTTTTATACCATGCTCAACTCAATACGGGCAATTGTCCCTCTTTTCTACTCGATTTCTCACAATACCAACAATGAGTGTGCCAATTAAAACACCAGAGGCAATCGAGCGAATGCGCGTTGCTGGTCGCCTCGCCGCCGATGTACTCGATATGATTGAGCCGCACGTCCAGCCGGGAGTCACCACCGATGCGCTCAATGAATTGTGTCATCGCTATATCACTGAAGTGCAGAATGCAGTCGCAGCACCTCTGAATTATCGCGGCTTTCCCCGGTCAATTTGCACGTCGGTCAATCATCAGGTCTGCCACGGGATTCCGAATAGCAAGCGCCTGAAAAAAGGCGATGTGCTCAATATCGACATCACCATCATCAAAGACGGCTATCACGGCGACACCAGCAAGATGTTCTTTGTCGGTGAGCCGTCGGTGCTGGCGCGGCGGTTGGTGACGGTGACGCAGCAGGCGATGCAATTGGGCATTTCCGTCGTGCGTCCCGGCGCGACGCTGGGCGACATCGGTTATGCAATTCAACGCTTTGTCGAACAGCACGGTTATTCGGTGGTGCGCGAATACTGCGGACACGGGATCGGCTACGAATTTCACGAGGAGCCGCAAGTGCTTCACTACGGGAAAGCGGGCACGGGGCTGGTGTTGGAGGCGGGGATGTGTTTCACCATTGAGCCGATGGTCAACGCCGGCAAACGCTATATCAAGGTTTTGCCAGATGGTTGGACAGTGATTACCAAAGATCGCAGCTTATCCGCGCAATGGGAACACACCGTGCTGGTGACGCCCGACGGTCACGACATCCTCACGCTCCGCGCTGAGGAACGTGACGATCCCTTGCCATGAATCATTCCGACGCTCCCGCTCCGCTGACCACTGCCGCCCCCGCCGCGCTCACGCCCCTCGCCGTTTATCGGGAACGTCTCCGCACGGATCGAGAGGCGCTGTATCAACAATTTAATCAAGGCGTTCCGGTCGCAGTGCTGGTGCGCCAGCGCAGCCAACAATTGGATACCGTGCTCCGGCATCTGTGGGCAGATCAGCTCGGTGCGCCGAGCGCGGCAGCGTTGATTGCGGTGGGCGGCTACGGGCGTCAAGAGCTGCAACCCGCGTCTGATATTGACATCCTGATTTTAATTGCGCCGGAGTTGGATGCCGCAACCACGACGGCGCTGGAATGTTTCGTCACCTTTTTGTGGGATTTGCGGCTGGAAATTGGGCACAGCGTGCGCACCGTCGCCGACTGTGTGCAGGAGTCGGAAAAGGATGTCACCGTCATCACCAATCTGATTGAAGCGCGGTGGTTGAGTGGCAATCCGGCGTTATTTCAAGAGATGCGCGAAGCGATTGCACCCGAGCGGCTGTGGAACAGTGAACAGTTTTTTGCAGCGAAAACCGAAGAACAGCGGCTGCGTTGGGACAAATACGGCGGCACGGCTTACAACCTCGAACCGAACATCAAAGAAAATCCCGGCGGCTTGCGCGACATTCAAATGATCGGCTGGGTTGCCAAGCGCCATTTTGCCGCCGAGACGCTGCACGATTTGGTCAGCCACGACTTTTTGACCGAAGCCGAACATCACACCTTGATTGAAGGGCAAGCGTTGCTGTGGCGGATTCGGTTTGCGTTGCATCAATTGGTTGGACGCCGTGAAGATCGGCTGCTGTTTGATTATCAGCGCACCTTGGCGGAGCAGTTTGGCTTTTGCGACGGAGCGAATAATCTCGCCGTTGAGCAGTTCATGCAGCAGTACTACCGCACGGTGCAGGAACTCAATCGGCTCAACGAGATGCTGCTGCAATTATTCCGCGAGGCAATTTTGCTGCATGACGTGCTCGGCGCACCGGAGCCGATTAACAAACGCTTTCAAATCCGCAGCGGTTATTTGGAAGTGACCGCCGCAACGGTGTTTCAACGCACGCCGATTGCGTTGCTGGAAGTGTTTCATCTGCTGCAAACGCGCCCCGAATTGCAGGGCGTCCGCGCCAGCACCATTCGCTTGATCCGGGAAAATCGCCACCGTATTGATGACCGCTTCCGCGCTGATCTCCGCGCCCGCAGCCTGTTTATGGAAATTTTGCGCGAGCCGTTTGGCATCACCGAAGCGATACGGCGGATGAATCGTTACGGCGTGCTGGCGGCATACATTCCCGCGTTCGCCAACATCGTCGGGCGGATGCAGTACGACCTGTTTCACGTCTACACCGTTGATGAGCACACGCTGATGCTGGTGCGTAATCTGCGCCGCTTTGCCAATCCCAAATACGATCACGAGTTTCCGCTGTGCAGCGCGGTGAGCCGCCGAATTCCCAAGCTGGAATTGCTCTATCTCGCCGGGTTGTTTCACGACATCGCCAAAGGACGCGGCGGCGATCATTCGACGCTCGGAGCGCAGGACGTGACTGCATTTTGCCAAGTACACGGCTTGAGCGAATTTGATACGCAACTGGTGGCGTGGCTGGTGACGCAGCATTTGGTGATGTCGATGACGGCGCAGCGCAAAGACATCAGCGACCCGGAGGTAATTCAAGCCTTTGCGGAAAAGATCGGCGATCCGACGCGGCTGGATTATCTCTATTTGCTCACCGTCGCCGACGCTCGCGCCACCAATCCTGAGCGTTGGAACGGGTGGATGGATGCGCTGCTGCGGGAGCTGTATCAGGGCACACGGCGGGCGTTGCTGCGGGGTTTGGACAATCCGCAAGCGCAGGAGGATTTGATCGCGCAAAAACAAATGGAAGCCGTGCGGTTGGTGGCGCGTTACGGCGGCAATGCCGAAGCCTGCGCCCAATTGTGGGGCAAGTGCGGGGTGGATTTTTTCCTGCACCATTCGCCCGATGAAATCGCGTGGCAGACGCGGCAAATTCTGGCTGCCGATCTGGCGCAATTGCCGTTGATTGTGATCCGCCCGCTCACCATGCGCGGCGCGACTGAGATTTTCATTTACACCCACGACCGCACCAATTTGTTTGCGCACACCACCGCGCTGTTGGATCAACGCGGCTTGAGCGTGATGGATGCGCGGGTGATGACGACGACGGACGGGATGGCGATTAACAGTTATCAGGTGCTCGATCACGACGGCAGCCCGATCAATGATCCGCCGCGTATGGCGGAAATTCGGGCGCGGCTGGCGGTGCTGATTGCTGATCCGCAGCGGATTCAAGTCAAGGTGGCGCGGGCGCTCTCGCGGCGGCATCGGCATTTTCCGATTGAAACTCGCGTCAGTTTTGCGGTGGACGCGCCTAATCAACGCACCATCATGCGCTTGACGACGTTGGATCGACCGGGCTTGTTGGCCGAGGTGGGCGCGGTGTTTCAGCAGTGTGGAATTCGGCTGCAAAACGCGAAGATCGCCACCGTCGGCGCGGAGGTGGAAGACATCTTTTTCATCACCAACGGCGATGCGACGCCAATCACTTGTCAAACCGCGCTGACGTGTTTACGCCAAGCGATTCACGACCGGCTGGAGTAAGCAGTTGTCAGTGAAGCGCAGCACAATAATGATTAAAAAATGCAATCACATTTTTATCTGATAACTGCTTAACTGGCTGATATTGGTAAATTATTCTGACAACTAACAACTTTTTAACTAATAACTAATAAAAATGTTAATTCAATTCCAAACTCCCGCCTACGCCACCATCACCATGTTTGGCGATGTGGCGCTCACCCTTATCAAACTGATGGGACACAGCGGCACCGTGCCCAGCGCCTTGCTGGCTTCAGACATTCCCGCTGCGCTGACGCAGTTGCAAGCCGCTGTCGCCACCCATCCTGAGCAACCCCTTGATCCGGCAACCGCCGCCCCCGTTGGTCAACACGTCAGCCTTGCACATCGCGCCCTGCCGTTGATCGCATTGCTGCAAGCTGCCGCTGCTGCTGACAAATCTGTGTTGTGGGAACAGGTGTGAATGCAGCAATACCCGTGATCGGCGTGGTTGCGCCGAGCGGCAGCGGCAAAACGACTTTGTTGCGACAACTCGTCGCCGTGCTGCGCCAGCGCGGGCTGCGGATTGGTTATCTCAAACACGCGCATCACAGCTTTGATCTTGACGTGCCCGGCAAAGACAGTTTTGAGCTGCGAGCCGCCGGAGCCGCACAAACGCTGTTGGCATCACGCGAACGCTGGGCGCTGTTGGTGGAGGAACCGGCGGCAGTTGATCCCGACCTCAACGCGATGCTGGCGCGATTTGAAACCGCGCAGCTTGATTTGATTCTGGTGGAAGGCTTCAAACATGCGCGTTATCCGAAAATTGAGGTGTATCGCGCCGCCACCGGGCAACCCGTGTTGTATCCGACTGACCCCGACATCATCGCGGTAGCGAGCGCAGAACCGCTGCCGGTTGTTCCGCATCCACCGCAATTGCCGTTGCAGGATGTACCCGCCATTGCCGCATTCATTTTGCGCCAAGTTGCGCAATAACCCGTTGTATGGAAATAGATATCAGCACTGATTTGGCAGCGCCAGCGGATGCTGAAAGCCAAGTGATCGCCGCGCTCTATCACCTCGGCAAGCTCACGCCGGGCGAGCTGGCGCGGGCGCGACGCTTGGCAGAAGACGGCGGCGATGCGTTATTGCCGCTGGTGCTGCGGTTGGGATTGGTCGCCGAGCGCGAGCTGGCGCGGGTGATGGCGGAGGTGTTGGCGTTGCCGTTGGTGGAGGCGAGTGAATTTCCACCTGAAGCGGTGCCCGAAGATGGCGTGAGTGTGCGCTTTCTCAAAGATGCGCGGGTGCTGCCGCTGGCGTTGACGGCTGACACCTTGACGGTGGCGCTGGCCAATCCGTTGGATCAGTTTGTGCCGACGGCGCTGGCGCTGGCGACGGGCAAAACGATCACGCTCGCGGTCGGATTGCCATCTGATATTGAGGCGGCGTTGGTGCGGCTGTACGAGCCGAGCCCGGAGCCGCCGCCGACATCAGAAGCGGAATTCGGTGATTTTGCTGAAGAAGATATTGAGCATCTCAAAGATTTGGCGAGTGAAGCGCCGGTGATTCGGATGGTGAATCAGTTGATTCAAAAGGCGGTGGAGGTGCGGGCGTCGGACATTCACATCGAACCCTTTGCTGACGTGTTGAAGGTGCGTTATCGGGTGGACGGGCTGTTGAAAGAGGTGGAAGCCCCGCCGGTGCGTTCGACGGCGGCGATCATTTCGCGCATCAAAATTATGGCCAAGCTCAATATCGCCGAGCGCCGCTTGCCGCAGGATGGGCGGATTCCGCTGCGGATGCAGGGGCGAGAGTTGGATTTGCGCATTTCGACCGTGCCGACGCTGTTTGGTGAAAGCGTGGTGATGCGGTTGCTGGATAAAGAAAGCGTGCGTTTTGATCTCGATGCGCTGGGCTTTGACGGCGCACCCCGCGAGCGATTGCGGCAGATGTTGGAACAGCCGTATGGCATTGTGTTGGTGACAGGTCCAACCGGTTCGGGCAAGAGCACAACGCTGTATACCGCGCTGAGTCGCCTAAATACGGAGGCGCATAAAATCATCACGGTGGAGGACCCGGTGGAATATCAGTTGCCGGGCATTAACCAGATTCAGGTGAAGGCGGCGATTGGGATGACGTTTGCGGGGGCGCTGCGGGCAATTGTGCGCCAAGACCCAGACATCATCATGGTGGGCGAAATGCGCGATCTAGAGACGGCGCGGATCGCGGTGCAATCGGCGCTGACTGGGCATGTGGTGTTGTCAACGCTGCACACGAACGATGCCGCCAGTGGGGTGACGCGGTTGCTGGAGATGGGGGTGGAGGATTATCTGCTGACCTCAACCATCAATGGCATTGTGGCGCAGCGGCTGGTGCGGCGGTTGTGTCCGCACTGTCGGCAAGCCTATCGTGCGTTGCCGGAATTGGCGGAACGGTTTACACACACGGCGGGCGTGAGCGGGGCGGTCGATTTACATCGGGCGGTGGGTTGTGCGCTGTGCAATGACAGCGGTTATCGGGGGCGGTTAGTGATTACCGAGGTGTTGCTGATGACCGATCAGATTCGTAAAGCAGTGCTGGCGCACGCGACGGCAACGGAGATTCGCCGATTAGCGGTGGCAGAAGGCATGGAGACAATGTATCAAGACGGGCTGCGCAAAGCGTTAGATGGTCGCACGACGATTGAAGAAGTGTTGCGAGTGGCAACGGCGGACTAACTAATCAAAGCAATGCAGATGAAAAAAACCCGACTTTTCTAAAGTCGGGTTTTTTAATAGCGAAACTTTTATTAAAGAAAAATTGCGCTATGCGCGGCGCTCAATAGCAGCGCCGCAATGCAAACAGCTTACTGTGCAACGGTGGTGGTTGCAGCAGGTGCTGGTGCGACTACAGCAGCAGGAGTCTTCACGCGAACGGAATCTTTCCAGCCGTAGCCTGGCAGAGCCAATGCATAGCTATGAATCATCCACATTTGAACGAACAAAATACCAAAGAAAGGAACCATCCACGTTGCTGGATTGATAACAGTCCAGATTTTCCAATCTTCTTCAGGATGATTGGGTGCAGCAATGGAAGGATCGGCGAGCATAACTGGAACTTGCATTTAGATAATCTCCTAACTCAAATAAAGAGGCTCAACGAGAGAACCAGAGGCTCAAATTAGAACCAGGGTTGATATACCCAAGTGACCACATGCACAACACATGCAATCATCACCCAGCTCCAAGTGCCATGCTTCCAATGCTCATGGAATTCTTTTGCTTGTGCGTCGGTCAAACCAGACAGGTTAGCCATGAAAATATCTCCAGCGTGAGAGTGGGTAGCCATTTCGGCTCGTGGTAGGCTCACTAAGCATCAGCATCATCACCAATCTAGCTGTCAATGTTGCCGCGTTGCCTGCGATACCTTGAGTGTTAGTTTAACCTGACACAAGCCGGTGTCAAGTTGAATTTACACACGCTGCAATTAAAACCGCAGGACACAAAAAAACCCGTTGTTTTAACAACGGGTTTTATCAATATGGCGGAGAGAGAGGGAT
>DYNM01000063.1 GCA_020721065.1 Thiocystis violascens | reverse complement strand
TAATGCGTCTAAACGTTGCTCAAACTCAGCCGACAATTCAATTGACATGCGCATTTTATTATCCTCTGCATTATTCTAACTTTGGCAGCCCCTTTACAATCGCCACCGTCGCACTTCAGTTTGAATATCCAAAAGTCGGTAAAACACGCGGCAAATGATCGCGCATCGGCCCAATCGCTTCCCAACCTAAACAAGCCAGCCAAATCATGCGCGGAATGTTTTGGCGGGCAATTCGGTAGTCATCAATCAGCGTTGAATCAATACCCAGCGCGTCAGCGGCAGCAATTATCGTTAGTGCGTTGCGGCGCATCCACTCATTAAATAATTCGTGGCTAATTTCGCCGCGCTGTTCCTTTGCCCAAGCGTAAACGTTATCAGCCCCAAATTCTTCATCAATCCATTCAATACTATTGCCACATTCACTGAGATGAACGCTGGCAAAAACGCTAGGTTCTAATACTGGCGTTAATGCAGCATGACGACGCAACTGCACTTCAACATTCACATCTAAAACTTCGCCGGTATTCCAACTCGTGCGCAGACAATAGGGTTGTAACGCTTCAACAGATATTAATTTTGGGAAAAAATAATGATTCATTGATGATACTCTCGCCATGTATTGAATAAAACTGCTTGATTAGAACTAATCCACATGAGAGCTTCACGAATCTCACGCTCATTCACCTGTCCCATAACAGCGAATGTTCCTAAATCGACAGTACAATCACGACCATCGCGCAATTTAATATGGACATGGGGCGGCGGATGATCGTCGAAATAAATCACAACATGGCATTGATTAAAGCGTTGTAAAGTTGGCATAACAGATTCCGTTTAAGCGTTTACAAACTCTCCAATGTCGGCAGCCCCTTTACAATCGCCAGCGTCTCTAAACTCACCGTGACCACGCGCTGGAATAATTCCAACGGATAGCGCGGATTATTCATCGTTTCATGTGCCCAGTCATTCGCATCATTCACGATGCCGCTGTCTTTGTCAATTTTGACGCTTTGCCGTTCCATCACCCAATCTAATGCCGGTTTGCCATTCACCACATATTCATACGCCGCCAACGGAATCTCGCGCAGCGTGATGAAATCATTATAAATCACGGTGGTTAAATCTTTCTCTTTGCCGCATTTGCCGTATTTCATTTTAGTGACGCGATAATCAGCCGCCGTTAATGGTTTGCTGCTTTCAATGGTGAGCGGATACGGCGTGACCGTTTCATAATTGAGATGCAGCGCGGCTAATTGTCGCCCAGCGTTGCTAAATGCCCAGAAATCCGCAGCAGTTTTCACTCGCGGAATGCGCGGTAATTCTTTGCTCAAATTGTCTTTGTAGCGTTCCCGATAATCCGGCGAATGCAGCAAACCATAAATATAATAAAACAGGTCTTCTTTATTGAGCGTTGCATCTGGATAAGCCGTTTGGAAATGGTTTAACCCCGCGTCAGTCATTGCATCGCGGCGCGTGCGGGTTGATTCCGTTGCAAATAAATTGGCGTCACTCGTTGCTGGTGCTGGCTCGTCGTATAAATAGAGCGGGAAACATTGGCATTTTTCTATCATATCCAAACAAGGTAATTTATTTGCAACCAATGCTGAAAATCCACTTCTTGCGCCAACTCCAGATACACAAATCACCAGATTTTCTGCCGTCGCATCTGGAAAAATGCGGGGCATTTGTGCCGTTCGATGATTAAACATGCTGTCATAATAAAGCCACTGTTTACTAAATGGGCGATACAACGACTGAATTACTTTTGTTTTATCAAATGAACCAGTGTAAAAGTTTACTAAATCTGGAACTAAACTGCTAGACCAGCTAATTTGCTTTGGGTCTTTGCTAATAAAATCTGCAACAATTTCTTCGCGTTGTTTTTTACTCAATGCGCCATGTGTTTTTTCAAATCTGCGCACTTCATCGTTGTAAAAATAAATCATTCGCATCATATTAGCAGCAACTTGGCTAGGCGAAAAATTGTAACACCAAGCATCTCGATTCGTTGCTAGTCCGTTTGAATAATTTTCAAACAACATAGGTGCTTTTTTATCTTCTTTATTTCCTAACGCAATAAAATCAGAAAAATCGTCATTGCGCTGATTCAACCAATCGCCGTGTTGATCTG
>DYNM01000013.1 GCA_020721065.1 Thiocystis violascens | reverse complement strand
TGAGTACCAACCCGCAATAACGCACCGGCGCTATAAAAAACCCGCTCCCAATTCACTTGGTGAGCGGGTTTTTTATGTGGCATCTTCACCCAAACGGCAGCATTTACTGTACTTTGCGCAACTGCCCAACGCATAGCGGCGCTGCATGACAAATGAAACAGTAGCCGTTATGATAGTCATGCGTTAGCCGTGTCTTTCGTGCGACTGGTTTTTGATTCCGGCGATAACAACAGCATTGAGAACAACAACATTGATTGCCACTTAAAAAACGAGCGTTGAGACCATGACTGAATTAAGCACGCTATATCAAACTGATTATTCCGCTTGGGCAACACGCAATGCTGAATTGCTCCGCGCTGGGCGTTATGCAGAATTGGATGTTGAGCATTTATTGGCAGAATTGAGCGATATGGGTAAAAGCGAACAGCATGAGCTTGAAAATCGGTTGACGCTTTTGCTCGCACATTTATTAAAGTGGAAATATCAATTAACGACTTTAAGCGCACGCTGGCGCGAATTCAAGGCTGACAGTTGGCGTGCAACGATTATTGAGCAACGCAACCGCTTAAATACACGGTTAAAAAAACACTCGCGCTTAACTCACTGCTTGCTGTAACGATTATTGAAGCCTATGCTGAAGCGATGCAATTAGCCAGCGATGAAACGCAGTTGCCCATTGCTACTTTTCCGCCAACTTGTCCTTATTCAATCGCACAATTATTGGATAAAAATTATTATCCCAGCACTTTCGATCATTAAATGTCTACACCTGCCCCTTTTCAATTCCCCGGTATTCATCCCGAACTCAAGGCGTTAATTGCGTTGCGCGGGCAAGCGCAGCGTCTCAATCTCGCTCCGCGTGGGCGCGTGTTGGCGATTCGCAGCGGCGGTCATCTATCCCGACTGCGCGGGCGCGGCATGGAATTTGACGAAGTGCGGGTGTATCAGCCCGGCGATGATTCGCGCCACATGGATTGGCGCGTCACCGCTCGCAGCGGCATCCCGCACGTCAAGTTATTTCGGGAGGAGCGCGAGCGCCCGGTGTGGCTGCTGGTCGATCAAAGCGCCTCGCTCCAGTTTGGTAGCCGCGTCGCTTTCAAAAGCGTGATCGCCGCCGAAGTCGCCGCCGTGCTGGGTTGGGCGGCAGTGGAGCGCGGCGACCGCGTGGGCGGTTTGATATTTGATGAACAGCACCAGTTTTATCGCCAACCTGCGGCGCGTAACGCCGGTTTATTGCCTTTATTGGAGCGCCTCTGCGCGGCGCCCCGCGCCAGCAGCAACGGCTATTCCTCAGTGATGGCAGCGGCGACTGCGTTGGCGCGACACCTGCGCCCGGGCAGTTTGCTGGCTGTTATCAGCGATTTTGCGGGCATTCAGGCGGAGCACAGCGCCTGGCTCGGACAACTCACCGCTGGGCGCGAAGTGGTGCTGATTTTGATTTATGACCCGCTGGAAGCGGTCGCGCCACCGCCGGGGCGCTATCTCATCAGCGATGGATGCCAGCAGCGGCAGTTGGATGTAACTCGCGCCGATCAGCGCCACGCTTATCAACAGATTTTTCAGCACCGGCTGCTCACGTTGCAGCAACTCGCGCAGCGTCATCGGGCGCATTTGCTGCAAGTGGCGACGGATCAACCGGTTGCGGCAACGCTGGCGCAGGGGCTGGGTGCGCGACTGAGGATGCCGCGATGACAGCGGAGACTGCGTTGGAATTACGCGCTTGGCATCTGCCAGAACCGATGAGTTGGTGGCCGCCAGCGCCGGGCTGGTGGCTGGTGACGGGAGTATTGTTAGTGATGATCTGGCTGCTGTGGCGCGGCTGGCAGCAGCGCCAACGTCGCGCCAGCTCGCGGCAGGCATTGCGCGAATTGGCGGCGCTGCACGCACAATTTCAGGTTGATAGCGACGGACGCTGCTTTGCGGTTGAGGTGTCACAACTGCTGCGGCGGGTGGCGTTGACGCGCTGGCCAGCGCCGCAGGTCGCCGGTCTGACTGGGCGCGAGTGGCTGGAATTTCTTGACGCGAACGGCGGCGAGTTTATGGACAGCACGGCGGGGCAGGTGCTGCGTCATGCGGCATATCGGGCGGAGGTGGTATCGGCAGCGGATGCTGAACGCTTGCATCAAGCAGCGCGGGACTGGATTCGTCGAGAGAGAAACTCTGATGCTCAGTTTTGAATGGCCGTGGCTATTACTCACGCTCCCGCTGCCAGTGCTGGCGCGATGGCTGCCGCGAGCGCCCGAAACCATCGGCGCAGCGTTGCGACTGCCGTTTTTCGCGCAATTGCCGAGCGCCAGCACTGCGCCAGCCGGTCGTACGCAGTGGCTGCATTTACTGCTTGCCGGGCTGGCGTGGACGTTATTGGTGCTGGCGGCAGCGCGTCCGCAATGGCTGGGTGAGCCGTTGGGATTGCCAGTTGCGGGGCGCGATCTGATGTTGGCGCTCGACATCTCCGGCAGCATGGAACAGGAGGATTACGAGTTGAACGGGCAAGCAGTGTCACGCTTGGCGGTGGTGCAGGCGGTGGCGAGTCGTTTTATCCAGCGCCGTGAGCACGACCGACTGGGGTTGATTCTGTTTGGCACTCAAGCCTATTTGCAGACGCCGCTGACCTTTGATGGTGCGACGGTGGCGACGTTGTTAAATGAGGCGGTGATTGGGCTGGCGGGGCGCGAGACGGCGCTCGGCGATGCGATTGGGCTTGGCATCAAACGGCTGCGCGAGCAGCCAGCAGGGCAGCGGGTGTTGATTGTGCTCACTGACGGGCAGAACACGGCGGGCACTTTGGAACCCATCGCGGCGGCGCAGTTGGCAGCACAAGCGGGAGTGCGGGTTTATACCATCGGCATCGGCGGCGGTGAGTTGGGCGTGCGCACGCCGTTTGGAATGCTGCGGCGACGACAAGGCGATGATTTTGATCCGGCGACGTTGCGGCACATTGCCACGCTCACGGGTGGGCAGTTTTTTGCGGCGACTAACCGTGAGGAGTTGGAGGCGGTGTCTGCCCAGCTCGATGAATTGGAACCCACCGACCGCGAGCAACGCATGTTTCGTCCACAGCGGGCGTTGTTTATGTGGCCAGCAGCGGGCGCATTGCTGTTGAGCGTGGGTTTGGCGCTGGCGCGGTGGTGGCGGCAATGACACAGCCAGCGCAGTTGAGGACGGAGACGCTGGCGCTGGCAGTGATTGCGGCGCTGGTGCTGTGGCGATTGAGCATCGCGGCGTTGGTGCCGGTGACGCAGGATGAAGCCTATTACTTTGATTGGGCGCAACAGTTAGCGTGGGGCTATTTCGATCATCCGCCCGGCGTGGCGGTGCTCGGACTGACGACGTGGCTGGAGCCGGGTTCGGCAGTGATGGCGCGGCTCGGTGGTTTGGGCGCTGGATTGATCACGTTGTTGGTGCTCGCCAGCTTGTATCGTCATTGCGGTTTTACGCGGTACGAAGTGGCGCTGGCGCTGGTGGTGGTGGGGACGACGCTGCCGGCGTTAATCGGCGGGGTCATCACCACTCCAGATACGGCGCTGGCATTGGGCTGGGCGCTGGCGCTGCACGAAAGTGAGCGGGCATTGGCGGGAGAGCGACGGCGGTGGTTGACGGCGGGTGCGGCGATTGGGCTGGGGCTGCTGGGAAAATACACGATGGTGTTGATCGGTCCGATTGTGCTGTGGGCGCTGCTCCGCCACGATTGGCGGGCGCTGCGGACGCCTTGGCCGTATCTCGGCGCAGCGGTGGCGCTGATCGTGTTTGCGCCGCATCTGCTGTGGAATGCGCAACACGACTGGCTAACGATGCGGTTTCAACTGGGGCACGGTTTGGCGACGGATATGGGCACGTTGGCGGCGACGCAGTTGTCACCGCCGGAGCCGTTATCCAGCGGTGAGCGGGTGGCGAGCGTGGCGGAATATGTGGCGACGCAGTTGGGATTGTGGGGGGCGCTGCTCGTTGTGATCGGGCGCAAAGTGGTCAGTGTGGATGCGACGACAAGGCGGAGCATGTTGGGTGAGATGACGCCACCAGCGCGGTCGTTGTTAGTTGCCGCGACGTTGTTTCCATTGGCATTTTTTGGCGTGATTGCCAGATTCAGTTCAGTGGAGGCGAATTGGCCAGCGATGGCGCTGTTGACGGCAGCACCGTTACTGGTGCGTTGGGTCGGCGACTGCTGGCGCTGGGTGCTGGGCGCGGCAGTGGCTAACGTCTTGATTGTGAGCATTTATGCGGTGCAGGCGACGACTGGACTCATGCCGCTGCCGGAGGGATTCAAACGGTTGGGGCGCGAAACGCACGGCTTCGCGGAATTAGCCGCTGTCGTGACGACGCTGGATGCGCCGGTGTTTGCAGATCGCTATCAAACCACTGCGATGCTGCGCTTTTACACGCACAATCAAGCGATTACCCAATGGCCGGGGCTGACGCGCCCATCGGAATATCTGCGCGGTGAAACTGCACCGCGAGTGGCGCTGGACACCATTAAACCGCCGTTGTGGATTGTCGCCCGCGCTGCGCAGTTGCCGCCGCAGCCGGGGTTGCATTGCACGATGAAGCGCGCAGTGACGGCGTGTCCACCCGGATCAGCGCCGACTGCGCCCTGTCCCCAGCCGCTGCAAGTGTGGCATCTGCATTGGTGCGACACGAAACGCTAGACACAAAAAAAGGCGGCATCACCGCCTTTTTTGATGAAGCCTTGCAAACCTGATTACTCTTTTACCCACTCGCCGAAATTGTCAGTATTTTTCTCCTCACCATCGCCGTAGCCCGCTTCATAGGCATCGGTCAGACGTTGTTCTTCGCGCTTGGGGTTTTGAAGGAAGCCGCACTGCCAACCTTGAATGTATTCATCATCGACGCCGAGTTGTTCCATTTTGGTGACGGCGTCGTAGTAAAACTGGTTCATTGTTTCCGGTCTCCGCGCAATTCCGCTTGTTGTATGAGGTCAGTGCATAAGAATACAGCGTTACTCTAACAGGCGACAAGCCAACGCGCCGTCGGCATAAGCACAAGCGGCGCTGGCAAGCCGTCGGTCAAGAGAGTGGTGATAAAAATAGTGAAATCAGCGGTGCTGCGCTGACGCGGTGGTCAATGCGTGGCGCGGCAGTTTCGCATCATCATTGCGGTTGCAGACAACGCCGCGCCAGCAGCGCCAGATGAATGCAGCAGCGCGTATTGATCGCTAACGCCGCTGAATGCAATACGCAGCCAGAAAATGGTGCGGCAAGTGCTGGTGAAATCATGTCATAACCGTTGTTTTAACAAACAGTTAATCTCTAAATTAAAAGCAATTAACACGCGCCGCAGACAATAAAAAACCCGCCACTTGGCGGGTTTTTATGCTGCAACGAACGCTTAAAGAATATAACCGCGCTCGTCGTGTTGCGAGAGATCAAGACCAATTGTTTCTTGCTCTTCGTTGACGCGCAAACCAATCGTTAAATCAAGCAATTTGAGAATGATATAACTCACCACTGCCGTATAAACCAGCGTGACCAAGACGCCCTTGGTTTGCGTCCACAATTGACCGCCGATGGTGACGCCTTCCGCCAAACCCGCGCCGCCCAAGCTCGCCGCTGCGAATACGCCCGTCAACAATGCGCCGATGATGCCGCCCACCGCGTGAACGCCAAACACGTCCAGCGCGTCGTCATAACCGAGTTTGCGTTTCAACTTGGTGGAGGCGAGAAAACAGATCACGCCTGCGCTCGCACCAATCGCCAATGCACCCAGCGGGCCAGCCGTGCCCGACGCGGGAGTGATGGCGACTAAACCGGCGACTGCGCCAGAAGCAATGCCCAATACGCTGGCTTTGCCGTGACTGATCCATTCCGCAAACATCCACGCCAGCGCCGCCGTTGCGGTTGCGACCTGCGTCACCAACATCGCCATGCCTGCGCTCTCATTGGCCGCCACTGCGCTGCCTGCGTTAAACCCAAACCAGCCCACCCACAGCATCGACGTTCCGATCACGGTATAGCCGAGGTTGTGCGGCGGCATCGCGGTGGTCGGATAGCCTTTGCGTTTGCCCAGCACCAGCGCCGCCACCAAGCCTGCGATACCGGCGTTAATGTGAACGACGGTGCCGCCAGCGAAATCAATCACGCCCCAATCCCACATCAGCGCCCCGTTGCCGCCCCAAACCATGTGCGCAATCGGCAGATAAACCAGCGTGAACCAAATGCCCATAAACAGCAGCAAGGCTGAGAACTTCATCCGCTCGGCAAAGGCACCGACAATCAACGCCGGCGTGATAATGGCAAACGTCATTTGGAAGGTCGCAAACACCGTTTCAGGAATCGCCAACGTCAAACTCTCACGGGTCACGCCGCCGAGCAGCACCTTGTCAAAACCACCGATAAACGAATTGAGATTGACCACGCCCTGTTCCATCCCAACGGTGGAAAAAGCGAGACTGTAGCCATACAGCACCCACAGCACCGTCATCAGCGCCGTGATCGCAAAACACTGCATCAAAATCGACAACACATTCTTGGCCCGCACCATGCCGCCATAAAACAGCGCCAGCCCGGGAATCGTCATAAACAACACCAGCGCAGTTGCCGTCAGCATCCACGCCGTATCGCCACTGTTGAGCGTCGGCACCTCTTCCTGCGCCAATGCCAGCGTCGGAGCCAGCGCCAGCACACTCGTCAACACAGGTGCAACAAATTTCAAATTTCCTCGCATCATCACAACCTCCGGCGATGTCGTCATAGCGCGTCAGAACCGGTTTCGCCGGTACGGATCCGCATGACTTGATTGAGTTCAAACACAAAAATTTTGCCATCGCCGATTTTGCCGGTACGCGCCGCATTACTGATGGCCTCAATCACCTTCTCGACCATCTCATCATCCACCGCGATTTCCAGCTTAATTTTCGGCAAAAAATCCACAACATATTCCGCGCCGCGATACAGCTCGGTATGCCCTTTTTGGCGTCCAAAGCCTTTCACCTCAATCACGGTAATGCCCGACACGCCGATGTCACTGAGTGCTTCGCGCACATCATCGAGCTTGAAGGGTTTAATGACGGCTGCAACCAATTTCATAACGCTGTGTGCTCCGAATAAACCGGGGCAATGACGCCCCGGCGAGTGAGTAAAAACGGAATTAAACCCTAAAACGTTTTATTCCAACCAATCCAAATTTTGGGGTCTTCATCATACGCATCTGGCTCGTCACTATCGACCTGATCATAATTCAAACTGACGGTACCGAAGTCGCCTGCATCGCGGCTCACTGACAGCCCCCAATGGGTGTAATCAATCACCTGCGGCGCATCAAAATCATAATAACCAGCGCGAACATTCAACTTGAGGTTGTACATCAAATTGAAATTCAACGCGCCGTTATAATACAAATCGCCAACATCATAAGGCGCACTGTTATCAGCCTGTCCATAGATGGTATAACTCAAACCGAGAGTTAAAAATTGGTAGGTCACGCTGCCGCCCAATTCCGCCATATCGGCATCATCAATATCGGGATAACCGACATAAAGCAGATTCACGTCATAGCGCAAATCATCATTAACCGCACCACCAAATCCAGTTTTCAAATCGACTTCATAATTGGTGTCATCACCAACACCGAAATCCACATTTGAAACCCAAGCGCCAGCATATAAACCGCTGGCGTGGCTGTAATCCAAACCGCCCTGCACCGCTGGTTGATTGTCGGTCTGGCTTTGACCGCGCCAGATGTAATTACTGACTACGCCAAAATTCGCAGTGACGGTATGCGGACCGCCGTCTTCAGCGACTGCGGACTGAGCGGCAAGTGCTGCGCAGACGCCCATTGTCAACGCGGCGCGGGTGAGTGTTGCTTTCATGTGGAAAAGCCTCAATTGGATCCAAGCGAATCAATGAATAAACACGAGAACTAACCGCTGCTTGGATAAAAACAGTTAGCCGCGTTGACACGAGGTCATCAGCATATTACATGCCACTTATCAACTGCGGCAAAAACAAAACACTGCGCCCCGCCGTGTCTCTCTTGATTGTCGCATTTGCACCAATTTGATTCGCCATGTTGTGGGCTTGATTTGACGCTGCCCTGCAATAGGGCGCTGCGAGCGGGCGCGGGCGGCTTATACTGCTCAAAGTTGTCAGTTGTCAGTAAAAAAACCACCGTTGTCACCGCCAACTGACAACTCGTTTTCACCCTTCATATTTAGGACTTTTGCCATGTTTGATCCCAAACAATTTGATGATGTGTTGCAACGCTTTTCCTCCGCGCTGCCCAAAGGATTGCAAGTGCTACAAGACGACGTGCAGCGCAATCTCCGCGCTTCGCTGGAGTCTGGCTTGGCGCGGCTGGATTTAGTGACCCGCGAGGAATTCGACGTGCAATCTGCCGTTCTCGCCCGCACTCGCGCCAAAGTCAGTGCGCTGGAAACGCAGGTCGCAGCGCTCGAACGGGCGCTGGCTGCCAAACAACCCAGCGCCCACTGAACGCAGCGCACTCGTGGCACTGTGTACCCTGTACAGCCGCGCTCGCGTTGGCATTCACGCGCCCGCCGTCACGGTGGAAGTTCATCTCGCCAACGGACTGCCATCACTGTCGATGGTCGGGCTGCCGGAAATGGCGGTGCGAGAAAGCAAAGATCGCGTGCGCGGGGCGCTGCTCAACGGTCGTTTTCATTTTCCCGAAGGGCGCGTCACCATCAATCTCGCGCCTGCCGATCTGCCCAAAGAAGGTGGACGGTTTGATTTACCGATTGCGCTCGGCATCCTCGGCGCGTCAGATCAAATCGTCACAACTGCGTTGCAGCGGTATGAATTCATTGGTGAATTAGCGTTATCTGGCGCACTGCGTCCGGTCAATGGCGTGTTGCCGGTGGCGCTGGCAGCACGCGCTGCGGGACGGGAATTGATCTTGCCGCACGCCAATGCCGCTGAAGCCGCGCTGGTCAACGGTTTGGTGCTACGTCCTGCCGGACATCTCAGCGAGGTCTGCGCTCATCTCAACGGTCAACACCAACTGCCCGAATTCATGCCGGAGCACTCGCCGCGTCAGGTGGAGCCGAGTTATCCCGAATTGGCGGAAGTGCGCGGGCAGGAACACGCCAAACGTGCGTTGGAAATCGCCGCTGCCGGAGCGCACAGCCTGCTGTTGATTGGTCCGCCCGGCACGGGAAAATCCATGTTAGCCAATCGCTTGCCGGGCTTGCTGCCGCCGTTGACGGAAGATGAAGCGTTGGAAACGGCATCAATTCGCTCGGTGAGCGACCGCGATTTATTTGATCCGAGCTGCTGGCGCGAGCGTCCGTTTCGGTCGCCGCATCACACCGCATCGGGCGCGGCGCTGGTGGGTGGCGGCAGCAATCCGCGTCCGGGTGAAATCTCGCTGGCACATCAAGGCGTGTTGTTTTTAGACGAATTGCCGGAATACGACCGCAAAGTGCTGGAAGTGCTGCGTGAACCGCTGGAATCCGGTCATATCGACATTTCCCGCGCAGCGCGGCAAGCGCGATTTCCAGCGCGATTCCAGTTGATTGCGGCGATGAATCCCTGTCCGTGCGGCTATTTGGGCGATCACAGCGGACGTTGCCACTGTTCTGCTGACCAGATTGCGCGGTATCGCGCTCGCATTTCCGGCCCGCTGTTAGATCGGATTGATATGCACATTGAGGTGCCACGTTTAGAAGTGGCGCGGCTGGCTGGCGCTCGTCCGCTGGATACGGAAACAACTGCGCAGGTACGAGCGCGAGTGATGGCGGCGCGGGAACGGCAACAGCACCGGGCTGGTAAAGCCAACAATGTGCTCGGACCGACGGAGATTGAGCGCGATTGTGCGTTAGATGACGCCGGACGGCGTTTGATGGAGCAGGCGTTACAGCGGCTGGCGCTGTCAGCGCGGGCATATCACCGCATTTTGAAAGTTGCCCGCACCATCGCCGATCTTCACGCCACGCCCGCAATCACGCTGACGCATTTGAGTGAAGCGATTGGTTATCGGCGTTTGGATCGCGGGGCTGGTGGAGCGACTTGAGTTGACAGTTAAAAACCTAAAAAAATTGCTGAACTGTTGTCACTTTTTTTTAATCACCAGATTAAAAAATAACCACTCATTTTTAATGCGCTTTACTGACAACCGACAACTGCAAACTGACAACTCATAAACCGCCAACTGATTAAAAAGCGAGTGTGCCATGACATTACCATTCAAAGAACATCCTTTGCGCCATCAGGGCGTGGCCGAATTACACGCCCGCACCTATGAACCGCTGACTGCGCCAGCGCGGGTGTCGCATGTGGCGATGCTGTGCGGCGAAAAAGGCAGCGGACGCAATCAAACCCATCTCAATAAATTGCTGGCGCATTACGGCTTGCCGCAGCCAGCAACGCTTGATCAACATTATTTTGCGCGGCTCGGCGACATTCAAATGCGCTGGGAACGCCACACCGAATTTGTGACCTACACCTTCAGCAAAGTCGGCGCGTATGACCATCCATTTGAACCGCCCGTGCTCGCCGAGCTGCCGCCCGATTGGTTGCGCGAGCTGCCGGGCGAAGCGGTGACGGTGGTGGCGCTGGCGCTGGATGCCGCGACGCAGCCCGAACGCAGCGCGGAAGAATTGAGCGCGTTATTCGCCGAGAACACCTTGATTGGTTCTGAAGTCGTCGGTGGCGCAGCGCGAGCGTGGTCAGATTTGCGGATTCATCCCGACGGCGTCTCGCGGATGTTATTGCGCGATCAAGGCTTGTCGCCCAATCAAGCCGGGCGGCTGGTGAAACGCTTTTTGGAAATCAACGCCTATCGTGCAATGGCAATTTTGGGCTTGCCGGAAGCGCGAGAAGCTAATCTCACGCTGGCGCAGGCAGATCGGCGACTGGTTGGCGTCGCAGCGCGGATGACCGATGAAGCACTGGGACAAGGCGTTCCCGATGCGGAATTGTTAGCGGAATTGACCACGCTGGCAGCCGAGATCGAAGCGGTCGCAGCGCGAACCAGTTCCCGCTTTGAAGGCTCACGGGCGTATTACAGCGTCGTCGTGCAACGCCTCGACCAATTGCGGCAAAAGCGCATTGAAGGTCTGCAAACGTTCAGCGAATTTCTCGACGCCCGTCTCGCGCCAGCAATTGCCACTTGCAGCTCAACGGCCAAGCGCCAGCAAGGTCTCGCCGAACGCGCAGCACGACTCACCAGCTTGTTGCGAGCGCGGGTGGAAGTGCGGCTGCAAGAGCAAAATCGTGGCTTATTGGAATCCATGAACCGACGGGCGCAATTGCAACTGCGCTTGCAAGAAACGGTGGAAGGCTTATCCGTCATCGCCATCGGCTATTACGGCGTCGGCTTAATTGGCTATTTACTCAAAGGCTTAGAAGCGCACGGTGCCCAAATTCATGCCACCTACGCCACCGGCTTGATGGCACCAGTGATCGTCGGCTTGGCATGGCTCGGCATTCGGCGCATGAAAGAACGCCTGCTCAATGATGATCTGAACGACGACTAGCCGGGCGCAGCGTCAACTCGCCAGCGGCCAGCGTCAACTCCAAATGCTTGAGATACGACATGCCCAATAACACCCGCTCGCCGGGCAAATTGGGCAACACCGTCGCCTTAACCTGCGTCGCAACAAACCCGCCAACATTCACCTGCTCCAGCCATGCCGTCCAATTTTCCACATTGCCATTGCCCGTCATACTGAACCCGCCGGGCGACAACGCCAGCCGCAGCCGCTGCGCCAGCGCGTGCGATAACGCCACATCCACCGAACCGGTATCAATTAAAAACTCTACTGGCTCGCCATTGATGGTGCCACCGGTCACGAATTGATCAACCTGATTCGGCTTTAATACCACCTGCAACGTTCCTGCCGCACTCACTGTTGCCACCGGCTGCGGATTAGGATTATCACCGGGATTAAAAAAGCGCACCAACGCAATGGGCAACAAACTGACCAACACAAATACCACTCCGCCGCTGAATTGACTCAGCCACGCGGAGCGTTTGAAACCAGCGGTTAATTTGTTCATTGCAACAATTTCTCCGTTTTACTGAATTCAACTGCGCGGCAGAATTGCTGCCAAGCGCCCATTATTTTTAGCCATCAGCGCGTGAATGAATTGAACATGCCCGTCTCTGCGACCACCACCAAAACCACTGCTTTTGGCATTCTCGGTGCCATTAGTTTTGCCCACTTGTTGAATGACACCATGCAATCGTTAATGATTGCAATCTATCCGCTATTCAAAACTGCATTTCAGCTCAATTTTGCGCAAATCGGTTTAATCACTTTAGCGTTTCAATGCACCGCCTCACTATTGCAGCCTTTAGTGGGTTTATACACCGACCGCCATCCTTTACCGTATTCACTCGCTGCCGGCATGGGCTGCACCTTTTTAGGGTTAATTACTCTGTCATTTGCCAGCAGTTTTCCCATGTTATTAGTCGCAGCAGCAATGGTTGGCACCGGTTCAGCAGTCTTTCATCCTGAAGCCTCACGGGTCGCACGCATGGCATCAGGCGGACAACACGGGCTGGCGCAGTCGATCTTTCAAGTCGGCGGCAACACCGGCGCAGCACTCGGCCCGCTCCTCGCTGCCGCCATCATCTTGCCGCACGGTCAACGCAGTATCGCCTTGTTTTCCTTGATCGCTTTGGTGGCGATGGTGGTTTTAACTGGCGTTGGGCGCTGGTATCGCCAGCAGCAGCAACGCCCGCTTCCAGCGGCAGCTACCGCTGCTGCGCCACTGCCGCAGCGCCAGATTGTGCAAACGGTCTTGGTGTTATTGGGGCTGATGTTTTCCAAGTTTTTCTATTTCGCCAGCATCAGCAGTTATTTACTGTTTTATTTGATGACGCATTACGGCATCACCACCCAAACTGCCCAATATCATCTGTTTTATTTCTTCTTTGCAGTCGCTGCCGGTACGCTGTTAGGTGGCCCTATTGGCGACCGTATTGGACGCCGACAAGTGATTTGGGCATCTATTTTAGGAATTGCACCTTTCACTTTAGCATTGCCGTATGTGAGCCTAGAAATGTCGGCAGCTTTAACCATCATCATCGGCTTTCTATTGGCGTCCGCATTTCCCGCTATTGTCGTATATGCCCAAGAGTTAATACCGGGGCGCGTGGGCATGATTTCCGGTCTATTTTTTGGCTTTGCGTTCGGGTTAGCAGGAATTGGTGCCGCGATTTTAGGGCAGGTCGCCGATCATTGGGGCATTGAAACGGTGTATCACCTGTGTTCATTCCTGCCGTTAATTGGGATTATTGCCATTTGGTTGCCAGATTTGCGCCGCGCTACTCGCACTTAAAAATGACATTTTAAGCGGCGATGGTGAATGGTGGGGAAATTGCGGCGAATTGATTCCTGATATTCACGATCAATGGCGCTGCAAATAAAACCGCGACCGCGTGGCACCTGCGCCAGCACCGTGCCCCACGGATCAACAATCATGCTGTGACCGTGCGTTTCGCGCCCGTTGAGATGAAATCCGCCCTGCGCGGCTGCGACCACATACGCGAGATTTTCAATGGCGCGTGCCCGCACCAGCGTTTCCCAATGCGCCTTGCCGGTGATCGCCGTGAAAGCGGACGGAATCGCCAGCACTTCAACGCCTTGATCCAACAAGGTGCGAAATAATTCGGGGAAGCGCAGGTCGTAACAGATGACGACGCCCAGCCGCCCAAACGGGCTGTCAAGCACCAGCGTCTGCGTGCCATTTTCGATGGTTGCCGATTCGTGATACCGCTCGTCAACGCCCGGCAGCGTCACATCAAACAAATGCACCTTGTCATAACGGGCGACGCGCTCGCCCTGATCGTTGTAAACCAGACACGCAGCGCGAGCTTTTTGCGGATCATCGGCCAGCATTGGAATGGTGCCGCCCACCAGCCAGATGCGCTGTTGTTTGGCGACTCGCGCTAAAAATGCCTGCAACGGGCCGTTGCCGTCGCTCTCACGCAGCGCGAGTTGATCCTGATCTGTTTGTCCCATAAAGGCGAAATTTTCCGGCAACACCACCAATTTTGCCCCATTCTCAACCGCCTCTTTAATCAGCCGCTCCGCCTCGCCGAGATTCGCGTTGATATTGGGGCCGGTTGCCATTTGAATTGCGCCAAGTTTTTGTTTCATCGTGATTTATCCACTACTTTGCATGATTGATCGTTCCAACACGCAATACGCGGGAACGTTGCTTTTCATTGCTTGATCTTTGCAACACGCACCTCAGCGCACCCGCGCCAACACCTCCAGCAAGCGATTGACATCAGCACTGCTGTGCGCCGCCGACAGCGTAATCCGTAACCGCGCTGTGCCGACCGGCACCGTTGGCGGACGAATGGCGCTGACCAAAATCCCCGCTTGTTCAAGTGCTTGACTCCACGCCAGCGCCCGCTCACTGCTGCCCATCAGCAACGGCTGAATCGGCGTCACCGAATCGGCCAGCGGCAATCCCAACTGCGTCGCGCCGTGCCGAAATTGCGCAATCAAAACGCCTAACTGTTCTCGTCGCCAGTCCTCCTCCACCGCCAAGCGCAGGCTCACGCGGGTGGCTTCTGCCAGCGCCGGTGGCATCGCAGTGGTGTAAATGTAACTGCGAGCGCGTTGAATCAGCGTCTCAATCACCGCGTCCGCACCGGCGACGAATGCGCCAAAGGTGCCAAACGCCTTGCCCAAGGTGCCCATCAAGATCGTCGTTGCCGCCGGGCGCATTCCAAACTGCGCCAGCGAGCCGCGCCCGCCGGTTCCGACCACGCCCAGCGCGTGCGCATCATCAATCACCACCCACGCACCCACCTCCTGCGCCAGCTCCATGAGCGCAGGCAGCGGCGCGAGATCGCCGTCCATGCTGAACACGCCATCAGTAGCGATCAAGCGCGGCGGCGATTCGGTCAACAGGCGCTGGCGCAGAACCGCAGTGTCGGCGTGGGGATAACGGCGCAAGGTTGCTTGCGCGAGCTGCGCCCCATCCAACAAGGAAGCGTGATTGAGCCGGTCGGCGGCGATGCGGTCGCCGCGCTGCGTCAGCGCAGTGAGGATGCCGAGATTGGCCATATAACCGGTTGAAAATAATAGCGCCCGCTCGTAGCCGGTGAAGGCTGCCAGCTCCGTTTCTAGCGCGTGATGGGCGCTGGTGTGACCGCTGACCAGATGCGCAGCTCCGCTGCCGACGCCCCATCGCGCTGCGCCGAGCTGTAATGCGGCGATGAGGTCGGGATGATTGGCGAGTCCGAGATAGTCGTTGCTGCAAAAGTTGAGCACGGCGCGTCCGTCACTGTTGCCGTGCGGTTGTGCTGGCGCGTCCTGCACGCGGCGGCGGCGGTACAGATGCGCCGTTTCAAGGGCGGCGAGTTGGGTGGTGAGGGTGGCAAGCGTGGGCATTAGCGAGCGGCGCTGACGGCGTTGGCAAGCTGGGCGTAGTTGGCGACGCTCAAATTCTCGGCGCGTAAACTGGGATCAATGCCGGTGGCGGTAAATAATTCGGCGTTGACGACTTTGGACAAGCTGTTGCGCAGCGTTTTGCGGCGTTGCCCAAAGGCGGCGGCGACGAGGCGAGCGTGGAGCGCGGGATCATCAATTGGGTACGGCAGCGGGTTGAACGGGCGCAGTCGCAAAAATGCCGATTCAACTTTGGGGGCGGGGGTGAATGCGCCCGCGCCGATCCGCAATAAACAGCTTGCCTGACAGCGGTTTTGCACCATCACTGACAGCCGTCCATAAATTTTATCGCCGGGCGCGGCGACGATCCGATCAACCACTTCTTTTTGCAGCATTAAATGCAAATCGCTGATGCAGTCGGCGGCGTCCAAAAAGTGAAACAACAGCGGCGTAGAAATGTTGTAAGGCAGATTGCCGACGACGCGCAGCCGTTCACCGGCGCTGACCAGCGTGTGCAGATCAAATTTGAGCGCATCGCAGTTGTGAATGCGCAACGCCGGGTCGGGAAACCGCTGCCGCAGCGGTTCCAGCAGATCGCGGTCAAGCTCCACCACGTCCAGCGCCCCCGCTGCCGCTAATAATCCGGCGGTGATGGCACCGGTGCCGGGGCCGATTTCGAGCAGGCGTTCACCCGGCTGGGCGGCGATGGCGTGATGAATTTTGGCGATAACAGCTTGATCGTGCAGGAAATTTTGACCAAAACGCTTGCGGGGGTGGTGGGGCATCGGGGTGGGTATCGGTTGTCAGTTGTCAGTTGTCAGTTGTCAGCGGAAATCGCGGTGCTGTCAACCACTTGTCTGAGGCGCTGGCGCAGATGGCGCTGAATGTCGGGATCAAGCGCATCGCAAAAAAGCGGCAGCGCGACACGCCGCCAGCCGAGTTGAAAATTGAGCACGATCAGCGGTTGACTGATGAACGTCGCCGCCGTCAGTTGCGCCACGCTGGTCGCGCCAGATTGCCACGTCAGTTGCCACCGCTGATCTGACCGCCACAGCGCGGCGCGAATGGAACGCGATGTGCAGCGCAGAACGTGCTGGCGCAGCGCGTGAACGGCGCTCATCACGACGGCGGTTGCGAGTAAAAGCGTTGTTAAATCAAGCGGAAACGTGGCGATCACGCCCAGCGCCAGCGCGTGCGTCGTCGCAATCCAGCTCGCCAAGCGCCACGAGCGTCGCGGTTGAATGAGCAGCGGTTGGACAATATGAATCATCATTACCGCTGTGTTGCCGCGATAATTTGCGCCACCAATTCACGCATCTGCGGCGCTGGCGGCACGGCTCGCCCCAGCAACCAATCGCTCAATTGCACATCGGATGCAGCCAATAATTGTACAAATGTTTGGCGCTGCGCTGGATTCAATTCAACATAACCTTGATCGAGGAAATGGCGTAACAAATAATCAAGCTCCAACATGCCACGCCGACATTGCCACCGCAAACGACAAATAGCTGTTAATTCAACGTCTTGCTCGGAAACAGTATTCATATAAACAGCCAATGCGCTATTAAAAAATGGAGAGTTTTCTACTAACAACTACTGATAACTCACTTAAAAGTCAGCCCCGCTGTCAATTACAGGTTACACTGTACCACTTGATAGCAATCATTTTTACCAATCCTCACAACCAATAGGTTTTTTATCATGTTGCGTACTTGGTCATCTGTGTATAACGTAGGTATTGATGACATTGATCATCAGCATCAAGGCTTTTTTGCCGCCGCGCATCGCTTATATGACGATATTTTAGATCGTAAAGGGAAAAATGCCGTAGAAGATGCAATGGCATTTATGCGCAATTATGCGGAAGAACATTTCCAGACTGAGGAAGCGTTCATGCGCAAACATGAATATCCCGGTTTGAAAGAGCATTTAATGCTCCATGCTGGATTTTTTCGGCGGCTGGATGAATTAGAAAATGATTTAATGATGTTTGGTCCCAGCCAAGCATTAGCAGATCGCGCTTTGGATATTACGCAAGATTGGCTCATTGACCACATCGCGGATGAAGATATGCTGTATTCATTGCATGTAAAAGCCAAAGGTGTCACTGATTTAAGAGCAATTTGAATTCCACCGCTCTAAAAACCCCCCTTTGAAAAAAAAGGGGGGTTGCTTGAATTCAACAGCGCGGCTGATAACGCAAATCCAATGTATATGGATGTTCACCCGCTGGCAATTCTGGCGGCGGATCAATCACTCCCGCCGTGTGTCCCATCACTCGAAACCGCGCAATCCGCCGACTTTCCGCCTCATAACTATTCACCGGAAACCGCGACTCGCTGCGCCCACCGGGATGCACGACATGATAGGTGCAGCCGCCGAGACTGCGCTGATTCCACAGATCAACAATCTCAAAAATCAACGGGTTATGCGCCGGAATTGTCGGATGCAACCCCGACGGCGGACTCCACGCTTTGAACCGAATCCCGGCGATAAACTCGCCTCGCCGTCCGGTTGGACGCAGCGGCACCCGCCGTCCGTTGCATACCAAGACATGCCGCTCACCAAATAAGCCGTTGATTTTGACCTGCATTCGTTCGACTGAACTATCCACAAAGCGCGACGTGCCCTGCGCAGTGACTTCTTCGCCCAAAACGTGCCAAGGTTCAATTGCAGTGCGCAATTCCAAATGAATACCTTCGGCAGTGACGAGATCGCCACAATGTGGAAAACGGAATTCAAAAAACGGTTCAAACCATGCCGTTTCAATTGCATAACCAGCGCGACGTAGTTCACAAATCACGTCTTCAAAATCCAATCGTGCAAAATGCGGCAATAAAAAACGGTCGTGTAATTCAGTGCCCCAGCGTATTGGTTTGCGCGTATACGGTTCTTGCCAAAACCGCGCAACTAATGTGCGCAATAATAGCATTTGCGCCAAACTCATTTGATAATGCGGCGGCATTTCAAAGCCACGAAATTCGACTAAACCTTGGCGTCCGCTGGCGCTATCTGGCGAATAGAGTTTGTCAATACAAAACTCGGTGCGATGGGTATTGCCAGTGACATCGGTTAAGAGATTGCGCAGAATACGATCCACTAACCAAGGTTGCGGAATTGCACCCGTTGGCATCTGTTGAAATGCAATATCCAATTCATATAACCGATCATCGCGGGCTTCATCGACACGCGGCGCTTGACTGGTCGGACCAATAAATAAACCCGAAAATAAATAGGATAAACTCGGATGATGTTGCCAATATGCAATTAAACTTTGCACCAAATCAGGTCGGCGCAGCAGCGGACTGTCCGCTGGTGTCGCGCCGCCGAGCGTGACGTGATTGCCGCCGCCCGTGCCGGTGTGGCGTCCGTCCAGCATGAATTTCTCGGTGCCCAGCCGCGTCAGTCGCGCTTCGGCGTACAAAATCCGCGTGTCGCGCACCAGCGCATCCCAACTGGCTGCCGGATGAATGTTGACCTCAATCACGCCGGGATCGGGCGTTACCGCTAATTTTTGCAGACGCGGATCACGCGGCGGTTCATAACCTTCAATGATGATCGGCAGTTGCAATTCCGCTGCGGTGTCTTCAATGCACATGACCAAATCCAGCCAGTGCTCCAAATGCGTCAGCGGCGGCATAAAACAGTGCAGCCGCCCCGCTCGCGGTTCCACGCACAACGCGGTACGAATCAACTCCGGCGGCAATGCGTCCGACAACGCGAGTTGCGCCCGCAGATCGGGCGGGATCGTTCCAGAACGCGCCGCATAACGCACCGCTTGCAGCTTTTGCTCGCACACGGTTTGCGGCGGAACGGTCACGCGATGCTGGCTGTAACGCCGCGCCAGCGCGTCAAACGGCGAGCGCAGCGGCGCGACTGGCTCCAACGGATTGCGCTCAGGCACTTGATCTAATTCACTTTCTGGTACATGCGGCAGCGCATCCAGTGGCAGCCGGAATCCCAGCGGTGAATCGCCCGGAATCAGAAATAACGTGCCGTCGCGCAGCGCCCAGCGTCCACTTTTCCAACTGCCGGCTGCGCCCACGCCCCACCACCGCAACGGCAGCACATAACCCGCAATCTGGTTTAAGCCCTTGTTAAATAACCGCGCAATGCGCTGGCGCTCGTTGGGATCATTCAGCTTGTTATCCAGCGGATCGACGTTGACCGGCAGCCGCGCCTCGCGCCACAGGTAATACCAAACATCTTCATACGCAGGTGCAGCGTGGTCGGGCGCAACGCCGAGATGCGCCGCGAGAGTGCGGATAAACCGCTCGGCATCTGCCGCAGTGTGTTGATAATCTTGATTTTCTTGACCTAACAACGCCGGATCGCGCCACACCGGCGCACCATCTTTGCGCCAAAAACAGGACAACGCCCAGCGCGGCAACTGCTCACCCGGATACCACTTGCCCTGACCAAGATGGAGCACGCCGCCCGGCGCAAACTGCTGTTGCAAGCGCCGCAGCAACTCCTCCGCCAGCGGTTTTTTCGTCGGGCCGAGCGCGTCGATGTTCCATTCCGCGCCTTCCATGTCATCAATCGACACAAACGTCGGTTCACCGCCCATCGTCAAGCGCACATCGTTGGCGTTCAGTTCAGCATCAACCTGATGCCCCAGCGCCTCAATCGCCGCCCATTGCTCCGGCGTGTACGGCTTGGTGACACGCGGGTCTTCATGGATGCGGCTGATTTCATTATGGAAATAAAACTCCACTTTACATTTATCGGTTGCGCCGCTGATCGGAGCCGCACTGCGCGGCGCGGGTGAACACGCCAGCGGAATGTGCCCCTCGCTGGCAAACAACCCCGAAGTCGGATCAAGCCCGATCCAACCCGCACCGGGCACATACACCTCCGCCCACGCATGTAAATCGGTGAAATCCTTTTCCGGTCCCGACGGTCCATCGAGCGATTTCACATCCGCCGTCAACTGCACCAGATAACCGGAGACAAACCGCGCTGCCAGCCCCAGATGACGCAGAATCTGCACCAACAGCCACGCGGTATCGCGGCATGAACCCTTGCCGCTGCGGAGCGTCTTCTCGCAGGTTTGCACGCCCGGCTCCAACCGAATCACATAACCGATGTCCGCGTGCAGCCGCTGATTCAAATCAACCAAAAAATAAACCGTCTCGCGGCGCGTGCGATTGACTCCGGTCAACCACTTTTTTAATAGCGAGCCACTTTCAGTACGCTCCAAATACGGCGCGAGTTCTTGACGCAATTCCGGTTCATATTGGAACGGATAATAAAAAGCGTATTCTTCGAGAAAGAAATCAAAAGGATTGATCGTAATCATCTCGGCGATGACATCAACCTCAATTGACAATTTGCGCGTTTTTTCTGGAAATACCAGCCGCGCTAAATAATTGCCAAAGGCGTCTTGTTGCCAATTGATGAAATGTTCTGCGGGTTCAATGTTTAACGCATAAGAACGAATAGAAGTGCGGCAATGCGGCGCAGGACGCAAGCGCACAATATGCGGTGAAAGAGTGACTGAACGATCAAAGCGGTATTCAGTTTTATGATTGAGCGCAACCAAAATCGACATCGGGGGTGAATTCCTTAACTTGAGTGCGGCAGAATTAAGCAGAAATCATGCCGCAGCGCAAAATCACGTTACTGCGGCGCTTCTGTTTCCGGTTCTGGCAGCGAGGCGGGCGCACGGTCTGGAATCCGGTGCGATTCATCCAGCCACGCGCCGAGATCAATCAAGCGGCAGCGGTCGCTACAAAACGGTCGCCACGTTGCCGCTTCATTCCATATCACCTCAGTTCCACACTGCGGACAAGATACAATCAGTTGATTCATCAGAGATCATCTCAATTGACAGTGAATAATAAAAGTAGAGTGCCAATCATACTAAAATTGTATTCACAACGCAGCGTTGTTGTGATGAATTGCGCGGTCATGGCGCTATAGTGTTTAATCAAATTTGGACAGCGTTTGAAATGAATCATCGTTTTCTGTTGCTTATTGTATTGAGTCTGATAGTACCGCTGGCGCAGGCAGCACCGCGCATCGGTTTGGTGCTGGCAGGCGGTGGTGCCAAGGGTGCTGCGCATATCGGCGTCTTGAAAGTGTTGGAAGAATTACATATTCCGATTCACGCCATCGCCGGCACCAGTATGGGATCGCTCGTTGGTGGTGCGTATGCCGCCGGTTTGACGGCAACGGAATTGGAGCAGCGGGTAACGCAGGTGGATTGGGACGTGTTGTTTGATGACGATCCGCCGCGCCCCGCTTGGCCAATGCGCCGTAAAGAAGCCTCGTTGACGCCGACTTGGAATTTTACGGTCGGTGTGCGCGATGGGCAGTTGCAATTACCCAAAGGGGCGTTGGCGGGACAGCAGGTGCAGCTCTTTTTCAACGATTTGGTGCGCGAAGTGGAGATGATTGATGACTTTGACGCGCTGCCGATTCCATTTCGCGCCGTTGCCACTGATTTAGAACACGGCACGCTGGCGGTGTTTGCGCGTGGTTCCTTGCCGATGGCGATGCGTGCCAGCATGGCAGTGCCGGGCATCTTTGCGCCGGTGGAATGGGAACAACATCTGTATGTGGACGGTGGGCTGGTGCGCAACGTGCCGGTGGATGTGGCGCGGGCGATGGGCGTTGATGTGCTGATCGTGGTCACGTTGGGACGCAGCTTGCTGCCACGAGAGCGCCTCAACGACATTCTCGGCGTCACGGGGCAGATGATCGCCATTTTGACGGAGCAAAACGTGGACGAGTCTCTGCGCCAGCTTGATCCACAGCGCGATGTGTTGATTGAGCCGCAGCTCGGTGACATCGGTTCTGGTGATTTTGCGCGGGCGGCGGACGCTATCCAAACCGGCATTGTCGCCGCTCGCCGCGCTGCGCCGCAGTTGGCGCGGTATCGCCTCAGCGCCGCTGCGTATGCGGCATGGCGACAAGCTCATGCACGTCCTGCCGCCGCGCCGCTGCCCGTGACCAAGGTGAGCATTGTCGGGTTGGAACGGGTCAATGCTGGCATCTTTGCTGATCTGCAGATGACGCAACGCGGACAAGCGTTGGATCGTGCGCGTTTGGCGGCTGATTTACAGGCGTTGTATGGACGCGGTGATTTTGAACGTCTCAGCTATCGCCTCACGCCAGATGGTGAGCGCGGCTCCACGCTGGTGATTGATGCGCTCGAAAAACGCTGGGGACCCGGTTATCTCGGTTTTGGTTTGGATTTAGTGAGCGATAATCAAGGAGATAGCCGCTTGGGACTGCGCAGCACCTACGATCAAACATGGGTCAATGCGTGGGGTGCGGAATGGCGCAACCTGCTGACTTTGGGCAATGCGCCACAAATGAGCAGCAGTTTTTATCAACCGCTGGCGCTGGATCACCCGATGTTTGTGGCAGCAACGCTGGATTATGCGCTGCAACCGACCAGCGTTTTTATCGACGATCAGCGGCTGGCGCGTTATGACGTGAACCGCAGCCAACTGCGGCTTGATGTCGGCACCACGCTGGGAGCAAGTGAGTGGCGGCTGGGTGTGTTGGCGCAGCAGACGGCGACGGATTTGGACACTGGCGGCGCGGTGTTGACGGAAGAATCCCGCACCGCCATTGGTCCGCACGGGCGTTTGGTGTACGACACGTTGGATAGCGCGGGTGCGCCACGCTCCGGGCTGCGCCTGACGGTGGACGCCTTCGCCCCGCAGCAGGCGCTGGGTTCAACGCTCGACTACCGCCGCGCCAAACTGACCGCCACCGCCGCGCACAGCATTGGTGCGCATACGCTGGCAGCGCGAATGACGCTCGGCAGTGGTTTTGGGAGTGAATTACCGTATGACGAGCAATTCGCTTTAGGTGGTTTTTTACACTTATCGGGTTATGCCAATGAGCAATTTCGCGGTAATGATGTCGCTTTTGCAGCCTTAAGTTATTACCGACAAATTGCCTCATTGCCGCCACCATTAGGACGTGGTTTATATGCGGGAGCATCATTAGAAATGGGCTGGTTATCTGCCAGCCCAATCACATTACAATCGGGAATAAATACCGAATTCACCCCAGCAGCAACGCGCTTAGGCAGTAGCCTTTTTTTAGGTTCTGATACTTGGGTTGGACCTGCATATCTCGGCATTGGTTTTGCGGAAAGTGGCGCACACACGCTTTATCTTTTAATTGGTCAACCCTAATTGCTGCGTTCATTGTGCGTTGGATTGATTGCAGCAACCCAAGCGCCAGCGCCCAATTAAAACACGCAGCAGGTTAAATTAAACGGCACATTGGTAGTGCATTGACTCACCCGCCCCTCCGCATTCACAGACATAAAACGCACGCTATAGCGATTTTTATGTCCGCTGATTTCAGGATAGCGTTCTTTACTCGCCGCCACCCGCACCCGTAATAATTGCGCTGGCGCTTCGGGATTTAATGCTTCTTGAAAAAAACCACCTTCCGCTATTTCCGAACGCATCGCCGCACTGCTGCGAATTAACGATAAAATCAATTGTACTGCCTCAATTGCTGGTTCCAAATCATCCAGCCAGTGTGTAAACCGCGCTTGATGCACAGCGGGAGCTTGCAATAACCAATAATGATATTGCGGCAAATCAAAACTACACGCGCCACCGGGTAAACTGCTGCGTTGTCCAATTGCTTTCAAAAAATCATCTTCACGCGCATTCAAACCAATTGGACTATAAAAACGCCGCAATCGCTCACCAGCAGCTTCCAAGTTTTGCATCACTTGTTCTAAAGCGTGTACGTTCACATTGGGTTGATTGCTGATACGCAATAAGCTGTTACAAATGCGTTCTAGTTCTTTAATAATTTCATTTTTCAAATCAGAACGCGCCGTCACCGTGATTAAATCAAGCAGCGTTGTCGTTGCAATGCGCAACGCTGCGACATCGGATTGCGCACGAAAATGACGGAGTTGTTCATCTAAATGTTCAATCCGCAAAAAAGTGCGGATGCGTTCATTCAGCGGATGTTCAAAAGTGATTAAAATCGACACGATGCGTTCTCAATAACAAAATGGCACAACTGAAGATCAAGGGTGAATTAGCGTTTTTTGGACATCAGTGTATCCAACAACGCGATGAAATTACGTTTTGCTTTATACTGAACCCGCAACGCATTGAGATACTCAAGCAAGGGCTGTTGTTGATTTAACGCCAGCATCAAAGTTGCAATTTTTTTAATCAGTACCATCGCTTCTTCATAAGCAGATTGTTTTGTTTTATCAACGAAAGTCACCACCATTTGCTGATAAATGACAAGCGCATCTTGAGGACGGGTTGATGCAAATATATCAGCAGTTTTTATTAGCAAACTCTGCTCACAAAACCCTTGCTGTATCGCAGCATGTGCAGCATCAAGATCGTTTTCCCACAGCGCAATTTCAATACGGCGCGAATAATTGGGGGTTTTGCCACCTGGTTTCCATGCTCTGGCAGTAGTTGCAGCCTGCATAATGTCCTCATTCAGGCAATTCAAAGCGCGCTCGCGGTATTCAGACCAATGACCAATGGTGCTCGTTACTGTATGCAACTGTTGATAATTCGTTAATGAAGGCTGTTCTAAAAATTGCGCCCACGCGAGTTGCACTGCTTCATCGTTGCGCCCGCGTTCGAGATAGGCATCAATTAAAAAATTGCGCAAGCGACTATCCGTTTTTTCGGGAAATGCTTGCAGACCGCGCTCTGCCCAATCAAGCGCCTTTTCCGGTTGTTGCGCTTCAGTCCAAATCTCGGCGATGTTCAAATAAGCATAAGCAGATGATAAATCAGTGGCATGGATCGCTACCAATTCCTCAGTGTTACCAGAGGCTGCGGCTAATGTTTCCATGATGCGTTTAATCTTAAAGTATTGGCTGTCGTAATCAGTGCGTGTTGGAAGATGGGCGTATTTGCGCCACTCCATTTCTGCTAATTCCCAATACCGCTGCAACCCAAGTTTACCCAGTGCTTCGCTATAAGTAATCGGATCAAAACTGTTTGCAGTTTCTAATAGCGTCATTTCCAGTTGAAATAGGCGCTCAGCCAATACGCAAGGGTCGATTGGTGCCAACAAACTGGCTTGTAAATGCAGCTTTCCTAAACGCGCATCAATACTAAAAATGTCGCCTTCTTCATCGCAATCGTTCACATCCTCTATTGTTTTTTCAAGTCGTTCGATAGCGTATTCAGTGAGTTCAAGCAGCGTCATTGCGCCGTTTGGCGTCAACAATTCTTCTAATGAATCAATAGTTTTTTCGAGATCAGCGATAATATCTTCAATGCCATTGCGACTAGTAAAGCTGTTGATGTGGGTGGCTTTTTCAATCGCTTTTCGCAGCGTCTTTAACGTGTTGACGTTTACCTCTGGCGGCTCTGCTTTCAATAGAAACGAGCGGTAAATCCGCTCATCATACTTGGCAACATCCAATAGAATTTTGATCAGCGTTTCTGGTGATTGAATTGCGAGATAATCACGAATTTTCTGCCAAGAATCTGTTGGCAATGGTTCATCAGTGTGATTGAAATCGGTAATGCCTGCCAGCCATGTTAAACCCACAGCGACGCAGTGTTTACAAAAGTAGCCATCATTGGCATGTGGGCAGGTACAGTTGTACGCCAATTTGCCGCCTTCTTCCCATAAGTTGACGCGATATAGTTCATTGCCTTGGACTTGCGCAGTAATGCGGTCATCCTTGACCTGTAGTTGTGTGATTGCGCCATTTGTACAATAAGATTCACCGCGCCCAAAGACTTTTTTTCCGGCAGCGGATTTCAGTGTTGCAATGGTGATTAAGTTGTTTAACATGGGATGTCAATACCAAATTGATTTATGGTGTGTTCAATCATGCCATTATACAAATGACGCTAATAATTGCGGTTAGCTCCGCATCACTACTGGCAGAGTCGCTAAATTAACGGTGCCATATTGACTGCTAAAGGTGATTGAAGTGCCGCCACCTTGTTGTTGAGAAAAACCACCAATCTGATGATCTAATGTGTCATAGACCCAACAATTGCCACCGGTATCTACTGCCAAACGCCGACTATTGGCGAAATAGGCATATTTAAGATTGTTTTGCGAACCGGTTGCGCTCGGTATTCCTAATTCTGGTGGCCACCAATTCACTGCGGGATCAGGAACGAATAAGCTGGATTGTCCAAATCCACCACCCGCAGTTTGCGTTTGGTTATGAACGCCGCCTTGCGTTTGTGATTGAAAACTGCCGCTGGAAAGTAACCCCGGTTGGCGAGCGAGTACATTGGCAATCTCACAACATAGCGCATCAACGCGCCCTTTTAAGTTCTGATTGAACATGTCGCCCAGCATAATCATGCCGCCGCTCATCCATTGTCCATTGCCGCCAAATTCAAAATGTCCAAATTGCGCCATCGTGCCATTGCCATTGCGCACCGCAAGCAGCATGTGCGTAACCGCGTCGGCGCTAAACCCGTGACGGGCGGCGAGTTCGGCAACGAGACTTTGCCCGGCGGAAGTCAGTTGTTGCATCGACTGAACCTTATGAGTGAATGAGAAACCCAAACAGGCTAACACGCTCGGCGCATTTCCAGCGGCTGAAACGGCAAAACGACAGCAAGAACGGCTATGATTTAATGCCAATGCGGATGGTGCGGACGCTCTGCACCGGACGCGATTTTATCCATTGACCACACGATTTGCGGAGCTTGATTCCATGCGCCTGATCCAGGAAGCCCTGACGTTTGATGATGTTCTTCTCGTGCCCGCGCATTCGCAGGTGTTGCCCAATGAGGTGAGTTTTCACACCCGCTTGACGCGCCAGATCGAGCTGCGCATCCCGCTGGTGTCGGCGGCGATGGATACCGTCACCGAGGCGCGGCTGGCGATTGCGATGGCGTTGGAAGGCGGCATCGGAATGATCCATAAAAACATGAACATCGAGCGCCAAGCGCGTGAAGTGCTGGCGGTGAAAAAATATGAGAGCGGCATCATCCGCAATCCAATCACGGTCGCGCCAAATATCAGTGTGGGCGCGGTGTTGGAACTCACTCATGCCCATAACATTTCTGGTGTGCCGGTAACAGAAAACGGCAAATTGGTCGGCATCGTGACTGGGCGCGATTTGCGCTTTGAGACGCGGATGGATGCGCCGGTCGCAGCGATTATGACGCCGCAAGATCGGCTGGTGACGGTGCGCGAGGGCGCGAGTCGCGCTGATGTGCTCAAGCTGTTGCATCAACATCGGATTGAAAAGGTGCTGGTGGTCAACGATCAATTCGAGCTGCGCGGGTTGATTACCGTCAAAGATATTCAAAAAGCGAAAGATTTCCCCAAAGCGTCGCGGGATATGCACGAGCGGTTACGCTGCGGCGCGGCAGTCAGCGTTGGCGCAGGAACTGAGGAACGGGTGGCGGCGCTGGTGGAAGCGGGTGTGGATGTGATTGTGGTCGATACGGCACATGGGCATTCGCAGGGTGTATTGGATCGAATTCAATGGGTTAAAGCACATTATCCCGATTTGCAGGTCATCGGTGGCAACATTGCCACAGCAGCGGCGGCGCTGGCGCTGCGCGATGCGGGGGCAGATGCGGTGAAGGTGGGGATTGGACCCGGATCAATTTGCACCACGCGCATTGTTGCTGGCGTCGGCGTTCCACAAATTACTGCCGTTGCGAATGTCACCGAAGCATTAGAAGGCAGCGGGATTCCGGTCATTGCGGATGGTGGATTGCGCTATTCGGGCGATATTGCCAAAGTTATTGCTGCTGGTGCGCATAGTGTAATGATTGGCGGCATGTTTGCGGGTACGGATGAAGCGCCCGGTGAAGTCGAGATTTATCAAGGACGCTCATATAAATCTTATCGCGGAATGGGTTCGCTCGGTGCAATGGGTGCGAATGAAGGATCAAGTGATCGCTATTTTCAAGAAGGCACGGCAAAAGAAAAACTCGTGCCTGAAGGAATTGAAGGACGGGTGCCGTATAAAGGCAGTTTGGTGAATGTGATTCATCAATTAGTGGGTGGTTTAGGTTCCAGTATGGGTTATACCGGTTGCGCGACGATTGAAGAAATGCGCACTAAACCGCAATTCGTGCGCGTGAGTAGCGCCGGAATGCGTGAATCGCATGTGCATGATGTGCAGATCACTAAAGAAGCGCCCAATTATCGGATTGATAATTGAAAACACTGTATGAATCAACGAATGAACTGCGTTGATTCAGTCGTGCATTCTGTATAGGAATTTCTATTATGTTTCAAGCCCCGCCAACACTACCTCCATTGACCGTGCCGCCACATCCGCAGTGGCCGCCATTAACGGCGACGGCAAAAGCCGAGCTGAAGGCGGAGATTCGCGCCCTACTTCGTGCCCAGAACGCGGTGCTGGTGGCGCATTACTACACTGCTGACGATTTGCAGGAACTCGCTGAAGAAACCGGCGGTTGTGTCGCCGATTCGTTGGAAATGGCGCGTTTTGGTGCCGCTACTGACGCTGCGATGGTGGTGGTGTGCGGGGTGCGGTTTATGGGCGAGACCGCCAAAATTCTGAATCCCGAAAAGCGGGTGGTGATGCCAGAACTGAAGGCGACCTGTTCGCTGGATGAAGGCTGTCCGGCAGCGACGTTTAGCGCCTTTTGTGACGCGCATCCTGAGCACACTGTGGTTGTGTATGCCAACACCAGCGCCGAGGTGAAGGCGCGAGCGGATTGGGTGGTGACCTCCAGCATCGCGCTGCCCATCGTGGAACATCTCAAGGCGCAAGGTCAGAAAATTCTGTGGGCACCGGATAAACATCTCGGTCGCTACATTCAACAGGTGACGGGCGCGGACATGCTGCTGTGGAATGCTGCCTGCGTGGTGCATGAGGAATTCAAAGCGGTGGCGTTGGAGCGAGTGCGCAAACTTCATCCAGATGCCGCCGTGTTGGTACACCCGGAAGCGCCAGACGACATCGTGGCGCAAGCTGATGTGGTCGGTTCCACCACGCAATTGATTCAAGCCGTGACTAGCTTGCCCAATCCGGCGTTTATCGTCGCCACTGATGCCGGTATTTTTTGGAAGATGCGCCAGCTTGCGCCGCATAAGACCTTGCTGGCAGCGCCAACAGCCGGCGAAGGTGCGACCTGTGAAAGTTGCGCCCATTGTCCATGGATGGGTATGAATTCATTGCACAATTTGGCGCAGGTGTTGCGCGAAGGGACGCAAGAAATCGTGATTGATGCGGCGATTCGGGAGCGAGCGGTGGTGCCGATTCAGCGGATGCTGGAGTTTGCGCGGATGCGTGGCATCGGCAGCACCAAAGCGCGTTAAAGCGGCAGACAGTGCTTCTGCGCGGCTTGCGTGGTCAGCGTCACGAAACGGCGGCAGTTCTCAACCAGATCGCTGCCGGGAGCGTGAAGATCGCCGCCGATCAATAACATGCACTCGCGCCCATAAAATGCGACCAGTTCGTTGACGCGCTCCAGCGTCATCCCGCCGCCGGGCACCGGAAATATGGGACGCAGATGATTGAACGGTGTAGTCGCACCCGTCACCACCTCGCGGCATTCCTCTGGCGTAAACGCAAAACGCCCACCCCAACTCGGAAAAATCGTGCCATCTGCGCCTGCCAAACGGTTGAGTTGCCCAAACAACACGCGGTGCGCGACGCCGCCGTCGGGATGCAAACACAGCGAGCCTTGAAATGCGGGATGGCTGAGAATTGGCAGTGCCAAACTGTCGTCATCTGCCAGCTCACGCAGCGCGTCAAATCCCGCCAAACCGGGGCAAAACAGCACACCACCCGCGCCAGCCTGTTTGGCGAAGTGAGCGCGGCGCTGAATAGCAGCGGCTGGCGCAGTCACGTTGGGAAAATACAGACACTGCCGTCCACTCTCGCGGTTCGCTCGCGCCACCGCCGCCGCGCACTGCTCAACCCGCGCTTCAAACGGACACAACGGCTGATCGCTCAAACCGTGATCGTCCTTAATCACATCCATCCCACCGAGCGCCAATTGATAAGCCAACTCCGCCAGCGCCGGTGCTGATAAACCCATTGGTTTCAACGCCGTACATAATAACGGACGGTCGTACACGTTGAGCAAAGTGCGCAGCCCGCTGCTGCCAAAACGCGGCCCGCGATATTGCGCAGCGAGCGCGTCCGGCAATTCGAGGTGGATCAAACGCACGCCGGGCTTGATACTGACATTACCAAACAACACATTCAGCAATTGAGTGAGCTCATATCCAGCCGCTTCAATTGGATAACTGATTGCAACCGTAAATGTTGTAGAGTGAATTTGCTGCGGTGTTGCAACCTGTCCAATAATCTGGTCACGAATCACCGCATCACGCACAAATGCCGCCGGAAACTCAATCGTTTGTTCAATAGCAATTTCGCGTGCCCGCTGCGCGATTTCAGCAGCGGAGCATTGAATTTGATAATGTGCAACAAAACGTTCACCACTCAGAATCATCACAGCCTCATTCTCAATTGATAAACACATTATTAGGAGTGACGCAGTTACGACATAAAAAATTGGTTGAGTTATTGGTTGTCAGTTGTCGGTGACAACCGTAGTTTTTACTGACAACTGACAACTGACAACTGACAACTGACAACTTTTTATAACCGCGTCTTCCTACTCACATCAACACCATTCACCTTCGGAGAACGATCATGGCAATTACTTTAACATCTGCTGCTGCAAAACATGTGATTAAAACAATTGCGCAACGCGGGCAAGGTGTGGGATTACGTTTGGGCGTCACCGAGAGCGGCTGCCAAGGCTTATCTTATGTCGTCGATTATACCGATCACGTCACTGATGCCGATCAAGTGTTTGAAAGTCATGGCGCGTGCGTGATTGTGCGCCACGATGATTTACCGCAATTAGATGGCACCGAGATTGATTTCGTGAAAAAGAATCTCCTGCATGATACTTTCGAGTTTCACAATCCGCAGGCAAAAAGTAGTTGCAATTGCGGCGAATCTTTCAGCGTTTAATTGCACCCCGCATCAGCACGAGTTCCGCCAATGTATCACGCCGATCTGCAAGACATCATTGACAACTTTGAGTTATTAGGTGATTGGGAGCAACGCTATCAATATCTCGTAGAACTCGGCGAGCATTTACCTGCCATGCCGATAGAATTAAAAACTCCTACACATCGCGTCATTGAGTGTATGAGTATTGTGCATGTTGCCGCCCAACCTGATTCCACACAACCGGAAATTCTGCACTATAGCGGCGATTGTGATACCGCAATTATCAAAGGTGCTGTTGCCTTATTGATCGGTTTATTTTCAGGGAAAACAGCAACTGAGATTATCAATTTAGATGTCGATGCGCTGTTTCAAGAATTGCAACTCGAAGAAAATTTGAGTCCTAATCGGCATGTTGGCATTTACGCAATCGTGAACAAAATGAAAGCGCAAGCGGCAGCATGGCAATAGTTTATTTTTAACGCGCCGTTGCCATTAAGCTATTCGCTTCAACGACCACATCTTCCAATAATACCTCCAATTGCGCGAGCTTCACCTCGCGCAATCCTAATGCCTGCGCTTCCGTAGTCGCTGCTAAAACAATATCAGGATCAGGAGCACAACCAACGCCCAATTTATGACAAATAATGTCTGATAAACGGGTAATGGTCAAAATAACGTCGGCTTCACTAAATTCCTGCGCGTGATGATCGCGGGCAACGCGAGCATAGCTTTCGGGAAGTTCCCACTTCATCAATAACCGATAACCAATATCTTGGTGCATCGCTTCTAATACTTCAAACACCAATGATTTTGTCATTGCGGCTGGACGTTCAGGATCACGGGCAATTAAATCTAACACTTTCAATAAAAACAGTTCACCAATATCGTGTAATAACCCCGCTAAAAATACTTCTTCTGCCAGTGCCTCGTATCCAGTTTGTTGCGCTAACCAGCGCCCACCAGTTGCACACACAAAAGAATGACACCACAAGCTCGGCATATAATGCGCTGCGACCTTGGTTTGGAGATCGTGCGCCATCAATTGTGAGGCAACCATTGCTAAATTCGCCACACGGTTCATGCCTAAGCGCACGACAGCGGCACTAATTGTTTCCACTGGCTTTAAGCCGCCATAAAAAGAAGAGTTCGCTAACCGCAACACGCGACTGGCAAGCGATTGGTCTTTCATAATTAAATCAGAAATATGATGGATAGTGACGCCTTGTGCTTGTTTTAATTTTTGTAGTTCTAGGGCGATACGATTAAACACTGGCAATTGCAAACTGTCAGATTCAAAACGTTCTTCAATGAGGGTTTTTAGTGATTTTCCAGTCACGCTATTACTGTTCTCCGTGTGGATTGGATGCTGAATTATATCCGCGCTGAATTATACCCGAATATCGCCAATAAGCCGCTGAATTTCTCGAAAGGGGCGCGGTCTTCCTAAGCGGGGTAAATGACGCAACACTTCTTGAATGCTGGTTGCGCCCATTGCTGCTTTTGCTAATCCGTCTTCCAATAATGTCACTAAGCCGGCAGTTTCAATACCAATGCGGCGAATTTCGGAAGAAGAGCGTTTTGCAATAATGGCATCTTTAATCGGTTCATTGGAAATGAGTAATTCAAATATGCTCACGCGCCCAAGATAACCGGTGTATTGGCAGTCGCTGCAACCGCGTCCTTTGCGAAAATTGGCTCCAACTAAATCTGCTTGATGGGTGCCTAAACGATGTAATTCTTGCGCGTTAGGACGATAGGGTTCGGCGCACGTTTCGCAGACGTGACGGAGTAAACGTTGTGCCAATACTGCGATAACCGTTGAGGCAATTAAAAAGGGTTCAATTTGCATATTGGTGAGCCGCAATAAGCAGCCGATGCTGTCTTCGGTGTGAAATGTCGTCAACACTTTATGTCCGGTCAGTGCGGCTTGAATAGCGGATTCGGCGGAGAATTGATCTCGAATTTCGCCGAGAACGATCACATCAGGGTCTTGCCGCACCATGTGGCGCAGGGTTTCTTCAAAGGTTAAATTAATTTTGGGATTTAAGTTACATTGTGCGATGCCATCAATGACGTATTCAACCGGGTCTTCGGCAGTGATGATGCAACGTTCAGAATCATTCAGATAGTTAATACATCCATATAAACTGGTGGTTTTACCAGAACCGGTGGGGCCGGTGACTAAAATAACGCCGCTGGGTAAATCTAACGCTTCTGCTTTTAAGCGTTCCAGCATTCGAGATGCCATGCCAATTTCTTTGACATCAAGCAATTCAACTTTACGACTGAGCAGCCGCAATACGATTTTTTCGCCAAAAATCGTCGCAAAAAACGAGGCGCGGACATCGCTGCGGCGACCGGTGCGCGGATCGTCAAAGCGAAATCCGCCGCCTTGATGACGGCGTTTTTCTGCAATATCGGCTTGGCAGAGGATTTTGAGGCGGCTGCTGATGGCCGGTGCCAAGGTGCGTTCCAGTTCGCGGTGCAGAACCAAGACGCCGTCGCGCCGAAATCGTACCCGCAGTTGTTGGCGCATCGGTTCGATGTGAATGTCGCTGGTGCCTTGTTCCAGTGCGTCAATGATGATGCTGTCCACGACGCTGGTGACGTCGGCTTCGTTGAGTTCGAGCGGACGGGCGCGACTGTGTTGGCGGCTGTTTTCGTAGGTGCTGATGCTGTCGTCAATGGCGCGACGGGTGCTGATGGCGGGCACGACTTTGCCGTAGACGCTTTCGGCTGCTTGCCGTGCCACGCTGTCGAGCGGATTGCGAAAGGCAATGATGGTGCCTTCGGCATCGCGGCGAATCGGTACGGCTTGATGACGGCGACACCAATCTGGCGTGACTTGAAAGAGAATTTCGTGATCAATGTCGGTAAAACTCGGCTCTTCGTGTAAAAAACCCAGTTGATCGCCGAGCACTTCAATTAACTGCTGTTCCTGAATTAAATGCTTTTCTAGCAGAATTTCGCCGAGGCGCTTGCCCTGAAATTCGGGATATTGCTGCGCTTGCAAGGCGGCGCGTAAATCCTGCGGTTTGAGATAACCCAGCTCCACCAACAAATTGCCCAGCGGCACCACTTGTCGCTGTTCACGCAGCGCCTGCCGCAGTTGTTTGGCATCGAGATAGCCCAACTCCTGCAACACCTTGGTCAGCGAATACTCATCGGGCAGCTTGCTGTGGACGCGCCGCGCTTGCGTCAATTGGTCACGCGAGATGATGCCGCGTTCCTCTAACAGCGTCGTAATTTGTTTACTGGTGTCTTGCGCGGGCGGCGGCGGCACGGGCGCTGGGGTTACGATTCCTCGTGTTTCAAGGATGGCGGCAATCTGTTGGGGGGGAGTTGGCATAAACGACGGAGAGGATTCACGGCTAGAATGCTTGAATCATTGCACGGTGGCTGGTTCTTAAAACAGATTGCTCTCAATGGAGCTGCCTGCCTGCAATGCAGACAACAGATTGCCTCAACGCAAGTGCTAACGCTAGACTTAACGGCTGAATTTTGACGCCTTTCCCTTTCGTAAACCTCCTTCTTGTCCCAATGATTGATCCTTTTTGTGGAGTCCCGCATGGCTATTGAACGCACTCTCTCAATTATCAAACCCAACGCTGTCGCTAAAAACGCCATCGGTGCCATTCTCGCCCGCTTTGAAACCGCCGGGCTGCGCATCGTCGCCGCCAGAATGCTGCATCTGAGCCAAGAACAAGCCAGCGCGTTTTATGCGATTCATCAGGGCAAACCGTTTTTTGATGAACTGGTGGGCTTTATGACCTCCGGCCCGGTGATGGTGCAGGTGTTGGAAGGTGAGGACGCCGTTGCCAAAAACCGCGACATCATGGGCGCAACCAATCCCGCCAATGCTGCACCCGGCACCATCCGCGCCGATTTCGCCGACTCGTTCACCGAAAACGCCGCGCACGGTTCTGACGCAGTGGAAACCGCCGAGGTGGAAATCGCCTTCTTTTTCCCCGAAGGCGCGTGTCCGCGCACCCGTTGATTGACCTTCCTCCGATGACCGCTCCCGCCCCGTTACCGAATCTGTTTGACCTGCGGCTTGCCGAGTGCGAGGCGCTGGCGGTCGGGCTGGGCGTCAAACCGTTTCACGGGCGCAATCTCTTCAAATGGTTACATAAACATGGCGTTACTGATTTCGACGCCATGTCCGATTTACCCAAATCGTGGCGCGAACGGCTGCGCGAGGTCACGCGGCTGGAGCTGCCGCGCATCATTGCTGACCATCCGTCTGCCGATGGCACCGTGAAATGGGTGCTGGAATTGCACGACGGGCAGCGGGTGGAAACCGTCTGCATTCCCGAAGGTCGCCGCCGCACGTTGTGCGTGTCTTCACAAGTGGGCTGCGCGTTGAATTGCGCGTTTTGTGCCACCGCGCAGCAGGGCTTTAATCGCAATCTCACGGTGAGCGAAATCATCGGGCAGGTTTGGCACGCCGCACGTCAGCTTGACCAACCGCTGACCAACGTGGTGCTGATGGGAATGGGCGAGCCGCTGGCGAATTTTGATGCCGTGATCGCCGCGCTGGAGATCATGCAGGACGATCTGGCGTACATGCTCGCCAAGCACCGCGTGACCGTCAGCACTTCCGGCGTCGTGCCCAACATTTATCGGCTGCGCGAGGTCAGCAACGTCTCGCTGGCCGTCTCGCTCCACGCACCCACCGACGCACTGCGCGATGAGCTGATGCCGATCAATCGCAAATATCCGCTGGCGCAACTGCTGCCGGCGTGTAAGGCGTATCTCGGCCGCGATCCGCGCCGCAAAATCACTTGGGAATACGTCATGCTTGATGGTGTGAATGACAGCCTGACACACGCGAAGCAATTGATTCGTCTGTTGGAAGGCATTCCTTCCAAGCTCAATCTCATTCCGTTTAATCCGTTCAGCGGCAGCACCTTTGCCACCTCACCACCGGAGCGCGTAGAGGCATTTCGACTGCGGCTGACCGGCGCGGGAATTTTTGCCATGACGCGCAAAACACGCGGCGATGAGATCGCTGCTGCTTGTGGACAATTGGTTGGGCGGGTGAATGATCGCACCCGCCGCGTGGCAGTGCCGGTGGTGAACTAAAATGAACACAGCGCAAATGCGACGCTTGTTGATGCTGGGATTGTGCTGCGGGGTGGTGGCTTGCGGCGGTCTCAAAAAGCAGACGCAGCACACTGATGAGGCGTTGGGTTTAGACCCGGAAGATAGCCCGGCGGAGCTGTATGTCCGCATGGCGGAGGAGTACTACAACCGGGGTCAAACTGATGTCGCGTTTCGGCGAGCGCAGCAGGCGTTGGAAGCCGATAAAAGCTATCCGCGTGCGCATGTTTGGGCGGCGTTTTTATACGAAGAAATCGGGCAAGCAGCGCAGGCCAAGGAACATTACGACCGCGCTATCGCGCTCGCGCCCAACAATTCCGACGTGCGTTATGCCTATGGTGCGTATGAATGTCGCCAAAAACATTACGCCGAAGCCGAGACGCAGTTTCAAAAGGCGCTCGCCAATCCGCTGTATGCCACACCATGGCTGGCGCTGACCAACGCCGGCAATTGCGCCGTCCAAGCCGGTGATCTGGCAAAAGCAGCGACGCATTATCAAGCTGCGTTAGTCGGCAATCCGAGTTTTGGTCCGGCGCTGGTGAAGTTGGCAGACCTCGCGCAGCGACGCGGTGATACCAAAGCTGCTAAAGGCTATTTAGATCGTTATTTTGAACCCGCAACTGTGCGCACTCCCGCCACTGCTTATCAGGCGCTGACGCTGGGCGTTACGGTGGAGCAGCAGTTGGGCAACCGCAAACGCGCCAGCAATTATGCACAGGCGCTGCACAAAAATTTCCCCACCGCGCCCATCACCAAATCCGGTAATTTGTGAGCCTGCGGCATCTGCCACTGCTTTGAACCAGCGCCATTTTTGAGGCGACCCGCTTTTTTTATTCCCAGTCCGTTGGCTGGGATTTTTCGCAGAAATGGAAACACTGATGAACGCATTGAATGTGATCGAAACAGCGGCACCTGCCCGCGTCGATCCTGCCGAGCGCCCCGGTCAACACCTCCAGCGCGAGCGGCAATCACGAGGTCTCGAACTCGAGCGCGTCGCCACCCAACTGCACCTGCGCAAGGATGTGGTGGACGCGCTGGAACAGGGTCGTTATGAAGAACTGCCAGCGGCGGTCTACGTCGCCGGTTATCTGCGCAACTATGCACGGCTGTTGGAAGTGGATGCCGAGCCGCTGCTGCAAGCGTATTACGCCAGCACCCGTTCTGATGTCACCCCGCCAGCGCCAGTGACGCCGGAGCCAGAGTTGACGCCAGCGCCTGCTGCACCGTTGGAGCTGACGCCAGCGCCACTTCCAACATTGCCACCTGCGCCCGTCAGCATCGCGCCAGCCGCACCGCCGCCGATTGTGCTCCCAACGTTTCCAGCAGCAGAGCCGGTTGTCGCCACAACACGCAGTAACACGACGCTGTTGTTGATCGTGGGCGCACTGCTGCCGGTGCTGGCGCTGGGTTGGTATTTTCGTGCTGATCTCGCGCCCACGTTGTTTGAAGCAGCAGTTGAACAGACGGCGGAAAACGCAGCTCAATCTCAACTCCCGCCCATTCAAAATGAAGCTGACGCGGCACCGGCTGCTGCTGCACCTGCGCCAGCAGCGGTCACTTCGGCACCGGCGTCATCACCAGCCACGTCGGAACCCGCGCCACCCGCTGAGGTTGCCGCAAGCACGTCATCTGCGCCGACCGTTGGCGCAGAAACAACCGCTCCGGCAGCAGTTGCGCCGCTGGAGGTGACAGTGGAATTTATGAAGACGGCGTGGTTGAGTGTCACCGGCGGCAATGGACGCACCGTGCTTACCGGCAAAATCCGCGAAGGCGAGCGGCGCGAGCTGACCGGGCAGCCGCCATATCAGTTCATCATCGGCAAAGCCAACGCGGTCAATGTGACGGTGAATGGCGAACCGTTTGATGTGATGGCTCATGCGCGGGGCAACGTGGCGCGGTTCACGTTGCCGCTTGCGCCCGCAGCGGCGGCTGATGCTGCCGCTGATTCCACAACTGCGACGACTCCTGAATATGACTAAATCTCTGCAAGCAATTCGCGGAATGCACGACATCTTGCCGGCGCAGGTGGCGCTCTGGCAGCACGTGGAAGACACCGTGCGCGAGGTCGTGACCAGCTACGGTTACGCGGAAATTCGCACGCCGCTGGTGGAGGTGACGGCGCTGTTTCACCGTGCCATTGGCGCGGTGACTGACATCGTTGAAAAGGAGATGTACAGCTTTGATGACCGCAACGGTGACAGCCTGAGCTTGCGCCCCGAAGGAACGGCAAGCTGCGTCCGCGCCGCGCTAGAGCACGGGCTGCTCATCCAGCCGCAGCGCCTGTGGTATCGCGGCGCGATGTTCCGTTACGAGCGCCCGCAGCGCGGTCGTTATCGCCAATTTCACCAGATCGGCGTTGAGACTTTTGGGCTGGCTGGCGCGGAGATTGATTTGGAATTGATGTTGCTGACGGCGCGGCTGTGGCGACGGCTGGGCTTGACCGATTTACGCTTGGAACTCAACTCGCTCGGCGATGCTGAGGAACGGGCGGCGTATCGGGCGCAATTGGTCACTTATCTCAGCGCCCACGCCGATCAGCTTGATGCCGACAGCCAGCGCCGTTTGACCACCAATCCGCTGCGGGTGCTGGATTCCAAACATCCGGCAACGCAGGAGATCGTCGCTGGCGCTCCCACGTTATTGGCACATCTGGGCGCGGAGACGCGCAGCCATTTTGAGCAAATTTGCGCCGGACTCGACGCGGCTGGTGTGCGTTATCAACTCAATCCGCGTTTGGTGCGCGGTTTGGATTATTACAACCGCACCGTGTTTGAGTGGGTCACGGACGCGCTCGGCGCACAGGGCACGGTCTGCGCGGGCGGGCGCTACGATGGTTTGGTGGCGCAATTGGGCGGCAAATCGGTACCGGCGATTGGTTTTGCGATGGGTTTAGAGCGACTGGTGGAAATGCTGGCAGCCGCTGGAGCGCAACCGGACGCTGCGGTCGATGTCTATTTGGTCGCAGTTGGCGCGGCAGCGCAGCAGGCTGCGCCGGTGGTGGCAGAACGGCTGCGCGACGCGGTGCCGGGCTTGCGGATGTTGACCAATTGCGGCGGCGGCAATTTCAAAAATCAATTCAAAAAAGCCGATAAAAGCGGGGCGCAATTTGCGCTGGTGCTGGGTGAAACGGAATTGGCAGAGAATCGCTTTGGGTTGAAATCATTGCGATTGGATTCTGAACAACAGTTATTCACTTTTGAAGAATTGACCGCATTTTTAACTGCGCATTTAACGGCATAAAAAAACGCACTGCGACGGAGATGATTTTGAGTTACGAAACCGATGAAGAAAAAGTAGAAGCCATTAAAAAATGGTGGAAAGAAAATGGTTTATCCGTGATTGCCGGCACCGTGCTGGGTTTGGGCGCGATTTCGGGTTGGCGACTGTGGGTTGACCATCAACAGCGCGTGGCGAGCGCGGCATCTGCGGCATTTGAGCAGGTCGTGACGGCGGCGGATGCTGAGGGCACGACGGCGCTCACTTCCGCAGTGGCGGCGCTAAAAGATGATTTTAATTCAACCGCTTACGCCAGTTTGAGCGATTTGGTGGCAGCCAAAGCGTTGTATGAAACGGGCGATGTGGCGGGAGCGATCACGGCGCTGCAACAGGCGCTGGCGACCGCTCCTGATCCGGCGTTTGCAACCATCGCTGCGCTGCGGTTGGCGCGGATTCAAGTTGCTGAAAAACAATGGGATGCGGCGGCGGCGACCATCGCAGCACACGATCAGAGTCCGGCATTTGCGGGAGCGTTTGCGGCGGTGCGCGGCGATGTGGCAGTTGGGCGCGGTGACAGTGCCGGAGCGCGGGTGGCGTATGAACAGGCGCTGGCGCAGGGCTGCGGTTTGGCGGAATTGGTGCGCTTGAAACGCGACAATTTGCCACCGGCGAGTTGAGAAAAAGTTGTCAGTGTTTCAGTTGTCAGTTGTCGGTAAAAAAACAGCGTTTCACTGACAACTGACAACTTTTTAATGACCATTTTTATTGAACATTCACGACGGATCAGAGGCACATGAAATTCCAACGCAGGTCGGGAATTTTTCGCATCGCGGCGCTCATTTTAATTGGCGCGTTGAGCGGTTGCAGCTCGGTGCCTTGGTTTGGTCAAGATAAAAATCCAACACCACCAACGGAATTAACGGCGCTGACGGCGGAGGTGACGCTGACGCCGCGCTGGTCGGTGCGCCCGACTCGTGGCACGGAAGGGCGGCGGCTGTATCTGGTGCCGGCGCTGCACGGCGGGCGCTTGTATGTCGCTGACGCCAGCGGACGCATTGCGGCGGTGGATGCTGACAGTGGGCGGACGCTGTGGCAGCGCGAGACGGGTTTGGCATTCAGCGGCGGTCCGGCGGTGGCAGGTGAGCGATTGGTGTTGGGCACCAGTCAGGGTGAAGTGGTGGCGCTGGCGCTCACCGATGGGCATGAGCTGTGGCGACATCAGCTCGGCAGCGAGGTGTTATCGGTGCCGAGGTCGATCAGCGCGGAGGCGATTTGCGTTCACACGTTGGATGACACGCTCTACGCACTTGACGCGGCGACTGGTCAAGAACGCTGGCATGTCAACTATCCCGCGCCAGTGCTGACGTTGCGCGGCAGCAGTACGCCAACGCTGACGCCGAGCGGAGTGGTTGTCGGTTTATCCAGCGGCAAGTTGGTCAAACTTGATCCGCACGACGGGACGCCGTTGTGGGAAGTGGTGATTTCACGCCCTAGCGGTCGTTCTGAGCTGGCGCGAATTGCTGACCTTGACGCCGATCCGCTGCTGGTTGATGACCAGATTTACGTCGGTTCATATCACGGTGATTTGGCGGCAGTGGACGTGCTGACCGGCACGGTGCGCTGGCGGCGTGAGTTGTCGGCATACGCGGGGCTGGCGGTCGCTGGTGATGATTTGTTGATCACCGATTCGCAAGATCAAGTCTGGAGCGCGGAGTTGGGCACGGGCGCAGGACGCTGGAAACAGGACGCGCTGCGTTATCGTCAATTAACTGCGCCGACGGTGGTTGAGCAGTGGCTGGTGGTCGGCGATGTGGAGGGTTATCTGCATGTGCTTGATCAAGGCGATGGACGGTTGGTTGGGCGGCTGCGGCTCACCAAAACAGCGGGTATCACGGCGCGTCCGCTGCTGGCAGATGGTCGCCTGTATGTTTATGCCGACGATGGGACGTTGGCGGCGCTGACGGTGCTGAAATCTCAAGCTGCCGCGCTTAAATCCAGCCAACTGCCTGATTTCAAATCCCCCCAACCCCCCTTTTTCAAAGGGGGGCAAAGTGCGTCGCCGCCTGCGCCAGCTAAAACACCTGCGCCGGTCGCTAAAACTAATCCCGCTCCGGCGCATTAAACGCCTGTTTGTTATCGAGTATTCAAACCATGTTGCCTGTGATCACCCTGATTGGTCGTCCGAATGTCGGTAAATCGACCTTGTTTAATCGCCTGACCCACACCCGCGATGCGTTGGTAGCGGACTTTCCGGGTTTGACCCGTGATCGCCAATACGGCGTCGGTCAGGGCGGTCCGCGTCCGTATGTGATCGTGGACACCGGCGGCATCGGCACAGCTCCTGAAGGCGTTGAGGCGCTGATGGAGCGGCAAGTGTTGCTGGCGGTGGACGAAGCCGATCATCTGTTATTTTTGGTCGATGCCCGCGATGGCTGTACGCCAGAAGATTTTGAGATCGGGCAGCGGCTGCGGCGCTTCGGCAAGCCGATCACGCTGGTGGTCAATAAAAGTGATTCCACCAATAGCGCCATCGCTGCGGCTGAGTTTCATCGGCTGGGGCTGGGCGAGCCGCTGCCGGTGTCGTCAACGCAGGGACACGGCATCCGCGAGCTGCTGGAGCTGGTGTTTGCGCAGTTGCCAGACGCTGACAGCGATCCCGCGCCGACAGCGGACGGGGTGCGCGTGGCGGTTGTTGGGCGTCCGAATGCGGGAAAATCGACGTTAATCAATCGCTTGCTTGGTGAAGAACGGGTGGTGACGTTTGATCTGCCCGGCACCACCCGCGACAGTATTTTTATCCCGTTTGAACGGCTGGGGCGGCACTACACGTTGATCGATACTGCGGGTTTGCGGCGACGGGCGCGAGTTCACGATGCAATTGAAAAATTTAGCGTGATCAAAACGTTACAAGCAATTGCAGCAGCAAATGTGATCATTTTGGTGCTGGATGCACATCAGGGCATTGGTGAGCAGGACGCGACGCTGGCAGGTCACATCATCGACAGCGGACGGGCGCTGGTGGTGGCGGTCAACAAGTGGGACGGGCTGTCAGTTGAAGAGCGCGAGCGGGTGAAAAGCGAATTTGTGCGCAAGTTGGCGTTTTTGGATTTCGCCAAGCAACATCTGATTTCGGCGTTGCACGGCAGCGGCGTGGGGCTATTGCTAGATGAGGTGGATCGCGCTTACGCTAACGCGACCCGCGATTTGGGAACGCCGATTTTGACGCGGATGTTGGAAGCTGCGGTGCAGGAACATCAACCGCCGTTAGTACACGGGCGGCGGATTAAGTTACGCTATGCGCATCAGGGCGGGCGCAATCCGCCGATTATCGTGATTCACGGCAATCAAACTGAATTGGTGCCAGAAACATATCGGCGTTATCTCATCAATCGTTTTCGTAAAGAATTAAATTTATTGGGAACGCCGTTGCGATTGGAATTCAAAACCAGTAGCAATCCTTTTCAAGGGCGGAAAAACAAACTTACGCCGCATCAAATTAAACAGCGCCAGCGATTAAAAGATTTTACAAATCGAAAAAAGTAGGAATTTAATTCCCCTCCCTTAAAAAAGGGGGGGTTTGGGGGGGTTACCAAAACAAGGGTTTAAAAATAAAACTTACATTTTAAGTTAGATTACATATTTAAGTTAATTTTAATTTTTAATTTAAAAATTAAAATTAGAAAACAAAAATTGGTTGATTTTGATTTTAATTCTTTTTTGGGTTAATTTGCGTCTGAGATTGTTTTTTTAAGTTAGTTGTTTAAAGTTTAATTTTTTGTTTTTTTTAGAACGCCGCATGTTTAAATCCACCTTCAAAATAAACTTCATTCGGTTTTCAGTTCAAACTAAAAAATGTGTTTATTACTTACTTTGGAGTGAAAATCTTTTTTTTAGATTAACCCTTTTTCAACAAACGATACATTAAAAAACCCACTGAACTTTTTTGATTCAACCTTACAGTTTTGCTGTTTATTCACGACTAAACTAAACCTGCAAATTCAAAATAAATCACTTCGATGAAAATGTTTTCTACACACGAAAACCTGTTGCTGAAATCAATTCTGCCAATGCCCCGAATGACCGAGGCACTGCAAACATTTTTTATAACACCTTGCTCACCAATTTAATCGCTAAATCTTGCGGATCGCTTTCAATCCGAAATCCCAACGATTTAACCAGCGCCAGCATTCGCGTATTCGCCGTTAATACTTCACCATCCATCACGCGCAATCCCCGCGACCGCGCATTTTGCATCAAAGATCGCATTAACCGTGCGCCAATGCCTAAATTGCGCCAGTGATCAGAAACAACAATCGCAAACTCACAATCTTCACCGCCCGGGCGTGTCATATATCGCGCCACGCCGACTTCCACTTCTGCGCCATCTTGTTCAATCACGCCAATTAACGCCATTTCACGGTCGTAATCAATTTGCGTAAACCGTACCAGCATTTCTGGCGATAATTCTTTAATCGTCTGCATAAAACGAAAGTATTTGGTTTGCTCCGACAATCCGCGCACAAATTCCTGTTCTAATTCGGCATCTTCCGGGCGAATCGGGCGAATCACTAAATCTTTACCGTCTGGCAATTGCACCCGTTCAATTAAATGACTCGGATACGGATGAATCGCCATGTGACCATAGGTTGTCTGCTGCGGTGGGCGATACTCAACTTGAATTCGCGCATCAACTGCAATCACTTCTTTATCGTTGCCAATTAACGGATTGATGTCCATGCGAATAATTTCCGGTAATTCGCAGACCATTTCTGAAACGCGCTGGAGAATTTTTGCCAACGCGACCCGATTCATCGGCGGCATATTCCCAAACGCGCCCATTAAACGCACGATGCGCGTGTGATCAATCATTGTTTCTGTAATAAAAGCGTTGAGCGGCGGCAATCCTAGCGCCCGATCCGCCAGCACTTCTTCTTTCGTGCCACCTGCGCCAAAACTAATCACCGGCCCAAAAATTTTGTCGCGGAACACGCCAATCATCAGCTCACGGGCAGCGCGAGTGGACGCCATGTGCTCAACAGTGATGCCCTCCAACCGCAGCTCCGGGCGCAGCCGTTTAGCGCGGTCGATGATCTCGCTGAAAATGCGCCGCACCGACTGCGCGTCGTCGATATTCAAGCGCACACCGTCTACGTCAGATTTATGTTCTAAATCAGGCGCATTGAGCTTCATCACCACCGGAAACCCCAGCATTTCCGCCGCCATCAGCGCCTCATTCGGGGTGCGCGTGAGCACCGCCTGCATGGTCGGAATTTGAAACGACGCCAGAATCGCTTTGGCCTCCACCGTGCCCAGCGTTTTGCGCCCTTCCGCCATCACGCCCTCAATAATCAACCGCGCTCCTTCCACATCCGGCGGGTTTTCATGCGAGAGCGGCGCCGGCGATTGCATCAGCAATTTTTGATTGCGGTGATACACGGCGAGAAATGAAAACGCCTCGGCCGCAGCTTCGGGGCTGTCGAATTGCGGCACATCGTGCTCCGCCAACAGCGCCTGCGCTTCAGCCACCCGCTTGCCGCCCATCCAACACGCCAAAATCGGTTTCCGGCTGGCTTTGGCAGCGGCGATCACCTGCTCGGCAGCCGCCACCGGATCGCCAAATACCAGCGGCGCGAGAATGCACAACACGCCGTCCACTTCGCTGTCAGCCAGACACGCATCCAGCGCCAGCCGATACCGCTCCGGCGGCGCGTCGCCGATGATGTCCACCGGATTGCCGTGTGACCAATATCCGGGCAAACCCTGCTCCAACGTCTGCCGCGTCGCGTCGCCGAACTGCGCCAGCGTCAAGCCCAATTCCACCATCCGATCTGCCGCCAACACGCCGGGACCGCCGCCGTTGGTGATGATGGCGATGCGATCTCCCGCCAGCCGTCGCCGCGTGCCAAACACCTGCGCTGCCGCAAACAGTTGATCTAAATCAGACACCTGCACCACACCCGCTCGCTCGGTGACGGCGCGGAATACGTCTGGCGAACCGACAAATCCGCCGGTGTGCGATTTGATCGCACGGGTGCCAGCGGGATGGCGACCGGCTTTGACGACGATCACCGGCTTGAGTCGCGCTGCCGCTCGCAACCCGCTCATAAAATGCCGCGCATGACGAATTCCTTCGACATACAACAAGATGCACTGCGTTTGGGTGTCGAGCGCGAGGTAATCGAGAATGTCGCCAAAATCGACATCAGCCGCTGCGCCCAGCGACACGACGGCAGAAAATCCCACCTTGCGCCGTTCTGACCAGTCAATCATCGCCGTGCAAATCGCGCCCGACTGCGACACCAGCGCGACGTTGCCGGAGTGCGGCAAATCCTGCCCGACGCTGGCATTTAAGCCGTGCTGCGGGCGCATCACGCCGAGGCAGTTGGGGCCGAGCGCCCGAATGTGATTGCGCCGCGCTGCTTCCACCATCTTTTCTTGCAGCACCACTCCGCGCTCGCCGTGCTCACCAAAACCAGCGGAATGCACCACCGCGACCTTGACGCCGTAACTGCCGCATTGATCGAGAATTGCCGCCACCGCTTCGGCTGGCGCGGCAATCAGCGCCAGATCAATCTGCTTATCCAGCGCCTTCAAATTGGGATAACAAGGTTGATCGGCGACCTCCTCATATTTCGGATTGATCGCGTAACAATGCCCGCTAAAACCGCCCGCGAGCAGGTTGCGAAACACCAGCCCACCGATGGAGCCATCGCTATCGCTGGCACCAAATACGGCGACGGCGCTGGGAGTAAATAATTGATCAATATCGGACAAACGCATGAGAGCGATCCTGTGAATACGGTTAAAAAAAGTTGTCAGTTTTCAGTTTTCAGTCGTCAGTAAAAAAAGTCGTTATCACCAATTATTGAAAACCAATAAATAGATCGCTTATATCGCAATTGCGTCACTCCTACCGACAACCGATAACTGACAACTTTCTTAAAAGCGCCGCGTCAAATAAAAAAACGCAGTGCCACCAATGAGTTGTAATAACAGCGCCGCTTGTGGATAACCGCCATCGTTGACCAATAAACTCAGCACGACCGGCGCGGCGAGACCGAGCAACACGCGGCGACTGCGGCGCGTCAATGTTGGTGCCGGCCAACGCGCAGCGAGTCGTGCGCCCAATTCTGCGGCCAACCAGCCGCCGCTCAAACCGGCGACGACATCAACTGGCCAATGTGCGCCAACCGCGATGCGGCTGATGCCGATTAAAATGACGAATAAAATCAACGCGATTCGCACCTCAATCCAGCGCAATTGCAGCAGCAACACGCCGCCAACCATGCCCGCCGTGACGCTGTGACCGGAGGGAAAGCTGTGCTGGCGCAGTTCGCAGCCGAGGCGCTGGAAACTGTCGGCGGCGAGCACGGCAGCGGGACGAGCGGCGTCGAATAATTCTTTTAAGCCGCGACTGTAAAGCGTTGCCAGAATTGCAGCGAATAATAACGTCCACAATAATTGGGGATAACGCCATGCCAATAACAGCATTAAAGTGAATGCAACGCGCTCATCACCCAATACAGTCAGCCATTGCCACAACCATTCTGGATACGCAGTTGACCATTGATTGATAAAGTGAAAACCAGCATGATAACCGCCAACAAAAAATAGGCTGGCGGCAGTGAAAAAACCAACGAATGCCAAGAGCAATAACGGTTGTTTCATGGCATGGATTCCGCCTGCGCTGTCAATTTCAACAAGATGAAGGCACCGCGTTGATAAATCAATTCGGCGGTCAATTCAGGATATTCACGCTGCAATGCTGCGCGTTTATCCACTCGTAAAAAAACCAGATCGCCCGCTTGCACTGCTCTTTTCGGTGTAATGGCCTGCCGATACACGCTAAAACTCGGTGCTGACGTGCGATACATCACCGTCGGCAATGCCATGTGCTGCGCAATTAACGCCGCTTCTTTTACTGGCAACTGTAAAGCAGTAAAGATGCGCGGCATGACCACGCCATAAACCACAACTGTTTGTAATACACCCGCTAAAATTAGCCGTTGCCATAACGACATTGTGGCGTGCTGCCATAACCAAATGATGACCGCTAAACTCATTAACATCATAATGCCATACAAGAGATCAAACTCCTGTTTTGCTACAGTGAGAATACCAGCAACCTGCGGATTTAATTCCCACATGGCGCGAACTTCTGCCGAGTGACTGGTAGCAATTCCATGTGCAACGTGCAATATAAAATCAATGAACAATGGCAACAGCATTAAAACTATTGTGAATAATAATGGCGGTAATAATGCTAAGTTGCGTTGCGTTAAATTTTCTCGATATTTTGCCATTAAAATAAATAACGGCGTCGCGCCATATAACAAATAATGCGGCAATTGCGTGGCGGAAAAAGAGAAGACAATGAACACGCTGATAAACCACAGCCATAAAAAACGTTCTAATTGATCTTGCCACGCGCTGCGATAATTACGCCACAAGTTGATTAACCAGCCGCTAAATGGCAGCACAATTAACGGTAACGCAATGACATAATAACCCGGAAATCCCGCATGACCGTGCATGACAGCGGTAAAGCGTCCGGCATTATGTTGTAGAAAAAAGCTCTCAAAAAAACCAATACCATCATCAAGATAAATTGCTAAATACCAAGGTCCAGCCACGAGGAGAAAAATCAACCACCCCAACGGTGAAATGGCTGCGAATAACCAGCGTTTTAGTCCGTGCCAACTGTGCCACGACCAGCGAATTTCTGTTAAGACAAATAGAAAACTCACCAGCACGGGAAAGAATACAGCAACCGGACCTTTCGTTAAAAATCCCAATCCCATCCATAAATAAGCGCGATATAAGCTGCGGCGCTGTATTTTCAGTGCTGACGCAGTAAAATAACGATAGAGTTCAAAAAAAGTCAGCGCCAGAAATAGATTGAGCAACGCATCTGCAACTGCCGCTTTACCAATTAACGAGACTTGCAGCGCCAGCGCCAAAGTTAATCCCGCTACCGTTGCTGTTGGCGCATCAATATGTTTGCGCACAAAACCCCATAACGCGAACACCCAAATGCTGGCTGCAAGTGCTGACGGCAGGCGTAAAGCGAATTCATTAAGACCAAATAGTTGCGTAGAAGCTGCTTGCAGCCAATAAATTAAAATGGGTTTATCATAACGCGGCTCGCCGTCTTTATGTGGCGTAATAAAATTGCCGCTATCTAACATTTCTCGCGTTGCTTCTGTGAATGCACCCTCGTCAAGATTGTATAATGGCATCGCGCCGAGTTGCCAAAGAAAACTCAGCGCAATCACGAATAACAATGTCCAAGGTGAGGTCAGTATGCGCTCGAATAATGAAGCGCGTTTTAATGTCGCTGTTATCATAAAATCCTCAGTTGTCTTTATTCACATGAAACGACAATTTCTGTTTGTCACGGCGCTGTATTCTATTCTATGCGCTGCGTGTTTATTCGGCAGTGAATCCGCGCCAATTGACGGTTATCGCATCGTCGCCAGCTTTCCGCACGATCCAACGGCGTTTACGCAAGGATTGCTGTTTTTTGACGGGCAACTGTTTGAAAGTATTGGGCTTTATGGGCACTCGGCGCTGCGGCGCGTTGACCTGACGACGGGACGCATTGAGCAGGAAACGCGCCTGCCTGCCGACTGTTTTGGCGAGGGGATCGCCGTCTGGCGCGATGACATTGTGCAACTGACGTGGCGCGAGCAGCGCGGTTTGATTTATGACCGTGCGACGTTGCAGCCCCGCGCCAGCTTCACCTATTCCGGCGAAGGTTGGGGCATCACGAGCGACGGGGTGCAGTGGATTATCAGCGACGGCAGCGCCGAATTGCGCTTTTTTGATCCGACAACGCGGCGCGAACTGCGGCGGGTGCTGGTGTACGATGGCGCTCAAAAAGTGATGGCGCTCAATGAGTTGGAATGGGTCGCAGGTGAGATTTGGGCGAATATCTGGCAGCAGGAGCGGATTGCGCGGATTGATCCAGCGACGGGCGCAGTCGTGGGTTGGCTGGATTTACGCGGGCTGCGTCCGCTCGCAGCGCGGCGCAATCCCGATGCGGTGCTCAACGGCATTGCTTATGACGCCGCGAGCGGACGGCTGTTTGTGACCGGCAAATACTGGCCGCAAGTGTTTGAGATCGCGCCGGTGTCACACATTCGACGCTGATGGCGGCAGTGGTAGAAATCACAACGGTTGAATCGTCCTAGAATGTGGCGCGTGATCTTTCGGTGCTCGGCGGGTTCGCTCGCGGAGTGAAACGGGAAGTCGGTGCGATGCCGACGCTGCCCCCGCAACGGTAAACGAGTTAAACCGCGTCAGATGCCACTGTGACTATTCATGGGAAGGCGGCGCGGTCGGAATTGGCAACAACTCCACTCGTCAGCCCGGAGACCGGCCAAAAGATCAGGCCGAGCGCGTGGTTGGCGCTCTCACCGGAGTTGCGTGGGGCAACTGACCGAGTGCTGTTGCTGCGCTCGTGCGCCCGCGCCAACTCCATTTCAATCGCCAGACCTGCGCGGGTGCGCCGGGTCTGACTTGGAGTTAGCACATGAACTATCCCTCGCTGCTGGTCGCTCTGACCATGCCGCTATTACCGCAGCTCGCTCACGCTGCCGCAGTGACCACGCTTGATCCCGTCATCGTGACCGCCAATCGCACGTCCGAACCGAGCAGCCACACGCTCGCTGCCGTCACCGTGATTGAACGCGCCGACATCGAACGTCAACAAGCGCGTTCGGTGCCGGAAGTGCTGCGCGGCATTCCGGGCATCAGCGTGTCGCAAAACGGCGGCGCTGGTCATTTAACCACCTTGTTTCTGCGCGGCACCAATTCCGATCATCTGCTGGTGTTGATTGACGGTGTACCGGTGGGATCGGCAACCGCTGGTTTAACCGCGTTGGAAAATTTGCCGCTGGCGCAGGTCGAACGGATTGAAGTGGTCCGCGGGCCGCGTTCGAGTCTGTACGGCTCAGAAGCGATTGGCGGCGTGATTCAAATTTTCACCAAAAAAGGCGGTGGCGCGTTGACGCCGCAGTTCAGCATCACCGGCGGCAGTTTGAATACCAGCAACGTCACGGCGGGACTGTCCGGTGGTGGCGAGCACGGCTGGTTCAATCTCGGCACCAATCTGGATCGCACCGACGGCATCAACGCCTGCAGCGGTCGCCCCGCTCCGTTTGCTGGCTGCGGCGTGATCCAGCCAGATCGGGATCGTTATCGCAATCTGGGCGTGAGTCTGCGCGGTGGTTATGCGTTCAGCGACGCCGTGCAATTCGACGCGCATCTGCTGCGCTCGGAAAATCGCGCCGACTACGACGGCTCCATCTTTGCCGGCGACACGGCACGCGCCGATCAGCAGGTCGTGGGCGCGTCCGCCACGCTCAAACCGCTGACGGCGTGGACGGTCATTTTCGCTGGTGGGCAGAGTTGGGATTTGGCGCGAGCCTATTTAGACGGCATCGACCCGCAGCGCGTGAGCACCTTTGAAACCACCCGCACCACTGGCTCGGTGCAAAACAACTTCGCGCTGACGCCCACGCAGCACATCAGTTTGGGTGTCGATGCTCTCAGCGACGCCATCGCCAGCTCCACCACTTACAACGTCACATCCCGCGATAATGTCGGCAGTTTTGGCGCATATCAGGGAGAATTTGGCGCAGTTCGCGTCACGCTCGGACTGCGTCAAGATGACAATCAACAATTCGGCACTCACGCCACCGGTTCCGCCGCGCTCGGTTATCAGTTTGACAATGGTTTGCAGCTCACGCTGGCGCACGGCACCGCATTTAAAGCGCCAAGTTTCAATAACTTGTATTACCCGAATTACGGCAATCCGGCGCTTGATCCCGAACAGTCGCGCAGTTGGGAGCTGGGCGCGAGTGGCGCATTGCCGCTGGCGCTGGATGCGGCGGGGCGCTGGGGCGTCAATCTGTATCAAACGGAAATTGATGATTTGATTCAATTTAATCCCGCAACCTGGACGGCAGCCAACATCAATCGCGCTCGCATTGTGGGCGTTGAGGTGACGGCGACGGCGCGGCTGTTGGCTTGGGATGTGAACGCCAATGTCACGGTGATGAATCCAGAAGATCGTTCACCCGGCAGCACTCGCGGCAACCTGCTGGCGCGGCGACCGGAGCAGACGGCGCAAGTGGCAATTGATCGTCAATTCGAGCGTTGGTCAATTGGCAGCACGATCTTTTTTGCGGGACGCCGATTTGATGATTCCGCCAATATCACGCGCTTGAATAGTTATGCGCTGGTTGATTTCCGCACTGAATATGCGCTCAATTCGACGTGGCGCGTGCAGGCGCGATTAGAAAATGCGTTTGATGAAAAATATGAAACGTCAGCTTGGTTTAATCAATTAGGGCGAGCCGCGTATTTAACGCTGCGTTATACGCCATAATAAAAAAAGCCTTATCTCAAAATCCCCCCAACCCCCCTTTTTCAAAGGGGGGCTTTTGCAAATTTCATTCACATTCGCGCAGGAATGAACGCATGACAATTGAACTTACTTGGCTGAATGAACCGTGCCATCCAATCAATCACGCCGCAGCGGATGCCGCTCGCCAGCGCCAAGATCAATTAACCAAACCGTATGGCTCGCTGGGGCGTTTGGAGGAAATGGCAATCGCGCTCGCCGGAATGCAAAACACCGCGACGCCGTCGCCTGATCCGGTGCAGGTGCTGCAATTTTTGTCCGATCACGGCGCAGTTGCTGAGGGTATTTCCGCTTTTCCGCAGGTCGTGACGATTCAAATGCTGCGCAATATGGCCACCGGCGGCGCACCCGTGTCGGTAATGGCGCAGGCGCTCGGCGTGCGTTTGGAGCTTTTTAATCTCGGCACCGTGACTGATCCGGGTGAGATTGCCGGGGTGCGCAGCGAGCGACTCGGCGCTGGCACCGGCAACATTGCGCGGGAAGCGGCGATGACGGAGCGCCAGCTCATTGAGGGCTTAAATATCGGACGTGACGGAGTAGAACGGGCGCTGGCTGCCGGAGCCAAGCTGTTGATTTGCGGCGAAATGGGCATCGGAAACACGACTTCAGCGACGGCGCTGGCGTGTGCGTTATTGGGTGAAGAACCGGCGGCGCTGGTCGGACCGGGCACCGGTTTGGATGCAGCGGGAATCGCTCGCAAAACCCGCACGGTGAGCGCGGCGTTGGCGCTGCACCTCACGCCGGAGGCGACGCCGTTGGAATTGATGCGGCGTTTGGCGGGTTTTGACATCGTTGCGACCGTCGGCGCATTTCTCACCGCCGCGCAGCGCGGACTGCCGATTGTGGTGGATGGATTCATTATGAGCAGCGCAGCCATTGCGACCGTGCGGCTGCAACCGGCAGCGCGAGAGTGGATGCTGTTTGCGACGGCATCCGCTGAACCGGGACATCGGCGGATGATGGCGGCGCTCGGAGCGCAACCGTATTTGGATTTTGGGCTGCGGCTGGGCGAGGCGACTGGGGCGCTGGCGGTGGTGCCGTTGCTGCGGTTGGCATGTGCGCTGCACCAGCACACGGCGACCTTTGCGGAAGCGGGCGTCAGTCAAAATTAGCCGCCAGTCATATTCATGTGTCGCGTAACCGCCACTGCGTCCGAGTGCCCGAACTGATGTCCGCGTGGTTTTAATGCCATTGCTGTCACCAATGCGTGTTTGACGCGCTCATCATCGCCCGGATGCGCCCGCAACATGCGCCGTAAATCGACCGCTGCGGTGTGTCCAAGACACAACAATAATTGACCGGCAGCGGTCACGCGCACCCGATTACAGTCAGCGCAAAAGTTGTGGCTGTGGGGCGCGATCAAGCCAATGCGACTCTCAGTGCCCGCCACGCGAAAATAGGTTGCCGGACCGCCAGTGCGTTCGGCAGTTGGCAACAATTCCAACGCTTGCTCCAAGGTGTGGCGAATCTGGTCACTGGAATACACCTCAGCGCGGCGGGCGCTGTCACCGAGCGGCATTTCCTCAATAAAACTGATGTCGATACCGTGCGCGATGGCAAATCGCGCTAAATCAAGCACTTCGTCGTGATTACGCTCGGCGCTGATGACGCTATTGAGCTTGACGCGCTCAAACCCAACCTCGCAAGCAGCCGCGATGCCGGCGAGGGTTTTTTGCAACATGCCGCCGCGAGTGATGGCTTGGAATCGGTCGGGGCGCAGCGAATCCAAACTGATGTTGACTCGCGCCACCCCCGCAGCTTTGAGAGCGGCGGCAGCGCGAGCAAGTTGCGTACCGTTGGTGGTGAGCGTCAATTCTTGCAACGTGGGCAACGCGCCGAGTTGTTCAAATAACCACAGCGCGTTGCGTCTTACCAACGGCTCGCCACCGGTGAGACGCAGGCGCGTTACTCCCAACGCAGTGAAACAGCGCCCTAGTCGCGCTAATTCTTCTAAAGTTAATAGTTGATTGCGTGGTAAAAAGCGCATTCCTTCCGACATACAATACACACAGCGTAAATCACAGCGATCAGTGATTGATAAACGCACATAAGTAATGCGCCGCCCAAAATGGTCACATAAACCATTAAAGGATGATGCTCCAACTATAACTCGATGATTCATGCGTGGTAACGGTATCCTATAACGAATGGCAACAGCCATTTCAACCATGAATGCTATCGTAGAATAACAATAGCCATTAAATGTACATTTTAAGAATACACACTATTGCGTAGATTACTTGACTTTGCGAACAGCATCTGCTCGCTTATAATGCGTGTCTCATTCAACAATAATTCCTTTGGAGAAGCCAATGCCAACTTATGATTACCGCTGTGAAAACAACAAACGTGTGATTGAAGTCTCACATCGCATGAGCGATACGCTCACGACATGGGGCGAATTATGCGCCTGTGCAGGTTTAGAACTGGGCGACACTCCCGCTGATGCGCCGGTGCAACGCTTGGCAACTGGTGGTAACGTGGTCTCTAGCCATCGCTTGGGGAGTGGAACCGCACCGAGTTGCGCCAACGGCTCCTGTTGTGCGGGCGGTATGTGTGGTTTGAATTAAACTCCACTCAATACATCGCCATCATGTGATTTACCGCCTGTGATGGCGATGTTCTGCTGGATGATACCCAATCACCCGCAGTACAGATTCCTTTTCATTTTTCGTGGAAAATGCCATGTTTCAGGATCGGAAAAACAATTGCGGGCTGGTTAATAAAATTTCAACATTGCGTATTGTCGATTCACTCGCTGAGATCACGCGCTATAAAGATCGTGAATTATTAGAGCGCAGCCTTGCAATTACTTTATCGGAATTATTTTTAAGTGAAGAATTTCGTTTTTATCGAGTGAGCAGCACAGTAGTTGAAAACGAAAATCGCGTAAAATTATCACTACTCATTTACGCTAATCAAGGCATCGTCATTTCTGAACAACAAGTGAATGACTATGAATTGCCAAGTTGGGTGCTCGATTTAATTACTCGCGCTATTGAACATCGAGAGCTGGTGGAACACCATGATGTCGATACTGAGATGGCATATATCATTTATCCGGTGTACGGTAAAAAAGAAGACATTTATGGTATTTTATTACACAGCGGCAAACAACCCAGCTTTGAATCAAAACGCTTAATTTATGGATTACTGCGTATCTATTCTAATTATTTAGCACTGTTAGAAGAAAGTCATCGTGATACGCTGACAAGTTTATTAAACCGTGAAATTTTGGATAGTGAAATCACCAAAGTATTAGTGAGCAATGCACAATCTCAACAAGCATGTACCCGCAATCGACGTGTGATTGATGGCTGCCACGCATGGCTTTGTTTGCTGGATGTCGATCATTTTAAGCGGATTAACGACGAATGGGGACATCTGTACGGCGATGAGGTATTGATTTTGCTCGCTCGCCAATTAGAGTTAATTTTTCGTAAAGAGGATTTATTATTTCGCTATGGTGGCGAAGAATTTGTAGCGTTATTTCGTACTTTTTCTTATGAAGATGCACAATCTGTGTGTGAGCGGGCACGAGAAACCATCGCACAATATGCGTTTCCGGGTGTAGGACAGGTTACAATTAGTATTGGTGTCACTGAAATTACTCGCCAACCGGGTTCATCTATTGTGATTGGACAAGCGGATAAGGCGTTATATTACGTTAAAGGGCACGGACGCAATCAAAGTTGTTTTTATGAAGATTTGTTATCACGCGGTTTAATTGAAGCACAAGCTGTCAATCAAAACACCAGTACCATTGACTTTTTTTAGTGATCTTGCTCTGCGCTATAGCGTGTGCAATACGTTTGATAGTGCTGGGCAAAAAGGGTTTCTAATGCGTCAATCACTGATTCCGCAGCGCGTCCTTGCATGACATGCGCCGACATGAGTGTTGAAGTTTCATTGAATAGCATATCGCGTTCTAACATAGGATAAGTCTGCGCTAATCGCTTAATTGCACCAATGACCGTTTCTTGGGCTGGACGTGGCAGCGGCACGGGAGCATCAGGTGAGATTATTGTTGGTGGTTCTATAGAGTGACGCTGCACTAAAAATTCTGCAAACGTCAATAAGGTTTCACGCTCCGCTGCTGACAATTGTGCCAAGCAGTTCATTAAGCGCCGTTTAATACTCAAGGTGGGAGTTGTGGACATCATCATTTTAAGAACGCTGACCTTGGCTGCGACAATAATTGCGGGCAAATTCAAGTAATTCTTCCATTACCCGCTGCCGAAATTTTTGTTTTTGATGCACGAATGAAAAAGGACGTTCCAACGGCGGTACCATTGGAATAGCAACCAAGGTGCCTAATTTTAATTCTTTTTGGATTGTGGTTCCAGAAACCACCGACACACCCATTCCCGCTTCCACAGCACCTTTTAATGCTTCTGGACTGCCCAGCTCCATAGCAATTTTTAGTGTTGCATACCCATCTGGTTGGTGCTGTAAATAATCGTTAATCACTTCGCGGGTACCAGAACCTTCTTCACGACAAATAAATGGATATTCTAAAAGATGGGCAAATGTGGTTTCTGATAACTGAGCAAGTGGATGATTTGGAGGCATAATTGCAACTAAACGATCTAGTTTACACACTTCAACCACTAAATTTTTATTCGTGACTGGCGCTTCTACAACGCCAAGATCAATGACGTTATTTTCAACCATTGATACGATTCCTTCCGTATTTGAAACCTTCAAATGAATTGACACTTCTGGATAATGCGCACAAAAATCACCTAATAACGGCGGCAACAGATATTCAGCAATTGTGGTGCTCGCACCAATTGTTAAAATGCCACCGATTTGACCAGTGATACCGCGCACTGCATTTTCCATTTCTGCATAAATTTCAAAGATATGATCGGCCGCTTCACATACTTTGTGCCCGGCTTCAGTGAGGCTAATGCGGTTATGTGTCCGATCAAACAGCCGCGTATTAAAGTGCTCTTCGAGCTGACGCACTTGAAAAGTGACTGCCGGTTGCGTCATGTGGAGCGTCTGCGCGGCCTTGGTAAAACTCAATAACCGCGCAACTGTATGAAAAACTTGAAGTCTACGATCAGCCATTGCGAGATCGCTCTAGGCAAAATACCGATATAGAACATGCTTATATCATAGACCGGAAGGGCTTTGACTTGAATGTGTGCGTTCAGGCTTTACGCAAATAACAGGCTTTCAACATAAAACTACCCGTATCTGTTTTACAATCAACTTCATGATCGCCACCCACCAAGCGAATTTTTTTAATTTTCATACCGACTTTTAATGTCGTGGAAGACCCCTTCACTTTGAGGTCTTTAATTAAAACGACGGAATCACCATCTGCTAAAGCGGTGCCGTTTGCATCTCGAATAACATCAAGATCATCTGTAGGAGCAGCATCCTGTGTATTCGACCATTCATGTCCGCAGTCAGGGCAAATCAACAATGTTCCATCTAAATAAGTATTCACAGAACTGCAAGTTGGACAAGAGGGAATAGACATTCTTTTTCCTAAAAAATAGTGTTAAAAAAGCGCCAATAGGTTGTTTAATCTATTGGCGTTTGGAACGATGAAACTAGCTGTAACTTAGTCGTTAAAGTACAAAGTCAGTTTCTGATATTGTTGTCAGCCCCGTTAACAAAATACCAAAATCTGCAATACCATTGCCATCGGTATCTCCCGTCACCACGGCATTTCCTGCATTGATATCAAAACGCAGTTCACCGGCAGTACCGCTAAACACTTTGTTGCCAATAAAAGTAAACTCTTCTGAGTAAAACGTAGGCAAGGATAAGTCAATCTTATCCTTCTGAACCTGAGAAAAGTCGCTGATGATATCTGGATCAGAAACCGTAGTATCTGTTAAAAAACCAAAACTAAAATGATCTGTGCCAGCATCACCCTGTAGCGTGTCCTTACCAGCACCACCATTAAGCGTGTCATTCCCTGCACCACCGCTTAAAAAATTGTTAGCAGCGTTTCCTACTAGGTTGTTATCAAGCTCATTACCGGTCGCGTTAATTCCAACTTTTTTTGTGTCCAATAATTGTAAGTTCTCAACGTTATCAGTCAACGTAAAGCTCACACTTGCTTGCACAGTATCAATCTGCGTTACCGCCTTATTGGTTTCAATTACAGAATCAAGGACGTTATCAACTAGGTAAGTATCATTACCATCGCCGCCACTCATACTGTCAATACCAAGTCCACCATTTAACACATTGTCACCAGAATTGCCAAGCAGAAAGTCATTAAACTTACCACCGGTAAGATTTTCAATACTGATGAGCGTGTCATTACCAGAACCACCAGTATTTTGTGTATTCGTCAGTGCCAAACTAACTTTAACTGCAGCCGAAGTAGCATAGGAAACTGTATCGAAACCACTGCCACCACTGATGATGTTATTCGCGTTACTTGCAGTAATCAGATCGTTAAACGTACTGCCAGTCAGGTTTTCGATATTCAATAACGTGTCTGTACCAGAACCTCCAGTTTTTTGAGCACTTTTGCTACTCAAATCAACGGTAATACCGGCAGATGAACTTTCATAAGAAACTGTATCGCTACCATCTAAACCATCTAAGACGTTGTCGGTATTAGTACCAATCAAAAAATCACTATAAATACTGCCAGTTAAATTACTAAACCCAGTCAAAGTATCTGTTCCTGAACCACCGGTTAACTGCGCGGTGGTGGATGATAAATCAATACGAACGCTCGTAATTGCGCCAAACTGATAAGAGACAGTATCAATACCACCTCCACCTTTGAGTATATTATCTCCTGTATTGGAGTAAATAACGTTTGCCAACGTATTACCAGTACCGCTCAGATTTTCTGATCCTAATAACTGTAAATTCTCAACATTTGCTGGAAGCAGATAACTAATATCTGCTAATACGGTATCTGTTCCCATTCCAGCCTGTTCGACTACAGTATCAAAACTATCAACGACATAACGATCATTACCCGCACCACCTTCTAATCGATCAGCACCTGCCATACCATCTAAGACATTCGCACTCCCGTTGCCAGTAATAACATTGGTTAATTCGTTCCCAGTACCGTTGACAGCATCTTTACCAGTCAGAACTAACTGTTCTACATTTGCACTCAAAATATAACTAACACTCGACAGCACGGTATCAATTTGAGTCGTTTCTGTACTTGTTTCGACAACGATATCTGCACCATCAACAACATAAGTGTCGTTACCTTCACCACCTATCAAACGATCAGCACCAGTCGAACCATCTAATCGATTCGCTTTGCTATCACCGGTCAAAGAATCATTATATTGACTCCCAATAAGATTCTCGATGTCAATAAAAGTATCTTTACCAGAACCGCGAGTTGCTTGCACACCGGGAACTGCCAATGAGATAACTACACCAGTATAGGTCGCGTTAGCACCAGAATAGATTTCTTTTGAGGTGAGCTGCGCCTCGTAAGAGACAGTATCCGTACCGGAAAGACCATTAAAAATGTTATCTCCAGTGTTAGCATAAAAGATATTGTTTAGCGTGTTCCCTGTTGCGTTAATATCATCGCCACTCATTAACTGCAAATTCTCAACGTTTGCAGTTAAAGTATAGTTGATAAATGATTTAACTAAATCAGTTTGGTTATCAGTGACTGCAGTATTAGTTTCAATAACTAAATCACCGATGTGATCGACGTAGTAAATATCACTACTGTCGCCACCGTCCATAGTATCAGCACCGTCAAGACCGTTTAGAACATTCGGATCTTTATTGCCAATCAGTAAGTTATTGAGCGCGTTACCTGTACCATCTATGTCGTAAATACGACCAAAAACATCTTGTAGTTCTAAGTTTTCGACGTTGTTTGGCAAGGTATAACTTACAAAAGAACGCACAGTGTCAATACCACCACCGGCATTTGATAAAGAAACTTCTTCAACCTGATCGTAGTTGGTGTCGACGAGATAAATATCGTTACCATTGCCACCACGCATGGTATCGCCAGTGGAAATACGATAATCAACACCACCGTCTAATAAATTATCACCAGAATTGCCAGTGAGGATATTATCAAGTGCATTGCCGGTGCCGTTAATGTTGCTCGTTCCCGTCAGTACTAAATCTTCAACATTCGCATTCAATGTATAACTAACGGAAGCATTGACAATATCGCGCTCAGTCTGATCTTTTGAATCATTTGTTTCGTTAACTTGATCGCCTTCATCATCGGCAATGTAGGTGTCAGCTCCATCGCCACCAATCATCACGTCAGCATTGCCGCCGCCATTTAAGGTATCGTTACCACCCATGCCATATAGCAAATCAGGTTGGGTACCACCACTAAGTAATGTGTTGGATGAGTCATCATTGATCGTGTTTGTCGTATCATCACCGACTAACAACTTACTACCACTGGTAAAGGTAATGTTCTTTGAAGTCAGTTGCCCTAAGCTGACATTCATCAAAGAAAAGGATTTTCCAGGATAAACGAAGTTTAGGTTACTTCCTACCGAAGTAATTGAACCTAAACCAGCGTTAATTGCAGGGTCATCAAACTGAAAGATATCAGTCGCTGGATTGAACGTGATGCTCTGACCATTGGTGATAGTATTGAAATTAAATGTAGCCATTTTCTCTCCTAAAAACGAATGAAGAAACTAAAACCGTTCTACTCTCAATAAGCAGAAGAATACTTGATTACCATACACAGCAAAATCGCAGTGTGTGACACACTACCCCATCAACGCAAATAAATCCTGTCGCCGCCAAAACCGTCGCAACGCCGTCCGCGATACTTGAAAACGCTGTCCCATTTCTGGAACAAGTAGCGCCAATTGCCCATCTTCAGCACGAAGTTGACGCTCCGGCGCGGCAAGCGCGGCATCGAGTTCCACTAGCGCCGTTGCCCACGCCGCCACATCATGTTTTTGCAATGCTTTTTCAGCGTTATCCCAATAAATCAAACTATTAGCAACAGGTGTAGCAGCGGTAAGCCACTGCGCCAGCGGGCGATGCTCACCGGCTGCGTGGCGAGCGAGACCGCGCAGTAACGGCAGATCACCAATCAGTTGTGGCAGCGCAACAGTAGACATTTGCGGCAATTGCCCGCCGCCCCACGTCCACATGCCGCTGATGAGCGGACGCCGTTGCTGTTCGCGTAACCGATTGACTTCGCTATTAAAAAACAGCATCTGCGTTTCATTCAGCAGGCATTGCCAACGGCGAGCATCCGCGCCCGTCATCATATCTGGATGCAACGCTCGTCCCTGCACCTGCGCCAGCGGCGGGCTGTCCACCGCGACCGGTTGCGCTGTGCGCAGATACCAGCGTTCGGGCGTTGCCGCCAGCAAATGCAGCCCGTCAGCAGCAAAATGTTGGTTAAACAACGCTACCAATGCCGCCGCTTCCGCCGCATTAGGAGCGATGGTCGCGCCGCTAAACAGCAGCAATTGTTCACGATCTGGACGCAAATGTACCGGATCAGCGTGAAACCAGTTGCCGCTCGCATCCCAGTCGCCCGCTTCACCGTATAACGATAACGCCCCGGTTGGCGTGGCGGGGTGGCAACCGCAAGCAGCAAGCACCGCTGCCTCTGGAGACGTCAGCGCCACCTGTTGCGCGAGCGCCCGTCCGAGTAATCGCTTGAGTGTGGGCAACGGCGGGCGCGGCTGCGGCAGATACGGCAGCGGTCCGAGTAGACCGGGACAAATCACCGTGAGCATCATGGGCTGACATCTCGAAAAAAATCATGGCAGGTGCTCGGCGCAGCTAAACCATTGATATTGATAGCCATATTAGAACGCGCTGCGCCGCGCTGGAGACCGTAAACGGTACCATTAACGCCTACCACCCGCCCGTTGCGGAGCACCGGTCCACCAGAATCGCCCGGCGTGAGTGATGGAGTATTGGCGCGTAATTGCCCGCCATAGGTGTAAAAATTGACCGCATCAACGCGAATCACCGCCGTTGTGCCCCAATGACGCTGTCCGAATGGCGCACGCGCCGCGCCCGTCCGCCCATAACCAACGATTTGCACCGCTGTTTCCGCCGCCAATGGCGCACAATCCACCGCAAAATAAGGAATTTGTGCCGTTGTATCACGCACGATAATGATTGCCAAATCAGGAAAGCGTGTTGTGAAATGATGATTAGCCGCCAGCATCCGCAGCCGCTGCGCCAATTCAGCGCCCTGATAACGTTGTTGATAAGCGCGAATTTGGGTTTCTCTATATTCAAAAAAGCGTTGCAATGCAGTTTGATATGCGGGATGCAACTGAATTCGCTGAATAGTTAATTGTAGCACTGCTGGACGCAATGGCGACTGAGAATGGGCGCTAATCAATAACGGTTGTCCCGCTTGGAACTGAGTATTTAACGTACCTTGCTGTAAATCAGTGACACAATGCGCCGCAGTTAAAAAAGCGTGCGTACCAATTTTAGTTGCAGAACAATGTAACCGATCCTTGATAATGATTGCCACCACTGCCTTAAATTGTTCTGGCGTATCAATTTGTCCACCTGATAGCGCCCAACTAAATTCCGTCATACTGAATAATAGCACTAAAATAGTGTAATTCAATTTGATGCGCATCTTGATCCTCATTGTGATGATCAGCAGAGTATAGGTCACTCTACAAGCATCAGCGCGTATAATCATTACCTGCACCTACATATAAAACGGAGGCGACAATGGCAGCGAATCCTTTTGATGACAGTAACACTGAACGCACGGTAGCTGATGAGTTAACGATAACGCAATCAGAGCGATTCAATCGCTTGACCGCAGCATTGGATAAACAGCGCCTCGCTTTACAAAATAGTGAAGCCACTTTCATTACACGTCTTGCTGATATTGATGATGAACAACGCCGCGCAGTGAGTCAAATCAACAAACAGCACGCAACTATACGCGACCGCCTCAAAACGACGCGCATTTTAACATTCAGTTTAATTGTAGGTTTGATCATTAGCATCATTGTTATCTCAGGTGTGTTTTATATGCACACACAACAGCGACATACTGCTGTAATGGCTGAGATCGCAGAATTGCGTGATATGACGAATACACTACAACGGCAAATTCCTGATAATGCGGTACAAAATAAAGTTATCCAAGAACGTTTAACTCAATTATCACTGCGGGTAACGGGATTAACACGAGCAACAGTTACTCCAACGGTTACATCATCTCCATTAAATGATTCAGAATCACCTCCCAATTCATCGCCACCTAAATTGGAAAAACCACCAACAGATACTGCTTCAGCAACTATTGATGCAGACAGTGCTGCGGAAATTAAACCAGCATTATTTAATCCAGAATTGAACCTTGAGTCTACGCCTCCGGCAGCAACTACGGTCAATGCACCACACATGACTACCAATTCAGCAGCTACGGAAACAGTAGCAGTAACAGATACACTGTATTCTTTACAACTGATTGGATTTTTTTCGTTTGCAGAATTGATCAATTATGTGCAAAAAGTGCCGTTGCCTCCAAGAGTGTATTATCAAACTGAGACATTTCGCGGGCGACCTTGGTTTGTGTTAATTCACAGTTTACACACCAGTTATGCTTCTGCAAAAACGACAATTGCGCAATTTCCGCCTGCATTAGCTGAATTGGATGTGTGGATTCGTAAATTACCAATGGATGCCACCGTGACGGCATTGAACATTCAACCCGCAGCAGCACCAGCGCAGCCATAAAAGCGCAGAGCAGGAGTGGTGATTGTTAAAACTGGCGCACAGTTTGCGAATTCTGCCACTGATACACTGAGATCATTGATAACGCGGTCATTGCGCACAAACATGTAAGCGCCGTCAATGGTGAATACCGATGTTTCAGAGCACGCAACAATTATTCGGGCGTGATTTGGATCAACTTCTTGATCGGGTTTATCGCGCCAATGAACAGCCTGATGTGGATAGCAACGCAGCGCGGCGTCAGCAATTTCAACAACAAGCACAGGGCGTGGCAGCATTGCAGGAGGCGATGGCAAATTTGCGCCAAGCGCGTGACACGTCACAATCAATTTGGCATTTGAAAAATGAGATTAGCGAACTTCAAGATCAGATTGAACAATTGAAGTTGCTGCGAGAACAAATTGCAGGATTAAAACGGCAGCTCAGTGAAGTGGAATAATGCGAAGGTTGTCGTAAAGCAATTCGCTCGTCGTAGATGGTGTACGGCGAGCGAATTGTGATGATGAAATTATACTTTGCGTGCTTCCATCATGCGCTCAATGATCGGCTGCAAAATCACTTCCATTGCAAAACCCATCTTGCCACCGGGGACAACCATACTATTGCGGCGTGACATGAATGAATCGTGAATCATCGCCAATAAATAAGGGAAATCAACTTGCAGTTTTTCTGGGTCTTTGAAACGAATAATGACAAAACTTTCATCCGGCGTGGGAATATCCCGCGCAATAAACGGATTGGAGGTGTCTACTGTGGGCACCCGTTGAAAGTTAATATCAGTCAATGAAAACTGCGGCGTAATATGCCGAATGTAATCTGGCATCCGCCGCATAATTGTATCCACAATCGCTTCAGCAGAATAACCGCGCTCTAAATTGTCGCGTTGGATTTTTTGAATCCATTCTAAATTGACAATTGGTACCACACCCACACCGAGATCAACGTGTTGTGCAACGTTATCGTCTTCAGTAACAACCAGACCGTGCAGGCCTTCATAAAATAAAAGGTCAGTATTGACTGGCAAACTTTCCCAAGGTGTGAATTGACCGGGTTTGAGATCAGTCCCCAACCGCGCATTCAATTGCACAGCTTCATCATCACTGTGAATGTAATAACGCTTCTGACCATTGCCGGTTTCACCATAATCGTGAAACAGCTTTGCTAATAAATCGAAACGATTGGCCTCAGGGCCAAAGTGACTAAGATTGGTATGACTCGCTGCTGCGTTTGCCATTTCCGTTTTCATTTCAGCGCGATCAAAGCGGTGAAAACTATCGCCTTCAATGACGGCGGCGCTAATACCATCCCGATAAAAGATGTGTTCAAACGCACGTTTGACTGTGGTGGTTCCCGCACCGGAAGACCCAGTGACAGCAACAATCGGATGCTTCTTTGACATGCAGTTGTTTCTCCCCGTTTTTTTGCGTGACTTCAACATGAGCGCCGCACCCGTTCTCGACCTGACAAACCAGTGCGAAATGATGTCTCAATATACCATGAGACGGCGCTACTATTGTATTGCGCCGTTCTCAAATAGAGTTTCATTGATGTCAGACCACACCACCGCTGGACGTTTTGCACAGTTGCGCTGGCGTACCTTCACCATCTTGGTGGTGGCGTACATGACTGTTTTTTTTCATCGCATGGCACCCGGCGTGGTGGCGGGCGATTTGATGACCACGTTTCAAGTCAGCGGTGTGGCGCTCGGCTCGTTGGCGGCGATGTATTACTACATTTATACCGCGATGCAGATTCCAGCGGGCATCTTGGCTGACACGTTGGGTGCTCGCAGCGTGGTCACATTGGGCAGCGGCATTGCCGGCTGCGGCTCAATCCTATTCGGACTCGCCACGGGATTTGAGCAAGCAGCAAGCGGACGCTTTTTCGTGGGATTGGGCGTTTCAGTCGTGTTTGTCGGGCTGATGCGCTCCAACACCCAATGGTTTCGCGCCCGTGATTACGGAGCGATCAGCGGCATCACCTTATTGCTCGGCAACCTCGGTGCCATTCTCGCCGCCGGTCCGCTGGCGCTGGTGCTCGGCGTCCTCTCATGGCGCACCGTGTTTGTCAGCATCGGCATCTTGTCATTACTCATCGCATTGCTCACCGCGTGGTTTGTGCGCGATCAACCCGAAGCAGTTGGACTACCGTCAGTGCGAGAGCTTGACGGTTTACCAGCACACCCGCCGCGCCAGCGCCATTGGCGACATGAATTATGGGACGTGCTCACGACCGCTGCGATTTGGCCCACATTTTTCGTCATGTGTGGCGGCACCGGCAGTTTATTTGCCTTTGCCGGACTCTGGGGCGTACCCCTGTTAGTAGACAGTTTTGGCTTAACCCGCTCGGCAGCATCGCTTTACACCACCGTCACCCTCAGCGGGTTCGCCGTCAGCTCCCTACTCAGCGGCTGGCTCTCCGACCGCATCGGTCGTCGTCAACCATTTTTATTGGGAGCCAGCGCCCTGTCAGTCCTGATGTGGCTTGGATTGATCGTTTTACCGTGGACGCAGGGCTGGTCTGGATTGCTGCTATACGGCGGGCTAGGCATCGCCGCCGGCGGTTTTGTGGTCGGTTATGCCGTCGCAAAAGAGGTCGTTGCACCGCAGGCTGCCGGCATGGCCATTGCGCTGGTCAACACCGGCTTATTTCTCGGCGCGGCACTTTTGCAACCCGCTTTTGGTTGGATATTAGACCTGAGTTGGGACGGGGCGCTGCGCGACGGAATGCACCTGTACACCTTGCGCGACTATCACGGCGGACTGTGGCTGACCAGCGGATTCGCACTGTGCGGTCTCATCGCCGCCACGCGAGGGCGCGAAACCCGCTGTCAGCAACGCCCGCCAGCGGCAGATTAAGGCGTCGTCGGACTGCTATGCACACCATGATCAGCCAGCCAACGCACATCCAATTCCCACTCCACCCGCGTCACGCCGGGCTGCGCCAACGCCAACCCCATCGCCCGCTTTTGATGGTCAATCAACTCCTGCTGCGCCGCAATCATCGCCGGATCATCTTGTGCTTTACCGTGCAAATTCGGATAAATGACCTCCAAAAATTGGATCGCCGGGAATTGTGGCGAGCGCGGCGTAGACAATACCGCCACGCCGTTTTCCAGCGACCGCAGTTTGAATTGATACGGATAGGTAGAGAGCTTGGAATCAGACTCCAACACCGTATTAAAATCCCAAACTTGCGGCTGCCACGCTGCCCTGAGCCACAATCCCAAAGCAACGATGATGAGAATACCGAGAGCGACACTATAATTGCGCGTAAATTGATCCATAAATACAGTCTCACAATGAAAGGCGGAGTGAATGTCACCAGTAGTGACGGGGTTGTCATAGTGGTTAGCATCGTCTAAATGCGTGATTAACAGCTATGAAAATTGTCAATTTGTATTGCGATGGAGTTTAGCAGCCGCCATGCAGCATCGAGAACGAGAACACCTGTTTACCGGCGTCACCCAAGTGGTTAATACCCTTTACGATGCGCCATTAACCACACAACTTGAACACACCTTGCGCGAACGCTTGACCACGCCTTTAAATGATTTTTTATTGGAAGCGCAGCCCGTGATTTGTACTGAAGTGACCATTTTAATTGTAGATTTGCGCGGATTCACTGCGCTGATGGAATCCTTGCCAACCACCAAGATGATTGCCGTCCTCAATCGCTTTTATGGCTTAATGGCACAATTGGTAGCACGGCATGGCGGCGTAGTTGATAAATTCATGGGTGATTCGGTAATGGCATTATTCGGCGTGCCCCAATCGCATCCTGAAGATTTATTACGGGCGCTGACTTGTGCGGTGAATATGCAGCAAGCCATTGCAGAAATGAATTGGCAGAGTGGTGAACGCGATGAGCCGCAAATTTATGCAGGCATTGGCATTAACACGGGTGAAGTGATGGCAGGAAGTTTTGGCTCCGCCATTTATAGTGAATACACGGTGATTGGTGATCCAGTGAATTTAGCAGCGCGAATTGAAGGCTATAGTTTGCGTGGGCAGGTGTTAATTAGTGAAGCAAGTTATCAACGCGCAAAAGAAGTGATTGAAATTGGCGCGGTGAATGATGTATTTGTGAAAGGAAAAACCAATCCCGTCACGTTGTATGAATTGAAATCAATTACTACGCCGCGCTTCTTATCGGTGCCAGATATTGAGGTGCGCAAATCGCCGCGGATTGCGGTCGATTTTCCCATCGTATTCCGCAAAGTTGAGGCCAAAAAAGTGCTGACGGAGCGCTTTGTCGGCAAGGTCAACGACTTGAGTTATGAAGGCATGAGCGCGGATTTACCGCTGATTTTGCCGCCATATTCAGAAATTCTCATGTCGTTGCTGCCGGATTTGGGTACAGAGTCGGCGCTGGAGGTTTACGCACGAGTGTTGCGGACGCGGGGTGGTCAAAACAGTTATCGCACTAACCTGCAATTCACCACCATTGATACGCCGGGGCATCGCAAGGTGAAACAGTATGTCGATCAGGTGTTGTGGGGACGGTGAACGGCACGCGGCGTCAGCGGGCGCGGTAAACGATGCGACCTTTGGTGAGATCGTAGGGCGTCAGTTCGACGGTCACTTTATCGCCGGTCAGGATGCGGATGTAGTGCTTGCGCATCTTGCCGGAAATGTGCGCGGTCACGGTGTGACCATTTTCGAGTTCTACGCGGAACACGGTGTTGGGCAAGGTCTCGGTGACCGTTCCTTCCATTTGAATCACGTCGTCTTTAGACATAAGCAGTATCGTTTTGTGAGTGAAAAAAGGTGATTGTGAAAAGGGCTCGTAACTGATGAAAGCATAGCACATCAAACGGCTTAAAATGGCGCAGGAGTGACAAATCAGCGGCGTTCTCTTGCCTTTTTAGTGCATTTCGCCTATAAACTCTGCCCTTTACAGTCAAGCAATCATTCTTTTCAATTTGGAGCGACCTAATGGCGGATTTTGATCAAGAACTCGACGCAAGCGGCCTTAATTGTCCCCTGCCGATCTTGCGGGCAAAAAAGACCTTGAATGCAATGGCCAGCGGTCAGGTGCTGCATATCGTGGCAACTGATCCCGGCTCGGTGAAGGATTTTGATGCCTTTGCTAAACAGACCGGCAATGAGTTGATGGAATCAAAAGAAGACGGCGGCAAGTTCCATTTCTTGATTAAAAAATCCTAAGCGCAGCATCAAGCTGACGGCAACCAACCACGTTTGCATGACTGCGAGGCGGACACGATGGAACCGAAAAAATTAGCGATTATCGCCACCAAAGGCTCACTCGATTGGGCTTATCCCCCGTTTATCTTGGCATCCACCGCCGCAGCACTGGGTTATGAAGTGCAAATTTTCTGCACTTTTTATGGTCTGCAATTGCTGAAAAAAGACTTGGCGTTGGAGGTCACACCGCTCGGCAATCCGGGAATGCCCATGCCGCTGGGCATGGACAAGTGGTTTCCAGTGCTAGGGCTGGCGCTGCCGGGAATGCAGGCCATGATGACCGCCATGATGAAGAAGAAGATGAAAGACAAGGGCGTTGCGAGTTTAGAAATGTTGCGCGAACTGTGTCAGGAAGCTGAAGTTAAGCTGGTTGCTTGCCAGATGACGGTAGATTTGTTCGATATGGACAAAAGCAACTTTATCGACGGCGTGGAATATGCGGGCGCGGCGGCGTTCTTTGAATTCGCCGGCGAAAGCGATATTTGCCTGTATATCTAACGATTTAATCCGTAGATCAAGCGTAAAACGCCGCTGTTGTAGCGGCGTTTTAGTGTCTGCACATAACACCATGCGTTCAGCGACAAAAGCACTTTTCTTTCACCGTGATTTTTGCTATACGCCGCTGCTAAAGACCAAATGAGTATTTCAAAGGTCTATCTGCGCTGTCTTTGCCATTGTTTTGAAAGGATCAGGAGTGACGCAGCCGCAATTCAAGTGATTAAAGGCAGCGATACATGACACAAATAGTCAAAAGTCGTTATCTGTAGAAATATGCTGGACTTAGCATTCCTCAATCATATTCAGCAAAGCACCGTTTATTGAATACTAAGAGTGACGCAGTTGTAAAAAGTTTTCAGTTGGCGGTTGTCAGTAAACAGCAAGGTTATCACTAACAACTGACAACTAACAACTAAAACAACAGCTTATATCGCAACTGCGTCACTCCTAATAATACTATCTGACAACCTTTTAACCCGCTGAGGCAGCGTGATGTTGGACACCGATAACGGCTATGGAACAGCAGATGCCGTTGAGCGCATCCCGCCACTCCCTTCTCAAGAATCACGCAACCAAGCGGCTAGTTTGGATATTCGCCGCCGCATCGAACACATGCGCGAACTCAAACGCTTGCGTGAGCTTCTTGATGACCCCGAGTTCGACGAATTAGCTGAATGAGACTGACCGCACCCGCCGCCATCAAAGTTGTTGTTGTGGACGGCGAGTCGCACCCATCCCGTGTCCCAACGCGGTCAGCGCCGGCAAATTCAATAGCTGAATATGTTTGCGCTCCACCCGCACCAAGCGTTCATTTTGAAAGCGCATCAATAACCGACTGACCGTTTCCACCGCCAAGCCTAAATAGCTACCGATGTCATGGCGCGACATACTCAAATAAAAATCCGATGATGACAGCCCGCGCCGTTGTAACCGCTGTGACAAATTGACCAAAAACACCGCCAGCCGCTCCTCCGCATTCTTTTTTCCCAGCAACAACAACATCTCTGTTTCACTGCTGATGACGCGACTCAACACGCAATAGATTTGATGTTGCAAGCGCGGCACCTCGTGCGCCAGCGCCTCTAGCCGCGCAAAGGGAATCTCACACAGCGCAGTCGTTTCCAACGCCATCGTCGAACAATCGTGGCGCTGGTGATTGATGCCATCAAAACCCAGCACATCGCCCGGCAAATGAAACCCCACCACTTGTTCACCCGCCGAACTCGCAGCAAACCGCTTTACCACACCCGTTTTCACGATATACAGCGCCCGAAAGCGATCACCGCTTTGAAATAAATAATCGCCGCGATGCAATAGACGGGTGCGTTTTGCAATGTCATCTAAACGCACGATCTCCTCTAACGCCAACCCTTCTGGTAAACAACAGTGCGCCAAGAGACAGCCTTGGCAGGCAGCACGCATGGGTTCCAATGCAATCACTCGCAATTGACTCACAACCTCCCTCCTTTGGTCTTGGCAGTCGCAGCGTATCAACGCTGGTCTGCCATATCATTTCGTTGAATCGCAGCAGTTTTTAACTGGATCACTGATGGATTACAAGGGAAAAAACTGCGCTTTAGTTTATGCTATTGCGCTTTTTTGACTGCGCCTTATCTGCGGCTGCAATGTGGAACCGTCTCCGCAAAAATGTGGTCTACTTTTTCATCAATTTCCTCCATTTGTTCACCGCTACTATGGAACAACTCACTGAATATGCTGATCGTTTTTTAGCGCAAGCACCCGCTTGTGACTATTGGACGCTGCGCCTGGTTGCCCAAGACAGCGATCATCTCGAAGTACGCCAAGGCGTTGTTGAACCCAGCACCCTAGCCAGTTCACTCGGCGCGATGGTGACAATCGTTAAAAGCGGCGGCATCGGTTATGCCGCTACTTCGGATTTGAGCGTGAGCGGATTGAGCGCCGCCGTCGCTCGCGCCACCACTTGGGCGCAGGCTCATGCCCGGCTCGGTCTGTTTGATGCCAGCGTTCATCCGCGCAGCAGCACTCGCGCCGACTATCACGCCCCGGTGTTGGAATCATGGAAAGCACTCAGCGTCAACGACAAGCTGGCGCTGTTGCACGACGCCAATCACGCGCTGGCACTTGATGAGCGCATTGTCGATTGGTCAGCGTGGTTGACGCGCCAGCGCAGCGCCCACTTGCTCCTCACCAGCGACGGCGGGCGCATTGCACAGGTGTTTGAATCGGTGCAGCCGGGGCTGGTCGCCGTCGCCAACGCCGGCAGTCAAACCCAACGCCGACACGGTGGCGGTGCGGATTGGGCGCAGCAGGGCGGTTTGGAGCGACTTGCTGCCGTGCATTTTGTGGACGACGCGCCGCGAGTCGCCGAGGAAGCACTGGCGCTGCTCACCGCGCCAGAATGTCCGAGCGACATCCGCGATCTGCTGCTGTTACCCAGTCAGATGGTGCTGCAAATCCACGAAAGCATCGGTCATCCGCTGGAGTTGGATCGCATCCTCGGCGACGAGCGCAATTATGCCGGCACCAGCTTTGTCACTCCCGGCATGTTTGGGCGCTACCGTTACGGCTCCGAACTGCTTGATGTGACCTTTGATCCGACCGTGCCCGGCGAATTGGTGTCGATGATTGCTGATGATGTGGGCACTCCGGCGCGGCGCGAGTATTTGATTCGTCGTGGCATTTTGGAACGTCCGCTCGGTGGCGCGTTATCGCAAGCCCGCGCTGGTTTACCCGGCACTGCCGCCACCCGCGCCAGCAGTTGGAACCGTCCGCCGATTGACCGCATGGGCAATATCAATCTGGAACCCGGCGAAGGCAGCTTGAGCGACCTGATTGCGCGAGTGGAACGCGGCGTGTTGATGGACACCAATCGCTCATGGTCGATTGACGACAGCCGCAATAAATTCCAATTCGGCTGCGAGTGGGGACGCTTGATTGAAGACGGCGAGCTGCGCGGCGTGGTGCGCAATCCGGGTTATCGCGGCATTTCGGCAGAATTTTGGCGCAGTCTCGATGGCGTGGGCGGCCCGGAAACGCTGGAAATTCGCGGCGTTACCAACTGTGGCAAAGGTGAACCCAATCAAGCGGTGTCGGTCGGCCACGCCTCGCCGCCGTGCTTATTTCGAGATGTCGCAGTGTTTGGAGGTGGCGCGTGAATCAAGACAGCTTTTTTGCGTTGACTGACCGGCTCAACGCCAGCTTGAGCGGGAGCGAAGTGCTGTTTTGTACGCTCAACGGCGAGGCGTCGGATTTTGTGCGCCTTAACCGCAATCGCATTCGCCAAGCTGGGCATGTGCAGAGCAGTGAATTGGGCGTGATGTTGACTGACGGCTCGCGCCAAGTGGAAGGGCATTGCGTTCTCAGCGGTGAGATGAAAACCGATCTGGCGCAGGTGCGGCAGGTGCTGGCGCGGCTGCGGGAGCGGTTGGTGGAGATGCCGCCTGATCCGTATCTCCACTACGCGACGACGGCGAGCGCCAGCTCCCGTTTCGTGGGTGCGCAGTTGCCAGCCGCAGCGGAGTTGTTGGCGACGCTGATTGCGGCAGCCGATGGGCTGGATGTGGTGGGCATTTGGGCGAGCGGCGATCTCAGCACCGGGCTGGCGAGTTCGCTCGGTCATCGGCACTGGCATCAGAGCCACAGCTTTAACTTGGACTGGAGCTGTTATCTGGAAACCGATAAGGCGGTGAAAGCCAGTCTCGCCGGTTTACAGTGGGATGGCGCGGCGCTGCTCCAGCGGTTAGAGGCGCTGCGACACGGTTTGCGGATCATGGCGCGACCGGCGCGGACGCTGGAGCCGGGGCGTTATCGGGCATATCTGGCACCGGCGGCGGTGAACGAGTTGCTGCACATGCTGAGTTGGGGCGGTTTTGATCTTAAAAATCATCGCACCCAGCAAACGCCATTGCTGCAATTGGTGCGCGGGACGCGGCAGTTTGCGCCGCAGATCACGCTGCACGAGGAGCATCAGCGCGGGTTGGCGGCGGGATTTACGGCGGAAGGTTTTATGAAGCCAGACGCGGTGACGCTGTTGGCGGCGGGTCAGTTTGGCGAGTGTTTGGTGGATGCTCGCAGCGGCAAGGAATACGGCGTGGCGGTGAATGCGGCGGGCGATACGCCGGAGGCGCTGGCGCTGGCTGCGGGCGATATGCCGGAAGCGGAAGTGCTGGCGCGGCTGGGCACCGGGCTGTATGTCGGCAATCTATGGTATTGCAATTGGTCGGATCCAAACGAGTGCCGCGTGACGGGTATGACGCGGTTTGGCAGTTATTGGGTTGAAAATGGCGAAATCGTGTGTCCAATCAAAGTGATGCGTTTTGATGACAGCTTGTTTCACCTGCTCGGCGACCGGCTGGAAGGCGTGACCTGTGAACGGGAGTTGCTGCTGTCGGCGGAGACGTATGACGGGCGTTCGACTGACAGTGCGCTGGTGCCGGGGCTGTTGGTGGGAGGATTGACGCTGGCGCTGTGATGCGCTCGGTTGCCGCTGTTGCTGCAAGGAGACAATTTGCGGCAGATGTGGCGCAGATATAGGTTGCCAGTGCGATTTTGCATTTTTCACAACAAGTTGATGGCGAAATTCATACAGATTAGATTTGATCGCACTGGCAATTCAGCTACACTTTGCTGGGATTAACATTTAATCACACATCATCAGTCGTCCGCAGGGACGGCACTACGGCAAAGTTTCTCGCGGGGAAAGTCGATGAAAACGTTTATTTATATTGGTTTTAGTGTTGTTCTTGTGTTGTCAACAACGTTGGCTAATGCGCAATACACTGCGGGTAGTTATCCTGATACCAGTAGTTTTTGTGCGGCAGATCGTCAAGCTGGCGTTGTGGAAGGTGACGCAGCGGGTTACAGCCGGGGGTTAGGCGAAGGCACGGCGCAAGGCATTGCACAATGTTTCGCCGATCCGCAAAGCTGCAATATCACTCTCGCTTCCTGCATTCCTGCTGCGGTTTATGGCGAAACTGAACCGAATGACAACATGATTGCTGCGGATCCGTTGCTACTTAATACAAGTTTTTGGGGACAAAATTACAGCGCGAATGACCAAGATTGGTTTTATACCGAAACCACAACTGCCAATCAAAATATGTTGATTACATTTAAATCAAGTGGAGATTTAGCGGGTTGGTTAATGACAATACGCGATGCCTCCGGTAGTATTTTTGCAACCTTTGATACCGCAATTGCTGGTGAAGTGCCAACCAATGAAACCGATCAAGCAAGGACTTATCGTGTAACTTTGGGGTTAATTGGGACTTACTACATTATGATACAACCAAAAGATGCTAAAGATAATTTTGCACCTTATTCTGTTGCAGTTATATTAGAAGATAGCGCACTAAATACAGCACCGCAGCCCATTGTTGGTTTTAGTGATTCTGAAGCTGAACCAAACAATTTACCCAGTCAAGCAACCCCACTCGCACCAAGTGTCAGCATGTATGGTGTAGTCAACTTAATGTTTAATGGGTTAGCAATGGAAGGGGATGACTTTGTTTGGGGACAAGGCGAAGATGATTGGTATGTCTTTAACTCGCATGGCAATGAACTCGTCACCTTAACTTTTTGTGCAAAAGAACTCTGCGGACCTGGAAGTTGGTTTGTTGAAGTATACGATGAAGCAATGGCAAAACAATTAGAAGCTGGTCAACCGCGTGAAACACTTACACCATTACTAGCAGTGAACACTGATACTGGTGACGAAGGACCGGCAACCTATCGTTTTGGATTAAAAGCCGCTGGTATCTATTTAGTGCGCGTCGATCATAAACGGTTATTTTCTGCACCGTGTGCTCAATATCAAGCTGATGTGAATGGTGACGGAAATTATGACCAATCTTGTAGTTGCAGTGGCGGCGATTACTCTTGTCAAGCAGATGTGCAAAACCCCGCTGCTCAAATTGAAGCATTTAGCTATTCATCTTGCCCCGGTTCAGATGAGAAAACAGAAAAATGTCTCGTTACTTGCAGTTGTGATAAAACGAATGCGAATGACGAACCGATTGGTTGCATTACTGATGGTCACGATCCTGTGATATGTAGTTGCCCTTTTGGTCTCAAATCTTGTGAAATTACAATTGACAATCCTAGCGAACAAACACTGATTAAACAGTATCCGTTATGCCCTGATGGTACCGGCGGCGGTGATAAAGCAACTTGCTCTGTTGGATGCCAATGTACAGAATTTGGCGGCGTTATCGAAATTCCCGCCGAAGCCATCACTTCCCAATACAACTTCACTTGGTTTAGTACGCAAGTTCCGCCAAATACCTATGATACCGAGGCTTATCAAGAATTCTTGAATCGGTCAAATCCTTATCAACAGTAACTGACAAACTAATGACTCAACTCACCGCCATTACTCCCGACGCCTTTGCAGATCGCAATTGGCAACGCTACACCAGTTATTCATTCGCTGCGCATCTGCATTTTATTCCGGCGTTGGTGACTGAAATTACAAAATTGGTACCCGCGTTGCCGCTGGGTTTTATTCAACGCGAAGAGCGGTTTCAATTGGTTGCTTTAACGGCGCTGCAAGCGGAAACCAATCTGTTTGTTGCATCCGACGGGCGTTGGTTAGCCAGTTATATTCCAGCGGCATTGCGCGGGCATCCGTTTGGTTTAGCGCGACCGGAGGGCGGCACCGAAGTGGTGTTATGTATTGATGAAACCAGCGGTTTAATTGTCGCAGCGGGTGCGGGTGAACCGTTTTTTACTGAAGAAAAACAACCCGCGCCGGGCGTGCGCGATGTCATGACTTTTTTAGCGCGAGTTGAGCACGACCGTACGCTGACACAACGCATGGTGGATGCGCTGCAAACTGCAAATCTCATTCAACCTTGGGCGGTGACTGCAAAACACAATGGCACTTTAGTACAGGTGGACGGCATTTATCGAATTGATGAAGCCGCGCTCAATGGTTTAGATGATGCGACGTGGCAGATGTTACGTCGCAGCGGCGCATTGCCGGTTGCTTATGCCCAACTCTTTTCTATGAATCAAATCAATTTATTAGAACAAGCCAGTTCTCAACAAACGCAATTGCGCACAGCGCCGCCGCCCATTCCACAACGTCAGGCTCCAAACTTAAAAGAGTTGGGATTAAGTTTGGGTCAAGATGACACCTTACATTTTGGCTGGTAACGCCGACCGCTTGCCCACTGTGACCACCTATTCGCATCTTATTCAGGCCGTTAATTTTTTAAGTCCGGCATGGCGACGGCGCGTTTTATTGCGTGATTTAATTCGGCGCGATATTGCCAATCGCTATCGTGGTTCCGTGTTTGGCGTATTGTGGTCGTTATTGACGCCATTATTGATGTTGGCGATTTATACCTTTGTGTTTAGCGTGGTTTTTCAAGCCCGTTGGAATAACGATCCTACTGAAAACAGCAATGTGTATTTTGCCACCAATTTATTTGCGGGCATGATTGTACACGGCTTACTTGCGGAATGTTTACAACGGGCACCGTTACTCATTTTACAAAATGTGAATTATGTTAAGCGCGTAATCTTTCCGCTGGAGTTATTGTGCTGGGTGAGTTTAGGTTCAGCCTTATTTCACGCTTTAATTAGCTTTGTCGTGTTGCTAGGATTTTTTTTATTCACAAATGGTTCTATACCGCTTACCACACCATTGGTGCTAGTGATATGGCTGCCATTGCTGTTATTGGCATTAGGAGTATCTTGGTTGCTTGCTTCGCTAGGTGTATTTTTACGCGATATTGCACAAGTGATGGGTTCAGTGACCACGATTTTAATGTTTCTCAGCCCCGTATTTTATCCCGCCACCGCTTTGCCAGAAACATTTCGCACCCTTTTATATCTCAATCCGCTCACCTTTTTTATTGAGCAAACGCGCAACGTCTTGATTGTCGGTAGTGCGCCTGATTGGTCACATTGGCTATTCGCGTTACTGCTTTCAACTTTCATTGCTATGCTTGGTTTTTTGTGGTTTCAGAAATCACGGCGAGGATTTGCTGATGTGCTCTGAATTAGCGATTAACGTTGCACATTTAAGCAAATGTTATCAAATTTATGAGCGTCCTCAGGATCGCTTAAAACAAGCATTGTGGCGCGGACGGCGACAATTCTTTCGTGAATTTTGGGCATTGCGCGATGTGTCTTTTACCGTGCAACGCGGTGAAACAATTGGCATCATTGGGCGCAATGGTTCTGGTAAATCAACGTTACTACAAATGATTTGCGGCACCTTAACGCCAACAGCGGGCACTATTCAAATCAATGGGCGCGTCGCCGCATTATTAGAATTGGGCGCGGGTTTTAATCCCGAATTCACGGGACGCGAAAATGTGCGAATGAATGCTGCGTTATTAGGTTTGGCGGAAGCTGAAATTGAATTGCGTTTATCCTCAATTTTAGCATTTGCCGATATTGGCGAATTTATTGATCAACCCGTAAAAACTTATTCCAGCGGGATGTTTGTGCGTTTAGCGTTTGCAGTGATTGCTCATGTAGACGCCGATGTTTTAATTATTGATGAAGCCTTAGCTGTTGGTGATGGCTTTTTCACGCAAAAATGTATGCGTTTTTTACGGGCATTTCGTGAAAATGGCACATTGTTGTTTGTTAGCCACGATACCAGCGCAGTGCTCAATTTATGTGACCGGGCGCTGTGGTTAGAGCGCGGAATGCTGCGGCAGGAAGGCACGGCAAAAGTCGTTTGTGAAGCCTATCTTGCTGATATTTCTGACCAACAGCGGCGCGAATTAGGCGTTAATACCGTCGCTCCGCCCGCCCCCACGCCATCTGTTGCGCCGCGTCCAATCTTGCCACCAGTCGATCAACGTCTGTCTTATCTTAACCACAGTCGTTTTCGCAATGACATCGAACTGTTTGATTTTCAAGCCGATGCAGCGGCGCATGGTGCGGGCGGAGCGCGAGTGATCACGGCAGCGTTAACTGATGAACACGGCGCAACTCTGACTTGGGCGGTCGGCGGAAATCAGGTGCAATTGGTGATCGTGGTGGAGGCGTTGATTGCGATGGAGCGCGTGATTGTGGGCTTTTTCGTCAAGGATCGGCTCGGACAACTGTTGTTTGGGGACAACACTTTTTTAACTCGCGCTGACAATCCGCTGGCGGTTAATGCTGGTGACTGTTTTGAAGCGAAGTTTTTATTTATGTTGCCAATTTTACCGCCGGGTGAGTATTCAATTGATATTGGCGTTGCTGAAGGCGTACAAGCGGCACATATTCATCATCATTGGGCACACGATGCGCTGTTGTTTCGTGCTCATACTAGCAGTGTAACCACCGGTTTAGTTGGAATTCCAATGCTACATATTGCATTGGAACGCCTCAGTTAATTATTCACAGTTCATTATTCATGTCTCATCAATATCACCGCGATTTCAATCCAGCCGCTAACGACTCACTCGCCAAACTTGCTCGCCTCGTGCGTTCCGGTTCAGAAATACTTGATCTCGGTTGTGGAACAGGTGTTTTAGCCACTTATCTTACCGATGAATGTGGCTGCTGGGTGGACGGAATTGAATTTAATCCAACTGCAGCGCAAGTTGGGCAATTGACATTTCGGTCGTTGTGGATTGCAGATTTGAATTATACCGATCCAGCAACGCTAGTCGGCGCAGCGCGTTATGACGCCATTATTTGCGCCGATATTTTAGAACATTTAATCGCGCCAGCGGCATTGTTAAACCGCATCGGTGATTTATTAAAACCGAATGGGCAATTATTGCTATCAGTGCCGAATATCGCTCATGCCGGGCTGATTGCAGAATTGCTAAACGGTGAATGGCGCTATCGTCAAGAAGGGCTGCTTGATGATACGCATCTGCGTTTTTTTACGCGCAATTCATTAATGCAGTTATTAAACGAAGGTGGCTGGAAAATTTGCAACTGGGATCGAGTCATTGTACCTATTGAAGACAGCGAATTTTCACCACTATTATTAGACAATTTTGCTGCGCCGGTGCGCGATTATTTATTGAACAACGCAGATGCAGATACCTATCAATTCATCGTCGCTTGTCAATTGGCAATTAGCCAATCACAAATAACGGCAACGACCGATAAATTGAATGCTGCGAATTTGCCAATTGATGTCATTATTCCGGTTTACGCCAATGTTGTGCTGACGCAACGCTGCATCGAAAGTGTCTTATCTGCGCCAGTCACCACGCCGTTTGAATTGATCGTGATTGATGACGCCAGCCCCGAACCGGCGCTGCGCGAGTGGTTGCGCCAGCGTGCCGATCACAACCAATTGACTCTTTTAGAAAATTTAGAAAATGTTGGCTACGTCGTTTCCGTCAATCGCGGTATGGCGTTGCATCCCGACCGCGACGTTGTGTTGCTCAATAGCGACACTGAAGTTGCCAACGATTGGCTCGACCGTCTCCGCGCTGCCGCGTATCACGCACCGGATGTCGGCACCGTGACTCCGTTTGCCAATAGTGGCGCGACGATTTGCAGTTACCCCTTGTTTTGCCAAGATAATCCGTTGCCAGAAGGCTGGACTGTCGCCGCGCTCGATGCGCTGCTGGCGACCGTCAACGCGGGCGCAGGCGTCGATTTGCCAACTTCAGTCGGCTATTGCACCTACATTCGCCGCGCTTGTTTGGCGCAAGTTGGGCTATTCGACGCAGTCGCATTCGGGCACGGCTACGGTGAAGAAAACGATTTCAGTCTCCTCGCCCACTATCGTGGCTGGCGACATCGACTGGCAACTGACGTATTTGTGCAACATCATGGCGGCATTAGCTTTGGTGCCACAAAAGCCGAGCGCATCGCACAGGCGCAAATCACCGTCCGCGAACGTCATCCCGCCTATGATTTAATGGTTGCGACGCATATTCGCCACAATCCAGCGCGAAAGTTGCGTAATTGCGTCAGTTGGCAGCGATTAGCGCGGTCGCCGCTGCCACGTCTGTTGTTTATCAGCCACGATCTCGGTGGTGGCGTTGATCGGCACATCCGTGATTTAGCGCAATGGCTTGAATCTAAAGCAGAAGTGCTGGTGTTGCGCCCGGACGGTGACGACGGTTTAACGCTTAACTGGCAGCGGCGCAGCGAAGATGCCAGCCTGAATTTTCAGCGCCAAAAGGATTTTCCGCGCCTGCGATCATTGCTACGGGCGCTGCGCATCAGTCGCGTTCATATTCAACATTTGCTCGGCATTGCGGACGTCGCGCAGCAAATTGTGGACGCGCTCAACGTACCTTACTATTTGACTGTACACGATTTTTTCCCCATTTGCCCGCGCATTACCCTGATGCACAGCGCCGGTCATTTTTGCGATCAACCACCGGAAGCGGAGTGCAATCGCTGTTTGGCGATGGATCGGCGGGCGAGGAGCCGCGACATTGTGACGTGGCGGGCGGAACAGGAACGCTGGCTGCGCGGCGCAGCGCGAGTGTTGGTTCCAAGCCACGATACTGCGGCGCGTATACAACATGTGTGGTCAACGCTAACGGTGTGGGTTGCCGGACATGATCAATTCAATTCTGCTACTGAATGCAATTCTTTTACTGTTAATAAAAAAGAATTTAATAAGCCATTACGCATTATTGTGCTTGGTCAATTATCAATTGCTAAAGGTTTAAATGTATTGGTGGAATGCGCACAAGATGCTGCACAGCGCCAATTGCCGTTGGAATTTCATTTGCTCGGCGAACCATTGCAACCCGTGCCATCTTCCGCCGAAATTCCATTGTTTATACACGGGGCTTATCTCGAAACTGAATTGGCGGCACGGCTGCATTTTTTAGCGCCGCATTTAGCATGGTTTCCGGCGCAGTGCCCAGAAACGTGGAGTTACACCCTTAGCGCCGCGCTCGCCGCAGGGCTGCCAGTGGTCGCACCCAAAATCGGCGCATTTATAGAACGATTGGCGATGCGAGCCGATGCGATGTTGTTACCACTTGATTTGAGTGCAGCGGCGATTAACGAGCGGCTGCTGCAAATTGTTAGCTCTTCCCAACTTCGCGCCGACGCACTAACTGCCGACTGGCAATTGAAAAATAACAACTTTTTTTACGAAATGGATTATCTCCCGCCGCGCAGCGCGACCCCAACTCCGACTCCGCGTTGGGAACCGGGCGCACCGCTGCTCGCCGCAGACTTATTGATTGATCGCAGCGAGCGCCCGCGCCCGTTTGCGCTGTGGCAAAGCAGCGGTCAACCGCTCGCAGACCAACTCGTGCGTTTGCGTGATGCCAATGTTGCGCTGCATGGCGGTTTGACGGAAAGAAATGCTGTTATTTCTCAACAACTTGCAGATGCAGACCGCACTTGGCGAGAACTGGCAAATCACCGCGATCACACGCACACGTTGCTGGCGCATCATCGCGCTGAATTAAATGACGTCATTGCGCAATCTCACGCCGAACTGAAAACATTACAGTCCGAATTAAATCATTTAACAGCGCAATTTGATTCTGAACGTAGTGAATTGAAAAATGAAATAGCGCAAATTTATCGCTCGCGGTCATGGCAATTCACACGTCCATTGCGTAGTTTGGGATGTGGATTGCGGGCAACACGAGCAGATTGGGTGGCAATGTTACAACGTATTTGGCAGCGTTTGCCGGTTCCACCAACGGCGCGGTATCAATTAAAAAGTATGGCATTTCGGAGTGCTGCGCCATTATTTCGCGGCACCTCAGCGTATTCAGCATGGCTTGAACAAACGCGCTGGGTGCAAGCGCAACAATTCACATCACCATTGCCAACAAATAATGCGCCAATTGTAAAAAATCTGCGCATTGCGGGCGGTGTCGCTGCTGTGCCTTTAGTATCAGTCATTATTCCGGTTTTTAATAAACTTAATTACACTTTGGCGTGTTTAGATTCAATTGCAGAACAATTACCGCAAGTAGCAATTGAAGTCTTAGTCATTGATGATCATTCTAGCGATGATACTGAGCACGAACTAAGCGCCCGCAATGATATTCGTTATCTGCGCAACACTGATAATCTCGGATTTGTTGGTTCCTGCAATCGTGGTGCTGCTGAAGCACAAGGTGAATTTTTATTCTTCCTTAATAATGATACGGTGGTTTTAAGCGGCTGGTTGGATACGCTGGTGCAAACCTTTATTGATTATCCTCAAGCTGGTTTAGTTGGTAGCAAATTGATTTATCCCGATGGACGGTTGCAAGAAGCGGGTGGCATTATTTGGGCGGATGCGAGCGGATGGAATTGGGGACGGCTGGCCGATCCGAATGCGCCAGAGTTCAACTTTTTACGCGACGTTGATTACTGCTCCGGCGCAGCGTTGTTAATTCGTAACACGCTATTTAATGAACTCGGCGGTTTTGATATGCGCTACGCACCAGCGTATTATGAAGACACTGATCTAGCATTTGCGGTGCGAGCACACGGGCTGCGAGTGTTGTATCAGCCGTTGTCGCAGGTTATTCATTATGAAGGTGTGACTGCGGGAACCGATTTAACCAGCGGCATGAAAGCATATCAGGTGCGAAATCGTGAGCGATTTTATACAAAATGGGCAAGTGTATTATTAACACATGGTGATGCAGCATCTTATTCACCGCATTTATCAGCAGATCGCCATATTGTGGGGCGGTTATTGGTGATTGATGCCTGTACGCCAACACCGGATCAAGATTCCGGTTCATTGGATATGTTCAATTATTTGCGTTTATTTCTCAGTTTTGGTTATCGTGTCACCTTTATTCCAGCATCAGATTTATTACGTTTTGGACGATACACTTCAGCATTGCAGGCGTTGGGCGTAGAGTGTTTATATCATCCTTACACTCATTCAGTAATGGATGTTTTGCGAGAACGCGGAACTGAATTTGCGGCAGTGATGTTGACGCGAGTGACAGTTGCTTCTGATTTAGTTGCGCATGTTAAAATGCATTGCCCGCAAGCTAAAATACTTTTTAATACCGTTGATTTACATTTTTTACGCGAGCAACGGTTAATGGAATTGAGCGGAGATCACACTGCGCTGCCGCGTGTGTTGCAATTGCGCACGCAGGAATTGGCAGTAATGCGACAAGCGGATACGACGATTGTGATTAGTCCGGTTGAGCAGACGTTGCTGGCAGAACTTGCGCCGGAAGTGCGGGTGCGGGTGATCCCGATTTTGCGCGAGATTCCCGGTCGCAGCGCCGATTTTGCGCCCCGCAGCGGGCTGATATTTGTCGGCGGGTTTCGTCATCCGCCGAATATCGACGCGATGCAGTGGTTTTGTGCCGAGATTTGGCCGTTGATTCGCAGCGAGCGTCCGACACTTGAATTGTTCATCGTGGGCAGTCACTTAGTGCCTGAAGTTGCTGCGTTGGCGGGAAATGGCGTGCAGGTGCTTGGTTTTGTTGAGGATATTGCGCCAATTTTTGCGCGGGTGCGGCTTTCAATCGCGCCGCTGCGTTACGGCGCGGGGCAAAAAGGCAAGGTCGTGACCAGTTTGGGTTATGGCGTTCCGGCGGTGTTGACGCCAGTGGCGGCTGAAGGTTTGGGTTTGGGCGCGGATGAAGGCGCGTTAGTTGCTGAAAATCCGGCTGATTTTGCGGCGGCAGTCATGCGGTTGCACGAAGATGAAACGCTGTGGCAACGGTTATCTGCGGGTGGTTTGGCGCGGGTGGAGCGTGAATTTTCGGTCGCCGCGAATCGGGATCGACTGGCTACTCTAATGATAAAGCTGGGATTGAAAGTAATTTAATGTTGACAACTTTGTCTTAATGACTAGAATGCGCGGCTCGATTGAAGATTAGTGCAGGGCGACAGAACGAAGTTGAAAACGGCTAAGAAAATTAAGCGTTGACAGCAGAATGAAAGACTGTAAAATGCGCCCTCTTGGTGAAACAAACAAATCACCAAAAACTTTAACGAAAATAAATGTTTTACCCAGTTCTTTAACAATTTGTTCAGATAATTTGTGTGGATGCTTCGAGT
>DYNM01000012.1:6766-88047 GCA_020721065.1 Thiocystis violascens | reverse complement strand
TGCCAGCGAGCGGGTTTTCACCGGCATCTTTAATGCCGTCATTATCCGTATCAACATAAACATAACCGGACAATTGCGCAGGTTGTGGCAATTCACCAAAGTTATTATTCTCGCTGTTATCACCGGCATTCAATACGATGCCACTCAAAGTATCGTTGACGCTATTATTGCCGCCAGTTGAGCCAACGCTATCTTTACCATCTAAATAATCAGTTGGTTGTGATTCAACGACGCTGTAAATACCTGCTGCTAAATCGGTGAACTGATAAAAACCATTTTCATCGGTGGTTGCAGTCTTATTCACTGGACGCCCAAATGTATCGGAGCCAGTCAGATTCACGATAATGCCAGCGAGCGGGTTTTCACCGGCATCTTTAATGCCGTCATTATCCGTATCAACGTAAACATAACCGGACAATTGCGCAGGTTGTGGCAATTCACCAAAGTTATTATTAGTACTGCTGTCACCAGCATTCAATACGATATTACTGATAACATCATTGCCAGCGACACCGCTACCTGGAACACCTGCCGTATCTTTACCATCTAAATAATCAAACGGCTGATTCGTTTCCGTAACGGTATAAATGCCGGGGCGCAAATCATTAAAGCTATAGCTGCCGTCTGCTGTTGTGATGGTTGTCAAGCTAACCGGCACACCTAAATCATCAGTGCCAGTCAAAGTAATAGTAACGCCACTAATGCCCGGTTCGCCGCCGTCTTTGATGCCGTCGTCACTATTATCAACGTACACAAAACCAGACACGCTCGCAGGTTTCAATTCACCAAAGTTATTGTTCCGTGAACTCTGACCTTCCGCTAAAATAATACCTGTAATGATGTCATTTTCGGCAATACCGGTACCGGGAACACCCGCCGTATCTTTACCATCGAGATAATCATTGGGTTGTAATTCAGAGACGCCATAAGTACCGGGTTCTAAGTCGGTAAACTCATAAAATCCATTTGCATCAGTTGTGGTAATAATTGGATTGTTATTCAAATCAAGAACAGGATTACCATTCGCATCAAGCAATGTCACGGTAACGTTTCCAATCCCTGCTGCAACTCCATCCCATGCGCCATCGTTACCTTCATCTTGATAGACATAACCAGACAAACTTGCAGGGATTGAATTCTGTTGGGATTTCCCAAGCAAACCGGCGTCAATAGTCTGATTTGATTCACCAGCAGTGAGCGTAATGACTTGACTCAAGCCATTCTTATCAGCATCACTATCACTGGTATCAACTGTTGCATTCTGTAAGGTAAAAACATGATCTGTTGGTGCAATAAATTTAACTTGATAGTTACCTGCTTTAAGACCAGTGAATTGGTAATAACCCTGCTCCACAGCAGCAGTGCTGTAATCATCGCCAGTTATAGTGCTGGCGATTAAATTGTCAGCGCCATCATATAAATTAACGGTGACGCCATTAACGCCTGCTTCATCCCCATCCTGAATACCGTCTTTATCGGCATCCAACCAAACGTAATTGCCAAGTTTGGCGCTCTGGAGCTGCGTAATTAGTGGTTGCGCATCGCCTGCAGGGTCAATCACCATTGAATAAAACGCATCTGAAGGTAACAAGTCATAACCGCTGGCAATTGCCAACTGAGCAGCCAAAATAAGGAATTCAACATCTGAATCACTGACGACCTGACGATTATTATCACTCAAAAATAATTCATAACCACCGTCAACTATCTCCGCAGGCGTAAAACCTACTATTCTCCAAATGGCAGTTTGCACTTCACCATAACAAAATTGACCAGCATATTTTGAATCAGAAGTAAAATTTTGAGACAGTAACCAATTGAGTTGATCGATTTTATCTTGTGTTAATGTGTAAGGCGTCAACGGTGGCTGAAGATATGTTTTTGTAGTGTCATCATTGCCCGCGTAACCTGTTGAAACATACGTTGTTGGTGAAAGAAAAATAGGGGCGTGAACATCAAGACAATACGCATCATAAACGCCATCCGGCAGAGGCGAATCGGTACTACTATCAGTGACAATCATGTCAAGAAAACTGGGAGTACCAAGGTCTGGTTGTTCACCGTAAGCTGTGCCCGTCGTATTGGTAGCTGATGAGGTGACACGAATGGTAAATGTACTCATGGCAATTTAAATCTCAATTTTTTAACAAAACCCGCCCGTCCAAAATAGTATCGGCTTATCTTTCAATGGGTTCGGGATTGTTTTAGTGGTGGGAAACTATTCCGACAATGCTAAATTGCCGGAATAGCACCGAGTGGGATCAAACGGTTTAATTGTTTAATAAAACAACCATAGTTTGATCTGAAGCGTCATTACTTTTGAATGCGACGAGATACCAACAATGCCAACACGCCAATTCCTAACAGGGCAATTGACTCCGGCTCAGGAACAGAATTAAGAGTCGGTCCAGCAAACACAGGAGCAGTTACAACAGCAAGCAACATGAGGGAAATAAATTGACACATGAGAATCACCTTTTGGAGTGTGGATTGTTGAAACGACCAATGAGGATCAATCTAAACTGAGTAAATTGATCTTGTATTTCCCAACCAGCACATCCTGTGCCACTACATCTAAGTCCATGAATTTATGTTAAAAGCAAATCAAACCGATTGCTTTACCCCCATCTGGCAAGTGAAGCTGTAAAGAAAACCGACGTTGTGTTCGGTTTTTACGCGCTGTCTTACCAGTACAAAATCAAGGCATCTGCATTAAATCGCGTTTAGAATCAAAATGCTAATTCCAATTTGCCGTCAAAAAACCGCTGTGTTTCCAACTTAACAACTTTTTTCACAATTTCTAATAGATGCTTGATTTTAATGATTTTAGTCGTTTGAAAACTGTCAAAAATTCCAACACTTCTCTGTTTTTCTAGACAATAAAAAAGGTTAGCTGCGTTGTGCAGCTAACCTTTTTTGATGTGGTGCCCGGAGCCGGGGTCGAACCGGCATGACCGAAGTCGAGGGATTTTAAGTCCCTTGCGTCTACCAATTTCGCCATCCGGGCGGGTAAACGATGGTGCGTTTAAGGCTGCGCAAGATAGCAGCAGCGACCGTGATCACGCAAGTCTTGCCAGCCTATTTCAATGCTTAACGCTCATTCAACATCGCGCTGATAAGCATCCGCCATCTGCTTTTGAATGTTGGCGGGCACCGGATCGTAATGACTCAACTCAATGCTGTAAGTGCCCTCGCCGCCGGTCAGCGCCTTGAGCCGCGCATCGTAGCCAGACAATTCCGCCAGCGGCACCTCGCCCTCAATCAGAATGCGCCCGCGACTTTGAGTTTCGCTGCCATTGACGCGCCCACGCCGTCCCGACAAATCGCCGGCCAGATCGCCCATCGCCGTGTCCTGCGCGGTGATGCGAATTTTGACAATCGGCTCCAAAATCACCGGCTGCGCTTTTAACACCGCGTCAATAAACGCCTTGCGCCCCGCAGTTGCAAAAGCAATATCTTTAGAATCAACGGGATGAAACTTGCCGTCATACACCGTGACCTTGACATCCTGCAACGGATAACCAGCAATTGCGCCCTCATCCAGCACTTGGCGCACGCCTTTTTCAATCGACGGAATGAAATTGCCGGGAATCGCGCCGCCAACCACCGCGTCGATAAACTCAAACCCCGCGCCCCGCGCATTCGGTTCGACCCGCAAAAATACCTCGCCAAACTGACCCGCGCCGCCGGTTTGCTTTTTGTGGCGATGATGCCCTTCCGCCTTGCCAACAATCGTCTCGCGGTACGGCACACTCGGCGGATGCGTTTCAACCTCAACGTGGAATTGTTCCGACAAGCGCCGCAGCAACACGCGCAGATGCAGCTCGCCCAGCCCGCGAATGATGGTCTCGTTCGCCGCCGCGTTGTGCTCAACGTGAAAACACGGGTCTTCAGATTCCAATTTGTGCAGCGCGTCAGTCAGCTTCTGCTCATCGCCGCGCTTGGTCGTGTTGATTGCCAGCCCAAACAGCGGCACCGGACATTCCAAACTCGACAGATGAAAATGATCCTCGTCGTGCGAATCGTGCAGCACCGCATCAAAGTGAATGTCATCCACCCGCGCCACCGCGAGAATATCGCCCGGCACACCTTCCGCCACTTCAATCAACTCATTGCCGTGCAGCCGATATAAATGATTGACTTTGAACGGTTTTCGCGCATCGCCGATCAACAATTGAGCGCCAGTGACGATGCGCCCCTGATGAATGCGGAAAATGCCGAGCTTGCCGCGAAACGGATCATTGATGACCTTGAACACATGCGCGACGACGTGCTGCTTGGGATCGGGCGTGACCGTCACCGGCTCCACCGCTGCGCCTTCACCTTTCAAAAACGGCGGCGGATTGCCCTCGGACGGATTCGGCATCAGCCGCGCCAGAATCTCCAGCAATTCGGGAATGCCAGCGCCGGTTTGCGCCGAGACAAAACAGATCGGAATCAGGTGAGTTTCGCGCAGCGCCTTCTCAAACGGATCGTGGAGCTGTTCGGGCGCAAGGTCTTGACCCTGCTCCAAATAAATCTCCATCAGCGCCTCGTCCACCTCAACGACTTGGTCGATGATGTGGCTGTGCGCATCCTCAACCGAGGTGAAATCCGCGCCAGCGCCGGTCGGCTGAAAGAAGCAATCGACGACACGCTTGCCGCCATCCGCTGGCAAATTGATCGGCAAACATTCCGCGCCAAAAGTCTCGCGGATTTGGTCAGTGAGCGCGGCGAGATCGACATCTGGCGCATCAATCTGGTTGACGATAATCAGCCGACACAAATTGCGCTTGTCCGCCGCTTTCATCATCCGCAGGCTCATCGGCTCAATGCCGGACTGCGCGTTGATGACCAGCGCCGCCGTTTCCACTGCCGACAACACCGCAATGCTGCGCCCCAGAAAATCAGCTCCGCCGGGCGTATCAATCACATTGATATGCTTGCCAGCGGTGCTAAAACTGGTAATCGCAGTGTCCAGCGAGTGTTGCAGCTCCTTTTCCAGCGGATCGAAATCGCAAACCGTGCTCCCTCTGGCAATGGTGCCGGGCGCGGTGATGACACCAGTCGCCGCCAGCAACACCTCAACCAAGGTGGTTTTACCAGCGCCAGCGTGACCGACGAGGGCGATATTGCGGACATCCTCAGCGTTGTAATCAGACATCGGTGATCCTGTAGTGCGGTGAAGTGACACACAGAGCAAATCAATCGCCCTGTAACCTGAAATATGACCAAAAGAAGTATAAGAGATTGCGCGGCGGTTATTGGCGCACGCGATCAATTGTGACCATCACCGCCTCAGTCGAGCGCACCGGCAGCGGCGCAGTTTCGCCTTCCAAATCGCCTGTTTGCGGCATTGCCTCGCCGCTGGCTGAAATCCGCGCTCCGACAATCACGTCAGCAGCAGTCGATAAGCGCAGCGCCGGGCTGACTGCCGCGCTGTCATCCAGCGTCACCGTCTGCGGCAAATCCTTGACCAACACGCGCACGGCTGCCAGCGGCATCGGCGCTCCGTGCGCTGCTCGTGCAAAGACAAATACTGCTTGATCGGGCGAGGTTTGCGCTGCCAGCGCCGGGTCTAACGCCACCGTGACAGCAATGGCTGCATTCATCGCCACCGGAGCTGGCGCAGCAGACGCGGTTTCAACCGCCGCTTCTGCCGTCACCACCGCCGGTTCAGCGGTCTGCAACGGCGCATCGCGCACCGCTTGGCTATCAAGTTGAATCGCGGCTGGCGACGTGTTGAGCACCGGCGCTGGCGCAGTGACCGCCCCGCGTCGCGTCGCCTCATCAATCATCAACTGCAAATTGTTGGCTTCCTCGCCGCCCGGCTCCAATTCGGCGAGGATGCCGCGCCACGTCGCCACCGCCGTCACAAAGTCGCCCTGCTGATACGACGTCATCCCGCGCAACCATCGCGCCGTTGGATTGGTCGGTTCCCGCGCCAGCACCGCGTCAATCAAATCAGTCGGTTGCCCCGCCAAACTGCGGTCATCGCTCGCTGCGGCCAGCGCCTCGGCATACGCCAACATCACCTCGGTCTGCGTCGGAGCCAATTCATACGCCTTGGTCACGGCAGCCAATCCGCGCTCGCGGTTCTCCAACGCAAACTGCGTGCGCCCCAACATCAGCCAGCCCTCAACATTCGAGGCATCCTTTTTTAGCCGCGCTTCCAGCCGCGCCACCAAGTCCGCCAACGCAGGCGCATCTTGCGCAGGTGCTGGCGCTGGAGTGGTGGCTGCGGTCTGTAACTGATTGATGACGTTGAGATTGCCCAATTGCCAATACAGCGCCACCGCGAGCACCGGAATCGCAACACTCAACGCGAGCGCCAACCAACGCCCCGCGCCGGGATGCGTTTGAACAGCGGGAGATTGAGCTGCGGGCGTGTCAGCCAAATCGTGTAACAGCTCGCGCTCCAGATCGCGCCGCGCAGCAACGTATTGATCTTGATCGAGAAAACCCGTGCTCAGATCAGCCTCCAGCTCGCACAGCCGTTGCTGAAACACCTCCAAATTGAGCGCGTCCTGCGCGGGTGCGGAATCCAACGGCGCGGAGCGCAACAGCGGCGGCAGAATGAACGCCAGCGCCATGCCGACGAGTGCTGCAACAAGAATCCAAAACATTATCATGGGTTTAGTCGCCAGCTTTGGTGAGAAGTTGCTGTAAACGCGCCTGCTCGGCGGCGGTCAACTCAGGTTCAGGCGTTGCTTTATCGCGTTGCACCGTGCGCCACAATAGCCAGCCGCCAATTCCTACGAATAGAAAAGGCCCAAACCATAGAATATAGGTTGCGGGTTTTAATGGCGGTTCATACAGCACAAAATCGCCATAACGCGCCACTAAAAAAGCGACAATCTCATCGCGGCTTTTGCCTTCCTGCATCATGCGATAAACCTCTTTGCGCAAATCCTGCGCAACGCCAGCTTGCGATCCAGCCAGCGATTCATTTTGACATACCAAACAACGCAACTCACCAATTAACGTGCGAAATTCAGCAGTACGCGCTGGGTCATCAAAAGTGAAATTTTCCAAGGTATAGGCAGCAGCAGTGCCAATTGCCAACAGGCTAATGAGTAATGCCGCTGCTGCGCGTTGATAATGTTGTTTCATTACTATTGACCTCGGCATTGTTCAATAATTGGCAGCATTTCCGTTTGCCAGACTTCGCGGTTAATTGGCCCAATGCGTTTATGCCGAATAATGCCCTGTGCATCCACGATAAAGGTTTCTGGTGCGCCATATACGCCCCAATCAATGCCGGCACGATTATCGGGATCAAAGAAAATTTCTGCATACGGATCGCCGAATTGTTGCAGCATTTCTAATGCTTCTGGGCGCGTATCCTTCCAATTCAAACCAATCACCTGCACATCATTATTTTCGCGGGCAATGCGCATCAATTCAGCGTGTTCTTGCCGACACGAAGGACACCACGACGCCCACACATTCACCAATGACACCTTGCCGCGCAAGCGTTCCGCAGTCAGCATCTGTTGCGGGTTTTTTAATGACGCCAGCGTCAATGCAGGCGCAGGTTGATTCACTAATGGCGATGGTACTTCGCGTGGATTTAATTGTAAGCCATAAAACAGCAATGCCGCCAAAGCAATAAAGATGCTTAATGGAATTAACGCCCGTGATGTTTTGCTCATACAATCCTCATTAACTCTCAATTGCTCGCAATGCGCTGAGGGCGATAGCGACGATCAGATGCAGCGAATAATCCACCAAGCGCCATTAAGATGCAGCCCAGCCAAATCCAACGCACAAACGGCTTGTAATAAACGCGCAATCCCCAATCACCGGTTAATCCAATAGGTTCACCGAGTGAAATGTAAATATCGCGCAAAAAGCCCGCATCAATTCCCGCTTCTGTCATTGGCATTCCCCCAGAAAAATACTTACGTTTTTCGGGATACAAGCGCGTGATTTCTTGTCCATCTTGGAATACAACAAACTCGCCGCGAAACGCATCATAATTTGGTCCTTTCACGACCTCAACGCCATTAAATTGGAAGCGATAACCAGAATTGTCATACACACCATTGGGAGATAGCCGCACATCGGTTTCACTGCCGCGATGAGAAACCAACGTCACGCCAATAATAAATACTGCCATGCCCAGATGTGCTAACCACATGCCATAATAGCTGCGGCTGTAATTGCGTTTTCCCGCACTAACTGCAATTGGTTCACGACGTTTTGAGCGATCAAATAGGTTGATTACATGCGTTGCCAATAACCATGCTGCCAGTCCTAAACCAAAGCCAATCGCGGGTTCTAATAGCGTTGCTGCTAATACAACAACCAGCACTGTCAAGGCGAGTGCCAAGCCGATTTGTGGCGCTAAACGTCGAAATTGATCGCGCTTCCAGTGCAATAAAGGTCCAATCCCCATTGCCGCAATTAACAGCGGCGATAAATAGATGAACATGGTATTGAACCAAGGAAACCCGACCGAAATTTTACCCCAACCGGCTGCATCGTAAATTAACGGCGCAAGCGTGCCGAATAACACCAATACAGTTAAAGTCACGAGTAACAGGTTATTGATCAATAAAAAGCTCTCGCGTGAGAACAAATCAAAGCGCCCACCATCAAAGATACTAGATGCTCGCCAAGCATATAATGCGAGTGAACCACCAATGACAATGCACAAAAAAATCAAGATAAATGCGCCGCGAGTGGGATCAGTTGCGAAGGCATGAACCGACGTTAATACTCCAGAACGTACTAAAAAGGTGCCAAGCAGCGAAAGTGAAAATGCTGAAATGGCAAGCAATACCGTCCAGGTTTTGAATGCAGCGCGTTTTTCAGTGACGGCTAACGAATGAATTAACGCTGTTCCTGCTAACCAAGGCATAAATGAGGCGTTTTCAACCGGGTCCCAAAACCACCAGCCACCCCAACCTAATTCGTAATAAGACCACCACGAACCCAGCGCAATACCTAAAGTTAAAAAAATCCATGCCGCTGTTGTCCACGAACGTGACCAGCGTGCCCATGCGGAATCTAATTTGCCACCAATTAACGCGGCAATTGCAAACGCAAAAGCAACTGAAAAGCCAACATAGCCCATATACAATAGTGGCGGATGAATTGCTAAACCGGGGTCTTGTAACAACGGATTCAAATCGCGTCCTTCTATGGGCATCGGAAAGATGCGATCAAACGGATTGGAAGTGAGCAACATGAATAACAAAAAGCCAATTGCGACCATTCCCTGTACGGCAATGACGCGGGCAATCATTGGTGATGGTAAATTGCGACTAAATAACGCAACTGCTGCGCCCCAACCAGCTAACATCAATACCCACAATAATAGTGAACCTTCGTGTGCTCCCCAAACTGCTGAGATTTTGTATAGCGTTGGCATCAAAGTATTAGAATTAGTGGCGACATAAACCACCGAAAAATCATCAGCTAAAAACGCAAAGAGCAGCGCCAAAAAACTAATACTGATGAAGGTGAATTGTCCCCACGCCAACGGACGCGCTAATGCAATTAACGTTTGATTGCTCTGCAATGAACCAATGAGTGGCATCGTTGCTTGCAATACCGCAAACACTAACGCCAAAATCAATGCGAAATGACCGAGTTCTGGCACCATTAGTTGTTTGCTCCAGCAGGCGGGGATGGAGGATTGGAATGAGTGACGCCTTCTGCATGAGCAGTTTTAAGCGTACTAGCAACCTCTGGCGGAACGTATTCTTCATCGTGTTTTGCCAATACTTCTTCGGCATAAAACACGCCATCTGCACCTAATTTGCCTTTGGTCACCACGCCTTTTCCTTCACTAAATAAATCAGGCAAGATGCCGGTATACACAACCTTTACGGTTTTAGCATTATCAGTCACATCAAAATGCACCGTTAAACTCTCTGGTTGCCGAATTAACGTGCCTGTGGTGACTAAACCGCCCAAGCGAAAAACATGATCTTGCGGTGCTTCATTCGCTAACACCTGCGAGGGACTAAAAAAGTAAGAGATATTACTGTTTAGTGCCGTAATCGCTAACGTCGATGCTGCGCCAATACCAATGATGGCTAATCCAATAAAGATCAATCGTTGCTGTCTTGGCTTCATAGTTGAATCATCAATGCTGTGATGTAGTCAGTGAGGAGTTGTTATAAAAACGTTGTTCAATTGCTTGCCGATTAAAATTGCTGGCGTAACCGCGCAGCGCGAATCACTCTGGCAACAATAGCTTTATATTGAGTGCGCAACTGTACCACTTCAATCACTAATAACAGTGCTGCCATGCCATAAGCACTCCAAATAAAGAACGCATAACCACCCTGCGCTAAAAACTCGCTCATTATCGCCCTCCATTCGTAAATAATTCGCGCACCCACACACTGTCTGCATCACGGTGCAAAATAATAGTACGCAACCGTATAAATGTCGCAGCAAATGAATATGCCCAAAAAGCAAACGTCATCGTCAACATTGCAAACAAAATATCACTATCAATTTTAGTGAGATTGGAGCGTTGATGTAATGCCGCGCATTGATTGGGATCAGGGCAATTGATTGACCAGAAAATCACGGGCACCATGACTAAACCGACAATTGCTAATAATGCCGAAGCACGATCAGCGCGGCGCACATCATCAATTGCAGAATGTAGCGCCATGTAGCCGATATACATGAAAAATAACACCAATTCTGAAGTCAATCGCGGGTCCCAATCCCAATAGGTACCCCAGCTCGGTCGTCCCCAAAATGCGCCAGTCCATAACGCTAAAAAGGTGAAAATTGCGCCAGTCGGTGCAATTGCATTTGCCATCATAAAAGAGAGGCGCGTGTTAAAAATCAAGCCAATGGCTGCCCATACCACCATTACAAAATAAAGCCACATCGACATCCATGCGGATGGGACATGAATAAAAATGATGCGGTAGTATTCTTTCTGCGGATTGTTGCCACCTAATTGACTGACGGTTTCAAAAAATCCCCAATAAAGACCCGTCACCAATAAGATGATGGTTAAGCCCCATAAAATTGGTATTAAACGTCCAGCAAGGGTATAAAATGCTGGGGGAGATGCGAGTTTGAACCAGTTGAAATTCATGGAGTTGTTCTGCGTCGTGATGATGAAAAACGAGAGTGCTGTAGTTTAGAATGAGATGGGTTAAATGTTGTTGATGGTGTGATAAAAATACGCCCATCTGCAAGCCGTTTGGCTTCTAATTTCTTTAAATCTTCAAAAATTGCGCGTAAGTTAAAATTAAATTGCGCGGCGTGATTTTCTCGAATCACCCTAATTTCATCAACGATGTCATCATTCAGCATCTGCTTCCCCCAAAAGTTCTTCCGGTGTACAGATAAATGGTAAAAATAAACCAATACTTTCAAGATAGTTTGCGATATTCCGTTGTATTTTTGGATTCGCAATATGCCGACAATTCCATGTTAGCAAATAGTCAATGTTGTACACAGTTGCAAGCGCGATATGGAGTGCATCTTCAGCGGCTTTAACTGGAACAATCTGTTGTTCCACAAGTGCTTCTGCTATCTGTAGCGCATCTTCTGTAATGAGTAGCAACGGTAAATTAGCAACACTGGTTAAACGCTTTTTTGCAGCATCAGGATCACCCGCTTCGCATTCGCGCAATACTAATTCAGAAATAAAAAGATCATACTCAGCCTGTCTTTCCCACCAAGCGCAAGTAATTTGTTGATGTGCCGCACCAAGAATTGTTGTGCTTGGACGTGCTGTTAAATAGCTGACGACGGATGTTTCAATATAAACTGAATGTTTTACGCTGTTTGTCATTTTTCAGCACACTTTTACTACTCAATCGAAATCCGCAGGGCTGCTGCCGAAGCCACCGGAGCAAAAATCAATGTCACCATTAGAAAAGCGCCCAGCAATGTCAAATACGGCTGCGTTTCTGACAAATTGATAGTACTCACTTCAATTGCGCCAGCGCCATAAATTAAAACCGGAATATACAGCGGTAAAATGAGGAGTGATAACAGAATGCCGCCACCGCGCAAACCGAGCGTTAATGCCGCGCCAATTGCACCAATTAAACTTAAAATAGGGGTGCCAATCAATAATGACACCATCATCACTTGAATTGCAGTTGCGCTGAGGTGATATTGCATTCCAACTAATGGCGCGATCAATACCAGCGGCAATCCCGTTAATAACCAATGTGCAGTTATTTTTGCTAATGTGATTAGCGCCAGCGGTTGCGCAGCCAATAATAATTGTTCCAAGGTGCCGTCTTCATAATCGGCAGCAAATAGTCGTTCCAGCGCCAGCATTGATGCCAGCAATGCCGCTACCCAAACGACGCCGGGTCCTAAAATTTGCAAGATGTGGCGTTCGGTGCTGACGCCCAGCGGGAATAGGCTGATGACAATGACGAAGAAAAACAAGGTGGTTAATACGTCGGTGCGGCGGCGCAGCGCCAGCGTCAAATCGCGGATCAAAATACTCCAGAAAATACGCAACATGACGCCTCAAACTCCCAGTTCGAGCTGCGCGATGTGACCGGAGGTCAACGCAACTTCTTGATGCGTGGTCAAAATAACCAATCCGTCTGCCGCAAGATGGTCGGTTAGCAACTGTTGTAATAACGCGACTGCATCGACATCCAACGCCGTAAATGGCTCGTCTAAAATCCACAGTGGCGCAGGTGCCACTAACAGTCGCGCCAACGCTACACGTTTCTTCTGACCTTGTGACAGCATCCGCGTCGGTATGTCCTCAAATCCATCAAGCCCGCTCCGCGCCAATGCCGCCCACAGTGCGCTCGTCGTCACCCGCAGTCCCGCTAACGCTGCGGCGATGCGGAGATTTTCGATGCCGGTGAGATCACCTTTGATGCCGTTGAGATGACCGAAATAGCGCAATTCGCGCCGATAATCGTCGCCCAAGTCCCGAATCGAGCTGCCGCGCCAGCGAATCTCGCCCGTTTCTGGGGTAAACAGCCCACACAGGGCGCGTAACAAGGTGGTTTTGCCGCTGCCGTTGCGTCCGCGCACATGCAGCAAGGTGCCGGCGTCAAGACGAAAACTCAGATCGGCAAACAAACGCCGGTCGCCGCGCCGACAGTCCAGCGTGTTGACTTCAAATATCGACATTGGATTTCGTGCCATTGACCGTTGGAATGATTCACTGCCTGAGTGAATTAAGCGCGATCATCAAGATTTACTGGACACAACACTTCGCGCATGATGCCAATTAAATCCAATAATTGGTTATTGCGAATTCGATAATAAATACGATTGGCTTCTTTACGCGAAACCACGATATTTTTATTACGCAGTTGTTCCAAATGTTGTGAGATATTGCTTTGTGAAGTGCCGGTACGTTCCACAATTTCTCCCACTGATAATTCATGCGCACCGAGTGAACACAGAATTTTCCAGCGCAGCGGATGTGCCATCGCTTTTAAGGCATTGGCGGTCAAGGTCGTGTGGTCGTGATCCTCAAACCCATCGGTGAGAGTAGAGTCAGTCATCATGTCAACATCTCAATTCGGTTCTGTTGCATCTAACCGCACATAGCCAGTCATATCTTTAGCAATACAAATAATATCGCTGATTGTGCCACTCGCAGTTTTAATAGCGGTGCGCGAAAACAGAATTGGTACACGCCGTCCATTGCTGGCAACAAATCGTGCTTCAATTTTATTTAACGCACCAGTGCGAATCAACGCCTCCAACCATAATCCCATAAATGCGCCAGCTTGTTCATCACCATCTTCTTCAAATACATCGCCAATCGCCATGCCCAATAAATTATCATGGCTATAGCCCAACATCTGACAGGCAGCGGGATTTGTCATTTTAATTAGTCCATCCGCCCCCAATACCAATAACGCCTCACCCATGTGAGTCAAAATGTTTTCGAGATATTGCCGCGCTTCCGCTAATTCCAGCGTTCGTTCCGCTACGCGACTCTCTAAAATCCGATTTAGTTCGCGCTCTTTTTCAATCAAGCGGAAATAGGTGCTGATTTTGTTAATGAGCTGGTGATCTTCAATCGGTTTGAGTAAATAATCTGCCGCGCCAACTGCAAATCCGCGCCGTTGAAATTCTTCAGATTTAAATGCTGCCGTGAGAAAAATAATGGGAATATCCCGCGAGCGTTTGCGCAATTTTAATAACGAGGCAGTTTCAAAACCGTCCATCTCCGGCATTTGCACATCGAGAATAATTAAATCAATGTCTGTATGTTGATGCGTTAAATCAATCGCTTCCTGTCCTGATGCCGCTTCTAATACCGTTACCGCTAAATGGGTTTGAATCAGTGTGCGCAGCGTAAATAGATTGTGTGCATGGTCATCAACAATCAGGAGCTTAAATCCGACATAACGACGCATTGATCCCCCTCACTTCAGCAACATCTCAGCTAATAACAATTGTAATTGGTTAAGATCAAGCGGTTTCGGAAATACCTCAACCGTTTCAGCGCCCACACATTGCATCTCCGCCCAATTGCCTTCCTCCGGCACTCCTAATATCACCACCACCGGCGGCGCACTGACACCGTGTTGTAATAAGCGGCGGATCGTATCACAGGTTATTCGTGCCGACGGCTGCGCGGCTACCAGCATCAGCGCACAGCCCGCACCCTCGTCTTGCAACGTTTCGAGCGCCTCATCCACATCAGCGGCGGTTTGCACCCGCAGCCCGTGTTGCGCCAACACTGCCGCCACCGCCATCAACGTTTTCACTTCCCGCTCTAACACCAAAACCCAGCCCGCACTCGTGATTGGCGCAGGCTGCATGTCCAGCGCCACCTCCGGCAGCACGGTGGTAGCGATTGCGGTAAACGGCAGCTCTTCTGGACACGGCGGCGGCACTGCGCCAGCGGGATGATCGGTGAGTGGCGTCAGCGGCAATAACAACGTGAAACACGCGCCCGCTTGCGCAGCACTGTCAACCTCAATGCAGCCGTCCAACAGCGTCGCCAGCTCGCGGCTGATTGACAAACCCAGCCCGGTGCCGCCGTAACGCCGTCGCGTCGAACCATCAGCTTGTTGAAATGCCTCAAAAATAATCGCCTGTTTATCCAGCGGAATCCCGATGCCAGTATCGGTGACGCTAAATGCCACCGGACGCACCGGATCATTGCGGCTGATCACGCTCAAAATGATCTCGCCGCTGGCAGTGAATTTAACTGCGTTGGCGAGAAAGTTTTTCAGAATTTGCCGCAATTTATCGCGGTCAGTGCAAATCCATGCTGGCGCTGCGGGATCAAAATTGAGCCACAGCGTCACCGGTTTCTCTGCTAATTGCGGCGTGACCAATTCAATTAAATCTTCCAATAACGGGCGCACTTCTATCCATTCCAACGTAATGCTGACGTGGCCGGCTTCAATGCGTGAAATATCCAAAATGTCATCAATTAACGTCCGCAAATCGCGCCCAGCTTCGTGAATGACTTGCGCTTGACGACGTTGGCTGGCATTCAAACCATTGTTATCTGCGCCGAGCATTTTTGACAGCAGCAAAATGGAATTGAGCGGCGTGCGCAATTCATGGCTGACATTGGCTAAAAATTGCGATTTATAGCGATTAGAGGTTTCCAATTCGCGGGCATGAGCGCGAGCAGCGCGGAGATGTTCGGCATGAGTGGCGGCCAGCGCAGTGAGTTGATCACCAAGTTGGTGAATTTCTCGCGGACCGCGCCAGCGAAATTGCAGCGGTTGGTCGTCGTGCAAAATGTGGCTGATGCCGCCGGTCAACGCTTGCCCAAACTGTTCCGCCCGCGCTGCAATCCACCGCGCCAGCGCCAGCACCACAATCACCAATAAAAAGATGATCGACAGCACGCGCAGCATCAATTCATTGCGGAAGGCGTCAATTGGCGACGAATCCACCGCTCGCCCGACCCACAGCGGCACGCTGTCTTCCGTCAAAAACATCGGCAGCCACAGCAATTGCCGTCCGTGCGCATCTTTCCACAGCGCCAGCTTGCCTTCCGCGAAAATCTCCGCCAGCCCCGGAAACGTCGTAAACGCATCCGCTTGAGTGGGCGCAGCTTGATTGGCGTGGAGATAGCTGCCGTCCTGATTCACCCACAGCGTGTCTTGATAAAACTGCGCCAGCCCGCCGATGTCGATGGTGAGCACCACCACGCCTCGCGCCTCATCCGTCGGCTTGCCGCCAATGGGCGTGACCAGATTGAGCGTCATCAATTGGTGCGGATCGGCAGCTCCCGCCAGCGGATCAATGCGGATGCGGCTGACCAAGACGACGCCGGGCTGAAGCGCCAAGCCAGCGGCGACAAATTGCCGATTCGGCAGCGGCGGCGTGGATTCCGGCGTTTGCCAGTCCTGCGTGCGCTCATCTCGCGCCAGCCAGAACCGCGCTGCGCCGTCATCGCCAATAAACAAAATCTGAATCACATCACGCTGGTCGTCGAGAATTTGGTTAATCCAAGTGGTGTAGCGAGCGCGAGCGGCGCTGATTTGGTCAGCTGCGTTGCCCGGTGCGCCCAGAATCAAACCCAGTTCTGGCAATTTCGACAGCAGTCGGATCATTTCGTGGCGACTGGCGAGATGTTGATCAAGATCGCGGAAATCAGCGCGGAGGTTTTGCAGATAAGCGCGTTGATAAAACAGGGTGGTGCGCTCCAGCACCAGCGGGAGGTTAATCAGGAGCGCCAGCAGTAATGGCGTCAAGCCAAAAACGAGTAAAAACAGCAGGATATAAACGCGGAGTTTCACGACAGGCTGGCTAGGTTGCCGCCAATTCCCGCACCAAATTGAGCATGGCGGCGGCGTGTCCTTTCGGTTTCACGTCATAACAGGCGTAGCGGATAATGCCTTGTAAATCAATGATAAAGGTGGCGCGGACGATGCCTTGACGGGGGACGCCGTAAAGCAATTTCTCGTGAATCACGTCATACGCGGCGCACACCTCGCCATCGGCATCAGACAGCAGGTGAACGCTCAAACCGTATTTGTCGCGGAATGCGCCGTGGCTGGCGCAGGAATCGCGGTTGATGGCGATCACTTCGGTGCGGGCTTGTGCAAATTCATCTTGTAAATCAGTGAATTCCAGCGCCTCCAGGGTGCAGCCGGGCGTGTCATCTTTGGGATAAAAATAAATGATGACGTAACTGCGTCCGATGAATTCTTCCAAAGAGCATTGCGCCATATCAGCGGTCGGAAGTGAAAAGCGGGGGGCAAGATCGCCTGCGTGCAACATGAGCAATGCTCCGAGGATCGGTGAGGAACGGAATTTAGGCAGCGGCGATAGAGCCGTCAACTGGTACCTGCGTTCGAGTTGATTGCGGCGAGATTTTCAAAGGAATAAAACTAAACCGTCGCAAGTGGGGTTAAAAAAGCGATGATTACTTTTGATGTTTTGAGTGACTAACGTCGCGCAAATGTATTAACAACTATCTGTGTAACGTTAGTCAATTGCTGATGATTAAAACCAAATCAGCGTTCCAGAACCGAACACAGTATTAACCTCAGCAGCATCTGCAAGACCAGTTAAATTGATCACACCATCGCTACTGCTTAGACTATAAGCAAACAGCATTGGTGACGGCATTGTCGGAACTGGCAACGGTTCGGGCATTGTCGGAACTGGCAACGGTTCGGGCATTGTCGGAACTGGCAGCGGTTCGGGCATTGTCGGAACTGGCAACGGTTCGGGCATTGTCGGAACTGGCAGCGTGGTATCAACAACAGCAACGCTCGCCGTTTTCGTTGGATCAATAGCGAGCGTCACATTCAAAACGTCGCTCTCGCTAAAGAGCACATCATTTACCAGCGCCACCGGAATTGTCGCTGCGTTGCCATTAACCACCGCAAAACCAGTCAAACCACCAACAACATCCGCTGCATCAACACCGCTTAAGGTGTAAGCCAGCGCAGTGCCGTTGGCGACGTTCGTTGTGGCAACGGTGAAATTCGCCGTCGCACCTTCTGCTGCCGTTGCTGGAGCGGTGATTGAATAAGTTGGAATGGTCGGCGCAATTGGCGCAGTCTCATTAACGGCGGCGACGGCAGCCAAACTCACCGCGTCATTGCCGAATTCATTTTGAACCGCGTTGACATCATCAGCCACCGTTGGATCGTTATAAGTGAACGTCACCACTTGCTCGGCAGTAACCGATTTTGCCAACGTAAGCGCAACGGTATTGGCGTTAATCGCAACTGCCGTCACCGCATTTGCCACTCCGTTTGTCATCACCTGAAATGCGCCAATAGCGGGTAAATGTTCTACATCAAGCACATCCTCATCGACATAATTCAGCAGCAACGTATTGGCATTCACACTGGCAGAAATAAATACGGGAGCGTCATGTTCTGCGCCGTCCTCAATATCCAATTCATTCGCATTTTTTGTAATGTCTGCGAATTTAACTAACTCCACCGCCGTTAAACTATCACTGCCCTCATCATTATCAATCGCTTGAATCGTCCAGCTATCGCCTTCTTCATCACGCGTAAATTGATAATCCGCATAATTACCGGCATAAACAACCGTATCATTTCCAGCGCCGCCGTCTAATTGATCATCGCCAGCCCCGCCAGTCAGCGTATCATTGCCAGCATTGCCAACCAACGTATCATTTCCTTCTTCACCGCTGAGTTGATTTGCCAACGCATTACCGTTGAGCAAATTATCCAGTTCGTTACCAATTCCATTTACGGCTTTACTGCCAGTTAGCGTCAACATTTCCACTGCATCTGCGAGTGTAAAACTCACGCTGCTTTGAATCTCATCCTCACCTTCATCATCTTTTTCAATCACGCGATCACCGCTGCTGCCCACGATATAAATATCATCGCCCGCACCACCACTGAGCGAATCATTACCCGCGCCGCCATTCAAAGTATCGGCACCATCGCCACCGTTAAGCGTATCTTGTCCAGCGAGACCATCAAGCGCGTTATCACCAGCATTGCCGGTGATGCGATTATTCAACGCATTGCCTGCGCCTTTAATATTGCTCATGCTTAATAATTCAAGATGTTCCACTAACAACGGCAGCGTATAATTCACCGCACTTTGCACCGTATCAACGCTGTTGCTTTTATCAGTTTCTAGGAGTTACGCAGTTGAAACTGCAACTCTCTGAATTTTATGAAAATGCGCTTGTGCGCCGCATGAGCCAAGTTTCAATAAAATCAGGAGCTTGGGAATCCAACTGCGTAACTCCTAGTTTCAACAACTTTATCGCGGATGCTATCCACTTTGTAAATATCATTGCCTGCACCACCGACTAAACGATCATCACCGCTGCCACCATCTAAAATATCTTTGCCAGTGTTCCCTTCCAGCGTATCGTTACCCGCCTCACCATTTAATTTATCATCACCAGAACCGCCCAGCAGATTGTCATTGCCAATGCCACCGAGCAGCGTGTCATTGCCCGTTCCACCATCGAGTTTATCTTTACCAATTCCGCCCAACAATGAATCATTGCCAACTGCACCACTCAGGGTATCGTTACCACCCAATCCATTGATGGTATCGTTGCCATTGGTGCCGTTGATTTTATCGGCATTCGACGTTGCTTTTTTAACTGCCATGATCAATTTTCTCCTCAAAAATAATCCCAACGCTTGGGATGATAACGCTAACTAAAAACACCGTGACGCACTGATACTGTATACTAATGCTATCAAATTAATGACAGTAACTGCTCATGCTGAACATAACGGCTGCATGACAGTAAACTGATTTTCATCTCAACATCATTTTGGAACACAACGATGCCTCTTATTCGTGACATTCATCACGTCAGTTTAATCGTCGCCGATACCGCTATTGCTTTGGAATTCTACGCCGGAGTGTTGGGCTTAAAAGTGCTCACCAATCGCCCCGCACTGGGATTTGCTGGCGCGTGGCTCGCTGTCGGCGCTTTACAAATTCATTTATTGGAATTACCCAATCCCGATCCGACGAGCAATCGTCCCGCACACGGCGGACGTGATCGTCATCTCGCCCTGCGTGTTTCCTCACTGCGGGATTTAATTGTGCGTTTAGATGCCGCTGAAGTGCTCTACACCTTCAGCCGCTCCGGGCGAGCGGCGCTGTTTTGCCGCGATCCAGACGGAAATGCGTTGGAATTTATTGAAGATTTCCCGCACAACGCTTAAACCTCACCGATAATGGCGCACCTTGTGGCGATTGGTTGTTTCAACCCGCTGTAAATGTGAAGATTTAAGACAACCTTGCCCCCACAGTGATGCGCTCTCGCGCTCCTTCCGGTATTCGTACATGACCACAATGACAAGCCTCGCCCAGCGCCAGCGCCCCGCCGTGCAGATGGGCGGCTTTATCATGCGCAGCCTGCTCATCCTCAGCGCCGGAGTAGGCGTCGCTGGCGCGTTTTATGGCGCTCATTTAGATCGCGTCGTGCAAGGCAAGTTTGAAGGACAACGCTGGGCGCTGCCGGCTCGCGTCTATGCCCGCCCGCTGGAGTTGTACGCCAATCGCGTGATTGATCCCGATCAATTGCAAGCCGAATTAGATCGCCTCAATTACCGCCAAGCCGCGACCGCCGAGTTGAGCAGTTCCGGCACTTATCAGCGCGTTGGCGATCATTTCGTCATCAAAACGCGCCCGTTTCGCTTTTGGGACGGACAGGAACCCGGACATCATCTCGCACTCGACATCACCGATCACCACGTCGCCAGTCTCACCGCAGCCGACGGCGGTACTGATCCGGCGCTGGTGCGGTTTGATCCGATGCTGATTGCCAGCATTTATCCCACCCACAACGAAGATCGGCTGCTGGTGCGGCGCGACGAACTGCCTGATTTATTAGTGAAAACCTTGATCGCAGTCGAAGATCGCAATTTTCAGAATCATCTGGGCGTTGATCCGCGTGGCATCGCCCGCGCTGCGTACAGCAATTTTCAAGCGGGAGCCGTTGTTGAAGGTGCCAGCACTCTCACGCAACAGTTGGTCAAGAATTTTTATCTCAACGCCGACCGCACCTTTCAACGCAAATTGAAAGAAGCCTATATGTCGCTGCTGTTGGAACTGCGCTACAGCAAAGATGAAATTCTCGAAGCCTACGCCAACGAGATTTACCTCGGTCAAGACGGACGCCGTGCCATTCACGGCTTCGCGCTCGCCAGCAGCTTCTTCTTCAATAAATCATTGAGCGAAATCGGCATTCCTGAAACCGCGCTGCTGATTGGCATGGTGCAAGCGCCGTCCAATCTTGACCCGCGTCGTCACCCCGAAGCCGCCACGACTCGCCGCAATCTCGTTTTGGATTTGATGGTGCGCGACGGCGTGATCTCCGCTGCAGCGGCGGCGAAAGCCAAAACCGCTCCGCTCGGCGTCGCAGATGGCGGCGGGCGACCAGTTGGCAGTTATCCCGATTTCATCTCGCTGGTGCGCCGCCAATTGCAGCGCGATTACCGCGACGAGGATTTGCGCTCGGAAGGCTTAAACATCTTCACCACGCTCGATCCGCTGGTGCAGGCGACGGTGGAGCAGACGCTGCCGAAGCAATTGGCGACCTTGGAAAAAAACCATCACATGAAACGCGGCACGCTCGAAACTGCCGCCGTCGTCACGTCCATTGATCAGGGCGAAGTGCTGGCGCTGGCAGGCGGACGCAAATCGGGTTATGCCGGTTTTAATCGGGCGCTCGACAGCGTGCGCTCCATCGGCTCACTGGTGAAACCAGCGGTATATCTCACCGCGCTGGCGCAGCCGCAGCGTTACACCCTCACCAGCGGCATTCCCGATACGCCCGTCAGCCTGCCGGATGGCGATCAACGCTGGGAGCCAAAGAATTACGACCGCCGCGTGCATGGCACCGTGCGTTTGAGTGAGGCGCTGGCGCGGTCGCTGAATTTGGCGACGGTCAACATTGGTCTGAGCATCGGCATCAAGAACGTGGCTGAAACCCTGCGCCAGCTCGGAGTGCAACGCAAAATGCGCGTGGTGCCCTCGCTGTTGCTGGGTTCGGTGGCGATGTCGCCGCTGGAGGTGGCGCAGATGTATCAAGCCATCGCCGCCAACGGGTATCGCGCCCCGCTGCGAGCAATTCGGGAAGTGGTGGACGCGCAGGGGCAACCGCTCAATCGCTATCCGCTGGCTATTGAGGCGGTGGTGGACACCAAAGCGGCATATCTCACGGCGTGGGCGCTGCAGCGGGTGGTGACGCACGGCACCGCTAAATGGCTCGGCGAACAGTTGCCAGAAGGGATGACGATGGCTGGTAAAACCGGCACCACCGATGACATGCGCGACAGTTGGTTTGCCGGTTTTAGCGGCGACAAGGTCGCGGTGGTGTGGCTGGGGCGCGACGATTATCTCCCGATGGGATTGACTGGCGGCACCGGCGCGTTGCGGGTGTGGGCAGCATTCATGCTGGCGCTGGCCAATGAGCCGATTTTGGAATTGCCGCCAGAAGGCGTGGTGATCGCCGATGCCTGCGGACGGGGGCGCACGCCGTATATTGGCAGTGCTCCGCGAGCGCAAAATTGTGGCGGTGATGATCGTGATGACGATGCGCCAGCCAAAAAACGCTCGCCACCACGTGATGACGGTGATCGTGCTGCGCCGCGTTTTGAACGTCCGGCAGCGGACGATGAAGTGGCAGCGGAGCCAGAACCGGCTGCGCCATCTCCACCAGCATCAAAACCCAAACCGAAGCCGCAACCGGCGGATGAGAACAACACGTTTATGAGTGATTTTTAGGCACATCCCCATGTCCCCACTGTTCCCCTTTCGTGTATCGATGAGCGTGATCGCCATCATCAGTCTGAACGCCTGCGTCGCCCTCGCACCCCGCGACGGACCACCAGCGCCGGTGGTGCAATTGACACCATCGCGCCAACAAGCAGCAACGCGGCAGCGATCCACCGCTGCTAAAACCACTGCCGCTGCTCGCAGTGCAGCGGCGCGTTCTGCGACCGCTGCGGCACCCAAAGCCAAGGTTTACACCTACCGCGATCCCGCGCCCGCACCTGCATCAGAACCCGTCGCTGCCGCCGAAACTGAATTCGATGCTGGCGCTGACACTGCCGCGCTTCCGCTGCCACCGCCGGTTGCCGCGCCGCAGGCAACTGCGCCAGAGACGGAGACGGTAGCGATGGCGCAAACCCGCACTCCGTCAGTGGTCTTGCCCAAGAAAAAGCCAGCACCACCGCCGGTTGCTGCTGCACCCGCCGCAGTTGTCGCGCCAGCACTTCAAATCACGCCCTCCGCTCCGGCACCAGCGCCAGCTCCGGCTGCGCCAGTGACTGTTGCCAAGGTGGAGCCACCTCCGCCGCCGCCACCCCCCAAACCGAAACCCAAACCTGCGCCACCTCCGGCACCGCCATTGGCAGCTCCGCCATTACCGCCAGCGGCGCAATCGCTCGCCAGTCAAGCCGAACAGCAACGCAAAGCTGGTGATTACACCGGCGCTGCGGCGTCATTGGAACGCTCGCTGCGGATCGCGCCGCGAGAGCCGTATTTGTGGAATCGGCTGGCGCGAGTGCGGATGGAACAGGGACAGGTGCATCAAGCTGGCAATCTGGCATCGCGTGCCAATGATTTATCCAATCAAAATGCCGCTGTGAAGCAGGACAACTGGCGGATCATCGCGCACTCCAAACGCTCCGCTGGCGATGAAGACGCGGCTGAGGCGGCCGAACGTCGCGCTGGTAGCCATTGACGGCACTTCAGAAGATGACGACTGATTTAGCAGCAATTTTTGGTAAAAGCGGGCGACTGGCAGCGCGATTGCCCCATTTTCAGCACCGCGAGCAGCAGCAGGCGATGGCGGAACGCATCGCAGCAGTGATGCGCACTGGCGGAGTGCTGATTTGTGAGGCGGGCACGGGCACCGGCAAAACCTTTGCGTATCTGGTGCCGGCGCTGTTATCGCGGCGCAAAGTCTTGATTTCGACCGGCACCCGCAATTTGCAAGATCAACTCTTTCACCGCGATTTACCGCTGATGCGCACGGCGCTGAAGATTCCGGTCTCCAGCGCGTTGCTCAAAGGTCGCGCCAATTATTTGTGTCGGCAGCGGCTGGCGCTGGTGCAAGAGGAAGTGGTGCATTTAGCACCTGAGCTGCAACAGCAGTTGGCGCTGGTGCGCGATTGGGCGCAGACCACGCAAGCCGGTGACATCTCGGAGGTGCCGCTGCCGGAAGATGCGCCGATTTGGGCGGAAGTCACCTCAACGGTGGATAACTGTCTTGGTCAGGACTGCGCGGAATTTCAACGCTGCCATTTGGTGACAGCGCGGCGCGAGGCGCAAGCAGCGGAAGTGGTGGTGGTGAATCACCACCTCCTCTGCGCGGACTTGGCGCTGCGCGATGAGGGTTTGGGCGAGCTGTTGCCGGGCGCGGATTGTTTTGTGATTGATGAGGCGCACCAGCTTCCTGACACGGCGTCGAGCTTTTTTGGCGTGACGCTCAGTAGTCGGCAACTGCATGATTTAGCAACAGATACTGAAGTTGCCGCCTACAGCGAGGCACGCGGGGTGGTGGAGTTGCCGCGCCGGATCAAGATGATGCAACGTGCCACTGCTGATGTGCGCATCAGTTTGGGTGGTGAAGCGGATCGCCGCGCACCGTGGCGAGAATTGGCGGACAACGCGGAGGTGCAGCGGACGCTGGCGGAGCTGGAGCACAAACTGCAGGCGTTGGCGCTGGCGCTCAAAGCGTTGCAGGGACACGGGAAAAATCTGGATGCCTGTCAGGTGCGAGCGGCGACGTTGCTGGCGCGGCTGCACACGTTGCTGGCACCGGAACCACCGGAGGCGGTGCGCTGGTTTGAAACCAACGGACGCGGTTTTCGGCTACATCAGACGCCGCTGTCGGTGGCGGACGTGTTTCAAAAACACGTTGGGCAAGCGGGAACGGCGTGGATTTTCACTTCGGCGACGCTGGCAGTTGGTGAACGTTTTGAACATTTTGCGCAACAACTCGGCATTGAAAATGCACAAACTGCGCGGTGGGAAAGTCCATTTGATTATGCCAAACAAGCCTTATGGTTTGTGCCGCGTGGTTTACCGCAGCCCTCGGCACCGGAATACAATCAACATGTGATTGCGCTGGCGCGAGAAGTGATTGGATATAGTCGCGGTCGTGCGTTTTTATTATTCACCAGTTATCGCGCATTGCATGAAACTGCGGCGGGATTAAACGGTCAATTAGATTATCCATTGTTAATTCAAGGCACGGCACCGCGAGCAGAATTATTAGCGCGATTTCGTGAATTGGGCAATGCAGTGTTATTGGGGACGGCGAGTTTTTGGGAAGGCGTTGATGTGCGCGGTGAGGCGCTGTCGTGCGTATTGATTGATCGTTTACCATTTGCTTCACCGGGTGATCCGGTTTTAGCTGCGCGTATTGATGCGTTGCGGCAGCGCGGTGGCAATCCTTTTCAAGACTATCAATTGCCGCAGGCGGTGATTGCCTTAAAACAAGGCGCGGGACGGTTAATTCGAGATCAACATGATCGCGGGGTGTTGGTGGTGTGCGATCCGCGTTTATTAGCGAAATCGTATGGTCACACGTTTTTAGCGAGTTTACCGCCGATGGCGCGAACGCGAGTGATTGAAGATGTGAAAACATTTTTTGATGCAGTTGAATTCAATGCGTCCGCTGAAATTATTAAAAAACCGGTTAAGAAAAAGCGGCAGCGTAAAGTAAACAGTTAGCTGTGGCGGTCGTCACCTGCACCGGCGGATGATGAATCGGCTTTGACGTGAGGGGCGGCACTCGCCATAATGTGCGGCTTGCGCCCGTAGCTCAGATGGATAGAGTACAGCCCTCCGAAGGCTGGGGTCACAGGTTCGAATCCTGTCGGGCGCGCCACCACCCTCTCATTTCCGCAAGCAGTCGTTAGTCCCACCACCGCAATTTCCCACGCCAACCTCTGTTAATCCGCGATCTTTTGCGCCAGCAACGATCATTTTCTCGAGGACAGCGCGTGTGCCTAAATTTTTCTATCAAGCAGTCAAGCTCGACGGCGAAACCGTTGCGGGTGACATTGAGGCGGTCGATGAAGACACGCTGCGCCGGCAATTACAGCGCGAGGGCGTGATTCTGATTGAAGCCCGCACGTCAAAAACGTTGCGCGGGAGGTTAGGGCGGCAGCGCCGTTTGACACCGAAAGAAATCAATCTCTTGACTCGTGAATTGGCGACGCTGTTGGAAGCGGGCATGACGCTGGATCGCTCGCTGCACATCCTGCTTGATCTCAGTAGTGCTGAACAGCTCGTGCGGGTGTTGACCGCTGTGCAGCAACAGGTGCGCGGTGGGGCGACTTTTTCGCGGGCGTTGGAAGCGCAAGAGGGACAATTTCCGCGTCTTTACATCAATATGATCAAGGCCGGTGAAGCAGGCGGGGCGTTGGATCAGGTGCTCAACCGCCTGGCCGATTATTTGGAGCGCGTCGCCGAACTGCGCCAAACCGTCACCTCCGCGCTGGTTTATCCTTTGATTTTGCTGGTTGTTGCCGCCTTATCGGTCATCTTGTTGCTGGTGTTCGTGGTGCCACAATTCACGGTTTTATTTGCCGACATGGGTGCCGCACTGCCGCTGCCGACTCAGATCGTCGTTGCCGCTGGCGAGTTGTTTCGCAATTATTGGTGGGCGCTGCTGTGCGGCATCGCGCTCGCTGCCGTGTTGATTGAACATAGCCTGCAACGTCCGGCGGTGCGGATGTCCGTTGATCGGCGCGTGTTGACCGTGCCGCTGCTCGGCGATTTGCTGTGGAAATTGGAAACAGCGCGGCTGTGTCACACCCTCGCCACGCTGTTGACCAACGGGCTGCCGCTGTTGACGGCGCTGACGCTGGCGCGAGAAGTGGTCAGCAACCACCACCTCGCCATCTTGCTGCGCGAAGTGGGCGACGATCTCAAACACGGGCGCGGGCTGGCGGAACCGCTGGTGCGAGTGCAGGCGCTGCCGGAGTTGGCGCTGCAAATGATCCGCGTCGGCGAAGAATCCGGCAGTTTAGACGCCATGTTGACGAAGATCGCCACCATTTATGATCGGGAAACGCGCACCAGCGTTCAACGGTTGCTGACGTTATTAGAACCCATTTTAATTGTGGGTTTAGGCGTCATCGTTGCTGGCATCATCATGTCCATTTTAATGGCAATTTTGGGTGCCAACGAATTGGTTTTTTAATCAAACTAACATGCAGTGTCATTGCGGAGAGTGTTGAAATGCGTTCTATCAAACTGATGCGTGGTTTTACGCTAGTTGAATTGTTAGTCGTGCTCGCAATTTTAGGGTTATTAGCGGGTTTAGTCGGGCCACAGGTAATGAAATTTTTGGGCAGTTCCAAAACCAAAACCGCAAAACTACAAATCGAAGAATTAAGCGCAACGCTGGATTTATATCGGCTGGAGTTGGGACAATATCCGGCTGAATTACGCGCCTTGGTAGAAAAACCCGGCAATGCCCCGAATTGGAATGGTCCCTATCTTAAAAAGGGCGATGTTCCCAAAGACCCTTGGGGCTTTGAATACGAATATCGTGTACCCGGTGAACATGGCAGCGTTGATTTGTGGTCACTTGGTGCCGATCATCGTGATGGCGGAGAAGGTGAAAATACTGATATTCGCAGTTGGGAATAGCACTAAATAAAATACCCCTCGCCGCATAGCAACGAGGGGATTACATCTGTATTAACCAATATCAGTTATTGCACAATAAAGCCGGTAAAATAAATCGCATGAATAGCAGGTTCGCCAGTTTGATGCGTCATTGTTTCCCGCAGTTGTTCTAATAACTCCACCCGCAATTGTTCCCGTGCTTCCATAGAACTGACTTGCTCAGGTTGCCGTCCACCCAGCAAGGTAATCATCCGATCTCGAATCAGCGGCATGTGCGTTTTCACCAATTCGGCATCATGGCTGCTATTCAAATAAAACTGAATATCTAATTTCAAATAGCGCGTTCGCCGATCACTCGCTAAATTCACCACCAATGCCGGTTCCAATGCCATATAGCCCGGATAAGCAGCGGCATCATCTTTACTTCCGCCACTGCTTGCCTGCGCCGGCGACCACCACATCAATGGCAACAGTGCCATTATTACCCACAATAACCCACGCAAATTTAATTGTGTCATCAGAATTAACTCTCGCTATTGAATACAAAAACATCACCTGTATTGCTGAATACAGAAACGGCTTGCACCAAATCCCGCGCCTGATTTTCTAAACTATCAGTCGCAATCGTTGCTGCATCAACTAATGCCGCATTCTGTTGCGTCATGGTATCAATCTCAGTGACAGCGCGTGCAACTTGCGCAATTCCCAATGATTGCTCCCGACTGGCGTCAGCAATATCCGCCACCAACGTCGCCACCTGCTGAAAACTCACCACCACCTCCGTCATCGCCGCGCCAGCCTGCTGCGCAAGGGCAGCGCCACGGTCCACTGTCGTCATCGAATCAGCGATTAACCCTTTGATTTCTTTAGCTGCTTGCGCACTGCGCTGCGCCAACGTCCGCACCTCAGCAGCAACCACCGCAAAGCCGCGCCCTTGCTCACCCGCCCGCGCTGCCTCCACTGCCGCATTGAGTGCCAAGATATTTGTTTGAAATGCAATTCCATCAATCACGCTAATAATATCTGCAATTTTACTACTCGCAGTTTGAATTGCACTCATGGTGGTAGTGACTGCTTTGACGGTATCACCGCCATGTTGAATAGTGATATGAGCAGTGCTTGCTAATTGGTTAGCTTGGCTCGCATTGTGCGCATTTTTTTGTACCGTAGCATTAAGTTCTTCCATTGTACCGGCAGTTTTTTCAAGTGCATTAGCTTGTGCTTTTGTGCGGCTGGATAAATCAATGTTGCCAGCGGCAATTTCATCTACAGTATCATTGATTGCCAGCGTCACTGCTTGAATGCGTCCAACCACTTCGCGTAATTGTGCAACGGTGGTATTGGTGTCCAGTTTCAATTGCCCAAAGGTGCCGCTGTAATCCGCTGTAATTTGTTGGGTTAAATCGCCTTGCGCAATACTATTTAAAACATGAGCAATATCGGCAAGTCCGGTGGACACAATCTCTACTAATTGATTCATGCCTTGGCTCATTTGTTTTAAGAAACCATCTTTGCCAGTTAAATCTAATCGTTGGGAAAAATCACCATGCACTGCTGCATCTAACAGCGTTGATAATTCACCTTGCACGCTGGCTTCATTGGTGCGATCTGTCCACTCTACGACGGAACCAACACGCTCACCTTGGGCGTTAATCACCGGATTAAAAATCAGGCGAAAGGTATATCCAGCAACCGTTAATTCTGAAATATACTCAGCGTTCATTTCCGCTAAAAAGTTGCGCTGCCGTATAGGATTTCGGTGAAAATCATCAAAATTTTTGCCAATTAAATAATCGGCATTAAAGTCTGGTAACACGCGCTGTAATGCGGATTCGCAGGCGTGCATCATTTTGGTCATTGCCACGTTCATATAAATGATGTTGCCGTCATTGTCAGCAACCATGACATTTGTAGAGGCTTTATCAAGTGCGTTTTTAATGCGTAAACTTTCAGTTGCAATGTGGCGATCAGCAGTAATCTGTTCTCGTAGCTGATGTTGCATATTGAGCATTGATGCCAATAAACTGGTTTGATCGCCAGTGCGTAATGAAATGACATTGTCTAATTTGCCACCTGCAATGGCATGAGCAATTTTAGCGGCGAAGGCGGGTTCACCACCAATTTGACTGACCACACTGCGCACAATCGCTAATGCTAACCATAGCGTTAAAAATAGTGTGATTCCGAGCACAATTGAATACAATAGCAACGCAGTTTGCGCAGTATTCAATTGGGCGTGATTTGCGGCAATAATATCGGCGGAAAATTGCTGTTCGACTTCGCGCAATAAATCAATTTTGGCAGTGATTTGATCGAACCAAGTGACGGGTGGATAATTTAATTCTGCACCTACGCCCTTTGTTTTCACCATACTTTCAATAGTGGAAATATCTTGGTTAATCGGCTGGTTGAGTTTGTCGTTCAGCAGCGCCATTTGCGTGGCGGTAGCAAAAGAACTTGTTGTGCGCAAATAATTGGATTGGTCAATTAACAAGCCTTGAAAGACATCGTAGTCAGCAGCGGTGATGCGTCCGGCACTGAATGCACCGGACAATAAAGCACGTTCTTGTCCGTTGCGTTCTTTTAGAAATAATAATGCGCTTTTGGTGTTGGTGAGGCGTGACAGTTGCGCATCGTGTAATTGATTGCTGGTGCGAGCGGCAACTTCTAATAAATTGCCAATTAGGTCGCTATACATCCGAAAGGAGCTGGGTGGATTGGCTTTTAAGTCGCTGACAATCGTGCGCCAATTGCGTAATGTGAGCAATGAATGTGGTAATTCAACCAGCCGTTGTCGATAATCTGGTTCTAATGTATTGAGGTCAACTTGTGTGATGGCGTGTTCTAATTGGGCAATGGCAATGTCGCTGGCTTCACGTTGCGGCGGCAGGCGATCTGCAAATTTGCTCCCTTTACTCGATAGAAAGCCGGCACTCATGCCACGCTCTTTTTGCAATTCGTGGGCGACTTCGCCCAGCGTGACGACTAATTGTCCCAGTGCTTGCCCGTGTTGAATGGTGTATAAATCCCGCACCATTTGCAGAATTAAAAATAACATCATACAGACGAGTGCCAAGCTGGGAATGCCCACCAATAGAAATAGTTTTGTTTTGATATTGAGTTTATTTAACATGATCGCTTGTCAACAAAATTGGAATGTTTATGAAACTAATTGCGTTTTTGATTCGACGACATTACAGGGTTTTTGGTCAAAACCGCTGTATTGGTTATTGAGTTCGGAGCGCATCACATGGTGACACAAGCGCATTTGTCATCGCGTCAGCCCGATAGTGTCACTGCGATGCGGTTATTGATTGCAGAGATTCGTGCTGCCATTCCATTGGATGCACCGCAGACGCTGGAATGCAGCGGCGATTGTCAGCAGTGCGCGGTAAAGTTGTTGGAGTTTTTGGCGTTGGAACTCCAGAGTTGGGAGCAACGATTGGCGCAACATGAACGCCCCACTTTGGCGGAGTTGTCGCAATTGGTACGGACGGCTCGCGCAGCTCAGGCGGCGTGGCAGCGCCAGTATCCAGTTTGACGTCCAGCGCCGTCCCGCCAATCCTATGCTAAGACAATTTGTGCTGCGATGAGACTTGCTGAACCTACGATGCGAACGTTTACCTTGCTAATCGTTGATGACGAGCCAAGCAATCTGTCGATTTTTGTCAAATTGCTCAGTCCGAACTATCAAGTACGCGCCTGCAAAACAGGAGCGCAAGCCTTGCTGGCGGCGCATTCCGCCCCGCGCCCGGATTTGATTTTATTGGATGTGATGATGCCGGGCATGGACGGTTATGAGGTGTTGAGTCGGCTGCGTGAAGATGTGGCAACGCAGGATATTCCGGTGATTTTTGTCACGGCGTTGAGTGACGATCTTGATGAAGAAAAGGGGCTGGCGCTTGGCGCAGTGGATTATCTGGTCAAGCCGGTGCGACCGGCGATCATGTTGGCGCGAGTGCGCAGTCATTTAGAAATCAAGCAGGCACGAGATCGGCTGGCGCAGCAAAACGATTGGCTGGAATTAGAAGTGGCGCGGCGTACCCGTGAAACACTGTTGATTCAGGATGTGAGCCTTAGCGTGGTGCTGGAGTTGGCGGAAACCCGTGACAATGAAACAGGCAATCACATTTTGCGTACCCAAACTTATGTTGAGCTGCTCGGACGGCAGTTGCAGCAGCATCAACCGCAATTGGCGACGCAGTTGGCGGAACCGCGCTTAGCGCGGATCGTGAAAGCGGCACCGCTGCATGACATCGGCAAGATCGGGATTCCCGACTGCATTTTGCTCAAACCCGGCAAGCTCGATGCTTCGGAGTGGTCGATTATGCAGACCCACAGCCAGCTTGGTGCGGACGCGCTGCGACGGGCGATTGAAAAATCATTGCAATTCAATCAACGCAGTGCAGCGGATGCTTGCCCGGAAGCGTTGGCGATTTTGGAGGTCGCGCAGGCGATAGCGGCGAGTCATCACGAAAAATGGGATGGCAGCGGTTATCCGCAAGGTTTGGCGGGTGAGGCAATTCCATTAGCAGCGCGGTTGATGGCACTGGCGGATGTGTATGACGCGCTGACGATGCGACGGGTTTACAAGGAACCGTGGACACCGGCGGCGGCGGCGCATTACATCCGTGAACAAGCCGGACGTCATTTTGATCCGGTGCTGGTGACGGCGTTTAGTGCCATTGAAGCCGAATTTGCAGACGTCGCGCAGCGGTTCAGCGACCCGGTGTGAGCGGTGTCAATGACTGATCTTGCCATGTTATCGGACGTTGATTTGGCGCAGATCGCTCGTCGGCGTGCGGCGTTGCAGGCGCTGGTGATGGACGTCAGCCTGACGATTCCCGATCTGTATTTTTTGGTGGATGCCGACGGCACTCTGTTGGATTACCGCGCTCGCGAGCAGTCAACGCTGTATGTGCCGCCAGCATTTTTTCTCGGACGCCGGTTTGATGAAGTGTTGCCGCCCGACATTGCCGCGCAATTCAAGCAGCACCTGATGCACGCACTCAGTCGGGATGAGTTGGTGGTGTTTGAGTACAGCCTGCCGTTGCCGCAGGGCGTGGGGTATTTCGATGCGCGGCTGCGGCGACTCCCGGCGGGGCAAGGCTGCATCGTCATCGTGCGGGACATCACGGCGCGGAAACAGGCGGAAACGCAGCTGCGTTGTGAGCAGCAACTGCTCGCGGAGCGGGTGAAAGAACAGCGGTGTTTATACGAAGTCTTTCGCGTGTCAGAAGAGTTGACGCAGCCGCTCACGACGCTGTTACCGCAAGTGTTGGAGTTGGTGCGCGGCGGGTTGCAAGACCCGGAGTTGGCGACGGCGCGACTGGATTGGGGTGGCAATCATTCTCTCACGCCCGGCTTTGCGCTGACGGATTGGGTGTTGGCGATGGAGGATTACACCCAGTTGGGCGAGCCGTTGCGCTTGACGTTGGCGTATCGCCACGCGCCGCCGCGTCCACCGGGGATGCCGAGTTTTGTCCCCGAAAAGGTGCGCTTGGTGCAGGCGGTGTTGTCTCGCCTCGTGGAGGTGCTCAATCGGCGCCAAGCAGCGCGAGTGCTGCATGAACATGAAACATTGGTGGAGACGATGTTTAGCCAGACGACGGATGCAATTGTGTTATTGAATCCGCACACGCAGCGCTTCATTCAATTCAACACGGCGGCACACGAAGGCTTGGGATATAGCCGCGAGGAATTTGCGGCGCTGGCGGTGCCAGATATTCAAGCCGAGCACTCGTCAGAACAAATTGCCAGCAATACCAACGCGATTTTTGCCGGCACGATCACGGGTTTTGAAACCCGCCATCGCGCAAAAAACGGCACCATTCAAGAAGTTGCGATCACATTTCGCACGCTCTATCACGATGGGCAGCCGATGGTGTCGGCGGTGTGGCGCAACATTGATGAGCAAAAGCAGCGCGAGCGCGAACATCTGGCGCGAACGGCGCGGTTGGAACTGCACACCCATTTAATCCATGAGATCAGCCACTTTGAGTCGGGCATCAACGGCGATGTGGTGGGATTTGCGCGTGAGATCACGGCGTGTTTAAGCCGAATGCTGCGGGTGGCGCGGGTGTCGGTGTGGTTGTTTGATGCGGCGCTGACGCAGTTGGAGTGCATTGATTTATATGAATTAACAAGCGGAAGCCACACGGCAGGAATGCAGATGGCGTTTGCTGCGTATCGCGTTGAGCTGGACTGGTTGATTGCACATCGTTATGTGGACGCCAGCGACGCGCTGACTGATCCGCGCACCACCGGTTATGCAGAGACGTATTTGCAGCCGCTAGGCATCGTGTCGATGTTGGATTGCTGCGTGATGTCGGGCGGGTTGCCACGCGGAGTGGTGTGTTTTGAGCAAGTGGGGCAGGCGCATCATTGGTGTGAGGATGAGGTGGTGTTTGGGTGCCAGATTGCCGATCAAGTGGGCATGGCGTTGCTGCATCGGGAACGGCTGGAGGTGGTGCGGGCGCTGCGTGAGAGCGAGCTGTTTTTGAATCGAGCGCAGGCGGTGTCGCAGACCGGACATTGGCGGCTCGACATTGTGCAGGATCGGCTGCAATGGTCGGATGAAACCTATCGCATCTTTGGCTTAACGCGGGCAACGCCGTTGACGCTGGAGGTGTTCATCAACTGCGTCCATCCCGATGATCGACCGGCAGTGCTGGTGGCTTGGGATCAGGCGTTGCTGGGTAAACCGTATCGGCTGACACATCGGATTGTGGTGGGTGAGCGCGTGCGCTGGGTTGAGGAGCGGGCGGAAGTTGAATTTGATGCCAGCGGTCGTGGGCTGTTTGGGATGGGCATTGTGCAGGACATCACTGAGCGGGTGGCCACAGCCCATGAGTTGGAAGACTATCGGCTGCATTTGGAGGATGTGGTGGCGTCGCGCACGGCTGAATTGGAAACGGCGAAGGCGGCGGCGGAAGCGGCAAATCAGGCAAAAAGCGCCTTCTTGTCGAACATGAGCCACGAAATTCGCACGCCGATGAATGCGGTGATTGGTTATGCGCATTTGCTGCGGCGCGATCCGTTGACGCCGCGCCAGCACGATCAGCTCGATAAACTCACCACTTCAGCGCGGCATCTGCTGCAAATTATCAACGATATTCTGGACTTATCGAAAATCGAAGCCAGCAAGATGACGCTGGAAGCGCAGGATTTTGAGCTGGCGCGGGTGATTGATCATGTGTGCCAACTGCTGGCAGATCAGATTGCCAACAAGAATTTAGATGTGGTGGTGGATTTGGAACAGGTGCCGCTGCTGCTGCGGGGCGATGGCAAGCGGCTGGGGCAGATTTTGCTCAATCTGGTCAGCAACGCAGTGAAATTTACGGAGACGGGAGGGCGGATTGCGATTCGGGCGCGGGCGGTAAATCCCCCCAACCCGCTGATCTCAAATCCCCCCAACCCCCCTTTTTCAAAGGGGGGCTCAGAAGCATCTCCAAATCCACCCAACCCACCTTTGGAAAAGGGGGGCTCAGAAGCATCTCCCCCCTTTGGAAAAGGGGGGCAGGGGGGGATTAGTGAGATCGGGCTTATTGCCTCAAATTCCCCAACTGACAACTTGTCTGCCGTCACCCTCCGCCTTGAAGTCCAAGACTCCGGCATCGGCATCACTGACGCGCAGATGCAGCGCCTCTTTCGCGCCTTTGAACAAGCCGATGAATCCACCACCCGCCGTTTCGGTGGCACTGGCTTGGGCTTGGCGATCAGCAAACGCTTGACCGAATTGATGGGCGGCCAGCTCGGCGCGACCAGTCAACCCGGACATGGCAGCCTGTTTTGGTTAGAAATTCCCCTTGTCATCGCCGCCACCACCGTCGCCGAACGTCAGCAGACCCTCGCACCTTGGCGCGGAATGCGCGTGTTGGTGATTGATGACCACGCCGATGCCCGCGACATCCTCGCTGGCTTGTTGCAGGAGTTGGGAATGCGAGTGGAGACCGCCGCATCTGGCGAGGCGGGACTGGCAACGGTGTTGGCGGCCGACCGCGCTGGTGATCCGTTCCGACTGTTGATGATTGACTGGAAGATGCCGAGCGTGGACGGCATCGACACCGCGCTCAAGCTGCAAGCCTTGGCGCTGACTGCGCCGCCGGAGTTCTTGATGGTTACGGCTTACGGCGATCATCTGCCACAAGATGAAGCCGCCCGCGCTGGCATCTCCCACATTCTCACCAAACCCGTCACCCCGTCAGTGCTGCACGATGCGCTGGCGGCGGCGTTGCAGCGTCACACGAGCGGCGAACCGCAGGAGATGCCGATCACGCTCGCACGCGAGTTGGAACGGCGACAAGGCGCACAGTTGCTGTTGGTTGAAGACAACGCGATCAATCAAGAAGTGACCTGTCAATTGCTGGAGGCGGTGGGGATGCAGGTGAGTTTGGCGGATAACGGTTTGATGGCGCTGAACATGGCGCAGGTGACGCGCTACGATTTGATTTTAATGGATATTCAGATGCCGGTGCTGGACGGGCTGGCAGCAACGCAGGCGATTCGACAATTGCCCGCGTACAGCGAGGTGCCGATTTTGGCGATGACGGCCAATGCGTTTGATGAAGATCGCCAGCGTTGTTTACAGGTGGGGATGAACGATCACGTCGCCAAACCGTTGGAGCCGACGCGCTTGTATCAAAGTTTGGTGCGTTGGCTGGCGCCGACGCGGACTGATCCGACGGCGGCGGTGCAGCAGTTTGAGCCAGAATTTTTGCCAATCGTCAGCACCATTGCGCCGCAGCCAGTGCCGGTGCCGCGAGTGCCGGAGTTAGAAGACATCGCGGGGCTGAGTGTGGCGCAAGGACTGCGCAGTGTGCGCGGTGATGTGCCGCGTTTACGGCGGTTGCTGCGGCAATTTATCGACAATCACGCCGCTGATGGTCAACAACTCGCGGCAGCGTTGGCGGCGCACGAGCTGGACGCGGTGCGCCACACGGCTCATGCGTTGAAAGGTGCGGCAGCAACGCTGGGCTTGACGCGCTTGGCGGAATTAGCGGCGGCGGTGGAGCGCGGCGCAAAACATCTCAATGCCCCTGATTTGCCGTTTGCCCACAAGGGCGCGGGCGACAATTTAACTTCCCGCATCAATGAATTAGCAGCCGCGCTGGCGGAGTTTGCGCACGTCGCCACGCCGCTCTTGATGCTTGCCGATGCGCCGCTTGTCACGCCGCAGATTGATTGGGAACGGGTACGGGCGGTGGTGCTGGAATTGGTGCAGTTACTCGCCCGCGACGACACCGATGCCAATACGGTGTTTGAGAATGAGCACGATCTTTTTATCGCGGCGTTTGGTGATCTAGCGCGGCGGCTGGAGCAACAACTGCACAATTATGATTATGTGCCGGCTCTGAATACGGCGCAGCAATTATTAATCCAAATCCAATACAACAAGGATTAAAACTTGGTTCAATACAACAAGGATTGAAACGAATAAACAAACGAACAAATCTAACCACTCACCTGCCAACTCAAAACCATGACTGCGATGCTGCAATTTTTCACTGCTTCCGGGGCGCTGCACGGCGACAACGCCGCATTTATTGAAGACATTTATGAACGTTATCGCGCTGATCCGGCGAGCGTTGAGCCGCTGTGGCGGGAGCGGTTTGATGCGTTGAGTGAGCAGTTGGCAGGTGGTGCTGGCGCGTCAACTCACGCGCTGCGCCCCGCGCCAGCAGTGACTGCCCGTCTCGCGTCGCAACCGCCAACTGACAATCGCCAACTGACAACTGCCAACTCGTCTGCTGCCGCTCGCGCCGCCGAAAAACAATCTGCCGTGCTCGCGCTGATTACCGGCTATCGCTATCGCGGACATCAGGTCGCTAATCTTGATCCGATCAAATTGCGCGACACCCCAGACATCGTCGATCTCGATCCCGCTTATCACGGTTTAGAACCCGCTGATCTTGACCGCGTGTTTCATACCGGCTCGCTGTATGCGCCCGACCGCCTGCCGCTGCGCGAGATCATCGCCATCGTCGCGCAAACCTATTGCGGCACCGTCGGCTCCGAATATCTCCACATCACCACCACGCTGGAACGGCGCTGGATTCAGAAGCGGCTGGAGGGCTATCGCGCCACGCCGGAGCTGGACACCGCTGATCGGCACTGGCTGCTGAAACTGTTGAGTGCTGCCGAAGGCTTTGAAACCTATCTTCACCAGCGTTTTGTCGGGCAAAAACGCTTTTCGCTGGAAGGCGGCGATGCGTTGATTCCGTTGCTTGACGAGCTGATCCAACGCGCCGGGCGCAACGGTCAGCAGGAAATCGTCATCGGCATGGCGCATCGCGGCCGTCTCAACGTGCTCACCAACATCTTCGGCAAACCACCGCAGGAGATATTTGATGAATTTGAGGGGCGCGTGACTCGCGCCAGCGCCTGTCAAACCTTGGCAGGCGATGTGAAATATCACATGGGTTTTGCCACCGATTTAGACACGCCCGGCGGCGCAGTGCATCTGGCGCTCGGCTTCAATCCGTCCCATCTCGAAATCATCAATCCGGTGATTGAAGGCTCGGTGCGGGCGCGGCAGCGGCGGCGCGGTGATCGCAACGGTGAGCAGGTGCTGCCGGTGTTGATTCACGGCGATGCAGCGTTTGCCGGTCAGGGCGTGGTGATGGAAACGCTGCAACTGTCACAAACGCGCAGTTACAACACCGGCGGCACCGTTCACATCATCATCAACAATCAAATCGGCTTCACCACCAGCCATCCGCTGGATGCACGCTCCAGCGCCTATTGCAGCGATGTGGGCAAATTGGTGGCTGCGCCAGTGTTTCACGTCAACGGCGATGATCCCGAAGCGGTGATCTTTGTGACGCGGATGGCGTTGGATTTCCGCAATCAGTTTCATAAAGACGTGGTGATTGATCTGGTCTGTTATCGCCGCCGTGGTCACAACGAAGCCGATGAACCGGCGGTGACGCAGCCGTTGATGTATCAAAAAATCCGCCAACATCCGACGCCGCGCTCCGTGTACGCCGAGCGCCTGATTGCTGCTGGTGTGATCGAACGCGAGGCAGCAGACGCGCTGGTGACGGCTTACCGCGACGCTATCGCCCAAGGTGTGGTAATGGCGCGACCGGTGCTGTGTGGATTGAATCAACCGCATCGCGCCAGTTGGGACTTTTGTCGGGGGACGCATTGGGATCAAGACGTGCCCACCGGTGTGCCGCTCACCAAGTTGCACCAGTTGACCGAGGCGCTGCTGCGGCTGCCACCGGCGTTTGTGCTGCACCCTTTGGTTGACTCGCTCTGGCACGAACGGCGACGCATGGGGCGGGGTGAGATTCCGCTCAATTGGGGCATGGCGGAAACGCTTGCCTATGCCAGTTTGTTGGATGACGGAATCGCAGTGCGGCTGTCAGGGCAAGATGCAGGGCGCGGCACCTTTTCCCATCGCCATGCCAACCTTCACGATCAACGCTCCGGCACTGCGCTCACGCCCCTGCAATGGTTACATCCGCAACAGGGCGCGTTTATCGCCATTGATTCAATTTTGTCGGAGGAGGCAGTGCTCGGTTATGAGTACGGATTTGCCACTGCCGAGCCGCACGCGCTGACGTTGTGGGAAGCGCAATTTGGTGATTTTGCCAACGGAGCGCAGGTGGTGATTGACCAATTCATCACCTCCGGCGGCAGCAAATGGGGCTTGGATTGCGGGCTGGTGCTGCTGTTGCCGCACGGTTTGGAAGGACAGGGCGCGGAGCATTCATCGGCGCGGCTGGAGCGATTTCTGCAACTGTGCGCCGAGCACAACATTCAAGTCTGTGCGCCGACCACGCCTGCGCAACTATTCCACCTGCTGCGCCGACAAGTGCTGCGCAATTATCGCAAGCCGTTGATTGTAATGACGCCTAAAAGTTTGCTGCGGCATCCATTGGCGGTGTCGGCGCTAGATGAGCTGGCGCAGGGGCAATTTCAACCCGTGCTGCCAGAAGTGGATGCGCTTGATCCGGCGGGCATTGAGCGGCTGATTTTTTGTTCCGGCAAGGTCTATTTCGAGTTGCTGGAAGCGCGACGGGCGCAAGGTCTGACCAACGTTGCCATCGTGCGCATTGAGCAGTTATATCCGTTCCCAAAAGCGGCATTTGCTGACCAGATTGACCAATACGCTGCGACCCACGACGTGATCTGGTGCCAAGAAGAGGCGCAAAATCAAGGCGCTTGGGATCAGATCAAACATCGCCTTCACCATCTCATCCAAGCTGGCAAGCGCCCGCATTATGTCGGACGCCCTGCGGCCGCTGCGCCAGCGGTTGGGCATCGCAGCACCCATCTTGAACAACAGGAGCGTCTGCTCGCCGAGGCGCTGACCGGTCACTTTAACCCTATGATGAATAAAAGGATTCCACCGCAATGAGTCACGATGTCCGCGTTCCCATTTTGCCCGAATCGGTTGCTGACGCCACCGTCGCGGCATGGCACAAACAGCCCGGCGAGATGGTACACAAAGGCGACAATCTTGTTGATTTAGAAACAGATAAAGTCATTTTAGAGGTGCCCGCACCAGCGGCTGGTGTTCTCGCAGCGCAGCTCGCCCAGATTGGCGACGTGGTGCAGGCGGAGGCGGTGCTGGCGCGGATTGAGGAGTTGGCGGAGGGGGAAAAGTTGGCAGTTAGCAGTGAAACAACTGCCGCTGCGTCGCCAACCACTCAACCGCCAACTGACAACTCGCCTGCCAACTTGATCGCCCCCGCCGCCCGCCGCCTCATCGCAGAAATGAACCTTGATCCGCAGCACATTCGCGGCAGCGGCAAAGATGGGCGGATTCACAAAGCGGATGTTGTCGCGTGGCTGGATCAACGCGAACGCGCCGCGCCGGAACGCGATCCTGACGCGCTGACCTTGACGGAGCCGCTGCCGGAGATGGCTGCGCCGGAGCGCAGTGGCGAGGCGGATCGTCCTGAGCGACGGGTGCCAATGACGCGGCTGCGAGCGCGAATTGCCGAGCGGATGGTGACGGCGCAACAGCAAGCCGCATTATTAACGACGTTTAATGAAGTGAATTTACGGGCGGTAATCAGATTGCGCGACCGCTATAAAACGCAATTTGAAGCGCGACATGGAGCGCGTTTAGGATTTATGTCGTTTTTTGTGACCGCAGCGGTTGCCGCGTTACAGCAGTTTCCAATTCTCAATGCCAGCGTCGATGGCGATGACATCATTTATCACGACTATTGCGATCTTGGTATTGCCGTGAGTTCAGAACGCGGATTAGTGGTGCCGATTTTGCGCAATTGCCAGCAATTAAACATGGCAGATATTGAGCGCGGTATTGCACAATTTGGTCAGAAAGCAAAAGACGGCAGTTTGAGTTTTGAAGAACTCACGGGCGGCACCTTTTCAATCACCAACGGCGGCGTTTTTGGCTCACTCTTATCCACGCCAATTCTCAATCCACCGCAAAGCGCCATTTTAGGAATGCACAAAATCCAAGAGCGCCCAATTGTAGAAAACGGTGAGATCGTGATTGCACCGATGATGTATTTAGCCCTGACTTACGATCATCGCATTATTGACGGGCGCGACGCAGTGCAGTTTTTAGTGGCGATTAAAGATGTGTTAGAAGACCCAGCGCGCTTGTTATTGCAAGTGTAATTCTCGTGATTCCTGCTGAGACGGCAATACGTCTCAGCAATACTCACAAATTCTCCAAGCGCGTCTCTAACAACTGCTGGCTCATATTGCCCAACAAGCGTTCCTGATAAAGCGCAATAATATCAGCAACGTGAACCTCTTTAACAGTAATTGTATTGACGATTTTAATTAACCGCGTGGAGCCTTTGCTAATAATCCACACCTGTTTTTTATGTTGATAAAACTCCTCTTTGATATTCTCAGCCAGATCAATTACTCCGCGCTGCAACTGCGCACAATAATTATTGATTTGTTCCTGTTTATCCACTTCCACCAGCCCGGCACGCAAAGTGCAATCATACAAAATCGCTAAATTCCCGGTTTTCAAAAAACCATCAGCACGTCCCGCCTGCCGTTCTCCTAAAAAGTGATGCACATTCTGAATCCCTAACAGCTTGAGCAAATAATAACTATATTCCTCAAATTCCTGCCAATTGTTGGTAGCGAGGAGCTTTTCAAAAAACACCGGTTGTAATTCCTGTGGTGCCATTTTGGACTGCGTCCGCCCCCACAATTGTTGCAAACGCGATTTCGCTTTTTCAAACAAACCTTGCTGCGATAAAGCTGGATTGAATGCACCTGCACTGGCAACGTTTGGTATTGACACTGGCGCGGGTGCGGGCATTGAAATTGGCGGCGGTTGTGGAAATGGCGTAATGATTGGTGGTTGATTGAATGGGTCTGGCGTGTCGCGGTGCGGCGGTAATGTCGATTGAATAAACTTATCAAGAATCCGTTGAAATTCTAGCATTTCATCCGCAAAAATCCGCATCTTAACGCCAACAAATTCATCACCGACTTTTTTACGTTGTGAAATAACGATGTATTTTGAGCCATTTTTTGCTTCTTTCAGTTCAAAGAAATAGTGATGACTGGTGGTGGAATAACGCTCTTTGTAAAAGGTTTTCCGTATTTCATCGCTATACCACTTTTCATTTTCACTCATCACAGATGCGCTCTAGTTGCAGTTGAAAAAAAGAATTGATTCCAGACGGCTATTATTGCGAAAAAAGCATTCTTTACTTGAGATGGCGGCGCAACAAAATTTCTTCATGTCCCACTTGAATCAGATCAGGAATTCTGCCAATTGGTGTGAATTCATGGCGAGCATAAAAGTGTTGGGCGCTGGTATTAAAATCAGATACCGTTGTCCACAAATTATTGCTATACAACGTTGTTTCTTGAATTAACCAGCACATGATATGCTCACCAATGCCTTGCCGTTGTTGAGATGTAAACACCGCGAATAATTCCAAAAAAACCCCGCGCAGCCACGGTTCACGCACCGCAATAACGCCAACACTCTGCTGTTGATAACAGCACTGAAAGCGATGCAGGCAAGGATCGGCACGAGTGAGATAATTGATGAGTTGCGGCAGCGTAAACCCTAATGATTGCCAAGGCTCCATCATTATCAATTGCGCTGCAAGCGGTGGTGCAGCTTCTGGCAACAATAATTGTAAACTGAGTGTTGGCGTTAATTGATAATGCGTCTGCGTCAATGGTGGCTGGTGGTTGCTCATTCGGTTCCGCGTCCAAATAATTTGTCATAACGGAGATTGTCATTTGGTTTTGTTTCATAGCAATTTACCGCAGTAACATGTTGTCCTGATTGAAGTAATCTGGTGACGGTGACGAATTGATAGCCCTGTTTTTTTAATGCAGGAATCAGTGTTTTTAAGGCTTCATGGGTATGCCAACCGCGTCCGTTGCCGTGTGCAATGATAATTGCGCCGGGATGAATTTGTTTTAATACCGTATCAATGATGTGTTGCGCAGTTTGTTGTTTACTTGGATCACCAGTGACAATATCCCATTGCACCGGATATAAACCGGCAGCAGCAACTTCTTGTAATGCAACTGCGTCGCAGGTGCCATACGGAAAACGAAAAGTTGTGGGTTGATCTGGAATAGAATCCGGTATTGATGCGGCACATGAGCGCGTGATTAACTGTTGTTTTAATGTTTGATACTGTATTTGCGGCCAGAGAATTTGTGCGTTTAACTCTGCGCCGCGCAAAACGCGCAAATTGCCATGTGTCCACGCATGATTGCCCACTTCAAATAATGGGTCTGCCATCAATTGTAAGGTGCGTTCGGGATGTGAGCGCATCCATTTACCGCCAGCATAAAAGGTTGCATGGACTTTTTCAGCGCGTAATAAATCAACAATTGCGCCATCATAACCAGCGATTTCATCTGCTTGTTCACATAAATCAAAGGTGAGTGCAATGATTTTTTCACCATGCGCGGGAATGACTGAGCGAATAGAACGCGCAGCAATTGAGGTGGAAAAAGCGCGGTTGTGTGTGTTATCTAAATCAACGTTACTACTTCCTTGGGGCGGACTGTGATCGGCTGGTTTTTGCAGATGAATAACACGCTCTTTGGCGGTGTTCTGTAATTGTTTTGGCGTCCAACAGCGGTTTAATACAGAATCATCATTGCCCGTTGGTAATATGTTTTCAGAAGCGGTGGTATCAAAATCAGTCACGATGTCGGTGGGCGTATTCTGGATCATATCAGTTGTTTGGCTATATGCAGAACCAATGGATAAATTAGTGAAACATACTACGCAACTGATCCAGTATTGAAGTCGGAATATGCGCTTTACTAACATAATTTTACTCTAACTATTCTGGTTAAAAAATTAGGTTTTAATAATAGTATTTGTGCGGTATTGCCAATACGCAGCGCAAGCACCTTCGGCAGAGACCATGCAGGCTCCTAAAGGATTTTCTGGGCAGCAGGGTTTACCAAATAGTTGGCATTCTGGCGGTTGTTTTATGCCGCGCAAAATGTCTGGACATGCACAACCGCTGACTTCTTTGGTGGTGGTCAGTGTGACTGAAAAACGCAATTCTGCATCAAAATTGGCAAATTCAGTTGCCAGTGTTAATCCACTCTGTGGTAATTGCCCCAGCCCGCGCCATTCAAAAGGGCGAATCGCAAATGCACTCGCCATCAATGCTTGTGCTTTACGATTACCCGCTGCGGTCACGGCGCGGGTGTATTGGTTATCAACCCTACATATTCCGCGATTGCATTGTTGTACTAAACTTAAAACTGATTGCAATACGTCTAATGGTTCAAAGCCAGTAACAATAATTGGTATTTGGAATTCTTCAGTCACAAAGTTATAGGGTTGGGTGCCAATGATGGTACTGACGTGCGAAGGCGCAAGAATGCCATCTAATTCAAGGCGTTGCGGTGTAGGAGCACTGAGAATGCAGCGCAGCGCCGCCGGAGTGAGAACGTGATTGCAGAAGACAGAAAAGTTGTGTAAACGCTCGGCGCGAGCGAGATGTAGCGCAACTGCTGTCGGGGGCGTGGTGGTCTCAAAACCGATTGCAAACAATACGATATGACGTTCTGGCTGAGTTCGCGCCAGTTGCACAGCATCTTGTGTGGAATAGATGACGCGGATGTCGGCACCGGCGGCTTTGGCGGTCAGCAGACTGCGGCGGTGACTGGCGGGCACGCGCAGCGCGTCGCCATAGCTGCACAGCGTGATCTCGTGTTGCGTTGCTAAAGCGATGGCATGATCTAAACGGTTGATTGGTAATACGCAAATTGGACAGCCGGGGCCGTGAATGAATTGCACCTGTGGCGGCAGGAGTTGCGCGAGACCATAGCGAAAAATGGCATGGGTGTGACCGCCACAGAATTCCATAAACCGATATTTGCGGGCAGGATCAATGGTGGCAGCAATTGTGGCAGCTAAACGCCGCGCTAATGTGGGATCACGGAATACGGCAAGCGATGGAATTGACATGAGAAAAGCCACTGTTGCGAGCGGTTTTTTAATTGAGTTATTGGTTGAAAAAGTTGTCAGTTGTCGGTTTTCAGTTGTCAGTAAGGTTTGTTAACGATGAGTGGTTATTTTTTAATTCATTGCTTAAAAAAGGTTGACAACGAATAACCAACTTTTTCAGTTTTTTACTGACAACTGACAGCATCAACGCTGCGGCGGCAATCCCAGCCCCGTATGTCCAAAGCCACCCGCGCCGCGCTCCGACGGTGGAAACGCATCAACCACCACCAGTTTCGCCGCCAGCACCGGCACCAGCACCAATTGCGCAATCCACTCGCCCACCGTGATCCGAAATGGCGTGTCGCTGCGGTTCCAACACGACACCAGCAACGGCCCCTGATAGTCAGAGTCAATCAATCCCACGAGATTGCCGAGCACGATGCCGTGACGGTGCCCCAGCCCGGAGCGCGGCATCACCAATCCCGCGACGCCCTGCGTGCCAATATGAATCGCCAACCCCGTCGGCACCAGCTCACACTCGCCGGGCTGTAAATCCAACGGCGCATCCAACATCGCCCGCAAATCCAGCCCCGCTGATCCGGTGGTCGCGTAATGCGGCAACGGAAAATCACAACCCAAACGGGCATCGAGAATTTTGACCTCAAGTTGCTGTAGCATCCGCACCTCGATAATGTTCTGCAATGAAATCAGCCAGTTCTCGCGCTAAATTGGTTTTTGACATCAACGGCAACGCCCGGCTGCCGCCCTCCCAAAACACCGTCAGCGCGTTGTCTTCGCGCTCAAAACCACCCACTGCCCCACCAACCTGATTGGCTGCAATCAGATTAACCTTTTTATTCAATAACTTCGCTCGCGCATACGTTTCCATCTGCTCCGTTTCCGCCGCAAACCCAACCGTAAACGGTGGCGACTCCCGCGCTGCCACCTCCGCCAGAATGTCAGGATTACGCACCAAGTGCAGCGTCAACGTTTCCGCATCCTTTTTGCGTTTTTGTGGCGCATATTCCACTGGGCGATAATCCGCTACTGCTGCCGTTGCCACAAACAACTCACAGTCAGCCATTCGCGCCAGCACCGCAGCGTGCATCTCCAGCGCCGTTTCCACCTGCACCACTTCCGCCACCATCGGCACCGGCAGCGCCGACGGTCCGGTGATGAGTGTCACCTGCGCCCCACGATGCGTCAGCGCCGCCGCCAGCGCATAACCCATCCGCCCCGAACTGCGATTGCTGAGATAACGCACCGGGTCCAACGGTTCTCGCGTCGGGCCGGCAGTGAGCACCGTCCGCACTCCGATCAAACGCCGTTCCGCTTGTGGACGCATCGCTTCCGCCAGCTCGGCTGGCTCCAGCATCCGCCCCGGTCCGCTGTCCCCGCAGGCTTGATCACCTTCCGCCGGACCGAGAATCCGCGCTCCGCGCTCGCGCAACGTTTGCAGATTTTCCTGCGTCGCCGGATGTCGCCACATGTGTTGGTTCATCGCCGGCGCGAGACATAGCGGCGCATTAGTCGCCAGCGCCAGCGTCGTCAACAAATCATCGGCAATACCAGCGGCAAGACGCGCCATCAAATCCGCCGTCGCCGGCGCAATCAGCAGCCAATCTGCCCACCGCGCCAGCTCGATGTGATTCATACCCGCCTCCGCGCCGGGGTCTAACAAACTTGTGCGCACCGGATGCCCGGACACGGCTTGAAACGTCAACGGAGTGACCAACGCAGTGGCGGCTTGCGTCATCACGACGCGCACATCAAAGCCGCGTTCTTTCAAACGCCGCACGAGATCAACGGATTTATACGCAGAGATGCCGCCGCCGATGCCAAGCACAATGTGGGAACGGTCATGGGGAGTTGTGTGAGTCATGTGCTGCTATGAGTGGTCAGTTGGCACTGAGGAGTGAATCCAACTGAATCGAAAGTTTAAGAATGACGCAGTTGAAATAAAGTGATCACTGGTCAGTTAGCGGTCGTCAATCAAACACAGCGTTGTCACTGACAACTGATCACTCAATGACAACCGACATCTTCAATCGAACTGACATTAAACAAGAGCAGTCGGCGGCAAATAACCGCGCTCACGCAATGCCGCGACTGTTTGGTTAGCAACCTCGGGCAGTGTGGTCATTGCGACATTCACTTGTTCAGCCTCACCCGCCCGCGCATAACGCTCCAAAGCTGCTGCCGCATCAGAAAGCGCATTGGCTCCCAGATTACCCGCTCCACCTTTGAGAGAATGAGCAATGCGAGCAGTTTCCGCGAGTTCGGCTTGCGTACAATATGTCGCCAAATCGGTCAATTGTTGCGTCAATTGTTCAACAAAACTGGTGGTAATCGCACATAAATCTTCTTCACCTAAAATTTCTAACAATTCATTGAGTACTTCATCATCTAAATACATCATGCCGTGTACCTTCTTTATATCTCGTGTTTCTTTTTAATACAGTGGTCACCATTGTCCACTGCGGTCTCGAATAATAGTGAGTCATAACTGTGCAATCTGATCTGCCGCTACGAAATACCATGCCCCCAGCTTCATCTGCGCCAGCCGCATTATTACCAACCGGTGAAGTGTTGTTGATTGTTGATGATGACACACCGACGCGGTTGTTGTTACGCGGCGTGTTGAGTCGCCAAGGTTTTGTGGTGATTGAAGCCAGCGATGGAATGGAAGCGTTGGCGCTATTTACGCAGCATCATCCGGCGCTGGTGTTATTGGACGTGATGATGCCAGTGCTCGATGGTTTTGCCACCTGCGTACAAATGCGTGCGCTTGATCAAGATGCCGGCACCCCGCTGATCATGTTGACCGGTGCCAACGATTTGAAAGCGATTGATCATGCGTTTAGCGCCGGTGCAACTGATTTTATTACCAAGCCAATCAATTGGACGTTATTGACGCAGCGGGTGCGCTACGCCCTGCGCAGTGGGCAATTGGGGCGCGAAGTGCGGCGCAGCCACCTGCGGCAATTGTCGGCTTGTCGCATCGCTAAACTGGCTTTTTGGGAATGGCGCTTGAGCGACGATTCCCTCCATTGGTCAGATGATCTGTACGCCGTGCTCGGCGTGGCCAGCCCGGCGGTCGCTTGGTTGGGAGAACTGCTCGCACTGGTTCATCCCGATGATCGTACCCGCGTCCAACGGCTGTTGACCTTGACCCGCCAAGCCAATACACCGCTGGAACTGGAGCTGCGGGTACGCACTGCTGGCGAAGAACGCTTAGTGCGTTTGGTCGGAGAGCGCGGCGTGCAAGGCGCAGATCAAGCCGTCGTGTTTGGTGCCGTGCAAGATGTCACCGCGCTGCGCCAAACCGAGGCGCTGGTCGATTATCTCGCGCTGCACGACGATCTCACCGACCTCCCCAATCGGCGGCTCTTCCTGCGCCGCAGCGCCGAAGTGTTGAGCACGCTTGATCTGGATGATGGCGAAGTGCTGCTGATTATCTGGCTCGACATCGCCCGCTTTCATCGCCACAACGAAGCCCTCGGCGAAGCTGGCGGCGATCTGCTGTTGACACGACTGGCACGACGTCTGCGCCGTTTAGTGGTGGTGCAGGACGCCTTAGCACGAGTCGGCGGCGATGAATTTGCCCTCTTGATCCGCGCCGCCACGCTCGCCGCCGGTTTAGATCGACTCGAATCAATTTTGGTGCAACTGCGGCGGCGTTTTCATCTCGCCGCTGACGAAACCATTTTGACGTTCAGCGTTGGCGTCGCAGTCGCACCCGAACACGGCACCGACCCCAATCAACTGCTCATGCTCGCGCAGGACGCGCAACGGCTGGCGCGGAGTCAAGCGCGTGCCGTATTGGTTGCCATACCACTGCCACCCTCGCAATCACGCTTCACCGAAACCTTGGCAGTGGAACGGGCGCTGCACACGGCGCTCGAACGCGGCGAATTTTTTCTCGTATATCAACCACAAATGGAACTGCGCACCGGCACCATCGTCGGCGTGGAAGCACTGCTGCGCTGGCAACATCCCACGTTAGGAGTGGTGCCGCCGGTGCGGTTTATTCCATTATTGGAAAACTTAGGCTTGATTTCCGAAGTTGGGCAATGGGTTTTAGAAGAAGCCTGTCGGCAAGCGCAACGCTGGGAAAGCGTTGGATTGAATTTGCGCGTCGGAATTAACTTATCACCGCGCCAGTTTTTAGAGCCTAATTTATTCGCCACCATTCAACAGGTCATTGCTGAAACTGGAGTACAACCAGCGCATTTAGAACTAGAAATTACTGAAAGTTTAGCAATGCAAGACCCCACCAGCGCCATTACATTATTAGGACGCCTCCGCGCTATCGGATTAAAAATCGCTATTGATGATTTTGGCATTGGTCACTCCTCACTGGAATACTTACTGCGCTTTCCTATTGACACCATCAAAATTGATCGCACCTTTGTCACCAATATCACACACGCGCAAGCTGACCGCGTCATCGTTCGTGCCGTGACTGCAATTGGGCAAACAATGGGATTAAGTGTGATTGCAGAAGGCGTTGAAACACTGCGACAATGTGATTTCATTGAAGCATTAGGTGTCCATGAAATTCAAGGGTATTTAATTGGCAAACCAATGGCAGCGGCACAACTAGAAACATTGATTGCTGAATTTGTCCGCCCCGGTGCAGACCTCGCATTGAGCGATTAGCGCGTCATCACTCCGCGCTTGATTCATCATCCACAACCGCTTCATTGAGGCGTTCATCTTTAATAGCGTTGGGGCGGAACTGATCCAATTGCGTTTCAGTTAAACCGACCCGCGCTACTAAACGCGGCAATTCGTGTTGAGTATCATTGGTTAACAACAAATGCGCAATACGCATCACTAACGCATCAATTTTTACTGTACCCGACGGCAACAAATAAGCGGCACCGATACGACTGCGAATAGTATTAGGGATATTCCACTGCGTTTTAATCCGATTCCCAGTAGCAGCAGAATAGGATTTAAGCGTTGCAGTGCAATCTTCTTCCGTCAACGAATATCCCAAATCAAGCCACGCCTGCATCACTTGTAATAATGAGAGTTCACCCACGCGATACAACATACATGCCGAACGTGCCGCATTAAAACTAAAACTTAACGTTGCCGACAATTTCATCGTCACTTCAGCTAATGCCAAACCATCACGTTGATAAGCATTTTGACGCACAACAAGAAAATCTTGGCGCAAATGACTACCGGGATGCAACGACATCTCTACTGCTAAATTGATAAACCCATCCAAACCCACCGCTTGAATTGCATTTTCAAACGTTTCAACTGATTCCATACCTTGAATATACTGACCACTATTTGCCAAACTCAATAACCGAAATACCAACGCCGGATGAAATTGGCAACGCCGCAAAACCCTCACTCGTTCTCCCGCCGTAGCACTGCGCATTCCTTCAATCAAATTCACCAATGCGGGATCAATTGGCAATCCTAACGTACCTTTATTCATTTGAAAGTGAATAAAATCCTCAAAACTGTCAAAGTGGTCAGTGCTTGATGAAGACGATTCAGGTAACGCCATTATTTCACCAAGTCGCGTCATCACTTGCTTGGCATTAAAAGGCTTCACAATAAACGCATCCACTTGATAAGCACGCGCCGATAGAATGACATCGCGCTCGGCATGACCAGAAATCATCACGCATTTTACTGTGGTGTCAGCGCGTCTAATTTGCTTCAAAATATCAATGCCGCTCATACCCGGCAATGCCCAATCTAACAGAATGAGATCAGCACCATTCCCATACCATTGATCTAAACCAGAAGCAGCATCAGACGCTAAATAAACGCTCGCAGTTGTCCATAATCGTTTTACCAATTGCACCAAAAGCGCCCCCGTTGAGGCATCATCTTCAATCACAATGACACGCATTGGAAATCTCTATATCAGATCGTGAGCGATTATTTAGATATTAAATTGCGCCAGCCGCTCTTGTAATTGCGCCGCCAAGCGTGCCAATTCTTCACTTGCCGTTGCAATATGCGCGGAACCCGTAGCCGTTTGATCTACCGTACCTGAAATCGTATGGATATTACGATTGATTTCTTCAGCAACGGCGCTTTGTTCTTCTGCCGCACTAGCAATTTGGCGATTCATATCATTAATACTCGTGATCGATACGCTAATCACATGTAACGATTCACCAGCTTGTCGCGCTTGTGCAACACTTTCTCGCGCCTTCGCTTGTCCTTTTTCCATTACCTGTACAGCACCGGCTGAACTATTTTGCACCCGTTCAATTTTCGCTTGAATATCTAAAATTGATGATTGTGTGCGGCTTGCCAGCGTGCGTACTTCTGCTGCGACCACTGCAAAACCGCGACCTTGTTCACCGGCTCGCGCCGCTTCAATTGCAGCATTCAGTGCTAATAAATTAGTTTGTTCTGCTACACCACGAATAACATCTAATACCGCGCCAATTTCAGTACTATCAACCGACAATTGCGCAATCACTGCCCCGGCGGTTTCCACTTCTTGCGCTAATGCTTCAATAGCGGCAACTGTTCGCATCACAACTTTACTACCGGCTTCGGTTTCTTGATCCGTTTCACGCGCAGCGTTAGCGGCAGCAGCAGCATGACGCGCAACTTCTTCTACCGTCGTGCTCATTTCATTCATGGCAGTGACAACTTGATCGGTTTCAGATTGTTCTAAACGCACTTGTTCACGCATTTGTTCACTGGTTGCTGATAATTGTTCTGCTGCTGCGGCAACCTGCACACTGGCAGTTGTGACTTCATTTAATACGCGGCGCATGTTTATCACCATTTGCGCAAATGCAGCTAATAAACTATCGGTATCATCCGCGCGTAATGCAATTGGTGTGGTGAAATCTCCAGCAGCAACGCGATTGACGATATTCACCACCACTGCTGGCTCGCCGCCAATATGTCGCAAGGTGTCCCGCGTGATAAACAATCCTAAACCAACCGCTAAACTTAATGCGAATACAATACCAACACTCATCCATTGAAACATTTGTCCCGATTCTTTTAGTGCTAATTCAACAGCAGCGTGAGTGCTTTGGTTATTAAATGCGACCATCGTATCAATCAACACCCCGACGCGGTCAGACACCTGCGTCATTTTTTTCACTAAGCTAATAAATTCTTCATATAACGGTGCGTAGGCTTCCGCAGTTGAGGCTTGCGCCATCTTTGTGAGTAGTTGATCGGCTGGAATATAGTTTGCTCGCCATGCTGCGTATTCGGTCTTAAACACCTGATTGACCGCTTTTTCATCACTACTTTTTGGTAATTTTTCATATTCCATAATAGCGGTTTCAACGACTTTCCACGATGCCAAGCGTTGCCGCGAAATCAATTCGAGCGCCGCCGCTGTTTCGGTCGTCCAGTTCACATGCGCCATGATGGTACGGGTTTGGGCGTGAATCTGTAAGCGTTCGATGTTCATCCGATCTAATTCAATAATTGCGGGTAAGCGCGTTTGTCCAATCATTTCGATATGATCTCGCATATCTATTTCGCCTTTTATTCCAATTAAACCAACAACCAATACAATCATGGCAACTGATAAAAAACTGATAATTAACTTAACACTTAAACTCATGGTCTTCATGTAATACTCCATATAAAACCTTGCTGTTAAAAAGCAAGTGCAGTGGATTTAAGCATGATCAAGCGGTGAATTTTAATGAGGCTTAACATTAAAAAAAGCACTGTCAGCACGGGCGGTTAGCGGTGATCGTACACTGCATTAGTTTATCAGTTTTTGCTAAAACAACGGGCGCTGCTTGATGTTAATTTTATTCCCGGCGTTCCGCGTGTCCTTGTTTTTTTCTAAACACCTGATTTGCTTACAGTCACTTGCCCATCAGTCATCAATAAGCGCCAACTATTTTATAAAAATCAGTAGTTTATTCGCTATTTGTCGCTTAAAATCGGGGGGACGCAGCCCTTCCTGATATGATTGCGCCAGACAGCAGCGCAATCCCTTTCACCGCTGATCTGTCGTACCAATATGCGTTACGGGTGACGAGCGTTCCGACTCTAGCGCGTGCGCTGCCGTCAGCTCAGAAGTGCGTTTATTGCTTGATTTCATTGTAAATAAGGAGACTGGCTCATGCTCGATAGCTCCATGGTTGAACTCGCACGCTGGCAGTTCGCCAGCACTGCGTTGTATCACTTTTTGTTTGTTCCGCTGACGCTCGGTTTGTCGTGGATTTTGGTCATCATGGAAAGCGTGTATGTGATGACTGGGCGCGAGATTTACCGCGATATGGTCAAGTTTTGGGGCAAATTATTCGGAATTAACTTCGCGCTCGGTGTCACCACCGGCTTAACGATGGAATTCCAATTCGGCACCAATTGGGCGTATTACAGCCATTATGTTGGCGACGTGTTTGGCGCTCCGCTGGCAATTGAGGGCTTGATGGCGTTCTTTTTGGAATCGACCTTCATCGGCTTGTTTTTCCTCGGCTGGGAACGCCTGAGCAAGCGCCAGCATCTGGGCGTCACCTTTTTAATGGCGTTCGGCTCCAACCTGTCGGCGCTGTGGATTTTGATCGCCAACGGCTGGATGCAAAATCCGGTCGGCGCAGAATTCAGCTTTGAAACCATGCGTATGGAAATGACCAGCTTTGCCGAATTGGTCACCAATCCGGTCGCGCAGGTCAAATTCGTCCACACCGTCGCTGCCGGTTATGTCACTGCGTCAATGTTCGTGCTCGGCATCAGCGCGTGGTACATGTTGAAAGGGCGTGATTTGGCGTTTGCCAAACGCTCGTTTTCCGTCGCCGTTGGCTTTGGCATGGCGTCGATTTTGTCGGTGATTTTGCTCGGCGATGAGTCCGGTTATGAGGTCGGCGACATTCAACGGGTGAAATTGGCGGCGATTGAAGCGGAATGGGAAACCGAACCCGCGCCAGCGGCGTTCACCGTGTACGGCAATCCCAATAACACCGATCAAGAAACCCACGACGCGATCAAAATCCCGTGGCTGCTGGGTTTGATCGCCACGCGCTCGCTCGACACCGAAGTCAAAGGTTTGAAGGATTTGATGGCGGAGCACGAGGTGCGGATTCGTAACGGCATGATTGCGTACGAGTATTTGGAACTGCTGCGCGGCGGCGCAGACACGCCGGAGAATCGCACCGCGTTTGAACAGCACAAGGCGGATTTGGGCTACGGGCTGCTGCTCAAAACCTATGTCGAGAATCCGGCGCAGGCCAGCGAGGAGCAAATCCAACTGGCGGTCAAAGATTCGATTCCCGAAGTCGCGCCGATTTTCTGGGCATTTCGCGTGATGGTGGGCGCGGGCGTGTGGATGTTGCTGCTGCTGGTGTTGGGATTTTATTTCAACGCCAAGCGCGTGATTCAACAGCAACGCTGGCTGCTGTGGCTGTTTTTATTCAGTATTCCGATGCCGTGGATCGCGGTGGAAACTGGCTGGTTTGTCGCCGAATTCGGCCGCCAACCGTGGGCGATTGGTGAGGTGCTGCCGACCAGCATCGCCGCTTCTAGCCTGACTGCGAACGACCTCATCATCAGCATGTCCGGGTTCCTCATCTTCTATACCACGTTGTTTATCATCGAAATGTTCCTGATGGTGAAGTTTGCGCGGCTGGGGCCAAGTTCGCTCCACACCGGGCGCTATCACCACGAACAGAGCGGTCACGCCGGCGGGATGACGCCAGCGACTGCGCCGCAGAAACCAGTTGAATAGCCGGAGTACCAACGATGATTCTCGATTATGAAACGCTGAAAGTAGTGTGGTGGCTTTTAGTCGGCATTCTGCTAATTGGTTTTGCCGTCACCGACGGCATGGACATGGGCGTCGGCACCTTGCTGCCATTTTTGGGCAAAACCGACGACGAACGCCGCGTCATCATTAACACCATCGGCCCGCATTGGGACGGCAATCAGGTGTGGTTAATTACCGCTGGCGGCGCGATTTTCGCAGCGTGGCCGCTGGTGTATGCCGCAGCATTTTCTGGCTTTTATTTCGCCATGTTATTGGCGTTATTCGGGTTATTTTTCCGCCCGGTCGGATTTGATTATCGCAGCAAAATCGCCAACAAAACTTGGCGCAATGCGTGGGATTGGGGCTTATTCATTGGTGGCGCAGTTCCTGCGCTGGTATTCGGGATTGCATTCGGTAATTTATTGCAAGGCGTCCCGTTTCATCTCGATGATTTCCTACGTCCGTATTACAGCGGCAGCTTTTTAGGCTTACTCAATCCATTCGCACTTTTGGCCGGTTTTATTAGCTTGGGAATGCTAACTTTGCACGGCGCAATTTGGCTGCAATTACGCACCGCTGAACCAATTGCCGAACGCGCAAAAGCCGTCACCAAACAGATTGGATTAGCCACCATCGCTGCCTTCGCATTGGCTGGCATCTGGTTAGCAACCGGCATTGACGGATTCCGCGTCGTATCCGAGCACATTCCGAATGCCACGCCCAATCCTTTAACCAAAGAAGTGATACAAGAAGCTCATGCGTGGTTATCAAACTACGGCACTTATCCATTAACGCTGCTATTCCCATTATTGGGATTTGCGGGTTTAGGATTAAGCATTGTCGGTTCATTAAATAACCGCCCGGGTTGGGGGTTAGTTGCCAGTAGTTTGGGATTAACTGGGATTATTATGACAGCGGGTGCAGCGATGTTCCCATTCATTATGCCTTCAACGACACATCCGAATAGCAGTTTAATTGCATGGGATGCGGTATCGAGTCATTTAACCCTAAGCGTGATGTTTTGGGCAGCGGTGATCTTTATTCCATTGATTTTACTGTATACCACTTGGACTTATGTGATGATGTGGCGGCGCGTCACGGTGGAAGAAATCCAAGCGCAGGATCATCTCGCGTATTAAAACAGCGCAATTGGTGCTGCAAGGCATCAATTGCGTTTTAGCGTCAAAACGCATTCTGCACAACACAGAGGAAGCAAACAATGTGGTATTTCGCTTGGTTATTAGGTGTGTTATTGGCGCTGGCATTCGGCATCATTAACGTCATGTGGTACGAATCAGAACAATGTGCTAATGGCGCTGCCAACGACGATCAAACCCCGCATTAACAGCAATTATTAAGCGTCACACTGTCAATTGCAGTGTGACGCGGAGCTGGTGCAATGAACCTACCCACAGCAACTGCACGACCGACTGAAAAAACTTGATTATTGACTGGATTGTAGATTTATATTTTGTCTTAATAAAGTAATCGCATCTGATGAATTTATGAGCTTTGAATGGGATCCAAAAAAGGCGAAAGTCAATCAGCGCAAACACGGAGTGACCTTCGAGGAAGCATCCAGTGCTTTGCGTGATCGGCTTTCAATGACTGGTCGTGATCCAGACCATTCGGAAGAAGAGGATCGGTTTGTAACCTTTGGCTTTTCTTCTAAAGGTCGCTTGCTTGCTGTGTCGCACACAGATCGAGAAAATGCCATTCGTATTATATCCGCACGAATAGCCACACACATTGAAAGGCGAATTTATGAAGAAGGTTAACGCAGAAATAGCAGATGAGCTTCGACCTGAGTATAAACGATCTGATTTTGGTGAGCTTGTTCGCGGTAAATATGCAGATCGTGTTAAAAATGAATCTAATGTTGTTTTACTTGAACCAGATATTGCGCGGGCATTTCCAACCGATGAAGCGGTCAATAAAGCCCTTCGCTATCTGCTAGAAATAGCCGAGGTGTCAACTCGCCTTACCAGTCGCTAAACTGACTGCTATTTATCACAAGAGCACCAGCAATGAACCTACCCACAGCAACTGCACGACCGACTGGCGCTTTTATTGGCGCATCGTGGCTGGCGCTATTCATTGGCGCATTGACTTATTTGGCGGGATTATGGAATGCGGCAATGCCGCTGAATGAAAAAGGCTATTATCTCACGTTATTGTTATATGGTTTATTTGCCGCTGTTTCTTTACAAAAATCAGTACGCGACCGGCTCGAAGGCATTCCTGTCACCGGCTTATATTTCGGTTTATGTTGGCTATCATTGGGAATGTCGATTTTGTTATTAGCCGTTGGGTTATGGAATGCAACGCTGGCACCGAGTGAAAAAGGCTTTTATGCCATGTCGTTTGTATTAAGCCTATTTGCTGCGGTTGCGGTACAAAAAAATGTCCGCGATCTGGCGTTATTAACGCCCGCAGCGCCATTGTCAACTGACCACTTAAAAGACGCATCACATGATTGAAATTGAATATATTGTGAAAGATCATCACGGAGCTGAACGCTTGCGCACTCAAGATAAAAAAGCGGCTGACGCATTTGATCGCATGTTAGACAATGCCGAACGCTTGGCACAATTGCTCCGCGCTGAAGGAATTGGGCAAGAGTTGTCTGAGACCGGCATGGATGAACTCACTTTTTATTTAGTGCGCAATGCGTCAACCGTTGAACGCATCCTAAAAGGAAAAGCAATAGAAGTGCAGGCTAATCCGCTGTGGACAGAGAGCGAGAGTCTTTAATATGTTGCAAATGGATAAAAAAACGTTAGCGCGTCTGCGTTGTGAATTACGTTGGCAGAGTGCTATTGCAAAACACTGTGATTGTTTTAGTACGGCGCGATTAAATTTGTGGCGCGATTTCTTTCCGCCGCAATTGGAACAGGATTTAATGGGGCGGGCGCTCGGCGAACAACGCTGCTATTCATTTGCGCCCGGTGAGTTGGTTGAACCGACAAATTTGCGCCAATTTTTTCAGCTCAAACCCAATCAGTTTAATCACCGTTTTGGTAATAAAAATCGGATTGAAAAACGCAATGGACGTTTTTATCCACGCGGCATGTTGCAGCAAATTTCTACGCTATTTGCGGAAGATCGCCATCCGTTTCGTTTAATTGCAGATGCGAATACGCCAACAGATTTTTATGCCGACTTGAATCATCCGCTGGCGAGTTATCCGCTTGATTTACAAGTGACCATTACTGGCTTGTGGGAGCAAGGCGAGCAGCGCGGTGGTCGCAGTCAGGATGTTGCTGCGTTGTTGACTGACAACGGACCTGGAATGCAGACGCGCTGGCGCGAGCAACCGACTGATTTTTGGTCAGATATGCCGTTTGTGCGCCGCGATGGTCGCCCTGATCTGGCGTTTTATGAGCAGCCACGCTTGATCGCGCATCTCGATCAAATAGCGCAGAACGAGTTGGCGGCGCTGCATGGGCAATTGCTCGCGCCAAATAGCCAAGTGCTTGATTTGATGAGCAGTTGGCAGACGCATTTGCCGAATGAATTGGAAGTGGCGGCGCTGGTGGGGTTAGGATTAAATCAGGTCGAATTGGACGCTAATTCGCGTTTGACCGAGCGCGTGGTACATGATCTTAATGCGGTGCCGCAATTGCCATTTGCAGATGGACAATTTGATGCGGTGATGTGTAGTTTGTCAATTGAATATCTAATTGAACCCGTTGCGATATTGCGCGAAGTGGCGCGGGTTTTGAAACCCGGCGGGTTATGCGTGATTGGATTTTCTAATCGCTGGTTTCCCACCAAAACGATTCAATTGTGGGAGGGTATTCACGAGTTTGAGCGCCCGGGTTTGGTGCTGGAGTATTTTATTGCCGCTGGTGGTTTTACTGAATTGGAAACCTACAGTTTGCGCGGGTTGTTGCGTCCAGATGATGATAAATATGCGGGGCAAATGGCGTTATCTGATCCAATTTATGCGGTGTGGGGACGAGCGATTTAAGTGATTAGCGGTGGGTCTAATTCTGCAAGTTCCAATAACTGTTTTATATCAAGCACCTGCACCTGCGTTCCCTGCACTTGAATCACGCCCTGCGCACTCAATGCCTTCATCACGCGTGACAGCGTCTCCGGCTGCACCGACAGCCGCGAGGCCAGTACCGCTTTCCGCACGTCCAAATCAATCACCATCTGCGGCGGCGTCCGTTTGCTGACCAGATACCGCGCCACGCGGCTGGTGGCGGTGTGCAGCGTCAGCTCGTCAATCTCGCCAATCAACCCGCGCAGGCGTTGACTGAGTACGCCGAGCAGTTGAAAACAGGTGTCGACCGATTCGCGCAGCATCTGCGCAAAATCCGCGCCGTCAATGGCGATCAACCGCGATGGCAGCAACGCAGCGGCGCAGACCGGATAGCGCGGCGCGTTGAGAAATACCAGCGCCTCGGCGAACGTTTGCCCCGGATTGACGATTTCAATCACCTTTTCTGCGCCATCGGCAGACAGACGAAAGAGCCGCATTTGTCCATCCAGCAGCAAATAAAACCGCGTCGCCGCCTCGCCCTGACTGAATAACAACTGCTCGGCAGCCAACGTCACGCGGCTGGCATGGCGACTGATGCGCGTCAATTGCGCCGGCTCCAGCCGTGAAAACAAGGTGCCTTGACGTAAGTCGTCACGCATCAGCCAGCAACTCATCCAACCACGCGCCAGCTTCCGCCAGCGTAATTGCCAGCGGCACCGTCGGTCGCAACGGGCGCTGGCGCAAAATGACGCGCATCCCGCGCTCACGCGCTGCGAGCAACTTTGCTGCCGTTGCCGTCCCGCCGCTGTTTTTACAGACGATGGTGTCAATCGCATGTTCCGCCAGCAGCGCCCGCTCACTGGCAAGATCAAACGGTCCCCGCGCCAGCAGCAGTTGTGATGCTGGAAAATGCAGCGTCGGCTCCGGCGCAGTGACGGTGCGAATCAAAAACCATAGCCGCTCGATTCCCGCAAAAGGTGCCAACTCCTGCCGTCCAACGGCGAGAAACACGCGCTGCGCTCCATCGCGCACCAACGCCGCCAACGCCTGTTCCCAATGCTCCACCAATTCCCAACGATCTTCTGGCTCCGGCACCCACGCCGGGCGCTCCAAGCGCAGCAGCGGCAACATCGTCTCCCGACATGCCGCCTCTGCATTCCACGCCATGCCTGCTGCGAATGGATGGGTCGCATCAATCACCGCGTCAATGCGCTGTTCAATCAAATAACTGACCAATCCCGGCACGCCACCAAAGCCGCCTACCCGCAGCTCTCCCGCTGGCTGGCGCGGCGCAACAGTGCGACCCGCCAACGACGTGATCACCTGCAAACCAACACGCGGCACAAGTGCCGCTGCCAGCGCGTAGGCTTCAGTTGTGCCCCCCAAAATCAGCACCCGTTTGGTCATGTCGTGATTCCATCTGCCGCCACCGCCGCGCCATCCACTCGCGCTGCACTCCCCGACTTCGGCGGCACCACGCCAAACGCATCTTCTGGCTCACGCATCGGTCGTCCCGCCATGATGTCGTCGATTTGATCGCGGGCGATGGTCTCAAATCGCAGCAGCGCCTCAGCCATGACGTGCAGCTTGTCGAGATGTTCAGTCAAAATCTGCTGTGCCCGCTGATAGTTACGGTCAATGATGATTCGCACTTCCTTGTCTATCGTCAGCGCCGTTTCTGGCGACACATGCCGATGCTGCGTCACCGAGCGTCCCAAAAACACCTCGCCTTCATCCTCGGCATACGCCAACGGTCCCAGCCCGTCCGACAAACCAAAGCGCGTCACCATGTTGCGAGCAATTTCCGTTGCTCGCTCGATGTCGTTGGATGCGCCGGTCGTGACCTGCTCCACCCCAAAAATCATCTCTTCCGCCAACCGCCCGCCAAATAAGCTGGAAATCTGACTTTCGAGCTGGCGCTTGCTCATGCTGTAACGGTCGCGCTCCGGCAAAAACAACGTCACGCCCAGCGCCCGCCCACGCGGAATAATGCTGACTTTATGCACCGGATCGTGTTCTGGCACCGAGCGCCCGACGATCACATGCCCCGCCTCGTGATACGCAGTCAGCTTGCGCTCCGCTTCCGACATCACCAGACTGCGCCGCTCCGCGCCCATCATAATTTTGTCTTTTGCCTTTTCAAACAATGCCATCGACACTTCTGACTCATCACTTCGCGCCGCAAATAACGCCGCTTCATTGACTAAATTGGCGAGATCAGCGCCCGAAAAGCCCGGCGTTCCCCGCGCAATCGTTTTGGCATCCACATCCGCTGCCAGCGGCACCTTGCGCATGTGAACCTCCAGAATTGCCGCCCGTCCCGCCAAATCCGGCAAGCCCACCACCACCTGCCGATCAAAGCGTCCCGGGCGCAGCAGCGCCGGATCAAGCACATCGGAGCGATTGGTCGCCGCAATCACGATCACGCCCTCGTTGCCGGTAAAGCCGTCCATTTCCACCAGCAACTGATTCAAGGTCTGCTCGCGTTCATCGTGACCGCCGCCGAGACCAGCACCGCGTTTGCGCCCAACTGCGTCGATCTCATCAATAAAAATGATGCACGGCGCACTTTTCTTGGCTTGTTCAAACAGATCGCGCACCCGTGACGCGCCCACGCCGACAAACATTTCCACGAAATCGGAGCCGGAAATGCTGAAAAACGGCACCTTCGCCTCACCCGCAATTGCTCGCGCCAGCAGCGTTTTACCCGTGCCAGGCGGCCCGACCATCAACACGCCACGCGGAATGCGTCCGCCGAGATTGGTGAATTTTTGCGGGCTGCGCAGAAAATCAACCAATTCGCCGACTTCCTCCTTCGCCTCATCCACACCGGCGACATCGCGCAGCGTCACCTTGACATCACCTTCCGCGTGTTGACGGGCGCGACTTTTGCCGAAATTAAACAGTCCGCCGCCGCCACCCGCGCCACCGCGCCGCAGTAGCCAAATCCACACTCCCGCCAGCACGATGAACGGCAGCCACGCTGCGAGCAGCTGCATGATCACGCCCGGCTCGGCAGGTGGCTCGGCGCGAATGGTGACGCCGTGTTTGAGCAGGTCGCTGACCAAGCCGGGATCGCCCGGATCGTAAGTTTCAAAGCGCGAGCCGTCGCTGCGCACACCCAGCACGGTTTGATCCTGAATCGTCACCTCCTGAATCGCGCCGTCGTTGATTTCGCGCAGAAACTGGCTGTAACTCAGCGGACGGATGTCGAGCTTGTTGGCGAAAAATAAATTATTGACCGTCATCGCCAGCCAGATGCTGACGCCAACCCACAGAAAAACTTGCAAAATTTTAGAATTCATACTGCAAACGGGCCTCGTGACTCATCAATTGAAACGACGCGGAAGCGCGTCAGAACCAAGCAAACAGCCAAGAATTTGGCTTACCGGGTTGAGTGTACCGGAGATTGGCATTACGGGCGGTCAGTGCAATAGCGCCGCGCTGATTGCAGCAAACCCGTTATCCTTGCGCCTGTTTTGAACCTCAATTGAACGGCACCTACTGATGTCTCTCGGTTCCATCATGGTTGATTGTGCGGGAACGGCGTTGACCGCTGAAGACCGCGACTTGCTGCGCCAACCCGCCGTCGCCGGAGTGATTTTATTTGCCCGTAATTACCGCGATCCCGCGCAACTCGCCGCCCTCACCGCCGAGATAGCCGCGCTGCGCGAGCCAGCGTTATTGATCGCAGTCGATCAAGAAGGCGGACGGGTGCAACGCTTCCGTGACGGCTTCACCCGCCTGCCTGCCGCCGCCCACTTCGGTCAGCTTTACGCCCACGATCCGCAAACCGCGCTGGCGCAGTGCGAGATTGCTGGCTGGGTGATGGCAGCCGAATTACGCGCAGTTGGCGTTGATTTCAGCTTTGCGCCGGTGCTCGACATCGAATGCGGCATCAGCCAAGTGATCGGTGATCGCGGTTTTGCGACCACGCCAGCGGCAGTGAGCGCGTTAGCAACAGCATGGCAGCGCGGCGTGCAGCGAGCCGGCATGATCGCAGTGGGCAAACATTTTCCCGGACATGGCAGCGTCGCCGCCGATTCGCATCTCGCGCTACCCATTGACGACCGCCCGCTGGAGGCGCTCGCACAGCACGATCTGCTCCCGTTTCAACACCTGATCGCGCACGGGCTGGAAGCGGTGATGCCAGCGCACGTCGTGTACCCGCAAATTGACGCGCAACCTGCTGGTTTTTCGGCAGTGTGGCTGCGCCAGATTTTACGCAAGCAATTGAATTTTCAAGGGATCATTTTCAGCGATGATCTCAACATGGCGGCCGCCAACGCCGGCGGTGATTATGTCGCACGGGCACAAGCAGCAGCGGCGGCTGGTTGCGATCTGCTCTTAATTTGCAACAATCGTCCCGCAGCGGCGCAGATCGTGGCAGCATTTCAGGCGCATCCCGTCGCACCCCGCACCGTCGCGTTGCACGGACGCGCTGGCGCTTTGAACTGGCAACAATTGCACGACAATTCCGCTTGGCAGAACGCAATACGCCAACTCACCAACTGAGTTTGAATTCCACATTGAACCGATAAAATGACAACATCGCAATGATGTTAGAATAGAGCATTTACTCCAAGTTCAAGCGCGTATTTAATACAGCCAGATGCGATTCACCTAGCGCACAATCAGCAATGACTTATTACATTAAAGAACTCTTTTATAGCTTACAAGGTGAAGGCGTTCATACCGGTCGCCCCGCGATCTTTTGCCGCTTTACGGGCTGCAATTTATGGTCAGGGCGCGAAACAGATCGCGCCAGCGCCCGCTGCCGGTTTTGCGACACCGATTTTCGCGGCACCGACGGCAGCGGCGGTGGTCGTTACTCCAGCGCCAGCGCATTAGCGAACCAAATCAGTGCGTTATGGCCAGCAGCGGCAGTGCAACCTTGGGTCGTCTGCACCGGCGGCGAACCCTTGCTGCAACTGGACGCCGCACTGATTGCGGCATTGCAGCAACGCGGCTGCGCCGTCGCCATCGAAACCAACGGCACCTTGCCCGCGCCGGCGGGATTGGATTGGATTTGCGTCAGCCCCAAAGCTGGCGCACCGCTGCGCCAAACCAGCGGCAATGAATTGAAATTAGTGTATCCACAATGCGGCGCACTGCCAGAACAGTTTGCTCATTTACCGTTTCAACATTTTTCATTGCAACCCTTAGCTGATGTCAATGGTATTGATCACACCACAGAAGCAATTGCATATTGCAAATTACATCCGCAATGGCGCTTAAGTCTACAAACGCATCAATTATTGGGAATTCCTTAATTTTCACCGCAATTTAACCACCAATAAAGAGGAATGAAGTATGGATATTGCAGCGATTAACGCTCGGTTTGGCGTCCCCGGCAGTGTGCAATTCAGCGAGGGACGCGGCGGGCTGGCGATGATTGAAATTCATAATGAGTTGGCAACAGCGACTATTTCGCCGTATGCCGGACAAGTATTGGCGTATCGTCCTCACAATGCTCCAGATGAATTGCTATTTGTGAGTGAGCGGGCGTATTACGCAGCAGGCAAAGCAATTAAAGGCGGAATTCCAATTTGTTGGCCGTGGTTTGGTGCTGATCCAGAGAAAAAAGGGCGCGGTGGGCATGGTTTTGTTCGCGCTTGGGCGTGGACGGTGCGCAATTGTGCGGCGCTGCCAAATGGCGCTTCACACATCACGCTTGGCTTAACGGATGATGATGAGAGCCGTGAAATTTGGCCAGCGGCATTTGATTTGACGTTGGAGATCACAATTGGCGCAACGTTAGCAGTGATGCTCACCACGCGCAATTTGAGTACCGAACCGCTGCAAATCACCCAAGGATTGCATACTTATTTCAAAGTCGGTGATGCAACGCAGGTGCGCGTTGTGGGATTAGATGGCTGTCATTATCTTGATAAAGCGGTGGGCGCAAAAGAGGCACCAATTCTGCAACAGGGCGCAGTAACGGTTGCCAGTGAAGTCAATCGCATTTATGAGCAGGTGCCAGCGCAATTGCAGCTTGAAGACCCAGTATTAAATCGCCGCATTATTATTGATAGTGCGCACAGCGCCACTTGCGTCGTTTGGAATCCTTGGGTAGAGACAGCGCACGCGATGGATGATTTAGATGATCGTGATTATTTGCGCTTTATTTGTGTCGAAACGGTCAACACTGCGTCGGAAGTGATTGAGATTTTACCGCAAGCAGAAGCGCACATTGGTGCGGAATATCGTATTGAGTTGCTCGCGCCATGAATTCAGCAAATGGCGGTGGTCAATCCGCGCAAATTTCACATCTGCATGAAGTGTTGTGGGATGAGTGGTTGCAATGGGCGGCGGCACACGCAGTGACCGTGCCGACAACCACCGCCTTTGCGGCAGCGCGGGCGCGAGTGTGGGCGGCAAGTGAATTCGTCGCCACCTCGGTAGCGCGGCATCCGCTTGAATTTGCTGAATTAGTCGCCGACGCAGTGCTGACGCGCCCGTATCAAGCCGCTGAACTGGCGCAGCGACTCGCTGCGGCGCTCGCCAACGTCAGCGATGACGCGAGTTTGCAGCGGGCGCTGCGCCAGTTCCGCCGCCGCGAAATGGTGCGGATCATTTGGCGCGATCTGGCGGGTTGGGCGTCGTTGCCAGAAACGCTGGAGGAGTTGTCGGAGCTGGCGGATGTCTGCATTCGCCAAGCCCTTGATTTACTTCACCTTTGGACGTGTGCCGAATGCGGTACGCCTCGCGCCAGCGCCGAGCGCGAGATGCAGATGATCGTGCTGGCGATGGGCAAATTGGGGGCGCGGGAACTCAATCTCAGCTCCGATATTGATTTGATTTTTGCCTTTCCGCAGGCCGGCGAGGTGATGGGCGGCAGTCGTTCGTTGACGCATGAGCAATTTTTTGTGCGGCTGGCGCGGCGGCTGGTGCAAACGCTCGCCAATCAAACCGCCGACGGCTTTGTGTTTCGGGTCGATACGCGGCTGCGTCCGTTTGGTGAAGTCGGTCCATTAGCGATGAGTTTTCAAGCACTTGAGGAGTATTACCAGTCTCAAGCGCGGGAGTGGGAACGCTACGCGATGATTAAAGCGCGTCCGCTTACGGGTGATCCCGCTGACATCGCGCAATTGATGACGATGCTGCGCCCATTTGTATATCGGCGTTATTTGGACTTTGGCGCATTTGATTCATTGCGTGAATTAAAACGGATGATTGCCAAAGAATTATATCGACGCGGCATGGATGCCAATATCAAATTAGGTCCCGGTGGTATTCGTGAAATTGAATTCATTGGGCAGGCTTTTCAATTGGTACGCGGTGGGCGTGATCCTGAATTGCAGGTGCGCCCGATTCGGCAGGTATTGGCGCAGTTGGCGCGGAAACAATTGTTGCCAGCGGCGGCGGTGGCGGAATTGGATGCGGCGTATGAGTTTTTGCGTTTGGTGGAAAACCGTTTGCAGGCTTACCGCGATAAACAAACGCATGTGTTGCCAGATGATGATGCCGGGCGTGAGCGGCTCGCTGGTGCGATGAACTTCGCTGATTGGGACAGTTTTGCTGCTGAGTTGGCGGCGCATCGTCAGCGCGTGCAGCAGCATTTTGATCAGGTGTTTGCTGTGTCTGAAGCGCCAGCAGCAGGCGATGACGGGACGCAGTTGCTGGGAATGGGCGCTGCGGATGTCGCGCAGGAAGTGGCGACGCTGGCGCAACTCGGTTTTGCCGAGGCGGAGGCGGTGCGCACGGTGTTGGCGCAATTCCGCGAGGCGACGGCGCGTAAAGGTTTGAGTGAGAAAGGGCGCGACCGTTTGGCGCAGGTGTTGCCGCTGGCGGTGCGCCTGAGCGCCAGCACTGCTGCGCCGGTGCTGACGTTGACGCGGGTGTTGCGGGTGTTGGAAACCATCGCGCAGCGCACGGCGTATCTGGCGATGCTGCTGGAAGCGCCGGAGATTGTGGCGCAGTTGGTGCGGCTGGCGGCGATGAGCGCGTGGTTTACCGATCAAATTGGGCGGCAGCCGCTGTTGTTGGATGAACTGCTTGATCCGCGTCGGTTGTATGCGCCGCTGCGACGGGAGGAGTTGGACGCGGAATTGGACGCGCTGTTGCAGCCGGTGGCGGTGGAGGATTTGGAGCAGCAGATGGCGCGGCTGCATCAATTCGTGCAGGGCAATGTGCTGCGGGTGGCGGCGGCGGATTTGACGGCGGTGATTCCGCTGATGGTGGTCAGCGATTATCTGACTGAGATTGCGGAGGTGGCGCTGGCGCGAGTGCTGCGGGTGGCAGCCGCGCATCTGTATCAGCAACACGGGCGACCGACGGCGATCAGCGGCGCGGATAGCGGGTTTTTGGTGATCGGTTACGGCAAGCTCGGCGGGATTGAATTGGGCTATGGCTCGGATTTGGACTTGGTGTTTGTTCACGGCAGCGAGCAGATCAGCGCGATGACGGATGGCATTAAACCGGTGAGCAATGTGCAGTTTTATGCTCGTTTGGCGCAGCGCCTGATTCACATGCTGACCACGCGCACCTTGTCGGGAGCACTGTATGACATCGACACGCGGCTGCGCCCAGATGGGAATAAGGGCGCGTTGGTGCGTTCACTGACAGCGTTTGCTGACTATCAGGCGCAGGAGGCGTGGACTTGGGAACATCAGGCGCTGGTGCGAGCGCGTCCGGTGGCGGGTGATCCGGTGCTGGCGCAGCAGTTCGCGGCGATTCGCCAAACGGTGTTACAGCGACGGCGCGATCCTGAGCAATTGCGGCGAGCGGTGCGCGAAATGCGCGAGAAAATGCGCAGCAATCTGGATAAAACCACCGCGCATCACTTTGATCTCAAGCAAGGCGCGGGCGGTATTGCCGATATTGAGTTCATGGTTCAATACGCGGTCTTGCGCTGGGCGGCGGATTATCCCGAATTGACGCGGTGGACGGACAACATTCGGCTGCTGGACACGTTGGCGACGTTGGCGCTGTTGCCGGAGCAGACGGCGCATCAGCTCGCTGAGGCGTATCGAACATTGCGAGCGGTTTACCATCGCCACACGCTGGCGCAACAGCCACAACTGATTGCTGCCGAGCAACTGCTGGTCGAACGTGAACAGGTGCAAACAGCATGGCAGATGGTGCTGGGAAATGCAGATTAACCTATTGATTTAATTATGGAACTTGCGGAGTGATCTCATGGCGACGATGGAAGACCGCGATGGTCTGATTTGGCTGGACGGCGAGATGGTGCCTTGGCGCGAGGCGAAAACGCACGTCCTCACCCACACGCTGCATTACGGTATGGGCGTGTTTGAAGGGGTGCGGGCATATCAGACGGCGCAAGGTGCGGCGATTTTCCGTTTGGAAGAACACACCAATCGCCTTTTCAATTCTGCGCACATTCTCAACATGAATATCCCGTGGGATCGCGCCACCATCAATCAGGCACAGCGTGACGTGGTGCGCGAGAACAAGCTGGATTCCGCTTATATCCGCCCGATGTGTTTTTACGGCGCGGAAGGCATGGGGCTGCGAGCCGACAATTTGCAGGTGCATTGCATGGTGGCGGCGTGGGCGTGGGGCGCGTATCTCGGTGAGGAGAATATGCGCAACGGGATTCGCATCCGCGTCTCCTCGTTCACCCGTCATCACGTCAACATCACCATGTGCCGCGCTAAGGCGAACGGTAACTACATGAATTCGATGCTGGCGCTGCAAGAGGCGCTGCGCGATGGGTATGACGAGGCGCTGCTGTTGGATGCGTCCGGTTATGTCATGGAAGGCAGCGGCGAAAATATCTTCATCGTCCGCGACGGCGTTTTATACACGCCTGATTTAACCTCGGCGCTTGACGGCATCACGCGCCGCACCGTGATTGGCTTATGCGCGGAATTGGGTTTGACGGTAGTGGAGAAGCGCATCACCCGCGATGAGGTTTACATTGCAGACGAGGCGTTTTTCACCGGCACGGCGGCGGAGGTCACGCCGATTCGTGAGGTGGACGGACGCGCTATTGGCAGCGGCACTCGCGGTCCAATTACTGAACGATTACAAACGCTGTATTTCGATCAGGTACACGGGCGGCGGGACACGCATCCAGAATGGCTGACGGTGGTTTGAATATCAGTTGTTACTTGTCAGTTTAATTCAAAGTCGTTAAACGGTTGACCGTCAACTGTATTTTTTAATGAACTAAAAAAGCGGCTTATCAGCCGCTTTTTTATTGCGCATTCACACACTCGTTAATTATTGCTGCGCGTGTAATTCTGCGGCTTGCAACGTATTTTCCAATAAACTCGCAATCGTCATCGGCCCAACCCCACCCGGCACCGGCGTGATCCACGCTGCCCGCTCCGCGCAGCTTGCAAAATCGACATCACCAACCAACTTGCCGTCCGCGCCACGATTGATACCAACGTCAATCACCAGCGCCCCGGGTTTGATCCACGCGCCCGGCACAAATTGCGCTCGCCCCACCGCTGCCACCAGCACATCTGCCGCTTGCACCTTTGCCGCTAAATCTGTGGTGCGGCTGTGGCAAATGGTCACGGTGCAACGCGCCGCCAGCAATTCCAGCGCCATCGGACGCCCGACGATGTTGGATTGGCCAATCACCACCGCATCCAAACCGCTCAGATCGCGCCCGGTGTGCGCCAGCAGCGTCATCACCCCTTTCGGCGTACACGGGCGCAGCAGCGGCATCCGCAGCACCAGCCGCCCCACGTTATACGGATGAAACCCATCGACATCTTTGGTGGGCGCGATGCGTTCAATCACCGCTTCTTCATCCATCTGCGGCGGCAGCGGCAATTGCACCAAAATCCCGTCTAGCAATGGATCAGTATTGAGATGATCAATCAACGCCAATAAATCGCTTTGCGCAGTGGTAGCCGGCAGCGCATATAACTCGGAATGAAAACCGACTTCCGCGCAAGCCATTTGTTTATTACGCACATAAACCTCTGAGGCGGGATTATCGCCAACCATAATCACCGCCAAACCCGGCGCACGTTCACCGGCAGCGCGGCGATTGGCGATCTTTTCTTTAATATCGAGACGAATCGTTGCGGCAATCGTTTTGCCATCAAGAAGTTGTGCGGTCATAACAATCTCATTCAAAAGCCCCCCTTTGCAAAAGGGGGGTTGGGGGGATTTATGAAATCAGGAAGGGTTGGGGGGATTTACGACATCAGGGATTAAACCAACGGTTGCCCGTTAATTGCAAACGCCAGCGCATCATTTTCAACCGTGATTTGCACCGAGCCGCCGCCAACTAATTCACCAAACAGCAATTCATTTGCCAGCGGCTTTTTAATGTGATTCTGAATCACCCGCGCCATCGGACGCGCACCCATTTTGGGATCGTAGCCTTTCAGCGCCAGCCATTCTCGCACTGCGGCATCAATACTCAAGCTGACCTTTTTCTCCTCCAATTGCTGTTCCAATTCAAAGACGAATTTATCCACCACGCTGCGAATCGTATCGGCATCAAGCGCCCCGAATTGCACCACCACATCTAAACGATTGCGGAATTCCGGCGAAAAATAACGCTTCAGCGCCTCTAAACCATCAGTCGCGTGATCCTGTTCTGTAAATCCAATGGAACGCCGCGCCGTTTCTTCTGCGCCTGCATTCGTCGTCATCACTAAAACCACGCTGCGAAAATCCGCTTTGCGCCCGTTGTTATCCGTCAGCGTGCCGTGATCCATCACTTGCAAGAGCAAATTAAAGACATCGGGATGCGCTTTTTCAATCTCGTCCAGCAATAACACCGAGTGCGGATGTTTATTGATTTGTTCGGTCAATAATCCGCCTTGGTCAAAACCAACATATCCGGGCGGCGCACCAATTAACCGCGAGACGGTGTGGCGTTCCATATATTCGGACATATCAAAGCGCAGTAATTCCATGCCGAGAATGCGGGCGAGTTGGCGCGTGACTTCGGTTTTACCCACGCCGGTCGGGCCTGTAAATAAAAAGGAGCCAATCGGTTTACCGTCATTGCCCAGCCCAGAGCGATTCATCCGAATTGCGGCAGTGAGCGCATCAATTGCGGTATCTTGTCCATAAACCACTAATTTGAGATCACGATCCAAATTTTTGAGTGATTCGGTATCTGAAACGGAGACGCGCTTGGATGGAATCCGCGCCATCTTCGCTACAATTGCTTCCACATCGGCGACATCAATCCGCTTTTTACGTTTCGACGCACTTTTTAATTGCACATGCGCCCCAGCTTCATCAATTACATCAATGGCTTTATCGGGCAAATGACGATCATTGATATAACGGTTGGATAATTCGGCAGCAGCGCGAAGTGCTGGATTGGTGTAACTGACTTGATGATGCTGTTCAAAGCGCGATTTCAAGCCTTTGAGAATCTCAACCGTTTCCTCTACTGATGGCGCTTCCACGTCGATTTTTTGGAAGCGCCGTGCCAGCGCCCGGTCTTTCTCGAAAATGCCGCGATATTCCTGATAAGTGGTGGAACCAATACAGCGTAAATCACCCGACGCTAATACAGGCTTAATTAAATTGGACGCATCCATGACGCCACCAGATGCTGAACCTGCGCCAATAATCGTGTGGATTTCATCAATAAATAAAATCGCGTGTGGTTGGCGTTTTAATTGCGCTAAAACCATTTTTAGGCGCTTTTCAAAATCGCCACGATATTTGGTGCCAGCCACTAAACCACCGAGATCAAGTGCGTAAATCACGGCATCGCTCAATACTTCTGGAACTTGTCCAGCGACGATCATCCGCGCTAAACCTTCTGCAATTGCGGTTTTACCAACGCCAGCCTCGCCAACATATAGCGGGTTATTTTTACGACGGCGACACAAAATTTGCAGAGTGCGCTCCACTTCGGCCGCACGTCCAATCAACGGATCAATGCGTCCTTGTCGCGCTAATTCGTTGAGATTGGAAGCAAAACGATCCAGCGGACTGGGCGTTGCGCCATCTTTTTCTTCAGCATGTGCTTCGTCGCCATCACCCTGCGTTTCATCATCTAACGTTTCGCCGGGCACTTTAGAAATACCGTGCGACATGTAGTTAATGACATCTAGCCGGGTGATATTTTGTTGATTTAATAAAAACACTGCTTGCGAATCTTGTTCGCTAAATAACGCAACCAATACGTTGGCACCGCTGACTTCTTTGCGCCCGGCGGATTGCACATGAAAGACGGCGCGTTGCAGCACGCGTTGAAAACCGAGCGTGGGCTGGGTTTCGCGTTCGTCGCTGGGCGTTAAGCGTGGGGTGGTTTCATCAATAAAAGTGGTGACTTCGCGGCGTAGCCGGTCAGCATCAACGCCGCAAGCGCGAAGCACTTTGAATGCACTGGGATTGTCGAGCAACGATAACAACATGTGCTCAACAGTGATGTATTCATAATGTTTGGCGCGAGCCTCTTTGAAAGTGTTATTGAGCGATAGCTCAAGTTCTTTGTTCAACATCAGCCTGTCCCCGGCGAAGAGTTAAAAAAATCACGAGTGGCGGTTAAATGCGCTCACATTTCTTCCATCGTACACAGCAGCGGATGGTGGTGGCTGCGGGCATAATCGTTGACACGGGCGACCTTGGTTTCGGCAATGTCTTTGGGAAATACGCCGCAGACACCAACGCCTCGTGTATGAATGTGAAGCATGATTTGCGTGGCGGTTTCCATTGGCATTCCAAAAAATTTCTGCAAAATTAACACCACAAAATCCATCGGGGTGTAATCGTCATTTAATAACAGCACCTTAAATAAGGGCGGGCGGCGTAATTGCGGGCGGGCGGTTTGCACGGCTACCCCGGAATCAGGTTCATCTTTGTGGTGGTGACTCATCCGGTTTTCCTAAAAAATCAGTGGCGCACTGCGTTAAAGTTATTGGGAGTGACGCGGTTAAAAACAGTTGGCAGTGATGAAGATGTGTGTCATCTGATTACGCCAGTAGGCGCTGCTTTTATTACTGCGTCACTCTTCAAAATATGCGCTCCGCCAGCGCGGATTACATGTGGTTGATGATTGCTGTGCCAAAGCCAGAACAACTGACTTTGGTGGCTCCGTCTAACATCCGCGCTAAATCGTAGGTGACGGTTTTGGCGTTAATTGCGCCTTCGACGCCTTTAATAATCAGGTCGGCTGCTTCTGTCCAACCTAAATGCCGCAGCATCATTTCTGCCGATAAAATCAAGGAGCTGGGGTTGACTTGATCTTTGCCGGCGTATTTAGGCGCAGTGCCGTGCGTGGCTTCAAACATGGCGATGGAGTCGGATAAATTCGCGCCGGGTGCCATGCCAATGCCGCCAACTTGTGCGGCTAAGGCGTCGGAAATGTAATCGCCGTTGAGATTTAAGGTGGCGATCACGGAGTAATCTGTGGGACGCAGTAAAATTTGTTGCAAAAAGGCGTCGGCGATGACGTCTTTAATGATGATCTCAGCTCCAGTCTGTGGATGTTTGAAGCTGCACCAAGGGCCGCCACCAATTTCAATTGCGCCGAATTCTTTTTTCGCAAGGTCATAACCCCATTGCTTAAATGCGCCTTCGGTGAATTTCATGATGTTGCCTTTGTGTACCAGCGTTACTGAGGAGCGGTGGTTGTCAATGGCGTATTGAATGGCTTTGCGGACGAGACGTTCGGTGCCGTCGCGGGAGACGGGTTTGATGCCGATGCCGGAGGTGGCGGGGAAGCGAATTTTGGTGACGCCCATTTCTTCGCGTAAAAATGCAATGAGGCGTTGCGCTTCGGGCGTTTCGGCTGCCCATTCTATGCCGGCATAAATGTCTTCGGAGTTTTCACGGAAGATGACCATGTCGGTGTGTTGCGGTTCTTTGAGCGGGCTGGGGGTGCCGCTGAAATAGCGCACGGGGCGCAGACAGACATATAAATCAAGCTCTTGGCGCAGGGCGACGTTGAGGGAGCGGATGCCGCCGCCTATCGGGGTGGTTAAGGGCCCTTTGATGGAGACGACGTAGTCGCGCAGGGCGGTCATGGTCTCAGGCGGCAGCCAGACGTCGGGGCCGTACACTTGGGTGGCTTTTTCGCCGGCATAGACTTCTAGCCATTGAATCTGGCGGGTGCCATAAGCCTTGGCGACGGCGGCGTCAACGACGCGGCGCATGACGGGGGTGATGTCGATGCCAATGCCGTCGCCTTCAATGTAGGGAATAATCGGCTGATCGGGTACGTTAAGTGTGTAGTCGGCGTTGACTTGAATGGGTTCGCCGCTGCTGGGTAGTTGGATTTTGTCGTCGCTCATTGGCTCTTTTTCTCGGAAATCATCATTAAAGTGAACATCCTAACATCGACTTTCACCGCCGCGCAGGGCGGTCTTTCTCCTTTGGTTGACGCGCCGCAGCGGGTGATGGTGGGGCTGTCGGGTGGGGTGGATTCGGCGGTGGCGGCGCATCTGTTGCTGGAGCAGGGTCTGCAGGTGGAGGCGCTGTTTATGAAAAATTGGGAGGAGGATGATCGCGCTGGCTATTGTGCGGCGGCGGAGGATTTGGCGGACGCGCAGGCGGTGGCGGATCGGTTGGGCATTCGGCTGCATACGGTGAATTTTTCCAGCGAATACTGGGAGCGGGTATTTGAAATTTTTCTTCAAGAATACAAGGCGTTGCGGACGCCTAACCCGGATGTGTTGTGCAATCGTGAGATTAAGTTTTCTGCCTTTCTTGACCATGCGCTGGCGCTGGGCGCGGACGCGATGGCGACCGGTCACTATGCGCGGATCACCCACGATGCGAGCGGTTTTCACCTGCGTCTGGCGGCCGATGCGGCGAAAGATCAGACGTATTTCCTGCATCTGCTGAATCAGGCGCAACTGGGGCGGGCGCTGTTTCCGCTGGCGACGCTGACAAAGCCGGAGGTGCGGGCGCTGGCGCGGCAGTTGGGATTGCAGCCGGCGGCTAAAAAAGACAGTACCGGTATTTGTTTCATCGGGGAGCGGCGGTTTCGGGAGTTTCTCGCGGCGTATCTGCCGACGACTCCGGGGCCGATTGAAACGCCGGAGGGGTTGCCGCTGGGCGAACATCAGGGGCTGGCGTTTTACACGCTCGGGCAGCGGCAGGGGCTGGGCGTCGGCGGGGTGGCGGGGCGAGAGGGAGCGTGGTATGTGGCGGCGAAGGATGCGGCGCGTAACGCTTTGATTGTGGTTCAAAATTCAAATCATCCGCTGCTTCTGACGGATGCGCTCGAAGTGCGGCAGGTGCATTGGATTGGCCGCGCCCCGGCACTTCCGTTTTCGTGCCAGGCGCGACTGCGGCATCGACAGCCACCGCAAGCCTGTGTGGTCGAGGCCGTGGAAGATGGTTTTCGAGTGCAATTTTCGTGCCCGCAGCGGGCCGTGACGCCGGGTCAATCAGTGGTGTTTTATTTTCGAGATGAATGTTTTGGCGGAGCTGTAATTGAAAAAATTGGAGATTTAATCACGAAAAATAAATAAAATAAAGGAAATAAATTTTTAATTTTTGGGTTGACTTGAGATTAATTTTTGATTTAATATTTACGCACGGTTGCAACGCTAAATCCATTACAACAAGGATTGAAACGACAGTCAGGTTCAAAACGCTGGATTTGCTGGCGAAAAATTATCAGCGCGACCGATAATGAATCGTGTAAGCTGTTGATTTTACGACGTAAAACATCATAAAAATGATGTAGAACAGGGCTAAAATTTGCGTTTTTGGCGGCAAAATGCGGGGGAAAATGACAAAAAAGAGAGCAGAAAAATTTCGTCAACTTGATGTTTTTGAAGGGTTTTCGGTAAAAATGCGGTTGCAACGCTAAATCCATTACAACAAGGATTGAAACCCGCCTCTTTCCACGCCTCGAAAGACTCTTTCGAGCCGTTGCAACGCTAAATCCATTACAACAAGGATTGAAACCTATCCCGCACACGAATCGTATTGGTCTTTCTGTCCACGTTGCAACGCTAAATCCATTACAACAAGGATTGAAACGTTAAACTAGCGACAAGTTAATTAACACAGATTGAAGTTGCAACGCTAAATCCATTACAACAAGGATTGAAACTGCGGTGGATTGCCACCCGCTCGAAAGACTACCCAGGTTGCAACGCTAAATCCATTACAACAAGGATTGAAACTCATCATACCACGCTCGGCGAAAAAGGCAAGAGAAAAAGTTGCAACGCTAAATCCATTACAACAAGGATTGAAACTAAGCTCCGCCCGTAATCCCTCTAAAAATTCATCAATCGTGGCGGTTGCAACGCTAAATCCATTACAACAAGGATTGAAACCCAGCAGTGCCCGTCAATACCGGCGCACCGACATCATCGTTGCAACGCTAAATCCATTACAACAAGGATTGAAACCCGCAGATAAACCACTGCGGCGCTGGTGAAACACTAGTTGCAACGCTAAATCCATTACAACAAGGATTGAAACCAATTTGGACGGAATAAAAAAAGCGAGAATGCGTAGGGTTGCAACGCTAAATCCATTACAACAAGGATTGAAACGTGAAGGAGAACGGCTGGTACGAAACGCCAGAATTAGGTTGCAACGCTAAATCCATTACAACAAGGATTGAAACTCAGGATGAATGGCTTGCCGCGTTTTGCGGCAATAGCGTTGCAACGCTAAATCCATTACAACAAGGATTGAAACGCGACAAATTAGCACCGACCGCACCTGTGCTCAGTGGTTGCAACGCTAAATCCATTACAACAAGGATTGAAACTAGAGCAAGGTAGACCGTAACCGTGCGGATCATACAGGTTGCAACGCTAAATCCATTACAACAAGGATTGAAACTCAGTTCTTTCAAAATATATCTAACACGTTAGGCGACGTTGCAACGCTAAATCCATTACAACAAGGATTGAAACACCGAGTGAACTCGAAAACGATCCGACTGCACCATCGTGTTGCAACGCTAAATCCATTACAACAAGGATTGAAACACCTTCGCATCATGTGCAGCAATCTTAGCAGCAGCTTGTTGCAACGCTAAATCCATTACAACAAGGATTGAAACTTGCCTATCGTGTAAATAGCACTTGACATTTGCTAACGGTTGCAACGCTAAATCCATTACAACAAGGATTGAAACCATCCACCTCCAGCCCGTCTGTGATTTTGTAGCGCCGCGTTGCAACGCTAAATCCATTACAACAAGGATTGAAACGCGTTAGCAGTGATGACTGGTGACAGTTGTCAGTGAGGTTGCAACGCTAAATCCATTACAACAAGGATTGAAACAAAAATAGCAGTTGACATTGCCTAACGTGTTAGATATGTTGCAACGCTAAATCCATTACAACAAGGATTGAAACACCCACACCAACCGCGCCACTTGGCGCGGTAACGCCGGTTGCAACGCTAAATCCATTACAACAAGGATTGAAACCTTGCTACGCGCCGCCGCCGCACGTTCTGAATACTTGTTGCAACGCTAAATCCATTACAACAAGGATTGAAACCTACAGCAGGCACCTTCTCACGCCCTTTGGTAGCCGTGTTGCAACGCTAAATCCATTACAACAAGGATTGAAACACGATCCAGTGATCTACTCTCAAAGTACTCCTTCTGCGTTGCAACGCTAAATCCATTACAACAAGGATTGAAACGCTGTACTGAAACACGGTGTCTTCCATGGTAGACCATGTTGCAACGCTAAATCCATTACAACAAGGATTGAAACGATAAATACCTGCGTCCACGCGCCTGTGGACGTCGTTGCAACGCTAAATCCATTACAACAAGGATTGAAACTAGGAACAAGACAATGACTACTAACAACAATGCAGCAAGTTGCAACGCTAAATCCATTACAACAAGGATTGAAACACGCCTTCTCTTCCTCGACAGATTTCTGGTGCGCCTGGTTGCAACGCTAAATCCATTACAACAAGGATTGAAACATTCTGACGGCGACGTGTGTCTTGGCGCTCTCGTGGTTGCAACGCTAAATCCATTACAACAAGGATTGAAACTCATGCTCCCAGAATGGCGTTGCGATCAACGCCTCAAGTTGCAACGCTAAATCCATTACAACAAGGATTGAAACGTCGACCGCTCAAAAAGCGTAACCAACGGCTGATACGTGTTGCAACGCTAAATCCATTACAACAAGGATTGAAACATTCAAGGGTATCGTGATTCAGCGGACGCAGATCAAGACGTTGCAACGCTAAATCCATTACAACAAGGATTGAAACTAATGTGCAAAGTGCTGTATGTCTTTACGCTTTCCGCGTTGCAACGCTAAATCCATTACAACAAGGATTGAAACATGCGCCTTGCTTCAACGCCTTCAATGACGCCTTGCGTTGCAACGCTAAATCCATTACAACAAGGATTGAAACACGCTTCTTTCTGTGCAGCCTTCGCATCGTGTGCGGCGTTGCAACGCTAAATCCATTACAACAAGGATTGAAACAAAAATAGCAGTCGCCTAATGAGTAGATAAATTTTGAGTTGCAACGCTAAATCCATTACAACAAGGATTGAAACGGCGACTGCTATTTTTTAGCAGTTGACATTGCCTAACGTTGCAACGCTAAATCCATTACAACAAGGATTGAAACTTCCATAGCCCGTTACCCCTAAACGAATCTCCTCTATTGTTGCAACGCTAAATCCATTACAACAAGGATTGAAACGTAAAGACGGTCGTGATTGTGTATGGCTTGGTATTAAAGTTGCAACGCTAAATCCATTACAACAAGGATTGAAACAGCCGACATAAGCCAGCTTGCGGCTGTCTGCTAAAGAGTTGCAACGCTAAATCCATTACAACAAGGATTGAAACCATCGTGAGCACGGACTAACCGCAGTGCAAGCGGTGCGTTGCAACGCTAAATCCATTACAACAAGGATTGAAACCAACTTCATACATTTTCGCGTCGGCCAGTAAGCACTGTTGCAACGCTAAATCCATTACAACAAGGATTGAAACAAAAGTCGAGAATTCCTACGTTCCCTCCCGTAGGAAGTTGCAACGCTAAATCCATTACAACAAGGATTGAAACATAAAGGTCGCGTTTTATTCCTTAGTTTTGAAGATTCGTTGCAACGCTAAATCCATTACAACAAGGATTGAAACCCGCTAAATACGCCCGCTCTTTTTCTGACCACGTCTGGTTGCAACGCTAAATCCATTACAACAAGGATTGAAACGATATACTGTTTGCAAGTTAGTTAGCACGGGTTGTAGTTGCAACGCTAAATCCATTACAACAAGGATTGAAACATGATCGTAAGATACGTTGAATGACGGTCTTTTCGTTGTTGCAACGCTAAATCCATTACAACAAGGATTGAAACTTCGCCTAAACGCATTAAATGCGCCTATTCCTTTAGCATGTTGCAACGCTAAATCCATTACAACAAGGATTGAAACACCCACGTTAACCGTGCCAATTGGCGCGGTAATGAGGGTTGCAACGCTAAATCCATTACAACAAGGATTGAAACATCAATCCCTTTTGCTCAAACTCACTTACGCGCCGTAGTTGCAACGCTAAATCCATTACAACAAGGATTGAAACCCACACGGGCGCGGTCTAATCCCTTAGCTGGTGTTGCAACGCTAAATCCATTACAACAAGGATTGAAACCCTCGGTTTTCCACACTTCAAATGACTCTTTCAGTCCGTTGCAACGCTAAATCCATTACAACAAGGATTGAAACAATCTCAGGTTACGTCTGTGATTGACGCGTTGAGCGTTGCAACGCTAAATCCATTACAACAAGGATTGAAACTCTAGTGCCGCCTTCTCCATGCGTACCAAAGAAGCAGCGTTGCAACGCTAAATCCATTACAACAAGGATTGAAACACCAGTGCAATGCGCGACCGCACCGAATTATTCCACGGTTGCAACGCTAAATCCATTACAACAAGGATTGAAACATCCCTTAGCTGGTCGCACAAAAAGCGCCACAAGCGGCGTTGCAACGCTAAATCCATTACAACAAGGATTGAAACCCGCCCACGTTAACCGCGCCAATTGGCGCGGTAATGCGTTGCAACGCTAAATCCATTACAACAAGGATTGAAACAACCTCGCCGATAAATAACCCCGCGTCACCAATTCCGGTTGCAACGCTAAATCCATTACAACAAGGATTGAAACTCGGCGCATTAGAGCACCGGAATAAATGATGCAACACGTTGCAACGCTAAATCCATTACAACAAGGATTGAAACCCTGTGGACTGGCGACCGCAGGAATTCGTAGGGATGGGGTTGCAACGCTAAATCCATTACAACAAGGATTGAAACCCTCTGTTTTCCACGCCTCGAAGGACTCCTTCAATCGTTGCAACGCTAAATCCATTACAACAAGGATTGAAACACGTGAGATAACGATCATTGATTTCTGGCATTAAGCTGTTGCAACGCTAAATCCATTACAACAAGGATTGAAACAGTGAGTCAACCACAATCCCAAATCATTCTCGATCAAGGTTGCAACGCTAAATCCATTACAACAAGGATTGAAACCCAGTTCACGCTCGGCTTTTTCTGCCGCAAATAGCCGCGTTGCAACGCTAAATCCATTACAACAAGGATTGAAACGCCATGATCTCGTGGAACACAGCCTCGGACAATCCTCGGTTGCAACGCTAAATCCATTACAACAAGGATTGAAACGCCATGATCTCGTGGAACACAGCCTCGGACAATCCTCGGTTGCAACGCTAAATCCATTACAACAAGGATTGAAACAATAAATAATCTCAACGCGCTGACCGTCAGTATACCCCGGTTGCAACGCTAAATCCATTACAACAAGGATTGAAACCCGCCGCCAGCCTCGTCAACGGACACCGACCATGCGTTGCAACGCTAAATCCATTACAACAAGGATTGAAACCACAACTCCGTGTGCGAATACCTTCTGTTTCCAAGGTGTTGCAACGCTAAATCCATTACAACAAGGATTGAAACCTGCACAGCGGGCAGAGTGCAAATGGATAGAGCGGGTTGCAACGCTAAATCCATTACAACAAGGATTGAAACTCTAAATCGTCCCACAGACCTGTCTCGCGTATTTCGTGTTGCAACGCTAAATCCATTACAACAAGGATTGAAACCCTGCTCTAGGGCGTCAGCATCATCGTATCGACCTTGGTTGCAACGCTAAATCCATTACAACAAGGATTGAAACACGCGACAAGTGCCAAAGTGCTTGCAAGACTCGCTAGGTTGCAACGCTAAATCCATTACAACAAGGATTGAAACAACTCGTCGGTAGCGCAACGCCATATCAATACACGTTGCAACGCTAAATCCATTACAACAAGGATTGAAACTAACGTCTCCTTCTTCACACGAGAAGCGGATCAGCTCGTTGCAACGCTAAATCCATTACAACAAGGATTGAAACCCGCAAAGAGCCAAGTATCAACGAGCGCGATCTCCTCGTTGCAACGCTAAATCCATTACAACAAGGATTGAAACATTCCCTTCAATCACTAATACTCCGTACTGAGTAGCGGTTGCAACGCTAAATCCATTACAACAAGGATTGAAACAAATCATATAAGACGGTGCCGTAGCCGCAATGGCCGGTTGCAACGCTAAATCCATTACAACAAGGATTGAAACTCTGAAATCGCTAGAATGGGATGGTATACCACGCATCGTTGCAACGCTAAATCCATTACAACAAGGATTGAAACCAGCCGGGGGATAACACGCGCAATACCGCCGATATAAATGTTGCAACGCTAAATCCATTACAACAAGGATTGAAACA
>DYNM01000012.1:0-6666 GCA_020721065.1 Thiocystis violascens | reverse complement strand
ATACCGCCGATATAAATGTTGCAACGCTAAATCCATTACAACAAGGATTGAAACACTACCTTGATAGCCGCTTTCATTGCGCTCCGTGCCGAGTTGCAACGCTAAATCCATTACAACAAGGATTGAAACACGCCGCCGACGGATGCAATCCATGTGGAAAATGTGTGTTGCAACGCTAAATCCATTACAACAAGGATTGAAACACGGATGATTTAGGCTTCCGCTTATGAAAACATGGTGTTGCAACGCTAAATCCATTACAACAAGGATTGAAACCATTCAAGTTGAGCAGCAAATCACTCGCAAATTTGAGTTGCAACGCTAAATCCATTACAACAAGGATTGAAACGTACTTGTTGGACGCAGACAATCTTGAAATATAAGTTGTTGCAACGCTAAATCCATTACAACAAGGATTGAAACACACAGTCGAAATCTAACAGTGACAGCACCGCAAATATGTTGCAACGCTAAATCCATTACAACAAGGATTGAAACATGCGGAAGATTACCTCCACCGAATCAAGATCGTACGTTGCAACGCTAAATCCATTACAACAAGGATTGAAACTAAACAGTGTTTTTGCTACTTCCTCCTCGGTAGCATCGTTGCAACGCTAAATCCATTACAACAAGGATTGAAACTGCGCTCTCCCCTTCCACACACACACTGACCGGATCGCTACTGGTTGCAACGCTAAATCCATTACAACAAGGATTGAAACGCAGTCTGTGTTACGAGGACCTTCGCGGTTCTATCGGTTGCAACGCTAAATCCATTACAACAAGGATTGAAACTAATGGAGCTTGAACTCAGACCCATCCGTTGGGAACTGTTGCAACGCTAAATCCATTACAACAAGGATTGAAACACAGGGAAAGTCCACCAATCGACAAGTCAGCCTCGTAGGTTGCAACGCTAAATCCATTACAACAAGGATTGAAACTGAATGCGGAACGATATTCGAGGAAAGCGACGGATAGTTGCAACGCTAAATCCATTACAACAAGGATTGAAACAGGGCGCATTAGGTGCGGCGTAAGTGAGCCGCGCTACGTTGCAACGCTAAATCCATTACAACAAGGATTGAAACGTCGAACCCAACGTCCTCGTCTTTCTCTTCTGGGGCTTGTTGCAACGCTAAATCCATTACAACAAGGATTGAAACTTCGTACACCCACATTGATGAGATTTCTTTTTGTGTTGTTGCAACGCTAAATCCATTACAACAAGGATTGAAACAGTGACGATTCTTTGTAACAGTCAATCTCAAGGGCGGTTGCAACGCTAAATCCATTACAACAAGGATTGAAACCGTGATGAAAGCGAGATGTTGGCGTTGACGTGGTTTCATAGTTGCAACGCTAAATCCATTACAACAAGGATTGAAACCAGGAACTTGAAGCGCAAGTTAAAGCGCCAGCTCCTGTTGCAACGCTAAATCCATTACAACAAGGATTGAAACTGAACAAACTCGTTCATAAACTCTTCTGTCAACCAGGTTGCAACGCTAAATCCATTACAACAAGGATTGAAACATCTCGTCGATTCTTCTTTTTGTGAGTATTTCTCCGCGTTGCAACGCTAAATCCATTACAACAAGGATTGAAACACGATTCAATCCACCGTGCAATACGGGCACGGTCTAGTTGCAACGCTAAATCCATTACAACAAGGATTGAAACGAAGGAAGACGCATACCGAGACGAGCTTGAAAAAATGGTTGCAACGCTAAATCCATTACAACAAGGATTGAAACAATGATGGTGGCGTATTAGAAATGGCTGCATCAATACGTTGCAACGCTAAATCCATTACAACAAGGATTGAAACGCCAATTTTCAAGTGACATCGCCACGCGCTTGTGTGTTGTTGCAACGCTAAATCCATTACAACAAGGATTGAAACTCACCGGGCGTTCCCATTTCAATCGAAATGCGCGGAGTTGCAACGCTAAATCCATTACAACAAGGATTGAAACAGGTATGACTGAAGCAATCCAACAAGATGACAGTGAGTTGCAACGCTAAATCCATTACAACAAGGATTGAAACGGCACTCGCAGCATCTGTGAAGGCTTGGCATCAATCGTTGCAACGCTAAATCCATTACAACAAGGATTGAAACGACCGGAATATAAAACTTTTACACGCTTTACGCGTGTGTTGCAACGCTAAATCCATTACAACAAGGATTGAAACTCGCTAAAGGCGTTGCTGATTCAACCCAACGCGCTACCCGTTGCAACGCTAAATCCATTACAACAAGGATTGAAACTCAATCCGCACGATTTAAAACTTACATTGTGCTGATTGTTGCAACGCTAAATCCATTACAACAAGGATTGAAACGTACCAAAGAAAGCCGAAGCAGAAAATCATCACAACGACGTTGCAACGCTAAATCCATTACAACAAGGATTGAAACTCAACTGTCGAGGTGGGTAGTAATAAAAAAGTTACGGCTGTTGCAACGCTAAATCCATTACAACAAGGATTGAAACATTCAAATTCTCAGGACTTGCGCCGCGCCAAGCATGTTGCAACGCTAAATCCATTACAACAAGGATTGAAACAATATCGACCATCATCCGCGCCCGCTTTTTTTGATCTTGTTGCAACGCTAAATCCATTACAACAAGGATTGAAACGACGATTCCTCTATTGCGCCCTTAATTAGTTCGTCGCGTTGCAACGCTAAATCCATTACAACAAGGATTGAAACCCGGAATCCCAAAACCGCCAGCATTCATCAATCACGGTTGCAACGCTAAATCCATTACAACAAGGATTGAAACTGAGGATGAATTTAGCGTCTATAGCCCCGGACGCCTCGTTGCAACGCTAAATCCATTACAACAAGGATTGAAACATCGCTTACTCGCTGAATTGCCCGCGCATTTAGCGGAGTTGCAACGCTAAATCCATTACAACAAGGATTGAAACGCAATAAAAAGGTGGTGGTAGAAAACCGCGTCAGTTGGTTGCAACGCTAAATCCATTACAACAAGGATTGAAACCTGCGTACTGTGCAGATAGCTTTGTCTCACTCGGTACGTTGCAACGCTAAATCCATTACAACAAGGATTGAAACCAGCCGCGCCTCCAGCGCGGCGATTTCTGGCGTGTAGGTTGCAACGCTAAATCCATTACAACAAGGATTGAAACTCTCTAAATCCGTAGCCTTCGTATAAATCAAGCGCCGTTGCAACGCTAAATCCATTACAACAAGGATTGAAACCCCCCATTTCACCCTCGCCACTTCAACGCCCATTGAGTTGCAACGCTAAATCCATTACAACAAGGATTGAAACAACCCATCCGCTTTCGCGGATTCAGTCGTGAATCCGCGTTGCAACGCTAAATCCATTACAACAAGGATTGAAACCGCATCATTAAACGTTGGCAGGAATTGGAAGCTGCCGCGTTGCAACGCTAAATCCATTACAACAAGGATTGAAACATTGCTGCTGGTGGCGTATTAAAAGATGTGTTGAAAGGTTGCAACGCTAAATCCATTACAACAAGGATTGAAACAATAACGGGACGACTTGACCTAACAAATCGCAGTGAGTTGCAACGCTAAATCCATTACAACAAGGATTGAAACTCTGCGGACAAGATCGCTTGGTTGCCCTCGAAACCGTGTTGCAACGCTAAATCCATTACAACAAGGATTGAAACACGCCCATAAACGGGATTCAGCGAACCATCAAACTCGTTGCAACGCTAAATCCATTACAACAAGGATTGAAACATAGGTGCATTCTTGGTGGTGAATTCGTCTGGCGCTGGTTGCAACGCTAAATCCATTACAACAAGGATTGAAACTAGAGCGGCGCGGTATACGCGCCGCGATTCATCCGGTGTTGCAACGCTAAATCCATTACAACAAGGATTGAAACCGGCGGTGAACCATTCGGAACCGGTTTCGTACCCGGTGTTGCAACGCTAAATCCATTACAACAAGGATTGAAACCCGATAGATGTGCATTTGCACCGCCAGCAGCCGAACCAGGTTGCAACGCTAAATCCATTACAACAAGGATTGAAACTGTGGAAATGCGCCTTTCATTTTCTCAGCCACCCAATGGTTGCAACGCTAAATCCATTACAACAAGGATTGAAACTACAGCGCGGCGCCTTTTTCGACGGGCATCCAGTGCGTGTTGCAACGCTAAATCCATTACAACAAGGATTGAAACCTACATATTGGGTGCGGGAGGGCACCCATGAGGCGTTGCAACGCTAAATCCATTACAACAAGGATTGAAACATGCTCCGTCACAGAAAACCAGACTCACCTTGCTGGCTTGTTGCAACGCTAAATCCATTACAACAAGGATTGAAACTATACGAGTCCTGACTCGTATACACACTCGAGCGTGACGTTGCAACGCTAAATCCATTACAACAAGGATTGAAACGACACTACGCTCGACATTCTCGAGACAATGAACGCCGCGTTGCAACGCTAAATCCATTACAACAAGGATTGAAACTGCGGTCGCGGGGACGTTCTTGGCGGTGCGGATCGCGTGTTGCAACGCTAAATCCATTACAACAAGGATTGAAACCGACACACGGTTTCCCGTGTGTCGCGTAGCGAAAATGGTTGCAACGCTAAATCCATTACAACAAGGATTGAAACAGGACGAAGTATACGCCTACCACTCGCACCCACTAGTTGCAACGCTAAATCCATTACAACAAGGATTGAAACACGCCCATAAATGAAAAAGGCGCAGAGCACTCTGCGCGTTGCAACGCTAAATCCATTACAACAAGGATTGAAACCAGCAACTCAACATCTACTAGCTCAAACATCGCGCAAGTTGCAACGCTAAATCCATTACAACAAGGATTGAAACCCGCGAATTCGTCTGGTGTGGTCGTCAAATCTTCGAGGTTGCAACGCTAAATCCATTACAACAAGGATTGAAACAGCCGTACTCGGTCGCGCATTCACCAGCAAGTGCAAGTTGCAACGCTAAATCCATTACAACAAGGATTGAAACCCCGCGATGCGAATGAAGTTGTCGCAGTCATAGCAGTGTTGCAACGCTAAATCCATTACAACAAGGATTGAAACTTGAGAGCCGCCGGTAGGCCGCCGGCGTCTCTTTCGTGTTGCAACGCTAAATCCATTACAACAAGGATTGAAACCATGAACACCTCACCCTCAACTGCCACCATATCCAGAGTTGCAACGCTAAATCCATTACAACAAGGATTGAAACAATCGCTAAACGCTGCGCCGTCCGTTGCGCCGTGCAATGTTGCAACGCTAAATCCATTACAACAAGGATTGAAACGTGAAGCCGGTGGCGACGGCATTCCCTTTTTCATCGGGTTGCAACGCTAAATCCATTACAACAAGGATTGAAACGCTCGTATGCGCATCGAAAGATGCGCCGGCAATGCACGGTTGCAACGCTAAATCCATTACAACAAGGATTGAAACAGGCATGGTGCGGTAGGGCAGGGTGCGGTAGGGCAGGGTTGCAACGCTAAATCCATTACAACAAGGATTGAAACGTCCGGTGGACACGGTGCTCCGTGTCCCACGGGTATGTTGCAACGCTAAATCCATTACAACAAGGATTGAAACAGTGTGACGTCGAGTACTGCGTATTTCTCAACGAGTGTTGCAACGCTAAATCCATTACAACAAGGATTGAAACAGGTAGAGGAATGAATGAGTGTGATCGCGTGTTACTGCAAATAGCGTTGCAACGCTAAATCCATTACAACAAGGATTGAAACAAGATGTACTCGTCCACGTTCAAACTTCGCTCTCGAAAGTTGCAACGCTAAATCCATTACAACAAGGATTGAAACTTTCTCAACGAGTATGTGGACGTGCTCGTCAATAGCCGCGTTGCAACGCTAAATCCATTACAACAAGGATTGAAACTATTACGCCTCTCGTCCCGGTGCCAAAAGAAACCGGGTTGCAACGCTAAATCCATTACAACAAGGATTGAAATAAGACGGAGTATACGCCTATCACTCGCACCCACTACGCGTTGCAACGCTAAATCCATTACAACAAGGATTGAAACGCGAGCCGCCATCCGTTGTCGGGCTAGTTGATCTGGGTTGCAACGCTAAATCCATTACAACAAGGATTGAAACCGGCATTCCAAACGCCCCCAACCGTCATCAAAGACCAGTTGCAACGCTAAATCCATTACAACAAGGATTGAAACTCACGGATGCAGGAACATCGGATCGTCCAGTTTTGTGCGTTGCAACGCTAAATCCATTACAACAAGGATTGAAACATTCACTCGCAACGCGGAATACTTCACCCGTGAAATCCTGTTGCAACGCTAAATCCATTACAACAAGGATTGAAACTATGCGTCACGGTGAGTGGACTGCGGCCGCAACGCCACGTTGCAACGCTAAATCCATTACAACAAGGATTGAAACATCTAATAAGTCGCGCCGGTGCGAGCCGTCAATAATCCGTTGCAACGCTAAATCCATTACAACAAGGATTGAAACTCGAGCATTTCTGACATAGCAGGTTCCTGCCGGATGCGTTGCAACGCTAAATCCATTACAACAAGGATTGAAACGTCTGCGTGAGTTGATTTTGGGAGGCTAGGAGTTACGCAGTTGACCAAAAATAGCTTTAGAATATAGTCGATCCACCGC
>DYNM01000032.1 GCA_020721065.1 Thiocystis violascens | reverse complement strand
GTGACATTGAATGCCGGTGATAACAGCGAGAACAATAACTTTGGTGAATTGCCACCGCCGCCTGCTAATGTTGGTGTGGATATTGAAAAGTATGTGCGTGGCAGCTATGAGACCACCATTTCTGGTGGCGCTACTGAAGGCTTTTCACCCGGTTTTTGGAAAACGCACGCTTGCACTGTGGATGTGAAAGATTGGGAGGCAACTGGCTATGCAAAGGGTGATAGCGTTGAGGTAATCTTTAATATCAGCCTATTTGGTACACCCTCGCTATTGGATGCTTTGAGTGCTGGTGGCGGTGGAGTAAATGCGTTACTGCGGCAATCAGTCGCTGGTTTGTTGAATGCGTCTAATCCGAATGTTGATTATAAATATACTGCTGCTGAAGTCATTCAAATGACACAAACGGCAGTGAGTACGGGGAATTATTCAGCAACTCAGTCGTTATTGGAAACTGAGAATTCAAAAGAAGGTGATTTGAATACGCCGCGCTCGGGTGGCAGTTCAACGACTGTTGAAACACCAGATGCTGATGCTGATGATGCGCCGGGCATTGCATTGGAATTGGGTAATACGGCAATTTTCACTTATGTTGTGAAAAATACCGGCGATGTTGAATTAAATGCTGTGCAGGTGACTGACGATAAAATTGCTACGCTCAATTTTGTTGGTGGCGATACTGATGGCGACGGTCAGTTGGATGTGACTGAAACTTGGACATATTCGGCGCGTGAAACGGTGATTACCACTGGTTTGCACACCAATGTCGGTACCGTCACTGCTGAGGGTGCGGGTAAAACGGTCACTGATACTGATGCCGCTAATTACACCGTGACGACGGTGACGCCCCCGCCGCCGGTGAATAATGCCAGTCTTGGTGACAAGGTTTGGTTGGATAAGGACGGCGACGGTAAGCAAGACAGCGGTGAGGCTGGAGTTGCGGGTGTGTCGGTGACGCTCATCAGTGGCGGTGCGGATGGTTTGATGAGAACCACGAGCGATAACACGACGCAGACGATGGTCACTGATGCCAATGGCAATTACAGCTTTACTGGTTTGGCGGCTGGTGAATATCAGGTCGATTTTGAAGCTGGCAGCGGTTACGCGCTGACACGGCAAAATGCTGGCAGCGATGATGCGAAAGATTCAGATGCTGATCGCACGACGGGCTTGAGTCAGGTGGTCAGTTTAACGGCGGGGCAATCTAATCTCACGCTTGATGCCGGCTTGACTGCGGTCTGTCCGCCGCCGGTGAATAATGCCAGTCTTGGTGACAAGGTTTGGTTGGATAAGGACGGCGACGGTAAGCAAGACAGCGGTGAGGCTGGAGTTGCGGGTGTGTCGGTGACGCTCATCAGTGGCGGTGCGGATGGTTTGATGAGAACCACGAGCGATAACACGACGCAGACGATGGTCACTGATGCCAATGGCAATTACAGCTTTACTGGTTTGGCGGCTGGTGAATATCAGGTCGATTTTGAAGCTGGCAGCGGTTACGCGCTGACACAGCAAAATGCCGGCCGCGATGATGCGAAAGATTCAGATGCTAATCGCACGACGGGCTTGAGTCAGGTGGTCAGTTTAGCGGCGGGTCAATCTAATCTCACAATTGATGCCGGCTTGACTGCGGTCTGTCCGCCGCCGGTGAATAATGCCAGCGTGGGTGATAAAGTTTGGGATGATATGAATCACAACAACATCCAAGACTCGTCTGAACCGGGTATCGCTAATATCAGAATCACGCTGACTGGCGCAGGTGTTGACGGTAATTTCGGTACTACCGACGACGTGACTCAAAACACGACTACCGATAGCAACGGCAATTATTTATTCAGTAATCTCGCGGCAGGTGATTACAAGTTGACGTTCGATAAAGGCGGGGTCATGCACTACAATTACGGTGCGTGGTACAACATGAGTAATTGGAAGTGGGCAGTGAAAGATGCCTATAGCAATTCCAAAGACACGCTCGATTCTGATGTCGCAGGTGATGCAAAAGCGACGACTGACATTACTACAACCTCAGTCTTCACGTTGGCAGCCGGTCAAAATGATATGACCAAAGATGCTGGCATCACGCCAATTGTGATTGACTTGAATGGAGATGGCATTCACACCGTCGCCCGTACTGGTTTAAGTGCGACCTTTGATTTATTTGGCAATGGCAGTGCAATTCAGTCTGGTTGGTTATCAGGAGATGATGGATTCTTGGCAATTGATCGCAATGGCAATGGCAAGATTGATGACATTTCCGAATTGTTTGGTGGCCTGAAAAAAGGCGATGGATTTGCCAAACTCAGCAGCTTTGATAGCACTGGCAACGGCATTGTTGATGCAGCAGATGTGGATTTTGCCAGCCTGAGTATTTGGCAAGACATCAATGGCAATCATGCTACCGATGATGGTGAATTATTCAGTTTAGCGGCGGCCGGAATCGTGAGTTTGAAGACCAGCTTTACTGAAACGCCATTCCTCGATTTACAAGGCAATGTCTTACTCGAACGCAGCAGCGCCACGCTCGCTAATGCTCAAGAAGTAGACATGACGGATGTGTATTTCAATGTCTCGGCTGCTGATGCCGCAGCCGCTGGAATTGAAGTGACAGGTTTGTACAGCTTGCTGGGGTATTGATACTAATTAAAGCTGATTCAATCAAATCAGCTTGATTCGCCTCCAATTGCAGCGACTGTGATTGGAGGCGTTTTTGTTTCTGAACCTTTGGATTGGCTATAATACAAGGTGCAATGGACAAAAAAACAAGATTATTATTAACACCAATCTCAAGTTGGGAATCCCAATGGAGAATGTGAATAAAATCGCTGGTCCGTTCATAGAGGCTTGGGCTTTTGAGGTATTTGCCAACTGTTTAGAAGATAAAGAAAACAACTATGAGCTTATCACTGTTGAGGCTGGAAAACGGCTAAACATGGCTGATGTCATTCTTCAGTTCAAGAAAACTAAAAAAACAAATTCGGTTGTCACTGGTCATGTGGATGTAAAAGCTACCTCTAAAGATATAAAAGGAAGTGGTAAATCCCCCAACATTACATCTTTTGCAAGAATAAGAACTGCATATATTCAAGACCCTGATTACATTTTTGTGATTCTTTCCGTTAAACATCGCGTTTATAGTTTTAAAGATGAAAGTAGTCACATGATGATGGGTGTCATGGAAGTTGTAGAATTCAACGCATACGATCTTAAATATATCGCTGACACTGATATTAGTTATAATCCTGCTCTTGGAACAGGGCAAATTCAAGTAAGAGATATCCATTATGTATCGCTTCAGGAGCGAACTACTTGGGAGTTCTGTCAATTGCTTGATAAAAAATTTCTTTCTTCAAAGAAGGGATTCAATCAATGGTTAGAATATGCAACACAACATGGTTGGATAAAATGATGGCAAAAATTGATCTTCGCTGTGGTGACGCGCTTGAAGAATTAAAAACGCTTGGTGATGAATCTGTAGACCTGATTGTTGCTGATCCTCCTTACAATCTTGGTAAAGATTACGGTAATAACCACGACTTTAAAGATTTTGATGAGTATATGGCGTTCACTAAATTATGGCTTACACAAGCAAAAAGAGTATTAAAGCCTCATGGAACTATTTATGTTTTCATGGGCGTCCGGTTTATTTCATACCTCTATGGAATTTTGGATCGTGACCTACAGTTATACTTTAACAGTTGGGTTGTTTGGCATTACACGCAGGGTATAGGAAAAACAAAAGGTTTTTCACCGCGACATGACGATATACTCGTATTTAATAAAAGCAAAGATTTTGTTTTTAACCTCGATGACGTGCGCGTACCTCAAAAATCTTATCGTGAAAAAAATAACATGAGGGGTGCGAATCCAGGTGACGTATGGCAGTTTTCACATGTCCACTATTCAAACCCGAACCGACAAGATCATCCAACACAAAAACCAGAAGGTCTTATTGAAAGAATAGTGCTCGCATCAAGTCATCAGGGTGACACTGTGCTTGACCCGTTTTCTGGAAGCGGAACAACGCTCCGAGTGTGTCAACAACTCGAACGAGATGTAATTGGCTTTGAACTAAATCCCACTTATATTGAATTAACTAAGGCGCGGCTTGCAGAGCCATTAAATGGATTTGATAGTGTTGATCCAAGAATGACAAGAGTTCCTAATGATCTTACGAATGCAGAAATGCGTGCGCAATACCTGAAAAATCATGCTAAATGGTTTTTAAGTCATCACGAGAATACATTAGAAGTATTCAAAAAAGCTGTGCAAGATAAATATGATAAAAAAGGCGAATCAACAACAGAATCTCAGCAAAATAGTTTGTTTTAACGAGATTCTGACAACTGTTGACCCGCCCGCGCCACCGCCCAAATTTCAATCTCCGCCACTCCCGCCCGCGCCAGCACCCGACTCAATTCGCTCACCGTCGTGGCGGTGGTCATCACGTCATCAATCAGCGCCACCCGCGACCACTGCGGCGGGCGCGTCAGCGCAAAAGCTCCGCGCACATTGTGCCGCCGCGCTTGCGCTGACAATTCCGTTTGCGGCGTCGTCGCCAGCACCCGCGTACAGCTTTGATAATCCACTGGAATTTGCAGCTCACGCCCCACCACGCGGGTAATTTCGAGCGATTGGTTATAACCGCGCTCGCGCAGCCGTTGCGGATGCAGCGGCACCGGAATCAAGACCTCCGGCAGCGGTTGCGCGGCGGCAATAACGCGCTCGGCGAGGCATTGTCCGAGCAGGCGGATGAAGGTCAGTTGACTGTTGAATTTCGCGCCGATGATGAGAAATGGCACCGCCCCGGCGTAGCGAAACGCGCTGAGGCTGCGGTGAAATGGCGGCGGTTGGCGCTGGCAGTGCTCGCACAACGTGCCCACCAGTGCTGCTGTGGCAAGAGGTTGAGCGCAGCGCCAGCAGGCGTGGTGATTGTGCGGTAATTCGGCGGCGCAGCCTGCGCACAGATCGCGGTCGCCAACTCCCGCTGCGCCGCACAGAACGCAGGTGGCGGGAAATAATGTGGTCAATAGCGCCGCCATCGGCAGTTAGCACTGGACAGCGATTAACAGTTGTGTAGATTTCACAGCCAACTGACCACTAAATCACTGATAACTGCCCCATGATCGCCACTATTCGCCACGATTGGACGCTTGCCGAAATCCTTGCCTTGCTGGAACTGCCGTTGCATGAGTTGCTGTTTCGCGCCCACACCATTCACCGTCAGCATTTTGATCCCAACCTGATTGAAGTCAGCACCTTGTTGAGCATTAAAACCGGCGCTTGTGCGGAAGATTGCAGCTATTGCGCCCAAAGTGCCCATCATCACACCACTTTGCAGCCGGAACGAATGCTGGCGCTGGACGCCGTGCTGGACGCAGCGCGAACCGCGCAGGCAGCGGGCGCAACGCGGTTTTGCATGGGCGCGGCGTGGCGCAATCCGACCGATACCAATTTGGAACAGGTCATCGCCATGATTGCAGGCGTCCACGCGCTGGGGCTGGAAACCTGCGTCACTTTGGGAATGCTCACCGCAGCGCAGGCGCGACGCTTGAAAGACGCCGGGCTGGATTTTTATAACCACAATCTCGACACCTCGCCGGAGTTTTATCCGCAGGTCATCACGACGCGCACCTTTCAGGAACGGCTCGACACGCTGGAGCATGTGCGCGAAGTGGGCTTGAAAACGTGCAGCGGCGGCATTCTCGGCATGGGCGAATCGCGCCAAGATCGGGCGTCGATGCTGCGCCAACTCACCAATTTGCCCGCGCATCCCGAAGCAGTGCCGATCAACTTGCTGGTACAAATTGAAGGTACGCCGTTGTTTGGACGCGATGCGCTTGATCCGTTTGAATTCGTGCGCGTCGTCGCCACCGCTCGCGTGGTCATGCCGCAATCAAACATCCGACTGGCGGCGGGACGCAGTGAAATGAGCGATGAATTGCAAGCGTTATGTTTTTTTGCTGGCGCGAATTCAATTTTTTATGGCGAGCATTTATTGACAGCAGCGAATGCGACGGCAGCGCGAGATCGAGAATTGCTGGCGCGATTGGGATTGCAATTTGCGACGGTGGCGGCTGAACGCCGCGAACCGGGTGGCTGTCATCATCAGCATTAAAGTGGCTGCGCTGCCGCACAAACGCGGTTGCGCCCCGCCGCTTTTGCTTGATAAAGAGCGGCATCAGCCGCTTTAATTAAATCTGGAAGTAACGTATTTAATTGAGTGGAATTTTTCATCTCCGCCACGCCAAAACTCGCCGTGACACGCACCGCGCTAAACGGCGCAGCAAGTTGAATATCCGACGTTGCTTGCCGCATTCGTTCAGCAATTGCCAGAGCTTCTAATAACTCCGTTGCGCCCAATAGCACAATGAATTCCTCACCGCCATAACGGGCGCACAAATCCTGCTTTCTAATGTGTTGTTGCAGCGTTCGCGCAAAGGCAATAATCACTTCATCACCACACGCATGACCAAACTGATCGTTAATCTGTTTGAATTTATCCAAATCACACATAATGACGCACGTTGCTGATGCTGCCGCATCGGAGAATTGGCGCTGCGCAATTACGTTATAAAAATACTGGCGATTGTGCAATCCAGTCATGCCATCGCGGATCGCCTCAGCGTAGTATTTCAAACTTAAATCATTCAGAAATAGTGCATAAAATCCGCCGAGTAGCGCAAACACGATGGTAATTTGTACGACAAATGACCAGCCCATGTAATATGAAGGCACCGCTTTCCAATAGTAAAATAAATGCAATACAATAATACTGATAACCACATAACAAACTGCATAAAATAGCACCAACTCACCGCGATGATGATTGTCTTTATAATGCCATAGCAGCCGCAGTACTAAAAAGAAAACAAATCCTAGATTAAGGGTCAACATCTGAATTCTTAACCCTAGAAAAAATTCACTTTCACGCAATGCAAGTGTTACTTGAACTAAACTAAACAGCACTAGGTGCATCACAAAAAAAGCCCAGCTTTGCGCTGGGCATGGCAATTGATAGCGCCATCTCAATCCGTAATAGACGCTGTAACCAGATAATAAATAAAACAAGTTTGTAATCAATACCGAAAGCGGCAGCGGCAGCCACACTCTGGAAATAAAACCGATATAACTGATGAGCGAAAAGACAAACGAATAAACAAAATAGTGTTTACTGATGTTGTGCGGTGCGGGAAGATTTTGAATAGAATTGAGCAGCAAAATTGCGCCAGAATTAACGAGCAAAAATGACAGCATATACACAATTAAATTGGGGTCTAAAATCATCATTTTCTCTGTAAAAATAATGTTGTGTTAGGCTGTGATGACTAATAATGCGCGTGGTGATTTTCTAGCAGGTCGGCGTGTTGAATAGGTAGCGGTGAGACGTGATTTAGAACAAAGCGGCGGGGAATTTCATTATCAAAACCCCCCTTTTTTAAGGGGAGGTTAAACCAACATCGTGATGCAATGATCAATCAAGCGATTGATAATAGTCCATTAAAATCTGCGCAACTTCGGGGCGAGAAAATTCTGGCGGCGGCGCAATTCCACTGCCGAGTAATTCCCGCACTCGCGTTCCCGATAACAATACAAAATCATCTTTGGTATGCTCTGGCGCTTCACACATCATCACCACGCGGTTGAGCTTTTTAGAATACGCAGTATGATCGGCTTTGAAAATTTCAATCTGCAACGCATCAGGGGGTAATTCATCAAAAATGGTTTGCGCATCAAATGCGCCATAATAATCACCGACACCGGCATGATCGCGTCCAATAATGAAATGGGTTGCGCCCATATTCTGGCGGAAATACGCATGTAATACGGCTTCTCGCGGCCCCGCGTATAGCATATCAAAGCCGTAACCAGTCACCATCGCGCTATTGGGTGGGAAATACAATTCAACCATTTTGCGAATTGACGCATCGCGCACTGGTGCGGGAATATCGCCGGGTTTTAATTTACCCAGCAGCATGTGAATGACCAAACCATCGCAATTGAGCCGCTGCATCGCCATGTGACACAGTTCTTCGTGGGCGAGGTGCATCGGATTGCGGGTCTGAAATGCGACCACGCGCTGCCAGCCGCGCTCGGCAATCTCGTTGCGAATTTCAACCGCCGTGCGGAAAGTATCGGGAAAATCGCTGTGAAAATACGAGAAATTCAGCACTTGCAGCGCTCCAGAAATCGCGCAGCGTCCTTGGCTATTAAATGCGGCAACGCCCGGATGCGCGGGGTCTTGCGTGCGATACACCTGCGCGGTCATCACTTCCATTTGTGCGGCGCTGACTTCCTCCAAACCGGTCACGTCCATGATCGCCAACACCGGATTGCCTTCGATGTTGGGGTCGCGCAGCGCGATGCGGCTGGCGCTGCCAATCGCAGTGAAGTCATTGATTAAACACAGAATTGGCACCGGGAAAAAGTGCCCATCGGTCATGCGCATGGTCTCAGCGACGCTGACTGCGTCGGCGACGGTCATAAAGCCAGACAGCGGACTAAAATAACCTGCGCCCAGCATCACCGCGTTGCCGGCGGCTTGCGAGCTGATGATGACGGAGGGCAAGGTTTCGGCCTCCCGCAATAGTGCGTGATGGTGATCGGGATCGTATACAAAAAGCGGTTTTAAGGTGTCAGAACCGACGGGTTTAATCATGCGCTAATGCTCCTGATTGCAAAGGGAATAAGCCACTCGCTCGTTGCGAGTGGCAATTAAACAATACCACGTCGGCAAAAATATCTTTACACGGTTCTATTTATAGCAACATGATTCAATTCAATTACACAGGAGCAATTCGCCATGCCGTATTTTGTTTATCAAATCACCCCGCCCTGCCAACTCACACCGCTGCAAACCTTTGATCGCTATCAAGATGCGCGGGCGCTAGTGCGCAGTCGTCGTCAAGCCGAAACCACTGCCGGGGTCGATTACCGTTTAATTTTTGCCAGCCAGCCCGGTGAAGCAGAAAAACTATTATCTGCGCCCCGCGATGAGCGCGTCATTGGCGAGGATTAAAGCTGCAATCACGCGCCAAACATCAATGCGGTGAGTACAAAATCAACGCCGAGCACAACAAGCGCGGCGTGTACCACCGAGCGCGTGGTGGCGCGGCTAACGCCCTCAGCGGTGGGAATACTTTCATAACCTTGGAATAGCGCAATCCATGTCACCAATAAACCAAATACTGCGCTTTTAATAACGCCATTAACGACATCTTCTTGGAAATCAACTTTCGCTTGCATTTGACTCCAAAATGCACCGTCATCAACACCAAGTAAACCCACGCCCACGAAATAACCACCGATGACGCCAACCGCGCTAAATAGCGCCGCTAATAATGGCATCGCCACCATACCACCGAATAAGCGGGGAATGAGAATGCGGCGCACCGGATCAACCGCCATCATTTCTAAACCTGCTAATTGTTCAGTCGCTTTCATTAAGCCAATTTCAGCAGTTAATGCGGAACCAGCGCGGCCAGCAACTAATAATGCTGTCACCACTGGCCCCAATTCGCGCACTAATGAAGTGGCAACCATCACGCCCAAACTTTGTTCAGCACCGAATTGCGCTAATACATAATAGCCTTGCAAACCCAATACCATGCCTACGAATAACCCTGAAATTCCAACAATCAATAACGATAATACGCCGATATTGAATAATTGCGCCGTAAATAAACGGGGACGCCATAACAGCGCCCCGCTACCAAGTAAACAAGCAACCAACAATAAATGTGCTCGCCCAATACGTTGCAGCGTATTTAATCCAGCGCGTCCGAATTGTGCTAAAGACGTTAATGCCATCCGCTACGTCCTCGAGTGCGTGTGCGAAAATCTTCTGCTAAGGGCAATGCCGGATAATGAAATGGTAAAGGTCCATCAGGATTGCCGTCCATAAATTGCCGCACCTGTATAGCATCATTTGTGGCTAATTCCATTGGAGTGCCGTGTGCAATCACTCGTCCCCCAGATAATAAATACATCATATCAGCAATTTGAGCAGTTTCTTGTACGTCATGGGATACTACAATACTGGTTAAACCAGCCGCATCATTTAATTGATGAATCAACCGCACCAATACTCCCATTGAAATAGGGTCTTGTCCCGTAAAGGGTTCATCGTATAGCAACATCATCGGGTCTAAGGCAATTGCGCGTGCTAATGCAACTCGGCGAGCCATACCACCTGATAACTCATGTGGCATTAAATCCCGCGCACCCCGCAATCCTACCGCTTCCAATTTTAATAACACCAATTTACGCAACAATGATGGAGATAATTTCGCGTGTTCGCGTAAAGGATAAGCTACATTTTCAAATACGGTTAAATCAGTTAATAACGCGCCACTTTGAAACAACATTCCCATCCGTTGCCGTAACTGAAATAATTCTTTTTTGGACAAATTGTGAACATTTTGACCATCAATTTTAATTTCACCAGCATCTGGTTGTAATTGCCCTGTGATCAGTTTTAACAAAGTCGTTTTGCCGCTACCACTTGGACCGAGCACAGCGGTCACTGCGCCGCGCCGAATATCGAGATCAAGCTGATCAAAAATCAACCGCTCACCGCGCCGGAAAGTTAATCCGCGAATTTTGATTAAAAACTCACTAAAATCATTCATTGAACAATCCACTAACGACAGTTAATTCCCTTGTTATTGTAAATAAGCGCATTAAAAAAGCGCCTCTTTTGCACAAGAGGCGCTAAAAAAATTAACCTCGCGCTGTAATATATTCCAGTGCTTTATCAATTCGCCGTAACGTCGCTTCTTTACCCACCAATAGCAACGTCTCATCAATACCCGGTGATGCAGCGCGTCCTACAATTGCCACTCGCAAGGGTTGCGCAACTTTACTCATATTGATTTGTAACCGTTCAGCAACTCGCTCCACCGTGTGTTTCAAAATCTCCGCCGTCCAATCTTCATGCGCAAGTAGTTCAAATGCAGCGCGAATCTGTTCTAAAGGTTCACGCGCCACTAAACGTAAATGTTTTTTTGCTGCCGCTTCTTCAAATTCAGCAAAATCACAATAACAAAAGGCGCTAATCTCTGCCAATTCAGTCAGCGTTTTAGCACGCGCTGCCTGCGCTTTAATCACCGCAGTTAATGCCGGACCAGTAGAAGGATCAATACCAAGATGCCCTAAATGCGGACTGAGCAGCCGCGCAATACGCTGAGGTTCGGCGTGTTGTAAATACTGTTGATTGAGCCAATTAAGTTTATCCGTATTAAATGCTGACGCAGCTTTATTCACGTCACCAATATCAAATAACTCAATCATCTGTTCAAGAGAAAAAAGCTCTTGATCACCATGTGACCAACCCAGCCGTACTAAGTAATTCAATAATGCTTCTGGTAAATAACCTTGATCACGGTACGCAATAACACTGACTGCTCCATGTCGTTTCGACAATCGCGCTCCATCATCACCGAGAATCATCGGCACATGTGCATAATGCGGTGGCTCGTGTCCCATTGCGCGTAAAATGTTGATTTGACGCGGTGTGTTATTCAAATGATCGTCGCCGCGAATCACATGAGTAATGCGCATATCTGCATCATCAACGACGACGCTTAAATTATAAGTTGGCGCACCATCGCTGCGGCGAATAATTAAATCATCTAATTCATCATTGGCAAAGGGAACGCGCCCCCGAATTAAATCATCTACAATCACCACGCCTTCGGATGGATTTTTGAAGCGGATCACATGCGGCGCATTTGGATCAATCTGTCGATTGCAGCAATGCCCGTCATAACGCGGTTTTTGTTTATGCGCCATTTGATCAATGCGCAGTTTTTCTAAGCGTTCTTTGGAACAATCGCAGCGATATGCTAACCCTCGCGCTAATAAATCATCAATCACAGCGTTATAGCGATCAAAACGATGTGTTTGATAAAATGGCCCTTCATCATATTCCAAACCTAACCACGTCATGCCTTCTAAAATTGCATTGACTGATTCAGCAGTTGAACGCTCTAAATCGGTGTCTTCAATCCGCAGAATGAATTGCCCGCCGTGTTTACGCGCATAGAGATAACAAAAGAGCGCAGTACGCGCTCCGCCAACATGCAAGTATCCGGTAGGGGATGGAGCAAACCGTGTGCGAATAGTCATTTTTAATTAAAACCGTAGTAAAAGGAATGGGTGGTGCCTGTTGTGATCAATAGCATACATTAAGAATAAGGTTAGTTAATTTAACAGTGGCTATGACAACCTGCGGATAAAGTGATTATTTCAAGCTGGCACCGCGTTATATTGCACCAATTTCTGCCAGCAGGCGCAACGTTTCTTTAGCCTCGTCGAGACTAATTTTATTGAGCGCATAACCAACATGAATGAGCACATAATCACCAACTGCAGCGTCATCAATTAACGCCAGTGACACTGTTTTACTAATACCATCAAGCGTTACTGTCGCTTGATCGGTAGCAGAATCAAGCTGGGTAATTTGAGCAGGAATGGCAAGACACATATTGGCACCGAATCAGTTAGCAGTTGAATTACCAACGTTTAAGATGATACACATTACAATCCCCTTTAATAAAAAGGGGATTGTGCAGGTTACATGTTAGTAGTCACTGCCGCTAATGCTTGCTGGGCAATTTCTAATTCTTCGTTCGTGGGAATGACGAGCACTTGAACTGAACTTGCCGCTGTACTAATACACCGCGCTTGATTGGATTCTCGCGCAGTATTTGCGGCATCATCCAAAACGATGCCGAGGTTTTCTAATCCTGCACAGGTGCGGTGCCGAATACCAATTGCATTCTCACCAATGCCGCCAGTGAATACGAGCGCATCCACTTGTCCCAATTCCGCATAATACGCGCCAATATACTTTTTTAGGCGCTGCGTGGTCATGCCAATCGCTAATTCTGCTTGCATGTCACCAGCAGCAGCGCGGCTTTCAATTTCGCGCATATCATTTACGCCACAAATACCCAACAATCCACTCTGGCGATTGAGCATTTGATCGACGGCGGTGGCATCTAAACCGAGGTTTTTCATTAAATAAATCACCACCGCTGGATCAAGATCACCACTGCGCGTCCCCATTAGCAGCCCTTCTAATGGCGTTAAGCCCATTGAAGTATCAATACACTGACCGCTTTGAATCGCGCAAGCACTCGCGCCATTACCAAGGTGTAAGGTAATGAGATTGCATTGTGCTAATGGTTTGCCGAGCATGAGCGCCGCACCTTTTGCCACATAATGATGTGAGGTGCCATGAAATCCATAACGGCGAATCTGATGCTCGGTATACAGAAATTCTGGAATTGCATAACGATATGCAATAGGTGGCATGGTTTGATGAAAGGCAGTGTCGAATACCGCTACTGAGGGCACGCTGGGAAAAAGATGTTGGGCAACTCGAATACCAACTAAATGCCCCGGATTGTGCAGCGGCGCTAAAGGGATCATCTGTTCAATAGCGGTAATCACGGCATCATCAATCACTACAGGGCGATTAAAATGCGCTCCGCCATGTACGACGCGATGTCCAATAGCTGCCAACTCATTCACATCAGTTAATAGCTCATGCTCACGCAAATTGGCTACAAGTAAATCAAGTCCCGCTTGATGAGTTGGAATAGGTAATTGTGCGTGCTGCGCTTGGGATGCGCCGCTCGCATCATTCCAATTGAATTTGAGTTCGCTCTCAGTTTCACCAATCCGCGCCAGCATACCGTGCGCTAAAACGTGCCAGTTGTCGCTGTGAAAGAGCTGATATTTAATGGAAGAACTGCCTGTATTTAATACCAATACTTTCATCACAACGTCTCCTGCTTGTTCGCGCTCTCAACTGCCAATGGATTATGATCGGTGATCACTACTGCTGCTTCATTTTGCGCTTGAATGGCAGTGATCGCTACCGTGTTGACGATGTCGGTGACGGTGCAGCCGCGACTTAAATCGTTGACGGGTTTATTTAAGCCCTGCAATACCGGTCCAATCGCAACAGCATTGGCGCTGCGCTGCACGGCTTTATAGGTGTTATTGCCAGTATTTAAGTCGGGAAAAATCAATACGGTGGCATAACCAGCGACTTCGCTATCGGGCATTTTTGAGCGTCCAATTTCAATATCTACTGCGGCATCGTATTGAATCGGTCCTTCTAATTTCAGATCAGGGCGGCGCTCGCGGGCAATACGCACTGCCTCGCGGACTTTTTCAACATCTTCTCCTTTACCTGAATCGCCGCTCGAATACGAGAGCATGGCAATACGCGGTTCAATTCCAAATGCAATTGCCGTTGTGGCAGAACTAATTGCAATGTCGGCTAATTCGTAAGCATTCGGATTTGGATTGACGGCGCAATCACCATACACGAGCACGCGATCCGGTAAACACATGAAAAATACGCTCGATACTAATTGCACGTCGGGTTTAGTGCGCACGGTTTCAAAGGCGGGGCGGATGGTGTGTTGCGTGGTATGCACTGCGCCGGAGACCATGCCGTCGGCGTCGCCGCAATACACCATTAAGGTGCCGAAATAACTGACATCTTCGAGCGCATCGTGCGCCATTTGCAGCGAAATTCCTTTATGTTGGCGCAATTCAAAGTAAGTTTGCGCATAACGCTCGCGCTCCGGGGCCGTGACCGGGTCGAGGATGCGGATGGTGTCAAGTTTTAACCCTAACTCCGCGATTCTCCGCCGAATTTTGTCGGGATTACCCAGCAAGGTGAGTTCGGCCACGCCGCGCAAAGTGAGGATTTCAGCGGCGCGTAAAATCCGCTCATCGCTGCCTTCGGGTAACACGATGCGCTGCTGTTGCGCTTTGGCGCGTCGAATCAGCTCGTATTCAAACATCAAGGGCGTGACGCGCTCCGAATGGCGCACCGCAATGCGTTGGCGCAATTCTTCTACGCGGATTTGGCTTTCAAATAACCCGAGTGCCGCCGCAATTTTGCGATCATCGCCGGGCAAAATCGTCGCCTCCACCTGATGCACATCCATCACCGTCGTGAAAGTGTCGGTCGGCACCTGCAAAATCGCCACCTTGGTGCGCCGCAAGCCTTCAATCAACCGCCGCACCGTTTCCGCCAGCGGCAGCCCGCCCGTCAACAACAGCCCGGCGACTCGCGGAAAAGATGACGACACATCCGCCGCCAAACTCGCCAAAATGATGTCAGCGCGATCACCGGGCGTGATAATCAAACAACCGTCCTCGATGTAGCGCAGAAAATCTGGAATCTCCATCGCCGCAATCCGATAACAGCTCACCACCTGATGCAGCGCGTCGCCCTCGCCATACAAAATCGTCGCCCCCAGCGCCCGCTGAATCTCGCTGATGGTCGGGCGCGATAACGCCGATTGTTGCGGCAGCACATAAACCGTTTCCGTCGCCGTCAACAAATCCCGCGCCAACGCTTTAATTGGCTCCACATGTTCAGCCGCCACGCCATTCACCACGCTGGCGAGAAAATCGCCGCCGCGCTCGCGCATCAATTCATGCGCAATGTGCAGCGCATCCACCGCTTCTTGCGGATCGCGCCCAAAGCCTTTAACCACAATCACCAAACTACAACTAAAGTTAATTGCTAAATCGGCATTAAAATCAAATTCCAATGCCGGAATTAACCCATTATAATCCGTACCCGCACACACCACCAAATCACAACGTTCTTCTAGCGCCTTAAACTTATTCATAATGATTTTAAGCAGTTCATCATAATGACCACTGCCAATCAATTGCCGCGCTGTTTCCACCGTGCAGCCATACAACATCTCAGTAGGAAATGGCAAATCATAACGGCTTTTAATTAACGCCGTCAGCGTATCTGGCTCATGTTCTTTCGGCGCAAACGGACGGAAAAAACCGACCCGTTGATTCACCGCCGATAACAACTCCATAAAGCCTAACACCACCACTGATTTGCCACTGCCCGAACCAGCACCGGCAATATAAATACTTTGCATTGTCACACTCTCAATAAAGAAAAGATCGTCACGACTGAAAAGTCAGCAGTGACAAAATAAGCGCAGTTAATTCACCACCAATTCAATGCGGCAATTACGCATCCGCCCCGCTGGTGCGGCATTACTCGCAATGGGAGCCAGATGCGCCATGCCGGTTGCTGCCAACCGCTTGGCGGCAATGTGAAACCGTTGAATTAACGCCTGCATCACTTGACTGGCACGTTGTTGTGAACGTTGCAAATTGGATTTTAATTCGCCAACATTATCCGTATGTCCCACAATATACAGCGTCAATTGTGGCTGCTGTTGCAATAACAACGCAATTTGTTCTAATTGCGCATCAGCGGTGGATTGGATGATCTGCTGTGCGTCGTCAAATTCAATTGCATATAACACTGCACGTCCAGTATCGGTTAATTGTTGCGCCAATTCTGCCGCATTGAATACGGAATTCGTGACAGTTCCATGATGCGCTGACGCAGTTGGAGATAATTCTGGCGCTGGCGCAGCAGCTTGCTGCGTGACCGCTTCAATGAAAATTGCCACCCGTTCTCCGGCAGCAGAATCGGCATAATTATCTTGCAAAGCGGCAAAAAGAAATAGATAAGACTCAGTGCCATTGTGTAAGCGTTGCACAACTTGAATGCGGGGATCACGCACTGAACCTGCGGAATACATGGAACGCAAAATATAATTGCTGGTAAATTGCTTACCATGCGCGGCGTTGCTATAAAAATCGCCCACAGCTTGCCCACAGTATTTCGTTCCCACGCATTGAAAAAGCGATTGATAACCCAGCTCTGCTAACTGTTTTTGATAATAGCGCATGACTTCTAACGAATTCACTTTCGGGGGCGCAAGATATAACAATCGTGTCACTTCACCATGAAGCGTCAACGCCTCTTCCCAATCACTTTGTTTGGCGCGATTTTGCCATGCCGCAGTAGGAATTTTAGTCGTTGCTGCCGCGTGTTGTTCATAACCAAGCAAGATCGTATTAGCGAAACGCGGTAAATAGGGCAGTTCAACTGCATTCGGAACATCTTGAGTGACATCAAATGCAGGCGCTGTCATCGTCCACAGCGCCAATGCGACTACTAAAATGATTTGATCAGTGGATTTAACTTGCCAGTACATCAATACGTTGCTCATGCTTAATTGGTGCAGCAACCGCATTCTAGCCCCAGCGCAACCAATTCAATACGCGCACCTTTATAAAAGGGATTTCGAGTTGGCTGGTTGAGCAATTCAGGGTGTTACATCTAAAAAATGATGCAACGACTGCGGCAAGAATGCCGAAGGCGTTGCATTAAAGCGCGTTTAACATCAACTAAATACGGAATTGACGCAGCCGCGCTTGTAATTCATTTGCCAATTGCGCCAATTGTTCACTCGAATTGGCAATTGTCCGCGAACCTTGCGCAGTCGTTTCCACCGATTGCGTTATGTTATTCACATTGCGATTGATTTCTTCAGCGACTGCGCTTTGTTCTTCCGCTGCGCTGGCAATTTGCGTATTCATATCATCAATCCGCACAATTGCCGCTGCAATTGAATTCAATGCCGCGCCAGCTTGTCCAGCTTGTGCCACCGTTTCAATTGAACGGGAACGACTTTGCTGCATCGCCGACACCGCGCTTTCTGCGCCAGCTTGCAGCCGTTCAATCATCGTTTGAATTTCTTTGGTGGATTCTTGGGTGCGACTCGCCAAGGTGCGCACTTCATCGGCAACCACCGCAAACCCGCGTCCCTGTTCACCCGCTCGGGCGGCTTCAATCGCCGCGTTGAGCGCCAGCAAATTGGTTTGCTCGGCGATGCTGCGAATCACATCTAACACCTTGCCAATCGTGTCGGAATCGGTTTCCAACCGCCGAATCACCTCCGCTGCTGCGTCGATGTCACGCGCCAGCGCCTCAATCGCTGCGACCGTGTTTTGCACGATGCGCTCACCTTTCCCCGCTTCCTGATTGGCATCGCGGGCAGCGTGCGCAGCACTGTTGGCATTCCGCGACACCTCCTGCACCGTCGCCGTCATTTCGTGCATCGCCGCCGCCACCTGCTCAGTCTCCTGCCGCTGCCGATCCACCTGCGCCTTGGCATCTTCGCTGCCGTCTGACAGATGCGCCGCAGCGGTCGTGAGCTGGCTCACAGCGTCGGTGGTTTGATACACAAGCGTATGAATTTTATCAACAAAGCGATTAAACGCCGTCGCCAGATGCGTGATTTCATCATTGCCTTTTACCGGCAATTGGCGCGTCAAATCACCTTCACCGCTGGCGATGTCCTCCAACACGGCGACCACTTCACGCAGCGGATGCGCGATGCTGCGACTCAACAGCCAAATCAACGCGATCATCAACACCAGCCCCACGCTGCTGATGAGCAACATCTGCTGCATCAGGTGCGTCGTCACCGTCAACACGGTACCCATCGGCACCGCCAGCGCAATTGACCACGACTTGCCGGTGTCAGCGAGCGGGATCGGTTCGCTGATAATCAACGTTTCATCGGGATACAAACTGCTTTGACGTTGCGCCATAAAGGGCTGCGCATCAGTCACGGCGGTGATGAAACGCGGCAAATCCTCACCCAACACATCGCCTTCTGTCTCGCGCATGTTGCGCCCCAGCCGTGACGGATCAGGATGGGCAATCACGGTGCCGCCATGACTGAAAAACGCAAAGCTGCCGTTAAACAACTGCATTTTTTTCGTCTTTTCTTGAATTTCGGCAATCAGCAAATCCACACCCACCACGCCCACAAAGCGCCCGTTCTCCAGCAGCGGCACCACAATTGACGTAATCAGTTGCGTGACGCCGCCCACCGGATACAAATACGGCTCCAAAATCACCGGCTTGCGGGTTTGTTTTGCCAGCAGGTAATAATCACCAGCACCGGGTTTGTCGTAATCCACCAGCGGTTCCAGCGCGATCTTGTCGCCGCTGCGATACCAATACGGCACATAACGCCCGCTCGCATCGTGCCCGGCGGTGCCCACAAATTGACCATCGCGCCCATCAAACGCATTCGGTTCCCAGCCCGTCCACGCCGCCAGCAAATGCGGATGATCAGCGAGATAACGCGCCAGCACTTGGTTGAAAGACTCGCGGCGCGTGGCATCCGGGAACTGTGTCCGCGTCGCCGCCACGCTCGCCAGCGCCTTCACGCTCGCCAAATCTTGGGTCAAATGACTAACGACGCGCTCGCCTTCGATGTGCGCAAGCTGGCGCGTGGATTCGAGCGCGTTAGCGGTCGCAGTTTCCTGCACCAGCATCCGCACGAGCAGCGCGGTGCCCAGCAGCATGACCACCGTCAGCGGCACCAAGGTAAACAACAGTTTGCGCACCATCGGCAAGCGGTTCAGCATCGTCATTTCTACCTGTTATCGTGATTGAAGCGATTGATCTCAATACAGTTTTTAGCATCCAACGTCCAGCAATGCTCGCACTAGGCGCTGTGTCCTTCCAACACGGCGATGCTGCGTGCCCGCACCAGCAGCGGCGCAAAATCGACCGTAATCTGCTCGCTCGGCTCGCTGACATCCAACGGCGACGCCCGACTGGTATCCAGCGCCAACTGCCAGCGATCCAGTCGCCAGCGCAGTTGCGGCAAGCGCGGCAGCTCAAAATGACACGCGGCATCACCCATGTTGAGCATGATGTGCAGCGGTGCTTCGTTGTGCTGCGCCGGAGCTAAGGTCAGCGCCAGCGTCGCTGCCAGCGGGTCATCCCACGCTGGCGCATTGAGCGTGGTGCCGTGCCATACGACATCCGGCACTTCCGATCCTGCTTGCGGCTGCCCTGACAGAAAATGCCGCCGCCGCAAACTCGGATGACGTTTGCGCAGCGCAATCAGTCCGCGCACGAAACGCAGCATGTCAGCGTTGCGCTCCACCAGCGTCCAATCAAACCAACCGAGCGCGTTGTCTTGGCACCAAGTGTTGTTATTGCCGTGCTGAGTGCGCAACACCTCGTCGCCAGCCAGCACCATTGGAATGCCTTGGCTCAAAAACAGCAGTGTCAGCAAATTTTTTGCTTGCCGCTGCCGCAGCGCCAGCACTTGCAGGTCGTTGGTGTCGCCTTCGATGCCGCAGTTCCAACTCAGGTTGTCATCGCTGCCGTCGCGGGATTTTTCACAATTGGCGTGATTGTGCTTGCGGTTGTAAGACACCAAGTCCCACAGCGTGAAACCGTCGTGACAGGTGACGAAATTGATCGAATTGATTGGCTGGCGCAGGTTGGCTTGATACAGATCGCTGCTGCCTGACAACCGCGTCGCCACTTCTGCCACCAGCCCCGGATCGCCGCGCACGAAACGGCGAATGGTGTCGCGGTAACGCCCGTTCCATTCCATCCAGCGATAGCCGGGAAAGCTGCCGACCTGATACAGCCCGGCGGCGTCCCACGCTTCGGCGATGATTTTGGCGGCAGCCAGCGTGTCTGAGAGTTCAATTTCCCACAGCACCGGCGGATTGGCCATCGGACGCCCGTCGGCATCGCGTGCCATCGCGCTGGCGAGATCAAAGCGGAAGCCGTCAACGTGCATCTCGCGCACCCAGTATTCCAGTGCGTCCACGATGAAATGGGCGACGATGGGATGATTGGCGTTGACGGTGTTGCCGCAGCCGGTGAAGTCGAGATATTTGGATTTGTCGAGCGTGTCGAGGCAATAAAAGGTTTCGTTGCCGATGCCTTTGAAGGTCAAGGTCGGGCCGGTGCTGCCGCCTTCGCTGGTGTGGTTGAACACGACGTCGAGAATGACGCCGATTTTAGCGCGGTGCAGTGCCTTGACCATTTCGCGGAATTCGTTGAGATGGGTGCCGCGTTCGGGAGTGACGCAGTAGCCGGGATGCGGCGAGAAGAAGCCGAAGCTGCTGTAGCCCCAATAATTTTTCAGCCCCGCGTCCCAAACTGCTTCGGGCACGTCTTGCTCGTCAAACGCCATAATCGGCATCAATTCGACGTGCGTGATCCCAAGTGCTTGTAGATACGGGATTTTTTCAATCAAGCCGAGAAAGGTGCCCGGATGAGTGACGCCGGAACTGGGATGGCTGGTGAAGCCGCCGACGTGCAGCTCATAAATCACTGTTTGTTCTGACGGCAGCCGCAGCGGGACATCGCCTTCCCAGTTGTATTCTTCGGCGATCACCAAGGCGCGGGGCGAATCGTGAGGCTGAATGCCGGTGCGGATGCGTCGGAAGCGTTGCCAGTCGCAGGTGTTAATTGCCCGCGCCCACGGATCAACCAGTTCGATGTCTGGATTGAAGCGCCAGCCGTGTGCCTGGGGCTGATTGGGGCCATCCATGCGCCAGGTGTAATGGGTGCCCGGTGGCAAATCGACCACCAGAACATGCCATGAAAAAAAGGTGTGATTGACTTGCGGATCAAGCCGAACGATTTGAAAAGGCTCGGCGCTGCTGGCGCTGGCATAGAGCAACAATTCCGCACCGGTGGCGTGGCGACTGAAAATGGAAAAATTGACACCGTCGTCTTCAACGGTGGCACCCGGCGGATAGCGGCGGCCGGGCAGCGTGGCATAAGGGGTCTGGAGAGCGGACATCATGGCAGGAGGCGTCAAGCGAGAAGAATTAAAGCGTCGGTTGCCACAGCGAGAGTGATTGCATGGGTGAAACACCACCCATCATCTGCGAACTGGGACCGAAACAGGATGATGATGTCATCATAACACGCAAGGTTATTGATCATCTGCGTTGCTCAAAACGCCGATTTGATCGGTGTAAAATAGCGTTGATGCGTGTGGTTCGATGTGAAGTGAATTGATACAAAACAAATTGTTGACTTCTATTCGTTGTGCTTTTTTATTGTAGGAGTGACGCAGTTGCAAAAAGTTGTCAGTTGTCGGTTGTCGGTAAAACCGTTGCTTGTCACCAATCACTGAACAACTCAATCAATAGTCAGTAAAAAACAGCGTTGTTACTGACAACTGACAACTCAATCAATCGCTTATATCGCAACCGCGTCACTCCTATTATTGTAAAAAACTCATGGAATCGTGTTATGGAGCCTAGTGAATTTGATAATCGCCGCCAGCATCAACGCTCACTGATGGAAGGCTGTGAAGTGCAGCTAAAACCAATGGATGCGTCACTCGGTGAGGCGGTGAAATGCAGTTATGACAGCGCGTCGCGGGATATTAGTGATGGCGGAATGCGCATCTGGTCGGATCGCTGTTATCCGCTGCACACGCGCTTGTTGGTGTCATTTGAATGCGAGGCGCAGGAGTGGCCCAGTGTGACCACGCGGGTCGGGATGGTGATGTGGGTGAATCCGAATATCGAGGAAGGACGCTGTTTGCTGGGGATTAAGTTTGGTGATGATGATCCGCCCGAACCTGCGGCGGCTGGCGCGTGAGTTGGGCTGGTTCTGAAAAAAGTTGTCAGTAAAAAGCGCCGTTGTGACTGACAACTGCCAACTGACAACTAAAAACTCAGTCAAGCCGCAATCCGCGCTTGCACCTCCAGCGCGACCTCTAACGCTTTCAAACCCGTGCGCCCGTCCACCAGCGGCGGCTGCTGCGTTTGCACACAGCGCACAAATTCGGCGAGTTCCAAATCCAGCGGTTTGATGGGTTCAATCTGGAGCCGCTGGCGCTGAATCTCAGGACGTGGCGCTCCCGCCACCATCTGCGGTGCAGCAATATCAAGCGTTTGCGCGACGAAATCCAGCGACAGATACCGCTGCGGCTGAAATACGCGAATCCGCCGCGTGGTGTGATCCGAGACGCGACTGGCAACGACGTTGGCAACGGTGCCGTTCGCAAATTCCAGCCGCGCATTGGCGATGTCCACATGTGACGTCAACACCGAAGCGCCAACCGCAGCGATGCTGCTGATCTCGGCAGGCACCAGCGACAAAATGATGTCGAGATCATGAATCATCAGGTCAGACACGACATCGACATCCGTTGCCCGTTCGACAAAACTGCCCATGCGTTGGGCTTCGATATACAGCGGAGAATCAATCTGTTGTGCCAGCGCCAGCACCCCGGCGTTGAAGCGTTCAACGTGACCAATTTGCAACAGTGCGCCGTGCGCTGCCGCCAGCCGCACCAGCTCTGCGCCCTCCGCAGCAGTCGGTGCAATCGGTTTTTCGAGCAAGACGTGAATGCCCCGCGCCAGCGCCGGTGCCGCTACGGCGAGATGCGCAGTGGTTGGCACCACCACGCTCACCGCAGCGACTTCTGCCATGAGATCAGCAGCATGTTCATACACTGCACAACCGGCTTCACGCGCTACGGCGTGGGCGCGAGCGAGATCGGTATCGACCACGCCCACCAGCTCGACTGCCGCCAGCCGTGAATAAATCAAGGCATGAAAGCGTCCGAGATAGCCGACGCCGATGACGCCCACCCGCAGGCGTGAGGCACGAGAAGTTGACATCACTTTCTGCGACCGTCTCAACCACCCACCGCCGCCGGAGCTGGTGCCGGCGTTTGGGTGGCGATGGGGTAGTCACTGGCTCCAGAATAGAGCATGACCTGATATGTCAGGGTCACGCACATCCCAATTGAGACAAACAGAAATAACACCATAAACGGGTCTGGCTTTCGCCGTTGTGGTTTGGAAGGAATAAGCATGTTGAAGGTCGCTTCGAGTAAACTGTTAAAAAGATGATACAACGCGATCAAATAATTAGAAAGATGTGAATTTCACTCCCCCTAAAATAGAGCTTTGATCCGCATTGGAGCCGTTAAATGTCTGCGCTTTCAATCAAAATCTTAACGCAAAGTCAATACCATTTTGCGTCATTTTTACCAATAGGAAATTGCCACATTTTGGCGACGCCTATTGCTGTTCCAACTGACCTCAGCCGCGCTCATTAACCCGTTATGTCTCTTTATGCCATCGGTGACATTCAAGGCTGCGCCCGCGAGCTGTGGGCGCTGCTCGACCACCTTGCCTTTGATCCACAGCACGACCGGCTGTGGTTCGTCGGCGATCTCATCAATCGCGGTCCAGATTCGCTGGCGGTGCTGCGCTTCGTCCGCGAGCTGGGCGCTGCCGCCGTCGTGGTGCTGGGCAATCACGATTTGCACCTGCTGGCACTCGCCGCCGGCAATTTGAAATATGCCCATAAAAGCAACCTTGATGCCGTGCTCGCAGCGCCAGACCGCGATGAGTTGCTGCACTGGCTGCGTCAGCGCCCGCTGCTGCACTACGACGCCGAGCGCGAGTTGACGCTGATTCATGCCGGGTTGCCGCCGCAGTGGACGTTGGCAGACGCTCGCGCCGCCGCTGCCGAGGTGGAGACGGCGCTGCGCGGGGAGAATTATCAAACATTCTTGCAGGCGCTGTACGGTAATCAACCAGAACGGTGGTCGCCGGAATTGCGCGGGCTGGAACGGCTGCGGTTTATCGTCAACTGTTTGACGCGCTTGCGGTTTTGCAGTGTTGACGGGCGGCTGGCGCTGAAAGAGAAGGGTGAGATTGGCAGCCAAACGCCCGGTCTGGTGCCTTGGTTTCAGGTGCCACAGCGCCGCACTCGCGCTGACCGCATCATTTTTGGACACTGGTCAACGCTGGGCTATTACGCGGGTGAGAACGTGTGGGCGATTGACAGCGGTTGCTTGTGGGGCGGGGCGTTGACGGCGTTGCGGGTGGAGCCGCTGCCATTTATGCCAGTGCAGCGGCAATGTGTGGGTTATGTCGTGCCGGGCGGGGACTGAACAATGCTGGCAGCAGCGCAGCGTCGCCACTCCAGAAAGGTCATCGCAAAAGCGTTGCGCTCATCGGCTGGCTGTTCGATCTGGCTGACTAACTGCCACTGCGTCGCATCCCACGCGGGAAACCACGCATCGCCATCAAGGTGCGCATGAATTTGGGTTAAACACAGGCGCGTTGCCAGCGGCAAGGTTTCCGCGTACAGCGTCGCGCCGCCAATCACCATCAACTCTGTCACCGCGCCAGCCGCCGTCACCGCTGCGGCCAGCGAATCGACCACTTCCGCTCCTGCCGCGTGATAATGCGGATCACGCGATAACACCAGATGGCGGCGACGCGGCAGCACGCCGGGCAGCGATTCCCACGTCCGTCGCCCCATCACGATGGTGTGATCGAGCGTTAACCGTTTGAAATGCGCCAAATCCGCCGGTAAATGCCAAGGCAGCGCGTTATTGCGCCCAATCACGTTATCCGCCGCGACCGCCGCAATCAGCGTGAATGATGGACTGGAGCGCACCGGTTATTCCGCGCTCGCTTTCGCCAGCGCCGTGGCTGGTGGCACCGACCACAGCCGTTCGAGGTGATAAAACTCGCGCACCTTCGCCTGCATCACATGCACCACCACCCCGTTGAGGTCCACCAACGCCCACTCGCCCTGCGCCAGCCCTTCGCTGCCGAGCGGCGTTTCGCCAGCATCCTTGGCACGAAAGGCGACGGTTTCCGCAATCGCCTTGACGTGCCGATCCGAGGTGCCGGACGCCACAATCATGTAATCGGTAATCGCGGTTTGCCCGCGCACATCCAGCACGGTCACATCCCGCGCTTTCATATCGTCCAGCGCCGTGAGCACCAATTGGTGTAACTCTTCAACGTGCATGTAATTGTCTCAATTGCGAAAAAACAAAAAGGTGCGGTGATTTAGCGATACAACTGCTCGCGCTCAATCAGCGCCAACACCGCCTCGGGCAGGAGATAACGCGGACTCAAACCGCTCGCAATGAGCTGGCGAATCTGCGTCGAAGAAATGGCAAGCGGCGTCACCGCCTGCCGAAAAATGTATCCCGCAGGTGCCGCAGCAAGTGCCGCTGGCGCGGTCGTACCGTGCTGGCGCTCCAACGCCACCAGCGCCGGTTCCGTCACTGCCGCGCTGTGCGGGCGCGTCATCACCACCAAATGCGCGAGTTTGAGCAAATCGTGGGGACGCCGCCACGTTAAAAAATGCGCAAACGCATCCGCACCCAATAATAAACATAACGGCATTGTCGCGCCGTATTCAGCTCGCAATGCCGTTAACGTATCAATTGAAAAGGAACTGCCGGGGCGATCTAATTCGCGGGTATCCACAACAAAATCGGCTTGTTCACGAATGGCAGCGGCTAACAATTGTAAGCGTTGCGCCGCAGTAGCAATTGGTTGTGGACGATGCACCGCCACCTTTAATGGAATCAAACGAATTTCCTGCAAACCTAATGCTTGGCGGCATTCCAACGCCGGGCGTAAATGCCCAAAATGAATGGGATCAAAGGTGCCGCCAAGAATTCCGATCATTGCTGCAATCACACCATCATCAATTGTGTGATTTTAACAGCAGTTTCAGAATTTTTAGGTTAATCACCCAAAAACGATAAAACTGCCAAGTAAACGACGTGCGCATATAACGCACCCAAGGCGTGGGCACTGGTGGATAATATGCCTGTTGATAGGGTTCTTTATTTTTAGCAGCCATGATATTGCACTCCGGTGAATGATGAGACGCGCTGGAAAATCAATCAGGAAGAAATGACCAACCAAACCGCAGTTTTGCCTGATAAATAAAGACGTGATGCAGAATGTATTTCATCCAGTGCCCCGCCAAACCAATCTCACCAAACGTCAAATTCATATCCCGTCCATATTCAGGATAAGTATCGTAATCAGGCACCACCGGGAATACCGTCATCGTTGCCGCCGTGCCCTTAAAAATATGCGAACCGGTTGAAGCAACACAAGCAGCGCCCATTTCACCCATTGACGCAGTGTGCGTCGGTTCTGGCGCACCTTTCAACATATCTCGAATACTCTCCGCCACTGCTTTTCCAATCGTTGCGGATGGCATTCCAGTACGCGGCGGCGTCGGACTAATTTGCACACCGCTGGGGCTTTTCATCACCTTGCTAATCGGATGCGGCGGCGCAAAAGCAATACCAATTGCAAAGATGTTTTTATAGCGCGGAGTCTGATAAGTACGCGGCCAATCTTCTTTACTCCAATCTTCAAATGCTTTCGGATTGTAATCCGCATCCACCTTCATAAAACCATTGGGTGCAAAGAGTTGATCAGTGATATCAGCATCAGCAGCATCAAAGGCTTTCAAACCCACGCCCGCAAATGGCGGAATAAGCATTGAAAAATCGAAATCAAGTTCATGCTGGCTGCCATCGAGCAATTCATAATGAATCTTGCCCGGTTCAATCTTGCTAACATGAGCGCGGGTAATCCATTCCATATCGCGCTCAACCATCAATGATTCCGCAAAAATTTTGCCATTGGTGACATAACCGCCCCGCGTGATATGGACACCGCCCATACCAAAATCACCTAATTCGTATTCATTACTAATCCACACCAAACGCCCGCGTTCACGCACTCCCGCCTCACGCAACGCATGGTCAATGTTATAAATGTATTCAAATGCCGCACCTTGACAAGTACACATGCCATGACCGGTACCCACAACAAAGGTGCGTTCTGCGCCTTGCTTCATCGCTTCAATCTGTTTTTGTAATTGCGCATTCGCTTCTAACGCATGACCGGGCGTACAAACCGAAACGGTATAACCAGTTTCTGGCCCTAAACCCGGCGTCGCGCCAAAGTTCAATTTAGGACCAGTCGCGTTAATTAAATAATCATATTCAACTGTATCGGTTTGGCCAGAACGCGCCAACTCCGTGTATTCAATCGTCACGAATGGCTTGGCATGTTCGCTATTACCATCAGGATGAACTGACAGCGCCTTGGCTTGCCGAAACTCAACATTGATCTTTTTATAAACGGGTGCCAACTCAAAAGTCACCTGCCGCTCGGTCATTTCTCCAATTCCAACCCAGATATTGGAAGGAATCCAATTCCATTTAGAATTGGGTGAAACCACAATCACCTGATGTTTTTTACCGATCCATTTTCCCAAATAACGCGCCGCAGTATGTCCAGAAATACCCGCGCCAAGAATGACGATGCGTGCCATATAATAGAACTCCAGAATTAGCTAACGTGGTGACGACATAACGACAACATGAGCGGCGCAATTGTGGTCACGCTCATGCACCGTTCTATTTTTATCAAGATGCGTCATTCTTGTCGAGAACTAGAATTAACTGCTTATATTCGCAATTACCGACCTTGCCGTATTCACAACGACGCAGCATTTAACCGCGCACCTCGCCATTACCTAACACAATGAATTTTACTGAGGTTAACCCTTCTAATCCGACCGGTCCTCGTGCATGAAATTTATCAGTACTAATCCCAATTTCCGCACCTAAACCGTATTCAAAACCATCGGCAAAACGTGTTGACGCATTCACCATCACTGAACTGGAATCCACTTCGCGCAAAAATTGCCGCGCTCGTGTGTAATCTTCCGTCACAATAGCATCGGTATGGGCTGAACCATGCTGCGCAATATGCGCAATTGCCATATCAACACCATCCACAATCCGAACGGATAAAATTGGCGCAAGATATTCGGTATCCCAATCCACCTCGGTTGCGACCAATGCCGCCGGAATTATCTCGCAGGTACGCGAACAACCGCGCAATTCAACGCCTTTTTCTTGATACGCAGTCGCTAAACGCGGCAAAATTTCCGCAGCAATTGCAGCGTCAACCAATAGCGTTTCCATCGTATTGCAAGTGCCATAGCGTTGCGTTTTTGCATTCAGCGCAATTGCAAAAGCCTTATTCAAATCCGCTGCTGCATCAATATAAACATGACAGATTCCATCTAAATGTTTAATCACCGGCACCCGCGCTTCACGGCTAATGCGTTCAATTAAACTTTTACCACCGCGTGGAATAATCACATCAACATATTTGGGCATTGTCACCAACGCCCCGACCGCAGCTCGGTCAGTGGTTGCGACCACCTGCACCCCATCCATTGGCAGCGCAGCGTGCGCTAAACCTTGCTGAATGCAGCGAGCAAGTGCCTGATTAGACTCGAAAGATTCCGAGCCGCCGCGCAAAACCGTGGCATTGCCCGATTTCAAACAGAGCGCAGCAGCGTCCACCGTCACATTAGGACGCGACTCATAAATAATGCCAATTACACCGAGTGGCACGCGCATTCGCCCAACTTGAATTCCCGAAGGACGATTATTTAAATCAGTAATTGCACCAACGGGATCGGGTAAAGCAGCAATTTCGCGCACTCCGTCAATCATGGCATCAATTCGTGCTGGGGTTAGCGCAAGACGATCTAATAATGCTGCATCTAATCCTTTTGCTGCGCCTGCTGCCAAATCAAGCTGATTGGCTTGCATCATCATGTCACGGTGATGATTTAATTCGTCAGCAATCGCCAACAATGCGGTATTTTTTTGACCTGTGGGCGCTTGCGCTAAAACACGAGCGGCAATCCGCGCTCGCTGCCCAAGATCACTCATATAGGTGGTAATATCAGGGATTGAGGTGTCAGTCATATTCAGATTTTTAGTGTCAGTAAATAGAAAAGTGTATTGAGTTATATCATCGAGCTAAATTGCTTATTCGTGTTGCAAGGATTACCAAGGCATCATGTTATTCATAAAGTTCATCGGGCGGCTGATATTTTGATTCATCACTGCTAAATCATTGCGCATTGAGGTCGTTGCCAGCGTCATACTTTGCATGGAGCGATCCATGTTTTGAATGCTGACTAACATCGGCTCTAACGTGTTCACATTTTGCGCCATTGAATCAACGTTATTCGACATCGTGCGCACGTTATTACTCATCAATACCACGCTTTCTGACATCATTTTGACGTTATTCGCCATGGTGGTCATATTCGTATCGACGCTGACAGTGAGATAGTGCATGTCTTTAGCTAAACTAAAAATCAAATAAAAGCCGTAAGCAGCAAGAATAATGAACGCAAATAGCGTCGGATAGACAATCAATTCCCAACGTTTGGCGCTAGTTTCAAAGGCTTGCGAGAGACGATCAATTGCAAACGCATTGAGTTGGGAATCCGTAGCGGTAGAATTCAGCGTCTCTAAATTTGCAGAGTTTTTGAGGTCTTCAGACGTGGGCATTTCAGTTGTCATAATGAACCTAGCTGACAAGATGCGGATAAAGTGCCGCCGCTAAACCCATGAACTCGTGCGCCGCCTTGCCGCGTGGTTCGAGTTCAAACACCGCTAATCCTTCGCTAAAAGAACGACGAAATACGGTGCGCTGAGAGAGGCGCGATTTAATAAAACGAATTCCAGGTAACGCAATCAATGCCGCAGCAGTTTCATTCGTTTCCTGTACTGCGTGATGGGTGTCGCCGCGATTGATAAAGCCAATAATTTCGAGCGGTTTTTCACGTTCAATCGCAGCAATTAAATGTAAATAACGCTGCGTTGACCATAAATCTGCTTGCGATGGCGGCACTGGCACCACCACCCGATCACAGAGTGTCAATGCCAAACGCATACTGTCCATGTCCGCTGCGCCAACATCAATGAGCGTTTCACTTGCTTGCCGCAACTTTTCTGAAGTTAAGGCTTTACAATCAAGTGCTTGCAGCGCCGGCGTCCAATTTTCTTCCCGCCGCACGTCAATGACATCCAACAGCGTCGCTTGTGGATCGGCGTCCACCACCAACACCTTGTTTTCTGCCAGCGTGAGCCACACCGCTAAATTAAATGTCAGCGTGCTTTTGCCTGATCCGCCTTTCAAACTACCAACAATCGTAATCATGGTGAGGTGCTGTAATGAAATTAGGAGTTACGCAGTTGCGAACAAGCCATACAATGGTGCTGATAAATAAAATCG
>DYNM01000062.1 GCA_020721065.1 Thiocystis violascens | reverse complement strand
ACCCGATTGGCGTGGAATTCGCCACCTCCAGCGTGTCCTCACCCGGCCTGGAAGAGTACATTCCCGGCCAAAACCCGCTGGAACTCGCTGCGGGTGTGCAGCAACTCGTTCCCACTTTGAAGTATGCAAATACCCACCAACGTGGCTACATGGTGCTGGACGTGACCCCACAAGCCGCCACTGCCGAATGGACGATGGTCAGCACGGTCAAATCCAAAACCTATACCCTCATCAAGGATAAGACTTTGAAAGTCCTGCCGGGCAAGGGTAATCGCCGCATCGTCAGCGTGTAATTATTCACACTGCACACGGCACAACGGGGTCATCAGACCCCATTTTTTTACCGCCCGAAAGACATCTATTCTTCCAGCAAAACATCCGCCGTTTGCCCTTCGTCGCACATCATGCGGCGCAAGCGACCAAGTGCGTCAATCTGAATTTGGCGTACACGCTCGCGGGTGACTCCCAATAACTCGCCAATCGCCTCTAGCGTATGTTGCTCGTGACCACGCAACCCAAAGCGACGCTCAATGACTTCACGTTGTTTGCCATCAAGCTGCTGCAACCACGCCCCCACGCGGCCATGCAGTAACTCGCCCTGCAACAGATCCGCTGGGTCAATATTATTTTCATCGGGAATCATTTCCAGCAACGACTGATCAGGGTCGTCGTGCAGCGGTGTACTCATGGAGGTGATGCGTTCACCATAGCGCATGTGCCGCTGTACATCGCCGACTTCACGGTCTAAAGCCTCGGCAATCTCGCCTGCGCTCGCTTCATGATGCTGGTCTTGGGCAATTTTGCGTGCTGCACGTTTGTAGGCGTTCAATTCCTTGGCAATATGAATCGGTAAGCGCACCGTGCGTCCCTGATTCATTAACGCCCGCTCAATGGTCTGGCGTATCCACCAGGTGCCATAGGTGGAAAAACGAAAACCCCTTTCGGGGTCGAATTTTTCCACGGCGCGCAGCAAGCCAAGATTGCCTTCTTCAATTAAATCTGCAAGCTCCAGCCCACGATACATATAACGTCGTGCAATTTTCACCACCAGGCGCAGATTGCACACAATCATGCGCTCGCGTGCCGCCGCATCGCCTTGCAACGCCAAACGCGCATAATGTTGTTCATCTTCCGGTGTGAGCAGTTTGTGACACTCGACATCATGCAAATACAAGCGGGTAATGTCAGCGCGCTCGCTACGGTCAAAGACGACTTCTGATTCGGCCTCTTCCCCAGCTTCTAACCCTGGCACCCCGTCGTCTTTTACAGCATCAAAATCCGGCTCAAACACGTCACGCTCGGTCACACCACCTAAGCTTTCATCCGCACCGTCTAATTTTGCCATACCGCCCCCGCGTCAATAGGTTCGCCGCACTGTGACATGCGCCAACTGTGTGACAGTCGATAGATAAACTCAACACATTTGTCGAAATACCCCTATCAAAAATAAGCGTCGCACCAAGTCTTTGGATTAAATCAGTGTTTTATTAAGTTCTGATTATAGTTTCCTTTGGCGGGGCAACTGGCGCAACGGGTCAATCGGCTGACCGTCAAGACGTATTTCAAAATGCAGCCGGGGTTTATCCACACTTTCCAACCCCATGTGTGCAATCACTTGGCCGATTTTAACTTTTTGACCTTCGCTGACCAGCAGTTTATCGTTATACGCATAGGCACTTAAAAAACGCGCGTCGTGTTTAATGATGATGAGTTTGCCATACCCAGCCAAACCCGCACCGCTGTACACCACCTCACCATCCGCTGCGGCGAATATCTTTTGACCTACAGCCCCCGCGATATCAATGCCTTTGCGCGTCGCATCCTTGGTCTTAAAGGTACTGACCACGCGCCCCTCGGTCGGCCATATCCACGCAATCGTGCCAATCGGCTCACCTGGATCAGCTTCGCCATTCTCGGCACGATCTTCGTTGCGATTCGCGGTACTGGACGGATTGACCGCGCCCGGAGTTAAACGCAATCGCTGCCCAATATGCAGGACATAAGGTGGCTTAAGCCCATTCAGCCTGGCCAATTCTTCCCATTCCAAACCATAACTTTGCGCAATCTGGCTAATGAATTCACCTTTTTGCACCACATGCACGCCATTGGCTGGAACATCGCGCGTAGGCGTTGAACTACAGCCAGCCAAAAGCAGAAATGAGACAAAAACAAGGAATGCGAACCTGGCTTTCATTTAATGACTCATGACCAGATAAGCCCCAACCACCACCGCCACCACGCCCCAACCCAGCCA
>DYNM01000031.1 GCA_020721065.1 Thiocystis violascens | reverse complement strand
TGGATCGACTATATTCTAAAGCTATTTTTGGTCAACTGCGTAACTCCTAATAAGTTATCAATGACCAGCACCGGTGAATCCTAATTGTCGCCACGCTTCAAACACAACGACGGCGACTGCGTTGGACAAATTCAAGCTGCGATTGTTGGGCATCATCGGCACATAAATCCGCTGCTCTGGCGGCAGCGCCTCCAACACCGCCGACGGCAAGCCCCGCGTTTCCGGACCGAATAACAGCGCATCGCCGGGCTGATACTGCGGCGTGGTGTAACAGGTCGCACCTTTGGTGGTCACGCCAAATAAACGCGCCCCCGCCAATTCCCGCAAACACGCAGCCAGTGACGGATGCACCTGCACATCTGCCCATTCGCGGTAATCCAAACCCGCCCGCCGCAACAGCCGGTCATCCAGCGTAAATCCCAACGGTTCAATGAGATGCAAACGAGCGCCAGTGTTGGCGGTCAAGCGCATCGCGTTACCGGTATTCGGTGGAATTTCGGGTTCGTATAAAATGAGGTTAAACATTGTTTTTGATGTGGAATTGGGGCGCAGTGGGCGCAGATTGACGCATCTTCTTAAACGCATGGTATATTAGTGACTCGTTTTGCACCAAAATGGTCTGTATTGAGACCCGCATCCGCAACTGTTGGAGGACACCATCTAATGAGCGACATCGCAGCGTTGAAAATCGAAAAGCAAGAGTTGATTGATAAGATGCTGGATATGCAAAAGCAATTCATCGCTTATGAGCATGAGAACGGCGTTTCTGGTAAAGATTATTGGGCGTCTGATGAAGGATTGCTGGCGAATTATCGCCAAGAATATATCGACATGGCGAATCGCGTTGTTGATTTAGCACATGAGATTGTCGGTTCTGTGCGCTGAGTATTGATTACCGAATTGCGTTGTTAAAAAACCCGCGCTCACGACGCGGGTTTTTTAATGGCGGTTAATTGCTTATTCCCATTCAATCGTCCCCGGTGGCTTGCCGGTAATGTCATAGACAACGCGGGAGACGCCCGGCACTTCATTGACAATGCGGCGGCACACTAAATCAAGAAATTCATACGGCAAATGCGCCCACCGCGCCGTCATAAAATCCACCGTTTCCACTGCCCGCAGCGCGATGACGTGCGCATATTGGCGATTATCGCCAACCACGCCGACCGAGCGCACCGGTAAAAAGACCGCGAAGGCTTGCGAGACTTGATCGTAAAGATTGGCGCGGTGCAATTCTTCAATAAAAATGTGATCGGCGCGGCGCAAGGTGTCGGCATCTTCGCGCTGCACTGCGCCCAAAATGCGCACGCCTAAGCCCGGTCCGGGGAATGGATGGCGATACACCATTTCTGCTGGTAAACCTAATTCAATTCCCACGCGCCGCACTTCATCTTTGAATAATTCCCGCAGCGGTTCAATTAACTTGAGCCGCATGTGTTCTGGTAAACCGCCGACGTTGTGATGCGATTTAATCACCTTGGCTTTACCCGTTTTGCTGCCGGCGGATTCAATCACATCGGGATAAATAGTGCCCTGCGCTAACCAATTCACATCGGTAATTTTACTGGCTTCAGCATCGAATACTTCAATAAAGGTATTGCCGATGATTTTGCGTTTTTGCTCAGGGTCAGTCACGCCCGCCAAGCGACTTAAAAACAGCGTTTCTGCATCCACCCGAATCACGCGCACACCCATGTGCCGCGCAAAGGTCGCCATCACTTGATCGCCTTCGCCGAGCCGCAGCAGGCCGTTGTCAACGAAAACGCAGGTCAATTGCTCGCCGATGGCGCGGTGCAGCAGCGCAGCGACGACGCTGGAATCCACGCCGCCAGATAAACCGAGCAGCACTTTGTCGTTGCCGACTTGGGCGCGAATGGTCGCCAAGCTGTCGGCGATGATGTGGTCTGGCGTCCACAGGCGGCCGCAGCCGCAGATGTCGTGAACAAAGCGTTCGATGATGCGTTGACCTTGGCGGGTGTGTGTGACTTCGGGATGAAATTGGACGCCATAAAAACGCCGTTCTTCATCCGCGATGCCAGCGAGCGGGGCGCTGTCGGTTTCAGCGATGACGGTGAAGCCGGGCGGCAAGGTGTCTACGCGGTCGCCGTGACTCATCCACACATCCAGCAACCCAAAGCCTTCGGCAGTGGTGTGATCTTCGATGTCGCGCAGCAACCGCGAATGACCGCGAGCGCGGACTTGTGCATAACCATATTCGCGGTGCGTGGCGGGAATGACGCTGCCGCCGAGTTGCGCCGCCAGCGTTTGCAGCCCGTAGCAAATGCCGAGTACGGGCACGTTGAGATCAAACACCAGCGGATTGGCGCGGGGCGTGTCGGTGGCATGAACCGACTGCGGGCCGCCGGAGAGGATGATGCCGCTGGGGGCAAAATCGCAGATGGCGCTGGCGTCAAGGTCGTAGGGATGCAGTTCGCAATACACGCCAGCTTCCCGCACGCGACGGGCGATAAGTTGGGTGTATTGGGAGCCGAAGTCGAGAATCAGGATACGGTCGGCGTGGATGTTGGACATTGCTACGGTTGTCAGTTGTCAGTTGTCAGTTGTCAGTTGTGGATGCGGCGAAACGGTGCTGATCGCGCAACTGGATGTTTTTTAACATAAAACGTTCACACGGCAGGCAAATTCCACCGCAATCCCAACACATCCTGCATGTCAAATAACCCGCGTTCTTGCGTCGCCAGCCACTGCGCAGCTCGCGTCGCACCCCGCGCAAAGTTCAACCGATTTGAGGCTTTGTGGGCGATTTCCACCCGCTCACCGTCGGCCACAAACCAAACGCTGTGCTCACCCACGATGTCGCCAGCGCGAATCGTCTCAAAACCAATCGTTTGGCGAGCGCGAGCACCGGTTTGACCTTCGCGCCCATACACCGCCACTTCCGCCAACTCGCATCCCCGCGCTGCCGCGATGATCTCACCCATCCGCAGCGCCGTACCTGATGGCGCATCGACCTTATGACGATGATGTGCCTCGATAATTTCAACCTCGACTTCCTCACCCAGCACCTGCGCTGCGATGTCCAGCAGCTTGAAACACAGATTGACGCCGACGCTCATATTCGGTGCCAGCACGATAGCGATGTCCGCCGCCGCTTCAGCAATCTGCGCCCGCTGCGCAGCATCTAAGCCGGTGGTGCCAATCACCATCCGCTTGCCCGTTCGCCGACAACTGTCCAGATGCGCCAGCGTCGCCGTCGGCGTGGTGAAATCAATCAACACCTCAAAATCCGCCAGCACCGCGCTCAACGCAGCGTTCACCACCACGCCGCAGCGCCCCACTCCCGCCAATTCCCCCGCATCTGCGCCGAGTACGGAACTGCCGCTGCGCTCGGTCGCCGCACCCAGCGTCAAGCCGGGGCTGGCGCTGATCGCCTGCACCAGCGCGTGTCCCATGCGCCCACCTGCGCCAGCAACAGCAATGCGGATATCATTTGTGGTCATCATCACAGCCCCATTTTTTCAAAGAACTTTTTCACACCATCCAACCAAGTTTGTGATTGCGGATTGTGATGGGAACCGCCTTCTTGCACGCTGGACTCGAATTCTTGCAGCAATTCTTTTTGGCGCTCATTTAAGTTAATCGGCACTTCAATCACGGTGCGACAAATTAAATCACCCATTGGGCCACCGCGTACCGGTTTTACGCCTTTATTGCGAATGCGGAATAATTGACTGGTTTGCGTTCCAGCCGGGATTTTTAACATCACCTTGCCATCCAACGTCGGCACTTCCAATTCACCACCGAGTGCTGCTGTGACAAAACTAATTGGCACTTGGCAATATAAATTATTGTCTTCACGGGTGAAAATTGGATGCGCCTGCACCTGAATTTGCACATATAAATCACCCGGTGAACCATTTTGTTCACCGCGATCTCCTTCACCCGCTAAACGAATCCGGTCGCCATTATCGACACCCGCCGGCACCTTCACCGACAGCGTTTTTTCCTCTTGAATGCGCCCGCGTCCGCGACAATGCGGGCATGGATCATCAATGACTGTGCCTGCGCCGCGACAATCGGGACAGGTTTGTTGAATTGAGAAAAAGCCCTGCTGCATTCGCACCTGACCGACGCCGCCGCAAGTCGGACATTTTTTCGCCTGCGTGCCGGGTTTAGCGCCGCTGCCGTTGCAAAATTGGCAATCGACTTGCACCGGAATCCGAATTTTGACCTCTTTGCCGTTAACTGCGTCTTCCAGCGATAACGTCAAGTCATAACGCAAATCCACGCCGCGCTGATTGCGGCGACCGCCACCGGCGCGTCCACCGAAAATATCCCCGAATATATCGGAACCAAAAATATCGGAGAATGAACTTGCTCCGCCGCCACCGCCAAAACCACCCGCGCCCGCTTCTACTCCCGCATGACCAAATTGATCATAAGCGGAGCGTTTTTTGGGATCGCTCAACACATCGTGGGCGAGTTTGGCTTCCTTAAATTTTGCCTCCGCTTCACTATCACCGGGATTACGATCCGGGTGATATTTCATTGCCAAACGCCGAAATGCTTTTTTTAAGTCGGCTTCGCTGGCGTTACGCGGAACGCCTAATACGTCGTAATAATCTTGTTTTGCCATATCGTTATATCCAGTCGCCAACAATCATCAAAAACCGTCATCCTCAACGGCGAAAAGCGCACCGGCGTTGAGGACACCGGGGCGCTTTTTTTCAGTGGTCAAGCGAAAACCGGCGCGTCATTCGCCGCCTTATTTTTTATCGTCCTTGACCTCTTCAAATTCCGCATCCACCACATCATCCGCCGCTTTTTTCGGAGCCTCATCTGCTGCGCCAGCCTCGCCCGGATTGGCATACAACCGCTCCGCCATCTTGCCAGAGACTTCGCCCAGCGCCTTGGTCAATGCTTCAATCCGATCTTTATCTTCGGTTTTCATCGCTGCTTCTAAATCAGTGATCGCGGATTCGATGGATGATTTCTCGCCGCTTTCAATCTTGTCACCCAATTGATCCATTGATTTGCGCGTCGCGTGAATCATGGAATCGGCCTGATTGCGAGCAGCAACCAGCGCGTGGAAATGGCGATCTTCCTCAGCATGAGCCTCAGCATCCTTGACCATCTTGGCGATTTCCGCCTCGGATAAACCAGATGACGCCTTGATGATGATTGATTGCTCCTTGCCGGTCGCCTTGTCTTTCGCCGACACGTTCAAAATGCCGTTGGCGTCGATGTCAAATTTCACCTCAACCTGTGGCACACCACGCGGCGCAGGTGGAATGTCGCTCAAATCAAAACGCCCCAGCGATTTATTGCTGACTGCGCGTTCACGCTCGCCTTGCAACACATGGACGGTGACGGCGGTTTGATTGTCTTCCGCAGTCGAAAACACCTGCTGCGCCGAGGTCGGAATCGTGGTGTTTTTCTCGATCAACTTGGTCATCACGCCGCCGAGCGTTTCGATGCCGAGCGACAACGGCGTCACATCCAGCAGCAACACGTCCTTGACTTCGCCGCCGAGCACGCCGCCCTGAATTGCCGCACCGATGGCGACGGCTTCATCAGGATTGACATCTTTGCGTGGGGTTTTGCCAAAGAATTCCTCAACTTTGGCCTGCACCTTCGGCATCCGCGTTTGCCCGCCGACCAAAATCACCTCGTCGATTTGTCCGGCAGCGAGTCCGGCATCTTTCAAGGCGATGCGGCATGGGTCGATGGTGCGATCCACCAGCTCGTCCACCAGCGACTCCAATTTGGCGCGAGTCAGCTTGACGTTGAGATGCTTCGGGCCGGTCTGATCGGCGGTGATATACGGCAGATTGATGTCGGTCTGCTGACTGGTGGAGAGTTCGATCTTGGCTTTTTCCGCCGCCTCTTTCAGCCGTTGCAGCGCCAGCGGATCGTTACGCAAATCAAAACCTTGGCTCTTTTTGAAATCCTCCACGAGGAAATCAATGATCCGCATATCAAAATCTTCGCCACCGAGGAAGGTGTCGCCATTGGTGGAAAGCACCTCAAACTGATGCTCACCTTCAATCTCGGCGATCTCAATAATCGACACGTCAAAGGTGCCGCCGCCGAGATCGTAGACCGCGATTTTTTGATCGCCGCGCCGCTTATCCATGCCATACGCCAGCGCCGCTGCCGTTGGCTCATTGATGATGCGCTTGACCTCCAGACCGGCGATGCGCCCAGCATCTTTGGTGGCCTGTCGCTGCGAATCGTTGAAATACGCCGGAACGGTGATCACCGCCTCAGTGACCGCGTGACCGAGATAATCCTCGGCGGTCTTTTTCATCTTCTGCAACACCTTGGCGGAGATTTCCGGCGGTGCCATTTTCTTACCGTTGATCTCAACCCACGCATCGCCGTTGTCAGCCTTGACGATTTTATAAGGCACCATGTCCTTATCTTTGGCGACGACCTGATCCTCAAACCGCCGTCCAATCAAGCGTTTAATCGCAAACAACGTGTTGGCAGGATTGGTCACAGATTGACGTTTCGCCGACTGCCCCACCAGCACTTCACCGTCGTTGGCATACGCGATGATTGACGGCGTGGTGCGGTCGCCTTCGACGTTCTCAATCACCTTCACCGCGTCACCTTCCATCACCGCGACGCAGGAATTGGTGGTGCCAAGGTCGATACCGATAATTTTGCTCATAAAATTTCAAGCTCCAAAAAGATGTTTAGGGAGAGCGCCGCAGCGCCAAGTTAAGCGGTCAAATGGGGAAAAATTCCCGTCAATTCAAGCGGATTGCTCAGGATGGTGCGGACGACACCAGCACCATCGCCGGGCGCATCAAGCGACCGTTGAGCACATAACCCTTCTGCACCACCGCGACCACCGTGTTGGGAGCGACATCGGCGCGGGGCTGCATCGAAATGGCTTGATGAAAGGCTGGATCAAACGGCTGCTCCAGCGGATCAACCGCCGTCACGCCGAATTTTTCCATCACATCGCCGAGCAATTTCAGTGTTAATTCAGTACCTTCGCGCAGTTTCTCGACATTCACTGCGGCATCCAGCGCGGCCTGATGACCCAATTCGAGACTGTCGCGCACTTGCAACAACTCGCGGGCAAACCCTTCCAAAGCGAATTTGTGCGCCTTTTCCAATTCATTGACATGGCGACGGCGGACGTTTTCCGTCTCAGCGCGAGCGCGTAGCAATTGATCGCGCAATTCGGCGGCGTCAGCGCGAGCGGCATCGCGTTCAGCGGTCAATTCCTCTGGCGTGGGCGTGTCATCCAATGCCACCACCGCCTCTGGTTCTGCAATCAAAACGGCTTCTTCTTGAATCGGTTCGGGCGTTAATGTTTGTGGGTCTGCTTTCATTGATTCATCCTGATTTTAAGTTGTCAGTTTTAGCTGGTGATTATATTAAAAAATGACTGGCTTTACTTTAATGAAATAAAAATAGGTTATCATTTTGACAACTGTTTTCACTGCCGCAGCGCCGCTGCTAACAATCGCGCCGTGACATCGACAATTGGAATGATGCGCTGATAATCCATGCGTGTTGGACCAATCACACCCAATACACCGACCACGCGTTCATCAACCCGATAACTGGTGGTCACTAAACTACAATCATCCAATAACGCATAACCAGATTCTTTACCAATAAAAATCTGTACGCCATCAGCAGCAATACAGCGATCCAAAATATGTAAAATTTCCTGTTTTTGATGAAACGCATCAAACAATTGTTTAATCCGCTCCGTGCTCGCCAATTCACCAAATTCCATTAAATTCGTTTGCCCCGCAATAAAACAATCATCGCGTTGCTCGGCCGCAGCTACCACTTCCTGCGCCAGCGCCGCTGCGCGAATCATGTGCTGATCCATATCCGCATGAGCGTGTTTTAATTCATCCAATAATCGCCGCCGCACCTCACCAATATCCTGCCCAATAAACAGTTTATTGAGATAATTCGCCGCCTGTTCCAATTGCGACGGCGTAAACACGCGATCTGTGCCAATCACGCGGTTATGCACCTCGCCCTCACTCGTCACCAAAATCACCAACACTCGCGTTTCCGACAGCGGCAGTAATTCAATTTGCCGAAACACGTTGCGATCATGGCGCGGCATCATCACCACACCCGCCAGATGAGTGACGCCAGAGAGCAAATTGGACGCCGTTTCAATCAACGATTTCGCATCGACTTGCGCATCAAAACGGTTGCGCAGCGCGGCGATGTCATCCGCCGAGGGTTCTCGACACGTCAGCAACGAATTGACAAATAACCGATATCCCGCCGCCGTCGGCACGCGCCCGGCCGAAGTGTGCGGCGAGGCCACCAAACCCATTTCTTCCAAATCCGCCATCACATTGCGGACGGTCGCCGGGCTTAATTCCAAGCCGGTATCTTTCGCCAACGTGCGCGATCCCACCGGCTGCCCGTCGCGGATATAGCGTTCCACCAGCACCTTCAAAAAGTGCTGCGCCCGCTCGCTCACGGCTGGTTCAGTGCATGATGGCTCAATCATCAAGTTGATTTACCAATGAAAACAGCGGTTTGAAAAGATCGCCGCTGCGCAGTTGTGTCGCCCGACGCTGGTGTTAGCACTCATAAAGAAGGAGTGCTAACGGCAATTTAGGGATCGCCGTTTACGCTGTCAAGACGCAGTTGGTGTTGATCGCGCCAGCGCGACGGCTTGCGCCAGCACCGCTAACCGCGCTGCGCGAATTCGTGTGGGAATGTCGGCTGGCGCTGATGCCGCTCGTGCGACTGCGCCCACATCGACCGCTGCCACTGCTGCCAGCATCTGCCGCCAGAAGTCCGCTTGCGTGTAGTGGCGCTCGGCATAACCACCGCGTCCGCGAAAATCGGCTTCACATGTCGTCAGCAGTTGCGCAAATCGCGCTGGACGGCGCAAAGCATCAGTGGCTGCAAAGACCTCCAGCATGGTGGCGGGGCGCAGTTCGGTAACGCGATGAATGATGCCGTGATATTGTGCGGCGAGTTGCGCTAACTCACGGCAATGATTGGGAATTTTGAGGCGAGTGCTCACAAGTTTGACTAATTCGGCGCTGCGGGCTTCGTGACCGTGATGACGTGGCCACAGTTCTGGCGGAGTGGTGCCCTTGCCGAAATCGTGACAGAGCGCGGCAAACCGCACCTCCAGCTCTGGAGCCAAACGTGCCGCCATATCCAGCACCAACAGCGTGTGAATGCCGGCGTCACCTTCGGGATGCCACTGCGCCGATTGTGGAACGCCCCACAAACGATCTAATTCTGGCAGCAGCCGCGCCAGTGCGCCGCAGTCGCGCAGCGTGGTGAAAAAATGGGAGGGCTGCGCTTCCAGCAAGGCTTTGGCGATTTCTTGCCACACGCGCTCTGGCACCAGCGCCTCAACTTCACCGGCGTTAACCATCGCCCGCATCAGATCGCGGGTCTCGGCTGCGACCTGAAATCCCAGCGGAGCAAAACGAGCGGCAAAACGGGCAACGCGCAAAATGCGCACCGGGTCTTCCGCAAAAGCGGGCGAGATGTGCCGCAGTTGTCGCGCCGCCACATCCGCCAAGCCGCCATAAGGATCAATGATGGTGCCGCTGGCATCCTGCGCCAGCGCGTTAATAGTCAGATCGCGCCGTAACAAATCCTGCTCCAGCGTCACCTCCGGCGCGGCGTGAATGGCAAAGCCGTGATAACCGGGAGCGGTTTTGCGCTCGGTACGCGCCAGCGCATATTCCGCTTTGGTGTGCGGATGCAAAAAGACCGGAAAATCTTTGCCCACTTGTTGAAATCCGCGCTGCTGCATCTCCGCTGGAGTCGCGCCAATGACCACATAATCGCGTTCCGTCACCGGACGACCGAGCACCGCATCGCGCACCGCGCCGCCTACTAAATACACCGTTAAACCATCAGTGACATTCATCTTGATCTCATTTTTGAATTGAGTTGTCAGTGCGCGGTGACAACGACCTTTTTTACTGACAACCGCCAACTTAAAGTCCCACCAACCGTTAAACTCCTCCTCTCAACCTTGTCATCTCATGGAGTCTTTCATCATGCGCATCGTCGCCTCTTTGCTCGTTTTAATCCTGCTGGGCTTTGGTCTCTGGCCCTATTACGGCGTATATCGTTTAGATCAGGCCATTGCTCAAACAGACACCGCCAGCCTCGCACCGCTCATTGATTTATCCGCCATTCGTGCCAATTACAAACGGCGCGTCACCAACAACGTCAAAGAGATCGTGCCAGAGACGACTCCCGACCCACATGGCGTCATGACATGGCTGGGGCAAAACTTAGAACGCCTCGGCGATGCCGCGCTCGATCAAGTCATCACGCCGACGTGGGTACAATCCACCTTGCGCGAAGCGATCACCAAAACCACCGGCCAAACGCCGGCATATTTGATGGCCGGCATCGACTTTGCATTTTTTGAGTCCTACAACCGTTTTCTCATTCGCATCGGCGATCTGGGGCAACAACCAACACATGTGCGGCTCACCTTGAGCGGTACCGAATGGAAAATCACCGACATCATCACTTCCGGCCCGCTTGATTAACGTACGTCAGCTCCTCGTCATGTTGAAGAGGAGCTTTTTGTGAGTGAATTTATTTTGCACAAGTTATTCAATTATTTCGCTGTGATCAGCCTCGCGTTGATCGTCACCACACCGCTGGCTGCTGATCCGCGTAGCGACTTTCTCGCTGCCGAACAAGCCTTAAAAAACGGTGATCGCAACGCATTTGAACGTCTCGCCGCCGGTTTGCGTGACTATCCGCTGTATCCCTATTTGCGTTTTGCCACGCTCGGCAGCGAGATCGAAACGCTGCCCGAAAGCACCATCACCGACTTTCTCGCTGTTGATGCCACCTCGCCGCTGGCAGCACGGCTTCGCGCCGTTCATTTGCGCCGTCTGGCTGCGGCGGGGCGCTGGGCGGAATATCTGCAATTTGAACCGCTGCCGCTGCCAAAGACTGCCTCAACTGACCGCAAATGTTTAGCGTTGCGAGCATTGCTCGCCACCGGGCGCAGCGCCGAAGTGCTGCCCCAAGTGCCGGGGCTGTGGTTAGTTGGACGTTCGCAACCGGCGACGTGTGATCCGGTGTTTCAAGCGTGGCAACAGAGTGGCGCGTTGACACCGCAACTGGTGTGGCAACGGATTCGGTTGGCAATGAATGCGGGTGAAAGTGGGCTGGCGCGGTCACTTGGTGCGTTGTTGCCGGAAAATGAGCGAGCGTGGTTGACGCAATGGTTGGCGGTGGAGCAAACCCCGACCCTGATTAGCAATGCCGACACCTTCGTTGAGCAGCCGCAACGGGCAGCCATCATCGCGCACGGGATCACGCGGTTGGCGACGACTGCGCCAGCGGATGCGGTGCAAGGGTTGAGTCGTTACCGCGACTGGTTGGCAACTGATCCGGTTGCTGCGGATCGTGCGTATGCCGCTGTAGGACGGGCGCTGACTCGCGCTGGCAATGCGGAAGGATTGCGTTATTGGGACGGAATGCGGGCGACATCCGACACGCTCGCCGAACAGGAACAGCGGGCGCGAGCGGCGCTGGAGTTTCAGGATTGGGACAAGCTGGCGCGATGGATTGCGCAGATGCCTGATTGTGTTGAGAAACGTGATCGTTGGCAGTATTGGCAAGGTCGCGCTGAGGCGACGTTGGGGCTGGTGGCGTCAGCGCAGCTCAGTTTTGCGCAAGCAGCGCAGGCGCGGAGTTTTTGGGGCTTTATGGCGGCGGATCGAATTGGCAAGCCGTATCAGTTAAACCACGTTGCCACGCCCGCTGAACCGGCGCGGATTGCGCGGCTGATTCGTCATCCGGCGTGGGCGCGACTGCGGGAACTGCGGCAGTTGGGGCGTGAGAGCGAGGTGCAGCGCGAATGGCGGACGTTGACGCAGGATTTAGACGCTGCCGATTTACACGCTGCTGCCTATATTGCGGACGTGATGGGCTGGCATGAGCGGGCAATTTTTACGCTGGCGCGGAGTGGCTATTGGGATGATTTGGCGCTGCGTTTTCCGCTGCGTTATCAGGACGTGGTGCTGGCGCAGGCGGCGCAAACAGGCATTGCGCCGGAGTGGATTTTTGGAGTGATTCGCCAAGAAAGCGTGTTTGCACCGGCGGTGGTTTCACGCTCCGGGGCGCTGGGATTGATGCAATTGATGCCACCGACGGCGGCGGAAGTGGCGACGCGCTTGGGGCGGCCAGTGCCAACGCGACAGGAATTGACTGATCCAGCCGTCAATATCGTGTTGGGCAGCGCCTATCTCGCGCAGATGTGGAACCTGTTCCAACACGCGGCGTTGGCGACGGCGGCATATAACGCGGGACCGGGGCGGGTGCGGCAATGGTTGCCAACGCAGCCGCTGGAGGCTGATTTGTGGATTGCGCGGATTCCGTTTGCAGAAACACGCGGTTATGTCGAACGGGTGTTGGCGTATCGGGTGATTTATGCGGACCGTATGGGGCGAGCGCCGGTGCGTTTGGCAGAACTGCTGCCGGTGATTCAATAATTGAAAAGTTGCGCTGAACGATTCAGTTGTCAGCTATTGATCACAGCGATAACTTTTAAAAATTCATGCAGCAATAACATCATTTTGTTTAACGGAGAGCAGCGAGGCTTCATCGCGTAGTGTTGCCTCATTATAATTTATGGTCAGTAAACTTATAGTTTTTATCTGTTGACAGTTGTCATTTTACTTGTGCAGATCATCATGCAAAAAACACTTGTTAATTCTATAGCATTTGCTATCCGACATTATCGTAAAGCACAAAATATGAGCCAAGAAGAGCTGGCTAATAGATCAGGTCTTGACCGGACTTACATTTCTGGCGTGGAACGCAGCGTAAGAAACATAACGCTCGAATCTTTAGAACAGATTATTACAGCACTCCGTATCACTCCAGCCGTTTTTTTTAATTTAGCGACACGCGATAATGACAATGACGTATCTAATAAATAGCAAGGCAAATACAAAGTTTGTGTCTGGATCAGGTCATGAAGAAATAATAGATATACTTATTTTTGAAAAGGCGCTGCATGATGTTCACAGTATTATAGATTTAATAATAAAAGACATCCCTGTTGATATTTTTTCGATTTTAGGGATGAGGAACTTATCTGCCTTTATTGGAGAATTATTCGCCAAAAGTCTTATTAAAGAGTCAAAAAATAGATTTATAGGCAACCCTCATCAGGACGGCTATCCAGATTTGTTGCTTATGGATAAGTGGGGGATAAAATTGTATGAAGAAATCAAAGCCAGAGGAGGGATAAGGGATAAGTCGCCGTTCAGTCCTTTTCCAAATGGTGGAATTGAAATTAAAGCCACCTGTGGATCAGTTCCAACACCAACGCAATGTGCAAAACTCGGTATTGAAAAACCAGGTATGGGCGAGACACGGATAGTGGTGATGCGCAGTTATGACTGGAAAGCACATCATCGAGAAACAAACAATTTAGTGGGTATTTTATGGGATTTTCTTGATGGTGTTCCGCATATTGTAGCTGTCTTTTTTGGTAACACGTTGACAGAAAATGATTGGGGAAAAATAGTTCAACCTAAGGAAGGCGGTGGAAGAACAACTAGCGTTTCAATTATGCCGCGCTCTGGAGTTAATAAAATGTACAAAAATTGGATAGCTGTTAGAAAAGATCAGCGTTATGTGGACTTTATAAACAAATATAATAGTGGGGTGCTTATTAAACTACAAGCATAATTCTTGCTGCTTTCTGTAAATTGGTATCGCAAAAATTTTGTTTTTATTTTTTTCGTTCAGTAACCTTGAGAGATGGCTCAGTATTTTTTCCAAACCTGCGGGTGGAATACTTTCACCAATGAGCTCCCGAATGAGTTTGTCACTTACTTTTTTTCCATCCGCACGTTGCCATTCAAATTTATAGCTAGAAATGGTATGAAGTTTCATTGCCTCGTATAAAGATAAAACTCGATTCTGCGACGGGTGTAATTTGTTATCGCTGCAAGCGTATGAAAGGTTACATGTAAGGGTGCTGGCTGGAGAATCCCAGCTCATACGTTTGTATGCACTTGTGTAACCCTTCATCAATCTATACTCGCCGTTTTCCTTAACCCAAGGGCGAGGCAAAATAGAATGACATTTAACGCAAAAAATTGGAGTTTTTACACTTACTTTATTTATTCCGTTTTCATCTTTGCTTGAACTGTGTGTTGGATTGCCTTTAAAGCCGCACGCTGGATTGATACACTGATTATCAAAGGCGCTTTTCTCTTCTGGTGTATTGCTTACCCAAAAATATTTTTCATCATCAAGTAGTGGGACGCGATGATATGGAATTTCTTTATATTGCGCTGTTTCAGGCTTACCAGCGTCTAAAGGAGGAGTGCTTGAAATGATGTCACGGACAGTGAGCCACTTTTCTCCTAAATAACCATTTTTGCTATGTGTCTCTTGCGGAAAAATTGATCCATATTCTTTTATATGATGCTTTAGAATTTTGTTTTTTGTAAAAACTGAGATAAGTCTTTGTCGGTTTTGAGGGACGCCGTAATTTGCGAATTCAACGACACGAATAAAACTACTAAACTCGTTGCCAAGCGAACTTTTTATTAAATCAATAATTCTGATTAGCTCACCATTTCTGTGTGAATCTGGAATAAAAGTGTTTTCCATTTCTGGGACGTTTTCCATGACTAGGGTATGCGCCCCACTTTTAATGAAAATTTCGATTGTTGGTATAATTAAGAGATTTCTTGGGTCTACTGCGTTTTTAAGACCTTGTCGGCACAAGTTCAACAGTTTTCCTCTTCCATTTTTCGACATGCCTTGGCAAGGCGGAGTTGCAAAAATAATATCTAAAGGACTTCCGCCTAAGCGATCTTGTGTTACTTCTAAAATTTCAGATGCTTTTTCCCATATATCCCCAACAACCATGTGAGTTTTCGGGTAGTTATATTTAAATACTTCTGCACGATCTTCAAGTAATTCATTGGCAACAATGACATCAAATCCAGAGTGCTTTAATCCCAGATCGCCTATACCACCGCTCGCAAAAAGACTAATTGCTTTCATTTTTATTTCCTGCACATTTGGTGAGACTTATAGTCTACATTACGGCATGGAGCTTGACAAGAGAAAATTTTGTGTTTGGTGTGGATAAGAGGAAAAACGGGACTTTAACCTCAGCAATGAGGTTAAAGCCAACCCTGAAAAATCTTCACGATCTAACGCAAAGCTAACCACTTTGATTCATACAGTTGAGCATTTTTGGTGTTTCTGTAAACAAACTCAATTGCTGTGCTTGCTGATATGATGTTGTCAATTTAATCTGGGCATCGTTCACTTCAATTGTGGCTTCAATACTATTCAACAATGCAATCAAACTTCGTCCCATTGCGAGAGCTAAGTTGACGGGAACAGCGTTACCAATTTGTTTGTATTGACTTGAGACAGAACCAGAAAAAACCCAAGCATCAGGAAATGTTTGAATACGCGCATATTCCCTCACCGAAAGCGGTCTATCTTCTTCTGGATGACAGCGTTCTGTTTGTTTTTGTGCGGGGCTACAAGTCAACGTTAAACTTGGTGCCTCCCACGCCAGTCGTCTGGCCATTCCTGTTTTGCCGCCGCCAAGCAAATAACTTCCTTGCATGTATTCGCGCTGCAAATGATCTGGCAAATCGCGCCAATCACCTCCCGGCGGCACCAGTTTCAATATGTCTTTTTTTCGTTGGGGATAGTGTTGACCAAGCGATTCAGCAACGTCGTTTTGATATAACTCGCCAGCTTTAAGCGCATCTCTCAAAACCATTATTTTTTTATAGGGCGCTGGCCACTGAAATCTTGCATACTTCACCAAATCGTTGCGTATCCCAACCAGCATTAACCGCTCACGCTTTTGCGGCACTTTATAAAAAATCGCTTTCAATACTTTAGGTTCAATTAACGTATAGCCAAGAGCTGCGATAACGTTTTTGATGGTTGCAATCGTTCTGCCGTTGTCATGTTGCAACAACCCTTTAACGTTTTCTCCCAGAAAAACTTTAGGTTGTGTTTCTTTCAAAACCCGCGCAAATTCAAAAAATAACGTCCCTCGCGTATCTTCAAAGCCAAGCTGTTTTCCTGCATAAGAAAAGGCTTGGCAAGGAAAACCTCCCGCAACAAAATCAATGCCTTTGAATGGTCTAAAATCAGTGGTTCTAATGTCACTTTCAATGACATTCCAATCAGTTCGATTCGTGCGGAGTGTATGACAGGCATTTGCATCAAACTCATTGAGCGCAACTGCTGTAAATCCTGCCATATCGAGACCGATGGCTAATCCACCCGCGCCTGCAAATAGTTCAATAGAAGAATAAGCTCTAACCGGTTTAATTGTTGCTTCAATATCCCAAGCACTGTCTAACATTGCGCGAATTTCAGGAAATTCACTTAATGTGTTTAAGTTGTATTTTTTCTTGCCATTTGTAGAAAAAAGCGGCTGTATTTTGCCGCTTTTTTCCCACTTTAACAGCGTTGATTTTGATACAGAAACAATGTCAGCCAATAACTCCGCGTCAATGAAGTTTTCAGAGGTTGAAATCATAAAAACCTTTATTCTCTGAAAAACTAGGAGTAACGCATTTGTGATATTAGCTATTGATTGAGTTGTCAGTTGTCAGCAATAACCGCGCTGTTTACTGACAACCGCCAACGTGTTTTAACCGAGTTCCGGTTTTGGCTCCCGTTCCAATAACGCTGCCGTCGCCTGTTCGGGCGATACCTGCGCATACAGCACCCGATACACCTGCTCGCTGATCGGCATATCAATACCGAGCGATGCCGCCAGCGCCTGCACCGACAGCGCCGTCACCACGCCTTCCACTTCCTGCCCGATTTCCGCCAGCGCCGTCGTCACACTCAAGCCCCGCGCCAGCGCCAGCCCCAACCGCCGATTGCGGGATTGATTGTCGGTGCAGGTCAGCACCAAATCGCCCATTCCGGCCAAGCCGGTGAAGGTTTCAGCGCGACCACCGAGCGCCGTACCGAGGCGGCTCAATTCCGCCAACCCGCGTGTAATCAACGCCGCCCGCGTGTTGGCACCAAAACCCAGCCCATCAGCGATGCCAGTGGCGATGGCGAGCACATTTTTTGCCGCGCCCGACACTTCTACGCCGATGATGTCGCTGCTGGTGTACGCACGAAATCGCTCGCTGTGCAGCAACTGCGCCAGCCGTCCGGCAAATTCGGGATGATTGGCTGCGACCGTGACCGCCGTCGGCAAACCGCGTGCCACTTCCAACGCAAAGCTCGGCCCAGAAATCACCGCCAACTGTCGCGCCACGCCCAGCACTTCGTGCGCGACGGCGTGCAGCAATTGCCCGGTGGTGGGATCAAAGCCTTTGGTTGCCCACGCGATGCCGCTGTGTTCTGGCAAGCGGGAGGGCAATTGTGAAAGGACATGACGAAACGCATGACTTGGCACCACCAATACACACTCGGTCGCGCCCGCCAGCGCCTCATCCAACGAGAGCGTCGGCGTCAATTGCGGCGGCAGTGGAAAACCGGGCAGAAATTGGCGGTTCTCACCGTCGCGCTGCAAAGCGTCAATCTGCGCGGCATCGTGACTCCACAGCCGCACCTGATGACCGTTGCGGCACAGCAACAATCCCAGCGCAGTGCCCCACGATCCTGCGCCGAGAACGGCGATGGTGGCAGGCGCGAACCGACTCAATGTTTCACTTCCTCAGCGGCAGCGGCTTGAGCCTGCTGCTGGTGTTGCGCAAACAGCACATCAAAATTGACGTGTTGGAGCACGAGCTGCGGAAAGCTGCCCTTGACCACGAGATCGGACACCACTTCCCGCGCATACGGGAACAGCAAGTTCGGACAATATGCGCCCAACATCGGCGCAATTTCGGCGTCATTAAAGCCCACCAGACTGAAGATGCCGGCTTGTGCCACCTCCACGATGAACGCAGTTTTGTCGTCACCGACCGTCACCGTGACCGTCACCATCAGCGTCACTTCATACAGCGTCGCGTCAAGCTGGACGATCTTGGTATTGATGTTGAGATCGTGCTTGGGTTTCCACTCGCCGCGAAAAATCTCCGGCGCGTTGGGCGCTTCAAACGAGACATCTTTGGTGTACACGCGCTGGACGGAAAACTGCCGCTCGGCGGTCGGCGCTGCGTTCTGATCGTGCTCAGTCATAAACTCAATATCCTGATTAGATTAAGAAATAACTAACGTGCGGCTGCAACGGAAGTTATGATTTTTTCTTCGAGAGCGGTTGGCCGGCGCTTTCCCACGCCAGCACGCCACCTTGCAAATTAAACACCTGCGTAAAACCAGCTTTGCGCAATTGCCCACACGCCATCGACGACTGCGCCCCAGAGCGACAACTCACAATCAGCGGCTTCTCACGATATTTTTGCAACGTGGCCAACTGTTTACTAAAACCATTCATCGGCAAGTTGATCGCGCCGAGGATGTGTCCCTTGGCATAATCCGCCGCCGGACGCACGTCGAGCACCACCGCCTCCTGTTGATTCATCATCGCCACTGCTTGCAACGGCGTGACGCTGCCTTGATTGCCGACGATGAGATTGTGGATTAACAAACCCACAATCACCGCCAATACCACAAATAAAAACCAGTGATTTCCTAAAAATTCAAGCACTTGGCTAAAAAACGTCATCGTTTGCGCTCTGTTGGGAAAAAAGTTGTCAGTTGTCAGTTGTCAGCGATTCAGTCAAAAGCGCCGTTGTGACTGACAACGCCATCAATTGTGCAATCTCAGCGTCCGCGCTGGCAAAACACCTCGCGCATCATGCCAATCAACCGCAAAGTGCGATTATCGCTGACACGATAAAACACACGATTGGCATCTTTACGCGCCGCGAGAATGCCTTTATCGCGCAGAATGGCGAGATGTTGCGAAATGTTGCTTTGTGAGGTGCCGACTTGATCGACGATGTCTTGTACGCTGATTTCACGGTCGCCCAACGTACACAGAATTTTCAAGCGCAACGGATGCGACATCGCTTTTAAGGACCGCGAAGCGCGATCAATATCGTGATCGTTGGCGAGAAGGCTCATGTCGGATTGGTCATCAGCGGGGGAATTCAGGATCATCGACGGACGATCCAAGTGATTGATCATTTCGGGAAAGTCTATTTATTTATTCACTCACAATAATCTGACCGACTGCACAGCCGCCGTCAACACTGCGGCAGCGGCAGTTGGATTCTGCGCTTGGTTTCATTGCATGTCACATCACTTGCTTGGTTGTTTCATCTCACGCGGTTGCGTCAACACAGCTCCGTTAGCACTTTTGCGCTTGCAGCGGCGCGGCTGGAGCGGAGTAGTGCTTTATTTATTCGGCGCAATGTGGATGACAGCGCAGGCTGCGCCTGATCCCGCCATTGCTAATTCCAATCAACAATTAGTGACACTTGAACAGCAAGCCGAAGTGATTAGCGCCGAATTGATTGGACGCGAAACCGAGCGGGTGGCGCTGATCAATGAATTAAAAATACACGAAAAAACCATTGCAGAATTAAGTTTATCCACGCGAGATTTAGAGCGTGATATTACAGAAAAAAATCGCGCTGCGACGGAATTAAAAGCGCGACAAACTGAAGAACAAGCGGCGCTCGAAATAGAGCGCGAGCAATTAACGGAATTATTGCGCACGGCATATATCATGGGACGTGCGGATCGGCTGCGGTTATTGCTCAATCAAGAAGACCCGGCGCAAGCCAGTCGGATGTTGTCGTATTTCGCTTATTTCAATCGGGAGCGGGTGCGCCGAATTGTGGCGGTAAAACAGCGAGCTGAACGAATCACCGCGCTGGTGGGAGAAATTGAGGCGGAAGTGGCGCAATTGGCGGTGGTGATGGCGGAAAAAGAGGCGCTGCGCCAGCAAGTGGATGTCATCAAACAACAGCGCCAGCGCGTGTTGAAAGAATTAGAAACGCTGATTGCCAGTCGTGCTGAGAATTTGCAGGCGCTGCGCCGGGATGCGGAGTCGCTGCGGCGCTTGGTGGAGCATCTGCGCCAACGCGCTGAAATTCGTGCCGAGCTGGATGTGCAACGCGCCCCGTTTCGAGAGCGGCAAGGTAAACTGTCATGGCCGTTGCTGGAGGGGCGGGTGGTGACTGCGTTTGGGACGCCTAAACCCGATTCCAAACTGCGTTGGGATGGCGTGCTGTTGGCGGCGCGAGAGGGCGAGCTGGTGCGCACCGTCAACGATGGGCGCGTGGTGTATGCCGATTGGCTGCGCGGCTTCGGGCTGCTGCTGGTGATTGATCATGGCGATGGCTTTATGACGCTGTACGGTCACAATCAGGCGCTGTTGCGCGAGCTGGGCGAATGGGTCGCCACTGGCGATGACATTGCGTTGAGTGGCAACAGCGGCGGCCGCGATAAACCGCTGCTGTATTTCGCCATCCGCCATCACGGTCAGCCGCTTGATCCGACGCAGTGGTGTCGCCGCGCCAGCGCCCAACACGCCGCTGTGTACTGACAACTGATAACCGCCAACTACAGAAAAACCAATTTTGTTCATTAAAAACAATCGAGTACTTACCATGATGCGCCGTCCGTTGCTCACTTTAATTCACGCTGGAATCCTCGTTGGTCTTGCGGCTTGGCCGGTTGCAGGCAGCCGCGCTGATGAAAATGCGCCCGTCGATCCGCCGGCAGCGGCTGCTGGCGAGTTGCCGCTCGAAGAGCTGCGCACCTTTGCTGATGTGTTTGGGCGGATTAAAGAGGATTACGTCGAAGCTGCGCCCGACCGGGCGTTAATTGAAAACGCGATTCGCGGGATGTTGAGCGGGCTTGATCCGCATTCGGCATATCTCAACGCCGATGATTATCGTGATTTGCAAATCGGCACCAGCGGCGAGTTCGGCGGGTTGGGAATTGAGGTCGGGCTGGAAGACGGTTTCGTCAAAGTGATTGCGCCGATTGATGACACGCCAGCACAACGCGCCGGGATTCAAGCCGGTGATTTGATCATGCGCATCGACGAGAAGGCGGTGAAAGGCTTGAGTTTGAGCGAGGCGGTCAAGCTGATGCGCGGCAAGGCGGGTACTAAGGTGCGGTTGACGGTGCTGCGCGGCGAGAAGCAACAGCCGTTTGAGATGACGCTGGAGCGGGCGATGATTCAGGTGGAAAGCGTGAAAAGTCGCACGCTGGAGCCGGGTTATGGCTACGTCCGTATCTCCAATTTTCAAGCGCCGACGACGGATGATCTGACCAAGGCGATTGCGGCGTTGAAACAGGCGAATGATGGGACGCTGCGCGGGTTGGTGCTTGATCTGCGCAACAATCCGGGCGGAGTGTTGAATGGCGCGGTTGGCGTCAGCGATGCGTTTTTGACGGAAGGGCTGATCGTTTACACCCAAGGACGCGAGGTGGAGAGTCGGGTGCAATTTGACGCGGGACCGGATGATTTGCTCAACGGTGCGCCGCTGGTGGTGCTGGTGAATGGCGGCAGTGCGTCGGCGTCAGAAATCGTGGCTGGCGCGTTGCAGGATCATAAACGGGCGCTGGTGATGGGCACGCAAACGTTTGGTAAAGGCTCGGTGCAAACCATTGTGCCGCTGACGGAAACCACTGCGCTCAAGCTGACGACGGCGCGGTATTACACCCCGTCGGGGCGGTCGATTCAGGCGCAAGGGATCACGCCGGACATCGTGCTGGCGCGGGGCGAGTTTAAGCCGCTGACGCAGCAGGATTTGGGCGCGGTGAAGGAAGCGGATTTGGCGCGGCATCTTGAGCAAGGTAAAGCGCCAGCAACGCCGCAAGAGCAACAAAAAGACGTTAAAGCCTTGATTACAGAAGATTTCCAGCTTGCGGAAGCGTTGACCGTGTTGAAAGGGTTGACGATTCTTCATCATCGGTCGCGTTAGTTCAGTTGCCGGTGAATCAAAGTTGTCAGTTGTCGGTTGTCAGTGAGGGAATCGAATCATTGCCAGCGTTTTTACTGACAACTGACAACTGACAACCGACAACTCAATTGACAACTTCCCATTTCGGATAAAAAACCATTGCGGAGCTGTTCCCATGCCAACTGTGTTGATTCCGCTCGCTGCGGGTTGTGAAGAATTGGAAGCCGTGACCTTGATTGATTTGCTGCGCCGCGCTGATTGTCAGGTCATCACCGCCAGTTTGCAGCCCGGTCCGGTCACTGCCAGCCGGGGCGTGGTGTTTCTCGCCGATACCACGCTTGATGCGGTGCTGGAGCAGGAATTTGATTTGATCGTGTTGCCGGGCGGTTTGCCGGGTGCGGTGTATTTACAACAGGATGAGCGCGTGATCGCGTTGATCCAGCGCCAGCACGCCGCTGGGCGTTATGCCGCTGCGATCTGTGCAGCGCCGGGCGTGTTGGCTCACGCCGGAGTGCTCAACGGCAAGACGGCGACCAGTTATCCGGGTTCAGTCGCAGCGGCGGATTATCCGCAGGTGACGTTGCTTGATGCGCCGGTCGTGATTGACGGGAATATCGTCACCAGTCGCGGGCCGGGGACGGCGCTGGATTTTGCGTTGCAATTGATTGAGTTATTGCAGGGCAGCGCCTGCCGTGAGCAGGTTGAGCGCGGATTGGTGCGCCAGCTCGCATGATGTGGACGCTGGCGCTGGTCAGCACGGCGGCGCTGGTGCTGAGTGGCGCGACAACGCAGTGGTTGATTGCACGAGCGGCGCGGGGCTGGGGTGCGTTTGATCAACCCAATGCGCGGTCATTGCACACCAGCCCGATTCCGCGCACCGGCGGCGTGGCGGTGCTGATTGGCGCAGTTGTGCCGCTGCTGGCGGTGCTGCTGATCGGTGCTGACGCGATGGCACCTGAATTGATTGGATTGAGCGCGGCGCTGGCGCTGGTGGCGGGGATTTCACTGCTGGACGACGTGCGTCAAGTGTCGCCACTCGTGCGTTTATTGGTACACGGCGCAGCGGCGGGACTGCTGCTAAACGGTGGCATGGCGGTGACGACGCTGGCAGTGCCGGGTTTCACGCTGGCGCTACCGCCGGTGGTGGCGGCTGGGGTGACGCTGCTGGCAGTGGTGTGGATGATTAACCTGTACAACTTCATGGACGGTTTAGATGGTTTTGCCGGCGGCATGACGGTGAGCGGATTTAGTGCGCTGGCGCTGCTGAGTTGGCAGGGCGGCGATCCGCTGTTGACGCTGGTAGCGGCCAGCATTGCCGCTGCCGCACTCGGATTTTTAACTGGCAATGTCCCGCCAGCGCGGATTTTTCTCGGCGATGTCGGCGCAGCAAGTTTGGGTTTACTCGCCGCTGGTTTATCGCTGTGGGGCAGTCAGCGCGAAGTTTTTCCGCTGTGGGCGGCGGCGCTGGCATTTTCGCCATTCATCGTTGATGCGACGTGGACGTTGATGACGCGGCTGCGGCGCGGCGAACGGCTGTGGGAAGCGCACCGCTCTCATCATTATCAACGGCTGGTGCTCGCTGGCTGGAGTCACCGTGACACGTTGCTGCGCAGTTACGCGTTGATGATCGCCGCCGCACTGTGCGCAGTCGCAGCCCCGCGCTTGCCACCGCCAGAACAATGGTTATTGCTGACGGCGTGGGCGGCGCTGTATGTACTGATTCATCAGCGCGTCGCGGTGGTGGAACGCAGCGCCACTGACAACTGACAACCGACAACTGACAACTTCCCCCTCCCATGAATCCAATGATCGACCGGCTGCGCACCCGCACCGCCGCCTTTGCCCACGATGTGCTGACCGTTCCCGTGAGTTGGTTGCTGGCATATTGGCTGCGCTTCAATCTTGACCAAGTGCCGCCGGAATTCGTCAGCGGGGCGCTGCACTCGCTGCCGTGGGTGATCCTGATTCAAGGCACGATTTATTGGCAATTCGGGCTGTATCGCGGCGTGTGGCGCTTCGCCTCGCTGCCCGATCTCGTCCGCATCAGCAAAGCTGCGTTAGCAGGCACAGCGTTGATTTTATTTGCTTTATTTATCGTCAATCGCTCGGCACTCGTGCCGCGTTCAATTCCCGTCTTGTATTTCGGCTTGCAACTGCTGCTGCTCGCCAGCCCGCGCTTGATTTACCGCTGGTTCAAAGATCATCGCCTCACGCTCTCTGCCGGACAGCGGGTGTTGATTATTGGCGCAGGTCGGGCGGGAGAAATGCTGGTGCGCGATCTGTTGCGCGATCCGCAGCAGGCGTATGTCCCGCTCGGATTTGTGGATGACAAGCTCCGGCGGCAGGGTTCAGAAGTGCATGGCGTCCCGATTGTTGGCGCAACCGCCGAGATTCCCACGCTCGCGCAGCAACTGGGCATTGACGTGTTGATGCTGGCGATTCCCAGCGCCACCGCCCGCGAGATGCGCCGCTTAGTCGAACTCTGCGAACACACCGGGCTGCCTTTTCGCACCGTGCCCGAATTACACGGACTGCGGCGTGAACAACTCCATCTCAGCCAATTGCGTCCGGTGTCGATTGAAGACCTGCTGGGGCGCGATCAAATCACGCTGGATTGGACGGGCATTCAACGCGGACTCGCCGGGCGCGACATTTTGATCACCGGCGCAGGTGGTTCGATTGGTTCTGAGCTGGTGCGCCAGCTCGCCGTCAGCGGCGCAGCGCGACTGATTTTGGTGGACAACGGCGAGTTCAATCTGTATCGCATCGCGTTGGAACTGTCGGAAACGCATCCCGAACTGCGGCTGGCGCGACATCTGTTAGACATCACCGACGCGCCAGCCGTCGCTGCGCTGTTTGAAAACGAGCGCCCCGCCATCGTGTTTCACGCCGCTGCCTATAAACACGTCCCGCTGTTGCAAGACCAACTGCGCGTCGCCGTGCGCAACAACGTGATCGGCACGCGGATCGTCGCCGAGGCGGCGGCTGCAAGTGGTTGTGAACGTTTCGTGCTGATTTCCACCGACAAAGCCGTCAATCCCACCAACGTGATGGGAGCGACCAAGCGCGTGGCCGAGGCGATTTGCCGGTTATATGACGGGCAATGCGGCTGTCGGTTTATCACCGTGCGCTTCGGCAACGTGCTGGGTTCGGCCGGCAGCGTGGTGCCGCGTTTTCAGCAGCAAATTGAACAGGGCGGGCCGGTGACGGTGACGCATCCTGAGATTGAACGCTTTTTTATGACGATTCCCGAAGCCTGCCAGCTCATCATGCAGGCGGCAGTGTTGGGTGAAGGTGGGGAGATTTTCGTGCTCGATATGGGCGAGCCGATCAAAATTCGCTATCTCGCCGAGCAGATGATTCGGCTCTCTGGGCGCGAGCCGGGGCGCGATATTGCCATTATTTACACGGGTTTACGTCCCGGCGAAAAGCTCTATGAAGAACTGTTTTATGCGTCCGAGGCGCTGGTGGCGACGGGACATCCGAAAATTCGCGTTGCCCGCTGCCACGCCGGTTTGAGCACTGCCGCCATCGCAGATGGATTGGCGACGCTGCAAGCCGCCGCCGCCGCTGCCGATTCTGCCGCGATGTGCGCCGCCTTTGCCGTGCTTGAGATTGATTTAGCCGCCAGCCTGAGCAATCAATGCGGCGTGGTAAACTCGCCGCCCGTTTGATTCCGCACCCATCTCAACTCTTCAACCACCAACTTTTGGCACAGATATGACCCGGCAAAAGACCTATCTTGTGATCTCAGCACTCGGCGAAGACCATCCCGGCATCGTCAATCAACTTTCCAAAGTCGTCTTAGAACACGGCTGCAATATCGAAGACAGCCGCATGACGGTGCTCGGTGGCGAGTTTGCGGCGATGCTTTTGGTGGAAGGTAAATGGAATACGCTCGCCAAAATTGAACACGCGCTGCCCGAATTAGAACGTCATTTAGGTATGACCATTATTTCTAAACGCACCGGCGAACGCACCACGCGCAATAATTTATTGCCGTATGCGGTTGATGTGGTGTCATTAGATCATCCCGGCATTATCAATAATTTGGCGGGTTTTTTTGCAGAACGTAAAATCAACATTGAAGATATGGCAACCAGCAGTTATGCCGCCGCGCATACCGGAACGCCAATGTTTTCCGTGCATATTACGGTCGGCATTCCGGCTGATATTCATATTGCGGGGCTGCGCGAAGAATTTATGGATTATTGCGACGCCCTCAATTTAGATGCGGTGTTGGAACCACTTAAAGGTTAAATTAAATCTTCCACTAACCGCCCGATCTCAAATCCCCCCAACCCCCCTTTTTCAAAGGGGGGCTTTTTCCTCTTCTTTAGCAAAGGAGGCTGGGGATTTTTCAAAGGGCTTTTTATTGTTGACGAGAGCGAATTCATGTCCAGCGTCCCCAGCAAATCACTTGAAACCTTCCCGAATCCGCAGCAAGAGCGTGATTACACCATTCGGATGCGCATTCCTGAATTTACCTGTTTATGTCCTAAAACCGGGCAACCCGATTTTGCTGAATTGCATTTGGAATATGTGCCCGCGCAATTGTGCGTTGAATTAAAATCGCTCAAAAATTATATCTGGTCATATCGTAATGAGGGCGCATTTCACGAAGCAGTCACCAATCAGATTCTCAATGATTTAGTTGCTGCGATTGCCCCGCGTTTTATGCGTTTGACCGCAGTTTTTAATGTGCGCGGCGGAATTTTTACGACGGTAATTGTTGAACATCGCGCCAACGATTGGCAGCCGCCAATGCAGGTGCAATTGCCTTAATTTGCGTTCGGAATCGACATTATGGCGCTTTCTTTTACGATTCTCGGTACCGGCGCACTCGGCGGTTTTTATGGCTCGCGGTTATTGCAGAGCGGCGCGACGGTGCAATTTATCGCGCACAGCGATGTTGCGTTTATCCGCGAACACGGGCTGCGCGTCGATTCGCCGCTCGGCGATGTGCATCATCAACCGGTGGCGGTGTATGCCGCCGATGAGGTGATTCCGCCATCTGATGTCGTGTGCATTGCGCTAAAAACCACGCAAAATCATTTACTTCCCGAATTGCTCGCGCCGTTGGTACACGACAACACGGTGCTGTTAAATCTGCAAAACGGCTTGACGTTGGAAGACGAGCTGGCAGCGTGGTTTCCGCACGCGAACATCATCGCGGGCTTATGTTTTCTGTGCGCCAACAAGCTCGGCCCCGGTCACATCGCGCATCTTGACTACGGCTTGGTCAGTTTTGCGCCCCGTGACGAGCGCAGCGCAGCGTGGATTCCGCAGTTGCTGGCGGCGTTCGCAGCGGCTGGCGTTCCGGTCGAATCTCAGCCCGAATTGACGACGGCGCGGTGGCGTAAGTTGTTGTGGAATATCCCATTTAATGGGCTGTCGGTGCTGCTCAATATGAACACCGATGGATTGATGGCGGACGCCGAGGCGACGGCGTTGGCGGAGCAGTTGATGGCGGAAGTGAGCACGGGCGCGGCAGCGTGTGGGGTGCAGTTTGCGGATGATTTTCCCGCGCAGTTACTGGAAACCACGCGGCGGATGAAGCCTTATGCGCCGAGTATGCGTTTGGATTACTTAGCAAAACGGGAATTAGAAATCGAATATCTGTACCGGCGACCGCTGCGCGAAGTGGCGCGGCACGGCGTGCGGTTGCCAGCGGTGGAGGCGATCACGCGGCTGTTGAGTAGCGTCGATTGTCACAATCGTTTGGTCTGAACCCTGCGGAGTCTCAAAGCGATGCAAGCCATTGAAATCCATGAAACCGGCGCTCCGTCAGTGCTGCAACTGGTCGAGCGCCCGCTCCCGCAAATCACTGCGCCGACGGAAGTTTTGATCAAGCTGGTAGCGGCGGGTGTCAATCCGGTTGATACCAAAATCCGGCGCAATGGCGCGATGTTAGCGGCGGGTTTGCCGCTGGTTCCCGGCTGCGACGGCGCGGGCGTGATCACTGCGGTTGGTGCTGGCGTGACGCGGTTTCAGCCCGGCGACGCAGTTTGGTTTTGTCACGGTGGACTCGGCGGCGCAGCGGGCAATCACGCAGAATATCGCTTGATTGATCAAGCACTTGTGCAACCAAAGCCAGCCGCGTTGACCATGACCGAAGCTGCGGCGGCACCGTTGGTCTTGCTCACGGCCTGGGAGGCGCTGCATGAGCGGGCGCAGCTCGCTGCCGGACAACAGGTGTTGATTCACGGCGGCGCGGGTGGCGTCGGACATGTGGCGATTCAGTTGGCGGTTGCGGCGGGAGCGCGAGTCTGTACTACCGTCAGCTCTCCCGAAAAAGCGGCGTTTGCTCAGGCACTTGGCGCAGAACGCTGCATCAATTACCGCGAAGAAGATGTGGTCGCTGCCGTGCGCGAGTGGACGAATGGGCGCGGCGTGGACATCGCGCTGGATACGATTGGGCCGGCGGTGTTTCAGCAGACGATTCCAGCGGTGGCGCATTACGGCGATCTGGTGACGATTTTGGATCCCGGCGCGAGCGTCGATTTCAAAGAGGCGCGGCTGCGCAATTTGCGCCTGAGTTTGGTGCTGATGCTCACGCCGCAACTGCGCAATTTGCCAACGGCGCTGGCGCGACAAGGCGACATTCTCAACCAGTGCGCCGCGTTGATTGCGCGTGGTGCGCTGCGGATTCACGTCTCCCGCACTTTCCCGCTGGCGCAAGTAGCAGATGCCCATCGCGTGCTGGAGCTGGGGCATGTGACCGGCAAGCTGGCGCTGGTGTTGGACTGACATTGGCGGCAGAACTCCTCGACATTGCTGCCATGACGCAGGTCAAGGTGGCGCTGGTGTCCGACACGCATGGCATGTTGGATGCGCGGATTCAGCACTTGGTGACGCAATGTGATCTGGCGGTACACGGCGGCGACATCGGCGGCGCGACGGTGCTGGCGCAGTTGCAACCGCGTTTGGGACGGGTGTTGGCCGTGTTTGGTAATAACGACGTGGCGCAGAAATGGCCAGAAATGGATCGGCAATTGTTGGAACATGTGCCCGAATGGTTCGCGCAGCTCTTGCCAGGCGGACAATTGGTGGCGATTCATGGGCATCAATTGCTGGCGCGAGATCGGCATCAATTATTGCGCGGACGGTTTCCGCAAGCGCGAGCGATTGTGTACGGTCACAGCCATCATCTCGCCGTCGATGTGAGCGCCAGCCCGTGGGTACTCAATCCGGGCGCGGCGGGGCGCATTCGCACGCACGGCGGCCCCTCCTGTTTGGTGCTCACTGCGACGCCCACCACTTGGCAAATTGAAACCTATCGTTATGCGCCAGCGCCCTTAAATCCGCGTTTAAGCTATTACGCCAATTTAATTCCACCATGTTAAAACCACCCAAATCGTTATTGCGCCAAGTTGGTCGTGCGATTGCTGATTTTCAAATGATTGGCGATGGCGACCGCATTTTAATTGGCGTCTCTGGCGGCAAAGATTCATTATCGCTGCTGCATATTCTCAATCATTTACGCAGTTATGCGCCCGTAAATTTTGAAATAGCGGTATTAACGGTTGATCCCGAAGTGCCGGGTTTTGATCCGCAGCCTTTACAACAGTATTACGCTGATCTCAATATCGCGTGGCATTACGAACAGCAGCCGTTATTAGCACAAGCGCAAATACACATGAGCGGCGATTCATTTTGCGCCTATTGCTCGCGGATGAAACGCGGCATCATGTATCGCTTATGTCGTGAACATGGTTATAACGTGCTGGCGCTGGGACAACATTTAGATGATTTAGCAGAAAGTTTATTGATGTCATTATTTCACGGCGGGCAATTGCGGACGATGAAAGCGCATTATCGGAATCAAGAAGGAGATGTGCGGATTATTCGCCCGCTGGCATATTGCCGTGAGCGGCAAATGGCAGATTTTGCCAGCCGCGCTCAATTACCGGTGATTGCTGATTCTTGTCCGGCGTGTTTTTCTAAACCGACGCGGCGCGAATATATGAAAACCCTGCTGGCGCGTGAAGAAGCTGCGCACAGTCATTTATTTGCGAATATCTTACACGCGCTGCGCCCGATTATGATTGAAGGTGAATTACCGACGCCGGGACGAGTGCTGAATGACTGTGGGTGAAGCTGTTATTGGCAATTAAAAAAGAACTCATTGATTAGTAAAGCGGAGGAATTTGGTTGCCAACTTTCATTTACTCTGTTTTACGCGGGCGTTTATCTAAGCATTCCTGAATATGCGCTTGCAAAATAGCTGGCGAAAAGGGTTTAGAAACATAACCCGTTACTCCTGCATCAATTGCATCTCGCACCTGATTACGACTTTGTTCTGCTGTGACCATTAACACTGGCAACTTTTGTAAGCGTTGAAATTGTCTATCTTCTCGCACTGCATGTAAGACCTCCAAGCCGCTAATGCCCGGCATATTCCAATCGCAGATTAAAATATCAACTGTATTATCGCTGAGTTTTTGTAAGGCTTCCCGACCATTTGCCGCTTCAATAATTTCAAAATTACCCATGCGATTTAATACGGCACGAATCAGCATTCGCATGGATGCCATGTCGTCAACTACCAAAACTTTTATCAGTTTACATATTTTTGGTTTCATGAATAGTCTATGCAGTTAGCAACGAAGCGTCAGCCATGATGATTTTTTTCACTGGTGCAGGTAAACCAATGGTGGGTAATTGCGCTAATTCAAACCAACGATAATGATCGGCGCTGGTCTTGCTGGCAGTGGCGACCACGAGCCGCGCTAACTCTATTTTTAATTTGAAATGCGTGAAACTGTGATAACGAGCGGGCAAATGCTCGATCTGTTGTGGATTGAGGTCGAGATGAGCGCGACACCACGCCGTCGGGTCGGCGTCAACTGCCACTTCCGGCAAGCTCCATAAACTGCCCCAAATGCCCGTTGGTGGGCGCTGGTGCAGCACAATTTTGCCGCAGTGCGAGCGGATGAGCAGCAATAACGCGGTGCGTTCGGGTAGCGGTGAGCGCGGGCGACTGGTGGGGAATTCGTGTTGACGCTGTTGCGCTCGCGCCTGACACCACGTCCGCAGTGGGCAGCGATCACAGGCGGGATGACGGCGGGTGCAGACGGTCGCGCCAAGGTCCATCAAGGCTTGATTGTAAGCCGCAGTGCGGGTCAGCGGCGTCAACTTAGTTGCCAGCGCCCACAGTTGCGCTGTCACTTCGGGGCGACCAGGCCATCCTTCTAGCGCGACGCAGCGGCTCAATACGCGCTTGACGTTGCCGTCCAAAATCGGATGCGACTGTCCGGCAGCGAAGGTCAAGATCGCGCCGGCGGTGGAGCGTCCAATCCCCGGTAATGCCTGCATCTGCGCGATCTCATGCGGAAATTCGCCCTGATATTGCGTACACAGCAGTTGCGCGGTGCGGTGTAAATGACGCGCACGGGCGTAATACCCCAGCCCCGTCCACTGTGCCAGCACTTCATCAAGCGACGCGGACGCGAGTGTCGCCACAGTCGGAAACCGCGCCATGAACCGTTCAAAATAAGGGATCACCACCGCGACTTGCGTTTGTTGCAACATAATTTCTGACACCCAGACGCGATACGGCGTGGGATCGCGTTGCCAAGGCAAATGGTGACGACCGTGCTGATCGAACCAACTCAGCAGGGCGGTAGCAACAGCGGCGGGAGTGAATGCAGACAGGAAAATGCGCCTGTGATGGCGAGAAATACAAGGAGAACGGAACGAGAACGCTGGAGCGGGTGATGGGAATCGAACCCACGCTATCAGCTTGGGAAGCTGAAGTTCT
>DYNM01000061.1:1192-2376 GCA_020721065.1 Thiocystis violascens | reverse complement strand
CCCGTCAGGTTTTCTTGCCCGCCCACAAGAAGGGCACTCAGTGGGGCTTTGTTCACTTGCGCCAGTTTACCGACCAATGTCAGCGCGGCACTCTGCGTCGCGTCATGCTCATCCAGCAGCGTCAAAGCACTTGCCGCACCATCACTCGCTTGGGTATAGGGCAGTCCGGTACGCGACATTAAGGACAAATCAGGCAGGCGCATAAAACCACTATTGGGCGGAAGTGCAATGCGTGAATCTTCTGCAATACTGACGTACAAGTTGTCGGTGAAGATCGGCCGGCATTCACCACCGACATCTTCGCCAATCACGCTCGGCGCAAAACTCAAACTATTGCGCCCTGCCTTGAGTTGGGCAATGGGGATATTAATTTTTGCCCGAAAAACCTGCGCACCACTCGGATCACGCAGCGGTATGGCCTGAATAAATTGCCCATTAAGCATCATGTTAAGGCCGGATTTTTTATCAAAACCCGAACCATAGGCAAAGTTGATCTCGGCAAGCAAATGGCGTTGGCGTGGCGGAAACATTTCGCTGAACGCCCAAAATTGCAGTTCAACCGGTTGAGGGTACATGCCGTGCAGGGTGGTGGTTGTAAAACCGAGGCGCGAAAAGCTAATCCAGCCGCTTTCATCGGGGGTGGTACTGCTTGTTGCATTACCCAAACCTGGTAGGCGTGAGAAATTCTGCGGCATATCCAGTTCTTTAATCAAAATTTCCTGCCGATCCGGCATGGCGTAGCTTTTTTGCGCAAAAACTTGCGCCGCTTGTTTGACTTGCGCCGCATCCAGACCGGAGATAACAACCACTCCGCGCGTCGCATCGCTATCCAGCGGGTACACTCCGATAAATGGGCCTTGTATGCGTTGTTGAAGCTCGGCGGATAGCAGCGGTGCCAAGGTTTTGCGTGTTCCAATGAGGATCATGTCGTGCGCATCAGGTGCGACTAAGCCAGGAAATAATTCTGTGGTGTTTGATTGCGGGTCATACGATTTTGAAGCGGCCACGCTGTAGGAGACGTGCAAAGGCATAAAGTCCAGGCGCAGTGCGGCACCTTGAGCGGCTAAAGCATGCGCTTCCAGCAGTTTGGGGTCGGTGCTGATGATGTGCAGCGGAAACTGATTGAGCCATAGGCGCGAGTCAAACAGCGCATTAAGCTCTGCCAGCGATGCGCGAATGGGTTG
>DYNM01000061.1:0-1092 GCA_020721065.1 Thiocystis violascens | reverse complement strand
TGGTGGCGCGAAAATACTCACGCGAGAGAAACACCACATGCTCCCATGCGTGATACAAAGCGATATTGAATAAGTAGATCAGCCCGGCATGTGGCGTGATGCGTTTTTGCCTTGACAGTTGATTGTAGTCCGCAAGATCGCTCCAGCCATAAACCAAGCCAACAATGGCGCGTTTTTCATCTTGGTTTTCAGCATGAAAGACCAGCCCCAAACGTAAACCTTTGCGCCCGTTATCACGGAGATTAACGACCTTGGCATGAAAGTTCCCAAGCCGATCCAATGCGGGAATGTAGATACTAAAGTTCAATGAGTCTCCAATCCTGGCCGGCGTTTGCATGTGCTTAATTACCACCCCCATTCCCGTGTGACTGATATTTTCCAGCACGCATGAGCCAAACTCATGAGCACTGTCGTAGCTCATCGGAAAGCTTAAAGGGTTATTAATGTTGATGCGGTAAGCCGCACGCTTTTGCGCCTTTTCCAGCATGATGCCAATGGCCGCGAGGATGAAAATGACGTTAATACTCGCCCAGACCATGGTGATAATCGTGACTGACGCAAGTTCGGGTTGAAAAATTAAGCGCACGATGCCTGCGGTGAGGAAAAGGGTATTCAGCACAAACAAAATGTAAAACGGCTTGGATAATGACGACACAAAGTCTTCGTCCAGGCGCTCGCCTTTGGGTGTCACGGCAAATGAGGGCGAACGTGGGCTGCGCAGCACCTCGATAATCGCTGGCAATGAATACACGCTTTGAATGGTTTCATAAAGTTCAGAAACAAACGGCCAGCGCGTTTTGCCGTACAACACATTGGAGAGAAAAATAGCGGCAAGAATATGCGGCAGGGCGTAGGCAAGAAACTCACTGCCGCTCGCATCGTAAATTTGCAGGCCAAAGAACAGAAAAAAGCCGGGAACAACCAAAAACACCACGCGGGCGAATGGGAAGAACCAGAAGAACACCGAAGAGGTATAGGCCAGGCGTTGGGTGATGCTCATATTGGGCTGCGCCCAAGGGTTTTTTAGCAGGAAGATTTGCACCATGCCCTGCGCCCAGCGCATGCGCTGCACGGTGAAGCCGGAGAAGGTTT